>CAIOGO010000013.1 GCA_903857865.1 uncultured bacterium | reverse complement strand
GTTGCAGACCTCGTTGGACGGGTTCCTCGAGTTCTACAACTTCCAGCGACCCCATCAGGGCTACCGCACCAAAGGGCGCACCCCGGCGGAGGTCTTCTGGGGTGCGATCAGTCACGAAGTCCGTCAGGAGGCCTGAAGTGTTAACACCATTCCGAAACTGGACACACTAGGATCGATCTCAGGAGCCAGTGCCGCGCCTAGTCCCTCGGGGACTGCTAGGATGTAGGCGTCGAATGTGTCTCCGTCAACTACAGCGACGACTTCGGCCTTGATCAGAGCCTCTCCAGTGGCGGCAAGCGCCACGAGCGAAGCGATGCCCAGGACGACAAACCACAGAATACAGGCGCGCCTGGTCTTCCGCATCTCCGTACCTCCGTGTCTCTAGCCGCATCGGCTGATTACAGCATGCCCAACGGCCGCGACACACCGCGTCCACGGGGCGGGCGCCGCGGTTGCTCTTGTGTCTATGACGTCCTCTTCCTCTCTGCGCAGAGTCCCCGCCTTGGTTGGGCGGCGCCTCAGAACCGCGCAATCGGAGACCGCGGACCCTCAAGCTGCTTGTGTCGCAAGCAGCCAGCCACGAACCCCCGTCGATCTCAGTCTACCGCGCCGGGGGTGTTCCCGTCTCCGTACAAAAAACAATGGTAGACCACATCGCCCCGACCTGGCCCCGTCGTCCCAATGTGGCCATCAATGCTTGCTCTTACGGGTGTCGGACCGTATGCTCACAGAGGCCCCTCTGTGTCACCATCAACTGTCATAGGAGAGGGGTCGATGTGGGGCGCTGCTGTGGAGTCATGTATCTGCGCTTTGGAGCGCCCACACGGTAGCGCGGCTTCATAAGGAGTGCACGTGCGCATTCACTCCATTCGACTGAGCGATGTCCCACCGGTGCAACGCTTTGAAGTCGAGGGCTTGACGGACGTCGTTGTTCTGGCGGGTGCAAACGGCGTGGGCAAGACCCGCCTGATGCAAGCCCTGGTTCAGGCATTTCGAAAGCCGACCCACACTGGGCCAGTTCGGCTCGGCATTGAGGCAACGTCGAAAACTGAGCAAGAGGACTGGGGAAAGCGCACGCTGGACACTGGGGATCCAGCAGATTGCCAACTGCTCGCGCGCACCCTTCAGAAGAGTCATTGGCGCACGCAATGGCAGAGCAGCGTTGTCTACTTCGAGAGCGATCGTTCAATCCAGCGCCTGCAGCCATACACGTTCTCATGGGACGTTATCGACCCGTGGGAGGAGAATATCGGCTGGGAGTTGACATTCGGCGGGCTACAGACGAGGTTCCAGGACACTCTGCACTCGCTCTTCCGGAAAGTCCAGAGCAGAAGAGACAAGATCGCTCGCAAGGCCGAGGAGCTGATGCACGAGGGAGCAACTCAGATGTCGCTCGACTTCCCGGATCCCCTTCTCCCGTTCAAGGTAGCGTTCGCTCAGCTGCTCGCCCCGAAACGACTCCTGGACGCGGAACCCAAGGCGCAGCAGCTTCGGTATGAGCTCAATGGACAGGAACTCGACGTCAGTACTCTAAGTTCTGGCGAGCGCGAGGTCGTGAACACCGTGTTCGACTTCATCTTGAGGAGCCCGTCGCACTGCATCGTCTTCTTCGATGAACCTGAGCTTCACTTGCACCCAGAGCTTGTCTACAAACTGCTCCAGACTCTCCGCGCAGTTGGACGAACCAACCAGTTCGTTTTCTGCACGCACTCGCCTGACATTATCACTGCGGCGCTTGACCAGTCCGTGGTCTTCATCTCCCCGCCGCAGCCGGATGCCGCAAATCAGGCTGTGCTGGTCAGAGAGGAGGATGAGACAAACCAGGCTTTGCGTCTCCTCGGACACTCCGTCGGCATCGTTGCTCTCGGGAAGCGCATCGTCTTGGTAGAGGGAACCAATGCGAGCCTCGACAAGCAGGCGTATGGCCAAATCCTGGGGACCAGACATCCAGGTCTGGTGCTAGTGCCGGCCGGCGGGAAGGATGCGATCCGATCATTCGCCCATCTTGTGAGCCATGTTCTCGATCGGACGATCTGGGGTGTCGACTTCTTCATGCTCTGTGACGGGGACGCAGGAAGCGCCGCGAACGCCGCCGCAACGAGCCAGCGACTGAAGACACTGCCCCGCTATCACCTGGAAAACTACTTCCTTGATGCCAACCTAATCGCCGACTGTTTCGAGGCAATGGAACCACCAGGTAGCTGGCTCAGGAACCCAGATGAAGTCAACGGCAAGCTTCGCGAGCTGGCCACTGGCTTGATTCCATATGCCGTGGCACTCATTGTGGCGAGCGAGGCCCGGGCTCATGTGGGCAACGCTGACATCATGCCCAGCGGGCTCTCTGGGCAGACTGCCGACCAGCTGGCTACCCTCCTCCGTAGCCACGCGGAAGCCGAGCGCGCTCGCGTGTGCAGCGATCTGGATCCTGGCGGAATCGCAGACCGCACATCAAACCTCTATGCAGACCTGGAAAGAGCTATCAGCGCTGACGACCCGCACTGGATGCGAGCTATCCCTGGAAGACCTCTGCTAAACAAGTTCGCATCGGCTGCGGGAGTTGAGCCCGGCAGACTGAAGCTGATGTACCTCGTCGAGGCAGCCAAGCAAGACTATGCCGTCTTCGCCGATGTCCTCGATATCTTCGAGCAGTTCTCGAACGTTGCCGCGACGTAGCGCGAGCATGGGAGTAGGGTGGTCGCCTTGGCGTCACGGGGTCGGGCCTTTGGCTCTCGTGCCTGCCGGATCGGGTATCGTCGGCGTCACTGTCTGGACGACACAAGAAGAGAGCGCGCCTACCTCGGAACTTCACCACAGCCAAGGAGAGCGGCAGAGTTGTCCTCCTGCCAAGAACTTGGGAGGGTGACTAGCCTAGTAGGCCCTGGCGAAGTACGCCCGGCCGAAAGCGGGGCGCCCGCATACTGAACAGGTCTTCCCTTTCGGCTCCCACTCCTTGTTCAGGTCGAGTGGGAAGCACCTGCTCGTGGCCTTGGTCTCTTCCTTGATCCGATCCTCGCACTCGCGGGTGCCGCAGTGGTAGATGAGCGCCCAGCCGTCTTCTACGATGCGCTTCAGATCGTCGTAGGTGGCAGCCTCGTGCAGGTGTTCGGCACGGAATGCCTTGGCACTCGCCAACATGGCTGCCTGGATCTCGTTCAACAGCCCATTGACGGTCGCTCCCAAATTGCCAATGGGCGCCGGCATCTTCCCGTCACGCCCCGGTACGTCACGGCGTGACAACATGACAGATGCCGCAGCGACATCCCGGGGACCGATCTCGAGTCGCACGGGGACGCCGCGCATCTCCCAGTCGTTGAAGCGGAATCCGGGCGACAGGCCTTCGCGCGCGTCGAGGTGGACGCGCACGTCTGCCCCCTCGAGCTGAGCTTTCACTTCGCCCGCGAAGGCAAAGACAGAGTCCCGCTCTTCAGCCGTTTTCCAGATGGGGACGATGACAACTTGAATGGGCGCAAGGGCGGGTGGCAGGCGCAGGCCCTTGTCGTCGCCGTGTGTCATCACGATGGCGCCGACGGTGCGCGTGGTCATGCCCCACGAGGTGGTCCACACGAGCTGGAGCTCGTTGTTCTCGTCGAGGAACTGGATGTTGAACGCCTTGGCGAAGTTCTGGCCGAGAAAGTGCGACGTCGCGCCCTGCAGTGCCCACACGTTCCCCATCATCGACTCGATGGTGTAGGTGTCATCGGCGCCGGCGAATTTCTCCTGCGGGCTCTTGCGGCCCTTGATGACGGGCACGGCGCAGACGTTCTCCGACACGTCGGCGTAGATGTCGAGGATCTTGAGGGTCTCCTCGACGGCCTCCTCGCGCGTGGCGTGCGCGGTGTGGCCTTCTTGCCACAGGAACTCGGTCGTCCTCAGGAAGAGGCGAGGCCGCATCTCCCAGCGGACGACGTTGGCCCACTGGTTGATGAGCATCGGCAGGTCGCGGTAGGACTGGATCCAGCGCGCGTAGGCTTCGCCGAACAGGGTCTCGGAGGTGGGGCGCACGACGAGGGGCTCTTCGAGCTCGCTGCCGCCGCCGTGCGTGACGATGGCGAGCTCGGGCTTGAAGCCCTCGACGTGCTCGGCCTCTTTCTCGATGAAGCTCATCGGGATGAACAGCGGGAAGTAGGCGTTCCTGTGCCCGGTCGCCTTGAAGCGGCAGTCCAGGGCGGACTTGATGCCTTCCCACAGCTCGTAGCCGTAGGGCTTGATGATCATGCAGCCGCGCACGGGAGCGTTTTCCGCGAGCTCGGCCAGCTTCACGACGTCCGTGTACCAGCGCGAGTAGTCCTCGCTGCGTGGTGTTACGCCTTGCGTTGCCATGCTGTCCCTCCCTTTCCTCGCGAGTGAGATGCGAAAACGGCGAACGCCGCGCAGGGAAGGCGTTCGCGCTAACGGCTCAGGCGCCAGAGGCGCCTGAGCCGCAAGTGTACTGCGCCCGCGGACTGAAGGAAACCGGCCGCCTCTTGACGAGCGGCGACCGGAGGTCTACGGTGGAGCGATGGCTACTGAATGCAGCACGACATTCCTGCCGGTGAAACGGATTCTCTGCCCAACCGACTTCAGCGAGCCGGCGTGCAAGGCGCTTAAGGCCGCAGCGGAGATCGCCGAGGCGGCGAAGGCTGAGCTCATTCTCGTGCACGTGGTCGCGCCGATTCCTGCGCTCGACACCCCGTCCGGAGCACCCGCCTTCGACCTCGCCAGCTATCAGGAGGAACTGGTGCGGAGCGCGCGCTTGGCGCTCGACGAGCGCCGCCGCCGTCGCGTACCCGACTCGGTGCGATCGCGTGGCATCGTCACGATCGGCGACGCGGCGCACGAAGTGACGCGCATCGCGGAGGAGGAGGGCGCCGACCTCATCGTCATCGCCACGCATGGCAGGACGGGCTGGCACCTCCGCATCTTCGGGTCGGTGGCCGAGAAGGTCGTGCGCCTGGCGCGCTGCGCCGTCCTCACGGTGCCGTGTCATCCCGAGGACGCGCCCACGCCACGCTAGAGCTAAGTCAGGAGCGCTAGGCTTGCGGCCATGACGACCATGCCCGCAATGATGCCGAAGATGGACCAGTGGCCGCGGTCGAAGTCGCGCGATACAGGGATGAGCTCGTCGAGCGCCACGAAGACCATGATCCCCGCCACGGCGGCGAGCGCGTAACCGAGGACTCGATCGGACAGGATGGGCGCGAGCACAGCGGCTGCGAGGCCGGCGCCGACCGGGCTCGGCGAGCCCGGACAGGGCCGCCCACGTGAACGTCTTTCTGCGATTTCCGGTGGCCGCTAAGATCGGCACCGCGACGGCGAGTCCCTCGGGGATGTTGTGAATCGCGACAGCGATCGCAATCGCCAGCCCTACGGACGGGTTGTGAAGCGCGCCGGCGAGGGTCACCATCCCTTCGGGCAAGTTGTGGATCCCGATCCCCAGCGCGACGAAGAGGCCTGTCTTCATGAGCCGGGCTTGCCTCTCGTCGGCCGTACGGCACACGTGCTCGGCAAGGTACTCGTGGGAAATCGCGACGTCGATGAGGAACATTAGCCCCATGCCGAGGAAGAATGCCACCTGAGCGGGCAGGAAGCCGAGGACGGACACGGAGCTTCCCAGGAGTTCGACGAACGAGACGTAGATCATCACGCCGCCGGACAGACCCAAGGTGAAGGCCATGAACCGAGGACCGGGAGCCTTGGCCAGCAACGCGACCGCGGCGCCGATGAGCGTCGACAGGCCCGCGAGGGTCGCCAGAACCAGCCCAAGTCCGATGCCTTCGGCCACTCACGCCTCCCCGCGCCCGAGAGCGAACCCGTGTACCGATCGTAGCATAGACACAGCGCCTGCGCTACGGGGTGACAATCGGCCTCGGAGCGAGGGGCACAGGCCTGGCGCTCGGCGCGGCCGAGGATAAGCTGAGGCCATGAACAAGCGTGGGTACATTGCCATCGCGGTCATCGTCCTGCTCGCCGCCGCCGCGGTCGCCTACTTCGGTTTCTTGCGCCAACCCGCCGGGCCTTCCGCCTCAACCAAAGGGAAGATCCTCGTCGCCCTCGACGCCGGGCACGGCGGGAAGGACCCCGGAGCCACGTCGGGCGACTACACCGAAAAGGCGATCAACTTCGCCATCGTCAAGAAGATTCAGTCCCTGCTCGCGTCCGATCCGCAAATTCGCACGATCACGACGCGGTCCGTCGACGTCTTCGTTCCGCTGGAAGAACGCATCCGCATCGCGCAGGACGGCGGCGCGTCGATCTACGTCAGCGTCCACGTCAACTCGTTCACCCAGAGCGACGTGAGCGGCGTAGAGACGTGGGTCGACACGACGCGCAAGGACTCGGATCCCAGCTGGACCCTCGCGGCGATGCTCCAGGACGCTCTGAGCCTGTCGACCGGCGCGCGAAACCGCGGGATCCGAACGCAGGAGTCGTACCTGCAGCGGACGTCGATGCCGGCTGTCACCGTGGAGGTTGGCTACATCACGAACCCAAGCGAGCGAACCCAACTCCTCGACGGGCTGTACCAGGACAAGATCGCCGCCGGCGTCGTCACCGGCATCCGCCAATTCCTCGCCTGGCGCGTAACGAATCCGCCAGCGTCATCGGCAACCCCGGCAACTACGCCGACCAAGGCCACAGCGCCGTCCACCACAAAGACCACAACGCCCGCAACATCGACAACGAAGACAACGCCCACCAGTGCGAAGCCGAAACCCTAGTCAACGTGAGAGGTTGTAGAGCAGCCGGCCGTCCTCTTGCAGTAGGTTCAGGCGTTGTTCGAAGAGCGCTGGCCGCTGCGAGGCAGTCGTTCTCGCTCCCGCCGCGGGAGGCGTTCGACGACAAGCGAGTAGGACTCGTCGATCCATTCGACAAGCTCGTCGTCCACCACGCCTGCATCCAGGACGACCGTGTTCCAGTGGTCTTTGTTCATGTGGTAGCCCGGAAGGACGGACGCGTTCTGCGCGCGCAGGAGCTGGCCGTGCAACGGCTCCAGCTTCAGCGTGACCCGAGCCGGAGAGTCAGGTGCGACGAGGGCGAACATGCGTCCGCAAACCTTGTAGACGAGAACGTCCGGGCCGAAGGGCTGGTCCTCCATCGCACCGGGTTGGGAGGCGAGCAGGCGGCGCAAGGCTGCGAGATCCATGCTAGCGAGGGTTCCAGACCAGCTCGGGCATCCTGCGAGGCACGAGCCTTCGGAAGGGATGGAGAGGGTATCCCAGAACGAGTGTAACCTGGGCGGTGCGCCCCTCCGATAGCCCCAGCATGCGCCGAACCTTGTTGCTGTGTTCGGCCGTCATCTGGAAGATCCCGATCTGGCAGGTGGACAACCCCTGCCGCTCCGCGGCGAGCATGAGGTTGTACGCAGCGTAGATGGCGTCATCGCGCGCGAACGCCCGCCGGCTCCGCGTGTGCCCGACGAGCACGACGGGGGCGTTGTAGAAGACGGGATCGAGACCCTTTGCCCAGCGGTCGAGGAGCTCCTCGCCGACTCGCGGATTGCGCCCGGCGCTCTTCGTCAACTCCCGCCCAAGAAACAGGCGCAGGACCCCACGAAGCACGGGGTGACGCATCAGGTGCGAGAATCGGCGGATCTCGTCGAGGGTCGCCTTGGACATCTCGGTAATGCGCGCACGATCGTCGATCGCGATCCAATCGACATCCTGGCTATTCTGCGCCGACGGTCCCCAGCGGCTGACGCTCGCCAGATCGCGCACGATGTCGCGCGGCACGGGCCGCTCGGCAAACGTCCTGGCCGACCGCCGCGCCCGCATGAGGATCGCCAATTGCTCCCCCGTGGGCTGCCGACCGTTGTCGATGAGCGGGCACTTCTCGAGCGGGAACGCGTCGTGGTCGATCGCGTCGACCGGACAGACCGAAACGCACTGCCCGCACCCCCAGCATCTCTCAGGGCGGACGGCGACCGAGGCGCCGTCGCGAATCTCGAAGACATCGGCGATCGCGCAGACTCGAACGCACGCGCCACACTGAATGCAGGCTCTCGCATCGACCGTGATCTTGCTCATTCGTATCCTCTCGATGGGCCAAGCGTAGCCAGAGTCACGGTTTCCGCGGGTGACGCCGAGCGAGCCCCGACGGGACGAAGGGTCCTCCCGCACCAGCCACGTGTCCGATCTCGGCACTCCGGGCTGGGTAGCCTCAACGCATGGAAGAGAATCCGTTCGTCGATCGGCTTCTGTCGCAGGTGTCCCTCGATGCCGTGGACTTCGCCAGCGACGTCGAACGCTTGTTGGCCGAGCAGGTCATCTTCCTGCGCGGCGAGCTCGAAACGTGCCGCCGTGAGGCCGTCGTCGGCGCCCACGCGGTGATCGGCGAACTGTACGCACGCATCGGCTCCCTCGAGGACGAGATCCACTTCCTGCGCGGTCAGCTGGTCGTGCAAGCTAGTTGAAACCGCTTCTCTGTTGGCGTAGCGTTACGACGCCATGGCGAATCTAGAGATCCCTCCTCATCTTGCGAAGGCACGCGCCGAGCGAGCCGAGCTCGAGCAGCGCTTGTCGGACCCGAACGCGTACGCGCGCCCGGAGTACCGCGAGACAGCACAGCGCTTCGCACGGGTACAGGATCTCATCCGCATCGGTGAGGAGTGGGAGAAACTGGCAACGTCCATCGCCGAGATGGAGGAGATGCGGAACAGCGACCTCGAACTCCGCGACCAGCTGACGCAGGCCATCGAGGCGGACCGCCCGCACCTCGACGACCTCGCCGGCAGGTTCCGACGGTTGCTCGCGCCCCCGGATCCGAACGACGAGAAGAACGCAATCATCGAGATCCGTGCCGGCACGGGCGGAGAGGAGTCGAGTCTTTTCGCTGCGGACTTGCTCCGCATGTATGCGCGGTTCGCCGAGAAACTGCGCCTCAAGACCTCGCTCCTCGACAGTCATCCGACGCCGCTCGGCGGCTTCAAGCAGCTCACGTTCTCCGTCGAGGGGAAGGGCGCCTACAGCGTGTTCCGCTACGAGTCCGGCGTCCACCGCGTCCAGCGCGTGCCGGAGACCGAAGCGCAGGGTCGCATCCACACGTCGACGGCCAGCGTCGTCGTGCTTCCGGAAGCCGAGGACGTGGAGATCGAGATCGATCCCAACGATTTGCGCATCGAGACCTTCCGCTCTCAGGGCCCCGGCGGGCAGAGCGTGAACACGACCGACTCCGCGGTCCGCATCACGCACGTCCCGACCGGCATCGTCGCGAGCTGCCAGGACGAGAAATCTCAAATGAAGAACCGCACCCAGGCGATGCGCGTCCTTCGCGCCCGCCTCCACGACCTGCACGAACAGAAGAAGCAGGCGACGCTCAAAGCTACACGACGCGCCGCGATCGGGACGGCCGAACGCAGCGAGAAGATCCGCACGTACAACTATCCGCAGAATCGCATCACCGACCATCGCATCGGGCTCAGTCTCTACGACCTCACGACCGTCCTCGAAGGCAACATGGAACCGCTGGCCGAGGCTCTCCGATCCCACGAGGCCGACAGCGCTCTCGAAGAGTAGAACATCGACAGCAACGGCAGTTGCGCACGCTTCCTGCTTGACACTCCCCGGACCGCCCGATACTATTGCCGAGCTTCACTCGGGGTCTGTAGCTCAGCTGGTTAGAGCGCTCGCCTGATAAGCGGGAGGTCCCTGGTTCGAGTCCAGGCAGGCCCACTTCTCTCGCACTCCATCTTGTGCTATCCTTCACTATCTGTCATCAACCGAGAAAGGGTGATCGCTATGGCCGAAGAGATCCAGGCAACCGAGGAGATCTTGGTCCACGTCATTGACAAGGGCCTCGCGGGGCGGATCCACATCCGCCTCTCGAAGTTCCGCGACCGCGACTACCTCGATATCCGCAACTTCTACGAGGGCGAGGACGGCCAGTGGCTGCCGACGAGGAAGGGCATCGCCGTTCCGGTGGAACTCTACGGCGATCTCATGACCGCGCTTGGCGCGGCGAAGGAATTGATCGAGAAGCGAGCCAAAGCCGCCTAACGGACGAAGCTTGATGCATTGGCCCTCGTGGGCCATAATGCCTGCGTTCTCCGGTCCCGTCGTCTAGCGGCCTAGGATATCGGGCTCTCATCCCGGGGACACGGGTTCGAATCCCGTCGGGACCGCACCGCATGGCGCTGCGCGTCGCACCTCTCATTTGAGGCGACGCGAGGTGCCGTGACTTGCCTCGAAGCGACGCGAGGCGCCGCTTTCGTCTCTCTAGGGTGACGCCGCCGGAATGACGTCCTGCACAAACACGATCTGCGTTGGATCGTCGATCCTGAGGACGGGGCCACTTCTCAGGGACGAGTAGTCGAGCAGTCCGGTGGCCAGGATCTCCGCGCCCGCATTAAGCGCGATCGCCTCGCACGCGGGCAGGAGAAGAAGGTGGAATCCGAGTCCAGTCTCGGTCGGATCCACTCGCGTGCCCGCGGCGGTGATCGAGAGGGTCGCCACGGTGAAGCGCACGGTCACGACCTGGTTGACGTTCTCGCCGATCCCCGCCTCGAGTTCGGCCACCGTGAGGACCCCGCCGACGGCGCCCCACATGCCGCGGCGGTGGATCATCGCGTCGAGCAGCGCCTCCTCGAATTGGGCGCGGTACCGCCCGTTGGGCGGGATGAAGAGGAGCCGCGCCAAGCCGGCGCGAACGAGTTCGAGGTTCGCCATCACCCATCCCGAGTCCGTCTCGACGTAGACGTAGGCGAGTAGACGGTTGTACGCGTCGCGCTCCTTCACGTCCAGCTCCAGGCGAACATCCTTGAACCGCACGAGCTGTCGGTTGAGTTCGGTCGCGAGGTCGGCGTAGGGCTGCCCGATCTCGGGCGTGTCGATGTTGAGGTAGCGGACGCGCGTGCTGCCCCGGATGTCGACCGTGTCGCCGTCGATGATTCCGAGAACGCGGCCGTCGAGGGTTGCCCGAGCGGGATCGGGCGCGTCGCCAAAGGCGAGCCCGGCAAGGAGAGTGACCAGGACGAGGCAGACCGGGAGACAGAGTGTCCGCCTCATTGGTAGTGAACCTTCCGTTGCGTCACGGTCATCTGGAAGATGGTGAGGGCGAAGATGATGCCGAACAGAACCACCGACGCGGCCGCCGCGCGACCTAGGTGCTGAGTCGCTCCGTCGATGCGGCCGGAGCTCCTGAGGATGTAGTAGACGATCGTCTCGGCGCTCCGCAACGGCCCGGGCCCCATGAGCATGACGTTGACCTCGGTGAATACCTTGAACGAGCCGATGAGCGACATGATGAAGACGAAGAAGAGCTGCGGCGTCAGAAGGGGGATCGTCACGCGCCGCCACGCCTGGAACCCGGTCGCTCCGTCTACCTTCGCCGCGTCGTAGTACTGCTGCTCGATGTTCTGCATCCCGGCGAGGAGGATGATGGCCTGGTAACCCACGTAGTGCCAGACGCTGAGGATGATGACGGCGGGTAGCGCGTAGTCCGGGTTATTCAGCCAATCGATGGGCTGGATGTGCACGAACGGGATCTTGTTGAGCAGCGAGAGGAGGTAGTTGAGCAGGCCGTAGTTGGCGTTGTACATCCAGCGCCAAACCATGGCAATAGCGACGATGGGGCTGATGTAGGAGAGGAAGAACGACGTCCGCGAGAACGAGAGGAATCGTAGCCCCTTGTTGAGCAGACTGGCAACAAGGATCGCGAGGAAGAGCGTCACCGGCACCGTGATAATGACGTAGTAGAACGTATGCCACAGCGACCGCCAGAAGTACTTGTCGTGGAAGATGTAGGTGTAGTTCGCGAATCCCACGTACGGCCGCGGCGGGAGCAGGCCCCACTTGAACAGGCTGATCCTGAACGCGTCAAAGAAGGGGTAGAAGATAAAGACGGTCAGGATGACGAGCGCGGGCAGGAGGTAGAGGTACGCCGTTCCGGTCTCCTTCCAGAACGACGGATTGCGCCGATACACGGCGACGGGATTCAGCTTGCCCCTCAAGATTCCGAGCGGCTTCCCCAGCCCGCGCGGTACCGCGCGCCCGATCCTTTCCCGCCAGGTCCTCATCTGCCCCGCCCTCACAACGAAGGGTTCGTGAGGGGGACAAGGCCCCCTCACGAACGCCAAAACAATCCCGCCTACTCGCTGAGTAGCGGCTTGATTTCTTCAGCCATCGAATTCAGGCCGTCGAGTGCCCCGGTCGCACTGCGCATGATCTCGTCGAACTTGGTCGAGAGGATCGTGCGCATGTCGCCGTAGTTCGGGTGGAGGATCTGCGAGAACCCAAGCAGCATCTGGGCCGACATCGCCTGCTGATAGGAATTCGTAGCGACGAAGTCCTTCCACGTCTGCGTCTCGTACGCTGACTTGGTGACCGGCTGGTAGCCGCTCTTCATCGCCCAGAACACGGTGTTCTCGGCACGGAGGAGGAAGCGGGCCAGGAGCACGGCCGCATCCTTCTGCGCCTGCGTCTGGTTCGGCACGTTGAACACAGCCAGGTTCGTGCCCTGGATCATCGAGCTCTGGCTCGCCGGGCCGACCGGCAGCATCGCCACGCCGAGGGCGTAGCCGGCATTCGTGGCCGCCGTCTTGTTGTAGTTGTAGCCGGCCGAGGTGTCGATGAACATGGCGACTTGTGCCATGTGGTCGCTCATGTAGTCGCTCGTAACGAAGGTGTACGGAATGAGGCTGCCAAGGAACTGGATCGCCGCCATGCCTGCCGCGTCGTTGATCGTCACTTCAGTCCAGTCGGCGTTCAGGATCGATCCGCCGGCCTGATCGAGGTAGACGAGGAACTGCTCGGGGTTGGCCGCGGGACGCAGTCCCGTTCCGAAGCGGTCGATCGTCCCGTCTCCGTTCGTATCAACGGTCAACGTCTTCGCGAGGTCGTAGAACTCGGCCCACGTCGCCGGCGGCGTCGCGATGAGGTCTGCATTGTAGTAGAGAACCATGATCGACTTGTTGAACGGGACCGTGGTCAAGACGCCGTTGTACGTGTTGCTCGGGACGAGCCCGTCCACGATGTCGCCGACCTCCATCATCGTCATGTGCGGACCGATGGGGTAGAGAATCGACTCGATCGGCGTGACCCAGTTCTCGTATACCTGGGCCATCGTCGGCAGGTTCCCGGCCGCCACCGCGGCGTTGATCTTGCCCTGCAGGGCGCTGTAGGAACCCTGGTACGTGAGCGTCACGGTGATGTGCGGATACTCGGCCTGGAATGCGGTGATCAGCGCCTGAAGATTCGGCTGGTGACCTGAGCTCATCGCGTGCCAGAAGTCGATGGTGACCGGCTCGTTGGCCGCCATCGCGGCCGTGCCCAGGAGCAGAGCTCCCAACAGTCCCACTACGATCTTGCGCAGCATGTGTCCTCCTTGATTCCTGCGATTCAGTCTACGACCAGCTTCGTACTGCGCGAATCCTTGCCCCCGACCACCTCCTCGTCCACGAGGTCACTTGATTCCAGTCCTCGCTATGCCTTGGATGAACTGCTTCTGCGTGAAGAAGAACAAGATCAGGATGGGCAGGATGGCCATGACGGAGGCCGCCATCAGCAAGTGGTAGGCGGTGCCGATGTCGGAGCTGAATGTGGCCAGTCCCACCGGGACCGTCCGCATGGACTCCGTGTTCGTCATCATCAGCACCCACTGGTAGGCATTCCAGCTCCCGAGGAACTTGAACAGGGCCACGGTGAGAACCGCCGGTTTGGAGAGCGGCACGACGACCCGCCACAGGTAGCGGCCGCGCGGGCACCCGTCGATGCGCGCCGCGTCCCACAACTCGTCGGGAATCGACCGAAAGAACTGGCGCAGGAGGAAGATGCCGAACACCGACACCATCCACGGGATGATGAGCGCCTCGTAGTGATCGAGCCAACCAAGTCTGGTGAGGGTCACGTAGTTCGGAACGAGCAACATTTCGCCGGGAATCATCAGCGTCCCAAGCAGAATGGCGAACAGGACGTTCTTCCCGAAGAACCGCATCTTGGCGAAGGCATACGCGGCGAGGATGGTCGTGATCACCTCGCCGATCGTCGATGTGATGGAGACGAAGAAGCTGTTGAAGAAATAGCGGCCGAACGGCGCCATGCCCCAGGCGACGGCGTAGTTCTCCCAGTGGAGCTTGGCCGGGATCCACTGGGGCGGCATGCGCATGGCCCCCGCCTCCGTCTTGACCGACGTCGTCAGCATCCAGAAGAACGGGAGGAGCATGATCACGCAGCCAACCAACATGAGGACATAGAGGAGCAAGCGATAGGACCTCTGGCGTGCGGTGTAGCTGACCTCGGAGCGCCTGGATCTCAACGTTCCTCCTGACGCGCATGCGCGGAGGTGGAGTATATAGGAGGATCCCACCGTCGGCCAACGAGCGGGAAGCCCCGAGCGCGGCTCGCTAGAATTCACGGCGTCGCGCGCAGCGGACGGAAGGAGGGGAGGACCACATGCCGGCATTGCGGGTGAGCGGGCTTGAGAAGAGCTTCCGAACGCCGCATGGGACCGTTGCGGTCCTCAACTCCGTGACCTTCGACGTCGAGAAGGGCGAGTGGTTGACGTGTCTCGGTCCGTCCGGATGCGGCAAAACAACGTCCCTGCGCGTGCTCGCAGGACTCCTGGAGCCGGACGCAGGCTCCGTGTGGCTTGACGGGGCGCACGGAAGCCGCTTGGGGCGTACCGCCTACCTGCCGCAAGAGGACACGCTCCTCCCGTGGCGAACCGCCCTCCAAAACGCGATGTTGTCGGCGGAGATCGACGGGCGCCCGCTCGCCGCGGCCCGGGCCGAGGCGATGGGGCTCTTCGAGCGGTTTCGCCTTCTCGGGTTTGAGGACGTCTACCCCTCCCAACTGTCGGGCGGCATGCGCCAACGCGTCGAGTTGGCGCGCACGTTCCTCTCCCACCGCGAGCTTCTGCTCCTCGACGAACCCCTCGGCGCTCTCGATCCCCAGACGCGCGCGTCGCTCCAGGAATGGCTTCTCGCCGTATGGAACGAATTCCGCAGGACGGTTGTCCTCGTCACGCACGATGTCGAGGAAGCGGTCCTGCTCTCGGATCGGCTCCTGCTCCTCACCGCCCGGCCGGCGACCGTGCGCGAGACCGTTTCGCTCGCGCTCCTACCGAGGCCGCGCCGCCGAGCCGACCCCGGCGTCGTAGCGGAGCGAACTCGCCTGTTGTCGCTTCTCGCACCCGAGGTTGCGCCATGATCGGCCGCATCCTGATTCCCGCCTCCTTCGCAACCCTCCTCCTCGGCGTGTGGGAACTCGCGGTGCGGTCTTTCGGCGTACCCGTCTACATTCTCCCCCCACCGAGCCGCATCGCGATCACGTTCTTCACGCGCTTCCCGATGCTCGCGCGCCACGGAGCGACGACGCTCGGCGAGATTGCCCTCGGCCTCACACTCGCTGCGTCCTTCGGATTCCTTCTCGCCATTGCGCTCCACCACTCTCGATCACTCGAACGCGGCCTGCGGCCGTTCATCGTGGCATCGCAGATGCTTCCCGTGTTCGCTATCGCCCCGCTTCTCGTCGTCTGGCTCGGCTACGGAGTCTGGCCGAAGGTTGTGGTCACCGCGCTCATTGGGTTCTTCCCCGTCGTCGTTAGCGAACTCGACGGCCTGCGCGCCACGAGCCGCGAGACCGTCGACCTTCTTCTCTCGATGGGAGCGACGCGGCGCCAGCTCCTGACCAAGCTCCTCCTGCCGGCCAGCCTCCCCTCGCTCTTCTCCGGGCTCAAGCTGGCCGCAACTCTCAGCGTCGTCGGAGCGACGATCGGAGAGTGGGTCGGCGCGCGCCGCGGTCTGGGGTACTTGATGCTCGAGTCGAACGCACGCTTGCACATCGACCTCGTCTTTGCCTCGATCCTCATGCTGACGCTGATCGGTTTGCTGCTCTTCGGCGCGCTCCGGATAATCGAACGGTGGGCGCTACGATGGAGAGACTCCGCGGGCGGCAGCGCGTCTGCGAGACGCGGCGGGGGGTGAGGGGCGTGCGGTTTGGGACTCTGCTGGTTGCGGTGGCCGTGGCGTCAATGTCCGCGTGCGGGGTCGGCGCGCCGCTCACCGTGTGCCTGGACTACCTGCCGAACCCCAACCACGTGCCGCTGTACGCGGGCCTCGACGCCGGGGCGTTCGCGGCGCGAGGGCTCGACATTGACCTCCTCGTCCCCGCCAACCCGAGCGACCCCGTGAAGCTCGTCGCAGCACGCGCCGTCGATATCGCCCTGACGCCGCAAATCAACTACCTCATGGCCCGCGCTGAAGGATTGCCCCTCGTGGCCATCGGCGTCCTCATCGACCACAGCCTCGGCGGCCTCCTGGCGATCGCGGATCGCGGCGTCACAACGCTCGCCGACCTGGCCGGCCGGCCGATCGGCTACTCGCTCGCGCCGCTTGAGCCCGCCCTGTGGCGGACGATGCTCGCGTGCGCTGGGGTGGGGGACGCCGACGTCGACCTCATCAACGTCGGCTTCAACACGGTAGCGGCGTTGCTCATGAACTCCGTCGATGCCGTCGGCGCCTTCCGCAACGTCGAGGCTATCCAAGTAGAACTCGTCGGCCGGGAGCCCGTCTTCTTCGCTCAGGAGGACTTCTGCGTGCCGGAGACGTACGACCTCCTGTTCGTCGTGCACCCCGATCTCGTCCTGGAACGCCGCGCCGACCTCATTGCGTTTCTTGACGCGGTCGCCGAGTCCGTCCGTCTGACGCGCGAGACCCCGGACGCGGCGCTCGCGGCCCTATTCCGCGCGGTCCCCGAGGTGGACGACGAAGTGGATCGCCTCTCCTTTGCAGCGACGCTCCCGCTCTACGCGGACGACGTGCACCTGGACGATCCGGCCGTCTGGGAGGAGGTGCAGCGTTTCCTCGTCGATGCGGGACTCGTGGGCAGCGCGGCGCCGTTCGAGTCGCTCGTCGCAACCGACCTTGTGTCGCTCATCAACCCGTAGGAGGAACCATGTTCGCGAAGGGCCGCCAGTTGGAAGTCATCACCGGATGCATGTTCTCCGGCAAGACGGAAGAGCTGATCCGGAGACTCGAACGCGTGCGCATCGCGCACGGCGACATCCTTCTCTTCAAGCCCACCATCGACAACCGCTACAGCGCGACGTCGGTGATGACCCACTACGGGCGCGAGTTTGCAGCCCATCTCCTCGCCCCCGGCGAAGAGACGATCGAAACGCTTGAGCGGACCGTCGGGCGCGAGGCCATGGAGCGCGCAACCGTCGTCGCCTTTGATGAGGGCAACTTCTTCTCCCAGCGCCTGCCCTCCCTGTGCGAGGACCTCGTCGAGCGCGGAAAGCGGGTCATCGTCGCCGGCCTCGACTTGACGTTCGCCGCCGAGCCCTTTGGACCGATGCCGGTTCTCCTCGCGCTCGCCGACCGCGTCGATAAGCTCGAAGCCGTCTGCGTCAAGTGCGGCGGCGCGGCGACGCGCTCGCAGCGCCTGGTGGACGGGCGCCCGGCGTCAGCGAACGGTCCGGTCATCCAAGTCGGGGGCCTGGGGACCTACGAGGCGCGCTGCCGCGCCTGCTACGAACGATAGGCGCCCGACTCTCGAAGCCTAGCCTAGACCCAGTAGGTCTTGCCGTCCTCGCAGAGAGTCACGCCGTCGGGCGACACGGCGGGAGGCTCCGTCATGTGCGTCGCAAACAGGCGCGTCCCCCGCCGGCGTGCGTTCTCGGTAAGGCAGGCGAGGCGCTCGGCGTCAAGGTGCCCCGGGTCGTTCTTCGATGTGGGATGCGTGAGCTCCATGATGGCCACGTCGACGTCCGACAGCAGTTCCTCAAGTTCGCAGCAATCGCCGGTATCGCCCGTGTACGCGAAGCGGACTCCGCGACACGTGAACCGGTACCCGAACGCGAGCAGGCCGAAGTGCGACATGGGCGTGGCCGAGACGACAAGGTCGGCGACGCGGACCTCGCGGCCAGGCTCGACCTCGACGTACTCGATGGGCCCACTGGGTCGCAGGCCCGCCTTTCCCATGCCCGGCCAAGCCAGGGTGAACAGGATCTCGCTCTGCGCACGGAGTCCCGGAGGGCCGACCACGTACAGCGGCTTCTGACGCTCGCAGCGCACGGCGTACTCGAGGAGGAGAAAGGGAAGACCGAAGACATGATCGGCGTGCAGGTGACTGATCAGGACGACGTCGAGGGACGCCAGATCGATCCCGTGGCGGTGCATTTCGAGCACGGCGGTCGGCGGCAGATCGAGAAGAACGCGTCCGTCAATGAGCGTCGCGTTCCACTGCCGGCCGTCGGACAGCGCCGCCGCGGAACCTAAACAGAGAAGCGGAACAGAGGCCACGGACCCGCCGCTAGGAGCACCGGTTGTGCGTCTCGTCCGTCACACGGAGCCGGTGCGCCAACTCCTCGAGCATGCTCAGAGCGATCTCCGGATGGGTCCCGATGATGCTGCGCATCGCCCACTGCGAAAGCACGAGGCACGTTGTCTCCGTCTTGGCGACGACATCGGCCGTGCGCGGCGCGCCATCGATGACCGAAAGCTCTCCGAAGAAGCTGCCCTCTCCGAACTCGGCGAGCTTCTTCCCTCCCGACATAACGTCCGCCTTGCCCTGTAGGATCAGGTAGAATCCGAGACCGCTCTGGCCCTTCTCAACGATCTTTGTCCCTGCCTGCACCGTCTTCTGGATGGCCGACTTCAGCAGACTCGCCAGACTCTCGTCGCTGGACTTGGCGAAGATGGGCGTCTTCTTCAGGGCTTCGATGATCTTCGTGTTCTCCATTCCCCGCTCCTTTCGTGCGCGTCGACGCAGGAATCGATGATATAATCGGGCGATCTCGTTTTCCAGCCTCTCGAAAGGAACTTATGTCCTGGAGTCGGACGCTTAAGATCCGGCAGCAACTCCGAACTCACATCGAATCCGGAGAGGAAATCGGCCTGTTCTTCAGCGATCTGCGCGGGTTCTCAGCCTACGCTGCTCGCGAAGGAGACCATGCCGCCTATGAGCTCACCGAAGAGCACGAAGCGATTCTGCGAGACGAGATCGGCGAGCACGGGATCGTCGTGAAGACGCTCGGCGACGGCGTGATGGCGGCGTTCGAAGAACCCCTCGACGCCCTCCGTGCCGCCGTCGACCTCCAACGTGCCCTGCGCGACCGCAACGAGAAGACGCCGAACGCATCCATCCACGTTGGAATCGGCGTTTCGAGCGGCACGCCCATCATGACGGACGTCGACTTCATCGGTCACACGGTGAATCTGGCCCAGCGTTTGTCCAGCATCGCCAAGGGAAGCCAAGTCCTGACGACGGCTTCCGTCCAGAGCCGCGCCCGGCTGCCGGACGACCTCCGCTACGTGCCCCTCGGCGAACGCACCCTCAAAGGGGTCGGCAGAGAGCACGTCGTGGAGGTCGCTTGGCTGGAGGAAGTGGCTCGTGTCTCGGACGCGAAGGACCGCCTGACCCTTGTTCTGACGGAGCGCGGCACGATCGTGATCGAGTTTGCCAAGGACGCCCGCCGGGACGCAGCCGACGCGCTCCGCACCCTCCTCGACGTTGGGATCGCCGAGGCGGGACCCTCGGCCATGCTCCAGCGCGCGGCGGCACGCATCGCATTCCGCGCCCTGCGAGGCTCCACCTCACGCCTTGAGGGAACGATCGAACGACGCATCGACTCCGTCCGCCTCTCGCTTGTCCGCAGGGGGATCTCGCTTCGAATCGGGAGCCTCACGCTTCTCCTGCCGAACGTCGATCCCGCGGCAGCGAGGCAGTTCGTTGAGGCAGCGGCGCGCATGCGGAGCGCGGCCTCCGCTTGACGAACGGCAGGAGGGATGCCCGTGCAGCTTTGAAGCATCCCGGCCCTTGCCATACAATCGATGCAAGATGCGGCGCTTTGCTGAGATAGTGCAGGTCAGGCCCTCGGCACGACGAACGGGGACAGGCCACGCGCAGCTTTGAAGCGCCGTCGCTCTTGCACTATGATCGACGCAAGATTCGGTCGAGGGGGGAACCATGGGGAAGCGCGAAGTCCTCGAAAGCACGCTGAAACAGATCAAGAAGGCGTACGGCGAGGGTTCCATCATGTGGCTCGGCGATGGTGCCCAGATCCTGCAGGTGGAGACTGTGCCGTCCGGCTCGCTGGCGTTAGACATCGCTCTTGGCGTCGGCGGCATTCCGCGCGGACGCATCATTGAGATCTTCGGCATGGAGTCGAGCGGAAAGACCACGCTTGCCTTGCACATGATCGCCGAAGTCCAGAAGCGCGGCGGCACGGCGGCATTCATTGACGCAGAGCACGCTCTTGATCCGACCTACAGCCGCGCCCTCGGCGTTGACCTCGACCACATCCTGATTTCGCAGCCGAACTCCGGCGAGCAGGGCCTCGAGATCACCGAGCAGCTCACGCGAAGCGGCGCGGTCGACATCATCGTCATCGACTCGGTGGCCGCCCTCGTGCCTGCCGCGGAGATCGAGGGCCAGATGGGCGACTCGCAGGTCGGCCTCCAGGCTCGTCTGATGAGCCAGGCGATGCGCAAGCTCTCCGGGGCGATCTCGCAGTCGAAGACCATCGTCGTGTTCACAAACCAGATGCGATCGATGATCAGCGCGTCTCGCTTCGGCCCGTCGACGACGACGGCCGGCGGGTGGGCGCTCAAGTTCTACGCGTCGCTCCGTCTGCAGATGTGGGGTTCGGGCAAGATCGAAGAAGGAACCGAGCGCGTCGGAACCCACATCACCGTCCGCGTGGTCAAGAACAAGGTGGCTCCCCCGTTCAAGGAGGCGTCGTTCGACCTCATCTACGGGCGGGGCATCGTTCGCTCCCGCGACCTCATCAATACGGGGGAGGCTCTAGGACTCATTGCGCGGAGCGGATCGTGGTACTCGTTCGGGAGCGAACGCCTCGGCCAAGGGATTGGGAACAGCGCCCAGGCCCTCGAGGAGAACGCGGAGCTTGCCAACAGTCTCGAGGCGGCGATCCGCGAGAAGGCGGCGCTCGGCGCCACGCTCCCCGCGGCGGAGGCTAGCGACGCAGAAGACGAGTGACGCCACAACGACGCTGGCTCGGTCTCTTCGCCACAGGCCGCTCTCGGAACGCGAGGCAAGGGATCGTTTGGAAGAGGCCGGCTTCTCCTGTGAGGACATCGACGCCGCGCTTGCCGCGGCGCGAGACCACGGATGGATTGACGATCGCGTCTTTGCGCGGTTGTGGGTCGAGGACCGCATGCTCCATCACCCCCTGTCGCGCCGCGCGATCGAGGAGGAGTTGCGGGGGCGGAAGGTGCCTCGCGACGTGACTTCCGCGGCCGTGCGCGATCACTACCCGGAGGAGCGGGAGCGCGACATCGCGCGAGGCCTGGCTGAGGTGCGCTTGGCACGCCTCGGCGGACTGGACGAGATGACCCGGCGTCGACGTACGATCGACTTCCTCATCCGCCGCGGTTTCTCGAGTTCCGTTGCCGCGGACAGCGTGCGCCGCGCTCTCGAGGGGAGCGACCATGACTGAATCCCGCGTCGGACTCGGAGTCGACGTACACCGTCTCGTCGCTGGACGCCCGCTCATCCTGGGAGGGGTGGAGGTTCTCTTCGAGCGCGGCCTGCTCGGTCACTCCGACGCCGACGTCTTGACGCACGCCATCTGCGACGCGCTTCTCGGCGCCGCCGGGTTGGGAGACATCGGCATCCACTACCCGGACACCGACAAACGCTTCCGCGGCATCTCCAGCCTGCGCCTTTTGGAGGATGTCGTCGACAAGCTTCGTGGCGCCGGCTGGCGTGTCGTCAACGTCGATGCGACGGTGATCGCCGAACGCCCCCGACTGTCTCGCTACTTCGACGCCATGCGCGCGAACGTCGCTCACGTCCTTGGCATCGACGAAACGCGCGTGAATCTTAAGGCAACGACCAGCGAAACGATGGGCGCCATCGGCCGCGGCGAAGGGATCGCGGCCTGGGTCGTGTGCCTCATCCAAGCAGCCGCAGAATGTCCCGATACGTGACCAACATGAGGAGCACCAGCAGGATGACGAAGCCGATGGCGTGGATGATGCCTTCGCGTTGAGGCGGGATCGGCTTTCCTCGGACCCACTCGACAAGAGCGAACAGGACGCGGCTTCCATCCAGACCCGGAAACGGGATCAGGTTGATGATCGCGAAGTTCAGACTCAGGAACCCGAGAATCTGCAAGAAGGCCAAGAATCCGTAAGACAGACTCTGCCCAATCATGTCGGCGATCCCGACCGGGCCGGAGACCGCGTCGCGAGCTTCTTGCGAGCCTGCCACGAGATCCCTCAAGGTCTGTGCGAGAAGCGAGGCGTACGTCGCGAAATTGCGCAAGCCGAGCGCAAGTCCGGCGGCAAACCCCGGGCGATGGTACTCCACTCCATGATTGCCGAACCGAACGTCCTTCACGACTTGGTCGACGGTTCGCCCGCCGGCCCGCAGGGACACGTCGATCTGAGATCCGTCGCGCAGGACTGCAAGCGTGACCGTGTCGTTCCCCTCTAGCGCACGATCGAGTGCCGTGAGGAGCTGCGCCCTCGTGGTTGTGGCCTCCCCGTTGACCGAGACGATCTGATCCCCCGCCTCGACGCCAGCCACGTACAGCGGCGAAGCGGCGGGGACCGAGACGATCTCAGTCGTTTCCGCAATCGCTGAGAAGTAGATCCCGACCGCGTATCCAGATCCGTCTTCTGCCGCCCGCGGCTGGAGCGTGACCTTCTGCTCCACCCCATCGCGGCGAATGACGATCTCGAGGGGTTGTCCGTTCGATACATCGATCGCGCGAGAAACATCGGATGTTGTGTAGACCGTCGTGTCTGCGATCACGAGCAGCCGATCGCCCGCCTGGAGGACCCCGGCTGCCGGCGCCCCGGGCACTGTGTCCGCGACCTGTAGGACAGGCAGGTTCACCGTCCACGACACGGCCAAGATGATGGCCAGTGCGAGGACTGCGTTCATGACCGGGCCTGCAAGGCAGATCAGGATGCGCACGTACGCCGGCTTGTTGTGGAGCACCCGTTCGGCGGGGATGGCGTCTCCCGTCTCGAGGCGATCTTCGCCTGCCATACGCACGTAGCCGCCTATCGGAATGAGGCGCAGGGCGTAGAGAATCTCGCCGCGCTTCCGCGAAACGAGAATGGGACCCATCCCGATCGAGAACTCGTGCACGTAGACTCCGAAGGCGCGCGCCGCAAGGAAGTGGCCGAGCTCGTGAATCCCGACAAGAACAATGAGTGTCAGGATGAAAAGCAGTACGGTCATTGCACCACCTCTTCCGCTCGCATCACGAGCACACGCTGCGTCGAGTCGCGCAGCTTCACGCGGTCGCTGAGGCGGACGCCGGCCACCCACACGATCTTCTCCTGGTCGCAGACAAGAGCGAGGCGGTCGCGTTCCACGACAGGGACGCGCGCATTGATCAGGAATGACTTCAAACGAACGTCTCTTTCCATTCCGAGCGGGGCGAATCGGTCCCCATCGCGGCGCCCTCGCGCGACGAGCGGGAACCTCACCGCGTCGGCATCCGCAACTTCCTCCCAAGGATTCCCCGTGAACGTCGTGGGGACTTCGCCACGCGTCACGAGGGAGATCTCGACCGAGAGACCCGCCGCGGCAACCGACGTGCGCCCAAGCGGCAGAGGAACGAGCCACGGACCGGCCGGCGGCCGGCGACCGCCGGCCAGGAAGTCAATCGACCCTCGCGACACCAACAGGCGAAGTCGCGGGAGATGAAGCTCGCCTCGTTCGTCCTCGCCTTCGACGAGACGTCGCGCCGCCGCGACATGCGAGCGCCCAAGGCCCCGAAGGTCACCACGCGCGCGGCAGATCGCCTCGCGGAGCACGATGAATTGCACGCTCGGCGGCAAGGCGGCGACGCGGGTCCGCGCCAGCCGAAGCGAACCTGAGTTCTCGCTTTCGCAGATGTCACCCCACAGCCGGTCGACGACGTACCGCTCGGTCCCGCGCATGTCGCCGGCGATGTCGGCGAACCGCGCCACGGTCCGCACGACGTCCGAGTTGATGGCCGCAAGTTCTGGCAGAACTCGCTCGCGAATGCGGTTCCGCGCGAAGCTCACATCGCTGTTCGTTTCATCCTCGCGCCACGGAATCCCCTGGTCCGCAGCGAACTGACGCACCTCGCCACGCGTCAGGAAGAGGAGGGGACGGATGATGGGTCCGCTGACGGGTGCCATGCCGCAGAGTCCGTCCCATCCCGTACCCCGCGCCAGTCGGAAGAGGACGGTCTCCGCCTGATCGTCGGCCGTGTGTCCCAGTGCGATGCGCGCCGCACCCCATTCGGCTGCGACGCGAGCGAGAAAGGCCCGACGAACCCCGCGGGCCGCTTCCTCGATTCCCTGTCGCCTGGCCGCCGCCTCGCTGCGAACGTCGCACCGCTCCGACATCACCGGCAGGCCGAGGCTCGCTGCCTGCTCTTCGACAAAGCGCGCGTCGGCCGCGGAGGACGGGCGCAGCCCGTGGTCGAGATGGGCCACGGCGAGCTCGCAGTGCAGGTCCGACGACAACGCGTGAAGCGCAGACAGGAGGGCCATGGAGTCTGCACCTCCCGACACGGCGACGACAACGCGGTCCCCACGTTCGATCATGGAGTAGCGTCGGATCGCGCTACGCACCGCATCGAGAAGCATGGGACGATTGTGGCGGTGGCGTGGGGGCAATGCAACGACCTCGCCCGCCGCGCGCCGCGGCGCTATGCTTGGCGCGTGAAGCGATGGGGCGCTGCAGGAGGACTATGGTTGGCGATTTCCGTCTTGGCGACGGCTCACGCATCCTTCGTGCCTACCGATCCGCCAATGGCGCTCATCCAGGGAGACCCTGGACGGACCACGTTGTCGCTCACCATGGAGGAGGCGGGGTGGGCGTTCACACTGTCTCGTTCCGTCGCCTCGTGGTGCGAGGTGGCCGCCGTCGTCTCGGCGCGATCGCCCTTCGACCTCCACCTGCGAGCCCTTGCCGTGCCTGACGCGTTCCCGGTGGAGATCGCGCTCGACGTCGCGCGAGACCGCGTGGGCGTCTTCGGAGCCCTTCACCTCGGTCCGGCACGGCTCACGGGCGAACGCGTCTGGGGAGAGGGTGCGCGAACCTACGCAGCGCTTCATCTGGCCGCGGGGCCGCGCCTCGTCATGGCGGCGGGAGTGGACCTCGCGAATCGGGAGGCGCGGCCTTTTGCGTCGTTCACGGTGCTCCCGAAAGCGCCGCCACTGTGGAGCCTGTCGTTCGTCTGCGGAGCCGGGGGGCCTCGCCTCGCCGTCGGGGGCACGTGGTGACGCGCGGTGCCCTTCTTGCGCTTGCCGCGGCTGTCATCCTCGTCACCCCCGCCCACGGCGAAAGCCTGCGGATCCTCTACACGAACGACCTCCACCTGCGTTTCGAGCGCCTGCCCGCTCTCGAACGCCTGATCGCCACCGAGCGCGCCCAGGGCGATCCCGTCCTTCTCGTGGACGCCGGCGACGCATGGCAGGACTTCCGGGTTCCGCTCTACGCCGTGTGGGGCGCCGAGCCCATGGTGACGTGGATGAACCGTGTCGGGTACGACGCCATGGCTGTCGGGAACCACGATCTCTACTGGAGTTGGCCGCGCGTCGCCCAGCTGGTCGGGAAAGCCGAGTTCCCCGTGCTGTCCGCCAATCTCGCCTCCATCGACGGAGAGGAACCCCCGTTCGTCGCGTCCGTTCGGGTCAAGGTGGGCGGACTCAACGTCTTGATCATCGGCCTGACCACGGCCGAAGATCTGCCGTACCCCGACTTCCCGTGGCTCCGCCCGACGGACCCCGAGCGCGCAGTACAGCGGGAGATCGACGCGGCCTCAGGATCAGGACGGCCGGATCTCGTCCTCTGTGTTGGGCACGTAGGTCTTGACGAGGCTGCCAGGATCGCGGCCGCCGTCCCGACGATCGACGTCTTCGTGTCGGGCCATTCTCACGAGGCGACGCCGGTACCGAGAGTCGTCGGAAAGACGCTCATCGTCGAGTCGGGCGCGTTCGGCCGAAACCTCGGCAGGCTGGTTCTTGACGTCGCCGAGGGGTCCGTGCGCCTGGTGGAGCACTCCCTCCTCGCGACAGATGAGGCCGTAACCGACGTCGGTCACGGCCTCATCCGCCTAGCTCAGACTGTTGGGATCCTTGCTTTGCTGCTTGCGATCCTTCTCTTCTAGAAGCTGTACGAGAACCCGACTCCATTCTCGACGAAGCCAAGCGTAAAGTGGGTCTCCTTGGCTACCGTGTACGCGTCGTAGCCGCTGTAGATCGCCCAGCCGAGGCCAAGCACCGGCGTCAGGTAGAGAATGTACGGACTGACGTACCAACCCAGGCCGAACCCGAGCCCGTAGATACCGACGCCCACGGCGAAGTGCAGGATCGCCTTGTCCATCTGGTCGTTCAGAAGCTGCCCCAGCCCGGGAATCACGAAGGAGCCAAGAGCCGGAATCCACGCGTCGCTCGACGCCGCGAGCGAACCGAACGAGACGAGCAGCATCCCGACCATCACACACCCAAGCACCAACACCTTCTTCATCCCTACCTCCCTTGCCCTTTCTTGCCGAGCTGCAGGCTGCCACCTCAGCCTGCAACCCGCCACTTTCGTACTTGGTACGTGAGGCCGCTCCCGGCGGCCGCGCGCCGCCCCTACGGCCGGCGCGTTAGGCGTCCGCCTCGATACGCTCCAAGACGTCGTCGTCGACATCGAAGTTGGCGAACACCTCCTGCACATCCTCGTTGTCATCGAGAGCGTCGAGCAATCGAAGGATCTTGCCGGCGGCTTCTTCGTCGACATGGACCGACGTCTTGGGCACCATCGTCGGCTCCGCCCGCACCGGCGTCAGCCCCCGTTCGCCGGCCACGGCCGACAAGCGAGGGAGCGCAGCCACCTCGCAGTAGGCCTCGACGGTGTCGCCGCTTGCATCCACGTCATCGGCGCCAGCCTCGATGAGCGCCATCTGAAGATCGTCTCGGTCGAGATCCGCGGGCAGATCGTCGAGCGTCAACACGCCGCGACGATCGAAGAGCCACGAGACGCTGCCGGCAGACGCCATGTTGCCGCCATGCTTGCTGAAGACGTGCCGAACGCCGGCGGCGGCGCGGTTCTTGTTGTCGGTGACGGCGCGCACGAGGACTGCCACTCCGGCGGCCGCATACCCTTCGTACGTAATCTCCTCGTACAGGGCTCCGTCGAGCTCGCCGGCTCCCCGCTTGACGGCACGATCGATGTTCTCCTTCGAAACGTTCGCCGCTTTGGCTCGTTCAATCGCCTGCGCCAATCCGGCGTTGTTCTCCGGGCTGGGGTCGCCCCGGCGCGCCTGCAGGGTGATCTCCTTGACGAGCTTCGAGAAGACCCCGGCGCGCTTCTTGTCTTGGCGCTCCTTGCGATGCTTCGTGTTCGCCCACTTGGAATGTCCAGCCATACGACTCCCTATTGAGGTTGCACAGGACCCATCATAGCATTGCCCCTTTCCATGGGCAAACGGGCCTTCGGGACTACGGACAACCGTTCGACATCGTCACGGCGCGGCGAAGCGCGAGCTCGTTGTAGAGGGGCCACGCTCCCATCACGGCTGGGTCGGCGGCCCGAGCGATAACGTCATGCAGCGTAGAACAGAACGCGGCTGTCTCCCCCGTCGGCTTCAACACCCACTCCGAGAGGTCGGTTGCATTCTGGAGGAACTCCGGAGCCATCGCTATCGCCCGAGTGAGAAGCTCGCGGGCGCGGACAAGATCGCCGCCGAGGAACTGGGGGACCTGCGCAAGGTAGCACCCCAGACTTCGCAAGGGAGCCCCAGCGAGGAAGGTTTCGTCAAGCGCCATCGCTCGCTCGTAGCAGACGGGAACGTCGCGCATCCCACCCCCGAGGATGGCCTCGAGTTGGTGGTAGTTGAGGTAGCAACCGAAGTTCGTGCCGTACCAGAACACGCCCTCGACATCGTTGGCATTCGCAAGGGCACCGCGAAAGCTCGTCGCTTCGCGCGCCACGAAGTCCGGATCGAGACGCAGGCTCACGAGCGCATGGTCCTTCCCCGCCACATAGCCCGCCTCCTGATCGGGACCGGCCGGAATGTAGGCGTTCGCCAGCTCGAAATAGGCACGAGCCAGTCGGTTAAGCGTCGCCGAGCGTGTCTGAAGCGCAGTCTCCGGCAGGAGCGCGAGTCCTTGCTCGTAGAGGCCGATCGATTCTCGCAGTCGACCTTCATACGCGACGAAGTCGAACGCGCCGTTGCTCGTGTCGTACAAGGCGTCGGCCTGCGCGAGGAGCGCATCGCACTCGTCGGCAAGCACAAGACAAGAGAACAGGAGCACAATAGCCACCCAGACTGAGACAACCTTGCGAGTCACCGCGCCTCCTTCCCTCGCCAAGCGCTTGAGATGGCATGTCGGCGCTTGGCATGGGCCTTCTACCTTCGCCAAGCGCTTGACACAAGACATGGGCGCTTGACATGGGCTTTCCCCCTACGGCAGAGTGGCGGGGAGTTTACCACAAAGGCGGGGGATCCGACATGCGACGACGACTCGTTCTGGTGATCGCTCTTGTGGCCCTGGTCGCCACGCTGAGCACGGGGTGCCTGTTCAACATCTTCCAAACCGCACGGACGATTGGCGCGGGCAACCTCGCCTTCACGTTCGGCACCGGCGCGTTCAGGCTTCAGGTCGGGGATTCGACGACGTACTACGCCACTCCGCAGGCTCGGCTCACGCTCGGCTTGGCGGATGCGGTGGACCTGGGCCTGCAAACCGGCGCAATGATCTCGCTCGCGGACGGCAGTCCGGGATGGCTCGGCGCCATCGGGGCTCTCAAGTTCCGCCTATTCGACGAGCCCGATGCGTTCGCCCTCGCTCTCGGGTTCGGCGGCGGCTACAGCGTCGAGTACGTCGGATGGGGGGTGTTCGGCGAGGTCTTCTTCGACAGCAACCTGCGCGTGCTGCCGATCTACTTCGTCTACCAGCCCGGAATCCCACTCGTCGCCGATTCCTTCACCGTCTTCCATCACCTGGCGGGAGGTCTCAAGCTGCAACTCTCGGACCACGCACGGATCCTGCTACAGGCGGACTACCGGACCGCAATTCTCAGCTTCGGGCTCGCGTTCGAAGTCGGGTTCTAGGCGTGCGTCGGGCGGGTGAGCGGAGCGCCATGGGCCTTGTACGCCCGGGGCTGGATCGTTAGGATCTGCACGGAATCGGAAGGCTTGTGGGATTGCGCAAGGAGGCACCCATGCGGATCAAGAACAAGGGTCTCATCGTGGCCGCGGCGAGTCTCGCTCTCCTCGTGGTGTTCTCCACGATGGCGGCGGCAGCCGACGGCTATCGCGAGGGATACGAGCTCGGGATCGAGCAGGGGAAGAAGGACGCGCCGATCATCAACATCGTGTGGGGAGTCCTCGGCGGAGTCATCGCGTTCGGCGTGGCTGCATTCAGCAACCCGCCTGACCCTTCGGCAGCGCGAATGCAGCAACTCGACGGCAAATCGTCCGACTTCAAGGCCGGCTACCTTGAGGGCTACGGCCAAGGACGTCAGCAGATGCGCCTCGTGTACGTTGGGGGTGGTGCAATCCTGCCCACGCTCGTCGCCATCATTCTGATAGGAGGACTCATCTAGATAGCGAGGGTCCCCTACCGGCCCTACGTGCGGCGCCAACACGGGAGGAGTGTGTAACGCCCGGCATCCGTCGAGGAGTCGGGCGTTTCTCATCTATAGGCGCCTCCACCGCTCCCTAGGTTCCGGGGCGAGCGCGCTCAATGAATCCCGGTGGCACGGCCTCTTCAAGTAAGAGCGACTCCGTCGCTGTCCAGGTGGGTGACGTGTCGATCGTCGAGTCCCGCTACGCTGACTCGCGTTGTGCGCACAGGGCACGCACAACCGCTCGGTCGGCGACGGAGAGCGCGTAGCCCGCGATCTCCGACGGCAAGACCCAGGAGAAGTCCGCGCAACCGAGGGCGCGCGGCCGGCCGGCCGTGTGACGGCAGTGGAAGACGTGGAGCGTCATGCGGAAGTGCGTATAGGCATGGTCCACGGTGATGAAGAGCGAGCCGACCTCGACCTCCATCCCGAGTTCCTCGCGGAGCTCTCTCCGCAACGCCTCGTCGAAGGACTCGCCCTGCTCCACCGTGCCGCCGGGAAACTCCCACAGGCCTCCGAGCATGTCGCCCGCCTCGCGCTGCGCGATGAGCACCCGCGCGTCGGGGTCCCATGGATCGTGCCCGCGCTCCCAGATAACGCCTGCCACAACGTCGCGATGGGGAACCGAGCGCCTCGCTGCCCGCATCGGGAACAGCTCCTCCTCGCCCGCTTGGTGCGCCTCACAGACAGCTTCAACCGGACATGCCTCGCAGCGCGGGAGGCGAGGCGCGCAGACGCGAGCGCCAAGGTCCATCAACGCCTGGTTGAACGCGCCGGCGCGGCCGGCAGGGATGAGCGACCGTGCGACGGCCTCGAGCGACCGCCTCGTGTCGGAACGTCTCGGATCGCCCGAGACGCGGAACCATCTCGCGAGGACGCGCACCACGTTCCCGTCGAGCACGGGCTCATCTTCGCCGAACGCAATCGACGCAACCGCGGCCGCCGTGTAGGGTCCGATCCCGGGCAGCGCGCGCAACGCGGCGCGATCGGCCGGGATCCGCCCGGCGTGGTGATGGACGACCTCCCGCGAAGCGCGGTGAAGGTTGTGCGCCCGCCGGTAGTAGCCGAGCCCTTCCCACAGTTTCAGAACGTCATCGATCGGCGCTCTGGCGAGAGCCTCCACCGTCGGATAGGCACGGAGAAAACGCTCGTAGTACGGAATGACGGTCTCTACCCGCGTCTGCTGAAGCATGACCTCCGAGACGAGAATCGCGTAGGGATCCGTCGACTTCCGCCAGGGCAGGTCGCGGGCCTCGTCCTCGTACCACGCAAGCAACCGTCGCTGCGGCGTGCGCGCTACCCGCGCACGAGGCATCGCGCGTACTCGCCCGTCGTCCTGAAGCCGTCCAAGTGCAGCGTCGCGTCGACGATTCGGTCGAGCGCCTTGGCCGACATGGCGTGCGACGCGTTCGCACGGAACTTGTCGACGACATCGTCGTCGGACAGCGGACGCTCCGGGCTCCCCTTGGCGAAGTCCTCCTGACGCGTGTACGACGTCCCGTCGAGTGTGGTCACGGTGACGACGGCGCGTTTCACCTTCGGGAAGAGGGCGTCGATCTCGGGGTCGGCGACGACCTTGATCTTCCCGAGGAACGAGCGCACGGCCGGATCGAACAGCGCTTCCTCCTCGAAGTCCGACGCGAGGACGTTGCCCTTGGCCGCGGCGACCGCGATGCAGTACGGCAGCGAGTGGTCGGCCGTCTCCTTCGTCTGCGGATCGTACTTGCTCGGATCGGACAGGATGTCGGCCCCGCGCGTCGTCGTCCGCACCACAATCTCCGCCACCGAGCGCGGGGCGACCTTGTGCTCGGCCATGACCTCGAGGAGCGCAGTGATCGGTTGGTGCGTCAGCGCTTCGGTGGGGAAGGCCTTGTAGCCGCACTCCGTGATGAGGAACTGCTCGCCGAGCCCGTCGGTCATCACGGCCGCGTCCCAACGCACGTTCTTGATCACGTGGAAGACGCCCTCCTTCCCTTCGAACAGCTCGACCGGCCCTGAGTACCCGGTCGACGCAAGAAGGGCGGCGCGAACTCCGGCCTCCGTGGCCATCGGGTCGGCCGTGTTCTTCATGTTCGTGAGGTGACCCGCGACCACGCCGCCGAGGGTGAAGTGACTCGACCCGCTGATGCCGCAGGCCGCGACGAGTTGGTCCTCCGTGAGTCCCACCATGCGGCCGGCGACGAACGGGCTGACGAACTGAGTCAGGCTGGCGTGATGCCAGCCGACCTCGCGCACCCCGGGCTGCGCGGCGAGGCAGAGGCGCATCTCAAGCTCGTAGGCAATGAGAATACCGACGAGAAGTTCCTTGCCCGAGCGGCCTTTCCACTCGGCCGGGGCGAGGGCCGCGGGAATGATGTCGGACGGGTGCGATGGGTCTTGCTTCCAGTAGATGTCGTTGTAGTCCATCGCCCGGATGAGGAGGGCGTTCATGAGGGCGGCATCGGCGATGTTGGTTCGCGTCCCGTAGCCGATGATCGTCGCTTGCGGGTTCCCGCCCAACTCCTGGACGTACCGGTGCGCTTGCTGCATGTCCTCGTGGTCGAGCGCGGCGAGTGCGCAGCCCACGGAGTCGAGGAGGAATCGCTTCGCCTCGCGGACCGCAACTTGCGGGACGCGGTCGTACGAGAGGCCAAGGGCGAACTTCGCCATCGTGCGGCTGATCGAGTTCATGCGCCCCCTAGTCAAGCACGCCAATGACCGCGTCGGCCATCCCGCTTGTCGTCGTCGTTCCGCCCATGTCGTATGTGCGCGCCTTGCCCTCGGCCACGACGCGAGCAACCGCCCGCTCGATTCGTTCGGCCTTGTCGCGTTCGCCAAGGTGATCCAGCATCAGCCGAGCGGCTTGGATGGTGGCGATCGGGTTCACTTTGTTCATCCCCGCGTACTTCGGCGCCGAACCGTGCGTCGGCTCGAACACCGCGTAGCTGTCGCCGATGTTGCCGGCCGAGGCGAATCCGAGCCCCCCGACGAGCTGCGCCGCCAGATCCGAGATGATGTCGCCGAACAGGTTCGTCGACACGAGCACGCCGTAGTTCTGGGGGTTTTTGACGAGCCACATGCACATCGCGTCGATGTTCGTCTCCCACAGCTCGATGCCCGGGTACTCGGACGCCATCGTGCGCGCCTCGCGAACCATCAGCCCCGAGGTCTCGCGAAGGACATTCGCCTTCTCCACCACGGTCACCGTCTTGTAGCCGTTCTTCTTCGCGTACTCGAAGGCGCTGCGCAGGATGCGTTGGCAGCCCTTGCGCGTCACGAGGCGAACTGAAATCGCCATGTCCTCATTCGCCACCTCATCGAATCGCTTCATCCTCGGGTGCGTGCGCAGCGCTTGACGCACGTTGTCCGGAATCGGATGCCACTCCACGCCGGCGTAGAGGTCCTCCGTGTTCTCGCGGAACACGACGAGATCGATGTCGTCGCGTAGGTTCAGCGGATTCCCAGGGTACGCCTTGCATGGGCGCAGGTTCGTGTGGAGATCGAACAGCTGCCGTAACCCAACGATCGGACTCGAGTACGTGTACCCCTTGCCGCGCAGGGCGGGGGAGAGTTCGGCGGCGGCTTCCTCTTTCGGCTTCGACGTGATCGCTCCGAACAGACACACGTCGGTCGACTTGAGAAGCTGCACAGTTCGGTCAGGGAGAGGGTTTCCTTCCGCCTTCCAGAACTCCCAGCCGATGTCTCCGTGCTGGTAGTCGGCCTTGAACCCTACGGCGTCGAGGACGCTCTTCGCCGCGGCCAATACGTCGCCGCCCACACCGTCACCGGGGAGCATTGCCACTCGATAGGTACCCATGAAGCCTCCTGCCATCTACCGTGGTACCGCCCATTATACCTGGCGGCGGGCGCAGCCCATTCCCGAATCCCGAGACGACAGCCTCACGACGAGGTCACGCCGTGGGATCCGAGGCGTAGAGTTCGCGGTAGATGAGCCAGGAGTTGAGGACCTTCACCAAGTACTCGCGCGTTTCGATCGATCCGAGGGCTCCGGGGACGTCCGCGCGGCGCGTCACGTTGGCCGCCGCCGTCCAGCGGTCCACGTTCCCGTTCCCGCCGTTGTACGCCGCCACGGCGCGCACGATGTCCCCGTCGTACAGCCCGGTGAGATACGAGAGATACCACGTTCCCATGCGGATGTTCGCATCCGGATCGAAGGGAAGCTCGCTCGTGTAGCGAAGCTTGCACTTCGACTCGGCAATCCACTTCGCCGTGGACGGAAGAAGCTGCATCAGGCCGCCTGCGTTCGACGACGAGACCGCCGTCGGCAGGTAGTTGCTCTCTTCGCGGATCACGGCAAGGACGAGGTAGGGATCGACCCCGTAGGTTGATGACCAGCGTTCGACATTCGCCCACCACGCCCGCGGATACGCGAGCTTGGCCACCGCTTGCGCGGCATCCTTGGGCAGAAGCTCACTCCCGATCTGGAACGCGCGGCGCGGGTCATTGTGCGTCGCGAACCATTCTCCCACCGCAATGCGACCGGCCGTGTCCGCGGAGGTGAGCGCGAAGTCGAGCTCAGACGCCGCCCACTCCGCGTCGCCGCGCTTAGCGAGGGCGTCGGCCACGCGGAGCGCGCCGGCGACCGACGAAGAGACCGCGCCGGACGTCGAGGCGCTCCGCTTCGCAGGGACGTAGGAGCCGAGGATCCACTCGAACGCCGCCGGGAGTTCGTCGGCCAGCCCAGCCGCCCGATTTGCGTGGCCGGCGTCCCGCAGCAGCAAGACGGCGCGCAGCGCAGCGTCGTCGTGCACCCGGTGCGTGCCCGACGCCAGCGCCTCGTAGATCTTGAGCGCGCCCTCCGTGTCCCCCACCGACTCGAGCAGCCGCGCCGCCCGCCAGCGCGCTTCGGAGTCCGACGAACGCTGATAGGCGCCTACGGCGTCCTGGATCCGCCCCAGGCTTTCGAGTAGGAGACCCTCTCGGTAGGCGCCGGCCGCGCCGACGCCGCGGTAAACCTGCAAGGCTCCCGCGGAGTCACCGGCCCGTTCGACCACGCGTCCGTACTCGATCCGCACGGCAGTTTCGCCGCTGTGCTTCTCAAGGTAGCGGGCGAACTCCGACGCAGCCTCGCTCGTCGTGCCGAGGCCGGCGAGGCACCGAGCGCGGGCCAAGCGCGCCGCATCCGTCGCGGGAGGCGTGACGAGCGGGAGCGCGTCGGCGTAGCGTCCAGCTCCGACCAATAGAGTTGCCAACCGAACGGCGTCCGGCTCAAGCCTCATCATGGCGAGCACGGCCTCCGTCTTGGGCAGAAGCTTCTCCCACTCCGCCTTGGCCTCCGCCCGCAGCCCGGCCGCCTCGAGCGTCGTCCCCAGTTCGGCGCGCAACGCCGTCGTAACGCGAAGTTCGAGCGCGCGACGCAGGAAGGTGGCCGCCTCCGCGAACTGGCCCGCGGCGGCGTGGGCCCGCGCCGCGAGAACGCGGGCTTCCCAGCCCACCGCGCCATCGCGCGCCGCGAGGTCCTCCAAGCCGGCGATCGTCTGAGGAAGCCCGGCCTGCGCCTTGCGGAGCGACTCGTAGCCGGCGAGCGCCGATGACGCCGCGTCTCCCCCGGGCAAGAGGAGCGCGGCAAGCGCCAGCGCCGCGCCGACGAGCACGATCGGCAGCGCAATCCACTTCATCGTCTCTCGCCCCTCCGTTTTCCCAGGGTCATTCTCGCCTCCAAAAGTACCCGGCCGGCGGAGATCAAGAAAGGGAACCGCGGCCCGCGGCGCGGGACGTTGTCCCCTTCCCGATCGGTCACGGGCCGGCCTCAGGCGAGACGAAGACGCTCTTCCCAGCACTGGGTATCGCCCCGCCTCACGCAAGGCGCACAAGCGCCTCGGAGAGTCAGGCGAACAGGCGCGGCTCGTCGGCCGACGGAACCAGGAGGGGCCGGACGGAGGTGCGAATGCCGTGCTTGGCACACAGCGCTTCGAATTGCACGCGGAGCGCGTCGCCGTCCGGAGACGCACAAACGTAGCGGTCGCCGTATCGTGCTTCGTACTGCGCCCGCACTCCGGGGAAACTCTCATCAAGACGCGCGTAAAAGTGCGCCCGCTGTCGATCGCGCAAAGTCACGCCGAAGGACGCGACGATGGCGCGCACGCCGCACTCCTTCGCGCGCTCGACGATCGCACGGACGTTGTCGGGCGAGTCCTCGAGGAAGGGAAGGACGGGCATGAGGGCAACGCGAGTCTCGATCCCCGCGTCCGCCAGGGCGCGCAGTGCGAGGAACCGCTCCGACGACGGCGGGGCGCCAGGTTCGACGCGATACGCCAGCTTGTCGTCGATCGTCGTGATCGAGAGCGAGACGGCGGCCGTCGACCCGCGCGAGATCCTTTGGAGAAGCGCAATGTCGCGCAACACAAGGGGGCTCTTCGTGATGACGTGGACTCCGAATCCGTACTCGGCGATCGCCTCGAGAGCTCCTTCGGTCAGCCGGTGCCGCTCCTCGGCGGGCATTAGGGGTCACTCATCGAGACCGTACCGATGATGCCCCGCTTCCGTTTCCGCCGAAGTTCGTTCCGCAGAACGTCAATCGCGTTGGCTTTCACGAGAACGTCCTCGTCGAACCGGTCGTTGCCGTAACAGAGGCTGCGGGAGTCGCAGTAGATGCAGTGGTGTTGACAGCCTCGGTACAGGTTCATGCCGAAATCGAGGCCGAACCAGGTGTCGATCCCGCTCACGCGAGAGAGGAGCGTCTTGGCGCGAATCTCGCGAATCACGTGGGCAGTGTAGCCAACGTCGGCCCTTCGCAGCGTAGACCCGGCCGCTGGCCCGCGGACCGTCTTCCTGTACAATCGCCGCAATCCTGAGGGACACGGTCCCGAGGGACACGGTCCCGAGGGACACGGTCCCGAGGGACGCGGTCCCAAGGGACATGGTCCCGAGGGATGGGAGAGACTGCATGCCAAGGCGAAGAGGTAGTCACGCACTTCTGGTCTTTGTTGCGCTTGTCGCCACGGCGTCGATCGCGGCAGCCGCCAATCAGCCACCCGTGGCGCGCATTGGCGCGTACCGCGCCGGCGGCGCGTCCGGAGTCGCTGTCGCATACGACGCCTCGGAATCCTCCGATCCGGATGGCCAGATCGTCCGCTTCCAGTGGCTATTCGGGGACGGGACGACGGGCTCCGGTTCCACCGTGATCCACGCCTACACTCAGGCCAGTTCGTTCACCGTAACGCTCCTCGTCGGCGACAACGGCGGCGCGACGAATCTTGTGACGCAGGCGGTCGATGTCGCCAGCCTCCCCTCCCAGTCCACAAGGTCCACGCCGACGCCCCCCAGCGCCACGCTCGCGGCGTCCGCCGCGCAGGTCCCGGTTGGCGACGGCATCGGACAGCGCGCTCCCGAGATCGCGTTGCCAAACCTTGACGGAGGAAGGACCTACCTCTCCGCCTACCTCGGGAAGCCGGTCCTCGTCGAGTTCTGGCTCAGCACGTGCCCCGGCTGCCGCGCCTCCACGCCGGAGCTCGAGGAGTACCGAGCGACGTATGCCGGGCAGGGCCTCGTCGTGTTGCTGGTCGTCCTCGACCGGACAGCGTCCGCCGCGCTCGCGTTCCTTGAGCAGTACGGCTACACGGGCTTCGTCCTCGCGTGGGAGAGCGACCCCACGAGGCCGACGATGGTCACCTACGGAGTCTGGGCCACTCCGCACGCGTTCCTCGTGGATCGAGCGGGCGTGATCCGCTACTCCGGCCTTCCCAGCGGACTGAGTTCGGAGTTCCTCACTCGTTGGATCTAGTTTCCAGACTGGCGTCAGCTCCACGCGGCCGCGGCCGCGGCCCGAGAAGCGCGCCGGGTCATCCGCGTCGCGGAGGGCAACGCGGCGGCCTCCACCTGGTGAGAAGGCCGCGAACGCGGTAGAGTCATGCCTGCGAGCATCTCGGACCGAGAAACGAGAAGGAGGAAGCGATGAACAAGACGCTTCTGATCATTTTGGGTCTTGCTGTGGCCATCGGACTGGCGTTTTGGTTACTGCTGCCGGCGCCCGCGCCAGAGACGATCGACGTGGCGGAGACGACATCGACGGCGGTCGCCGTGACGCCGACACCCGCGGAGACGGTGCCGCCAACGGCGACGCCCGAAGAGGCTGTGGCGCCGGTGGTGCAGCCGACGCCTCCGTCGACGCCCGAAGAGGCTGTGGCGCCGGTGGTACAGCCGACGCTTCCGTCGACGCCCGAAGAGCCCGTCCCTGCAGCGCAGCCGGCTCCCGCATCGACGGTACCGACGACGACCGCGGCAGCAGCGGACGAGTCGAACGTCGTGGCCGAAGTCAACGGCATTCCGATCGAGCGGGCCGCACTCACTCAGGGCGTCCAGACCATCATCTCGCAGTACGCGAGCGTCTACAAGCAGATGGGACAAGACTTCGAGAGCATGCTCGCCGGCGCGTCGGGGTACTCCCTCCGCCTCGGGATCGAAGCCCAGGCTCTTGAGCGCCTCCTGTTCGGCAGCATCGCCGACGCTGAGGTCAAGCAACGCGGCCTCGTCGTGACGGACGAGGAACTCGATGCGGAGTTCAGCGCGCAGTACGAGAAGTTCCTCGCAGCGCAAGGACTGACCGAGGAGACTCTGCGCTCGCTTCTCGTTTCTCAGAACATGACGCTCGAGTCGTTCAAGGAAGGCGGCCGCACCAGCATTCGCGACCAACTCCTGATGATGAAGCTGCAGGCAGCCGTCGCCGGCTCTGTCGAGCTGAGCTCCGAAGAAACCCAAGCCTATTGGGAGAAGAATCGCTCCAAGTACGACACGCCCGAGCAGGTCCGCGCGTCGCACATTCTGGTGAAGACGGAAGACGAGGCGAAGGCCGTTCTGGCGGAACTGGAGGCCGGAAAGGACTTTGCGACGCTGGCGCGCGAGAAGTCAACCGACACGGCGAGCGCCAAGCAGGACGGCGACCTCGGGTGGTTCGGGCGCGGAACGATGGTTCAGGAGTTCGAGGACGCCGCATTCTCCCTCGCCATCGGGCAACGAAGTGGCATCGTGTTGACCAAGTATGGGTACCACATCATCCTTGTGACCGACAAGAAGGCGGCCACCCAGGCGGAGCTTGCGGACGTTCGTGACCGAGTGGAGGCCGACGCGAAGCAGGAAGTCGTCACGGAGCGAGCCAACACGTGGTACACCGAGGTCATGGCCGCGGCCGTCGTCACCGTGCGCGACCCAATGTTGAGTGCGGCACGCCAACAGCGGATCAACATCGACCTCGGCCTCGAGGCGTTCGAGGCGCTGAGGGCGGCGGGCACCGTCGACCAACCGTACCTGCCGTACATCATCGGCACGCTGTACGAGAACAGGATCCAGAACCTCACCCGGGCGAAGACCCAGCTCGAGGCGAGTGAGACCCCTGACGCGGCGCAGATCGCTGAGCTCACGGCGCAGATCCAGGAAGCCCGTGACAAGGCCATCGCCGCCTACCAGGAGACGATCCAGCTCACGGGAAGCGACGCAGATCTCGAGGCGCGCATCCAAGCGCTCCAGTCTCCGACACAGACTCCGGCGCTCGCAGTTCCTGAATAGAACGAAGCGGACGACTTGGCAACGGCTCTTGGCCTCCGGACCAGGAGCCGTTATCTTTTCTTCGGCTAGAAGGATGAGAAGAGGAGGATCCATGAAGACAGCGCGTGCGCTTCCCGCCCTCGCAATGGCGCTTGTTCTCGCCATCTCCCTTTCCGGCTGCTGGTCCGGCGGCCTCACCGTGACGGAGGAGGATGCGGGCACGATCCAGGTCGCCCACGTCGGAGATCGGGTCACGGTGCGCCTCACCGGGAACCCGTCCACGGGCTTCACGTGGACTCGGACCGAGCCGACGGACGAGGAGTGGGCCGGCCTAGCCCTGCAGCCGGTTGAAGAGGGATCGTGGGAGTTCCCGGCGGGCGAGCAGGTGCCGGGAGCGTCGGGCGTATGTCTGTTCCGCTACGTCGCGAACGAGCCGGGCACCGTGGCCCTCTCATTCGCCTACGGGCGTTCCTGGGAATCGGAACCCGTCGAAATCTTCAGCGTCGTCATCTGGGTGCGCGAGTAGCACGCCGAACAGACGGGTGATTCGAGTCCTGCGGCCAAGAGCGGCGCAGCCTCACGGCAGCCGTGTCCTTGTGCGGGTCGTCTTCACAAAGCCTTCACACGGTCCCCACTGAGCGTTGACAGGAGGAGCCTACGGTGTCGATGTACGAGAGGGGACGCAAGAGCAGGTGGGAGGCTCCGAAAGGAGCCTCAACACTTTCTAGGACGTGTATGAGGAAGACCGTTCTTCTATCGATCATCGGACTCGCGCTGCTCTTGGCCGGCGGTTGCCTGGAATCGAACGCGCCGCCGACGGCGTCGTTCACCCGGTCGCCGGCGTCGGGGACAATCCCGTTGTCCGTCTTCTTCGACGCCATGGTCTCCGCGGATTCGGATGGAGCGATTGCGTCGTACACCTGGAATTTCGGAGACGGATCCATGGGCGATGGCGTCTCACCGACGCACACGTTCACGAGTGTCGGCACATTCTCCGTAACCCTTACGGTGGTTGACGATCGCGGCAAGCAGGCCGAGACCATGCGCATGGTCGACGTCGCGGCGTCGGATGTCCCACCGCCGGTGGGCACCGAGATGGGCAACCGCGCCCCGGAGATCGCGCTCGCGGACGTGAGAACGGGCGAGACGCTGTCCCTCTCAAGCTTCCGCGGCCACGTTATCCTCCTCGAATTCTGGAGAAGCACCTGCTCCGCGTGCCGATCGTCGATGCCCGCGATGGAGGCCTTGCGAGCGAGGTTCGCCGACGACGGCGTCCTGGTCGTCCTCGTGAGCGAGGACGTCTCCGCCGAGGCGGCGCTCGACGTGCTCGTCGGCCAGGGATACGACGACTTCGTCGGGCTCTTCGACGCGGGCGAGACGGCGCGCAACCTCTACGGAGTCGAGCTCATACCGCGCGTATTCGTCATCGATCGGCAGGGCATCGTGCGCTACGAGGACCATCCCATCAGGATTCGCGACCGCCACATCACGCCTTGGCTGTAGGTGCCGAGCGCGCGCATCGGCGCTCGAGGAATTCGCGCTGCCACGGCGACTCCGGCCACGACGTCCCGCGGGCGCGGTGGATGTCGCCAAGCGCGCTGACCACGTCGGGAAGACTGCTCCCCAGATCCGTCAGCACCGCGGCGAGGACAGTGCCCGTCCGCCCTGTACCACCCTCGCAGTGAACGACGACGCCCTCCCCTCTCCCGAGCGCCGCAAGGATCGGCGAAATCGCCGCCTCGATCTCCCTTCGCTCCTCGTCGGGACGGAGGGGGGCAACACCGCCGTAGAGGTCCTGGAGGTCCACGGCGCACAGAAACGACAGGGGCGATGGGTCGTAAGGTGCAACCCGGTGCGTCAGGCAGACGACATGGCGAAGTCCGAGGTCGGCGAGCGCGTGCCACGGCGTGCCGGGTCGCGGATACGCCATCCCGGCCAACCTCGCCGGGGCCTCGAGCACAACGTAGAAGTCCTTGGGAACGCGGAGCCCCCTGACCCAGGGCATCTCGTCGACAGAGAGGATTCTCGGAGCGCTCGACATAGACCTCCGCCCGCAGTTGCTCGCCGCTGCGGGACGGGCGTATAGTCGCCCACCATGAAGCTGCTTTCGACCTCGAAGCCGTTCGTTGGGATGATCCACCTCGCCCCGCTGGCCGGCAGCGCGGACTACGCGAGGCGAGGCGCGAGGCCGATTCTCGACGCGGCGTTGCGTGACCTCGAGGCCCTCGAGAAGGGAGGCGTCGATGCCGTCCTCGTCGAGAACTTCGGCGACGTACCCTTCGCCAAGGTGGCACCCACCGAGACAGCCGCGATGATGGCCGTCATCGTCCAACGCCTCGTGGACAAGGCGCGAGTGCCGCTCGGCGTGAACGTCCTGCGCAACGACGGGCTGGCGGCGCTGGCGATCGCCGCCGCCACGGGCGCGGCCTTCGTCCGCGTCAACGTGTTCGCCGGCGTGGCGTTTACCGACCAGGGTGTGATCGAAGGGCAGGCGCGCGAGCTTCACCGCCTGCGCCGCGACCTCGGAGCGGAGGTCGAGATCCTCGCCGACGTGCACGTGAAGCACGCCGCGCACTTGACGCAACTCGAACAGGCGGTCGTCGACGTCGATCGCAATCGACCTGACGCGCTCATCCTCACCGGCATGGGAACCGGCTTCCACATGAACGCGGCCGACCTGGAGGCTGCCAAGCGCCTGACGCGCCTCCCCGTGTTCGTCGGAAGCGGTGTGGGCGCGCAGAGCGTTTCCGCGTACCGCCAAGCCGACGGGTTCATCGTCGGGACGTCGCTCAAGGAAGGCGGCCGCGTCGACGCTCCCGTCGACGCCCGCCGCGTGAGGACGCTGGCCGACGCGATCGCGGCGTTGCGCAACGTCTCATGATTCGGCTCCTCGTCCTCGGGGACCTCAACCTCGACGTTCATGCCGTGGAGCCGACCGAGATTGCCGCCGGGCAGGAAGTGCGCGCCGCGGTGCGCACCGTGCCGGGAGGTTCGGCAGGCACATTCGCCCGCGTCGCGTCGCGACTCGGTGCACACGTCGCCTTCCTCGGCTCCGTGGGAGCCGACCCCGTCGGCGACCTCCTCGAACGGGACCTCAGGACAAGCGGCGTCGAGACGCATCTGCGGCGAAGCGAGACGCCGTCGGGCGTCGTCGTCGCGCTGCACCGCGGGCACGACCGCTCGATGATCTGCTCGCGCGGCGCGAACGACGCCCTGGACGAGAGCGACGTCACCCCCGCGCTGTTCGTGGACCTCGACCATCTCCATGTCTCAGGCTACGCGTTCCTCTCCGCGGGTCAGGCGGCCGCTGCGCGACGCGCCATCGCGCTGGCGCAGGCCTCTAGAGCGACAGTGTCGCTCAACCTGCCTCCCGCGAATCTCGTGCGCTCGCACGGTGTCGAGCGCTTCCGTCAGGAGCTCGCCGGAGTCTCGCACCTGTTCCTGAACCGCGACGAGGGCCGATGCCTCACCGGGTCCAATAGGGACGACGGCATCGTTGATGCACTCGCTCGCCGCCACGCCGCCGGCGCGCTCACGCTCGGCGCCGAGGGTGCGCTCGCCTGGCAAGGGAGGAAACGGGATCGCCACAGCGCGAGCGAGGTGCTCGACGTCGCCCCGACCGGAGCCGGCGACGCCTTCGCCGCAACGTTCATCGTCTCGCTCCTGAGCGGCGACGACCTCTCTTGCGCCAACCGCCGTGCCTGTGACGAGGCACGAGCTCACATCGCGCAACGAGGACTCCCATCGTAGGCGCTTGATTCGATTCGCCCTCCGCACTACCGTAGGTGTCTGGACGGGCAACGTACGGAGGTGGAGTTCCCATGAACGAGCAGAGCGGTATCGTGATCGCCATCGTTATCGGCGTCATCCTGGTGATCGGCATCTTGCTGCTAGTCATCCCCGAACCCGCGGAGCGGGCCGTCATCGCCACCGAGCGCCTCGATGTCGCGGTGCTCGCGTTCCGCAACAGCTCGAGCTGGCGCGGCGCGGAAGAAACGCTGCGCGGGCGGGTCGAATCGCGGCTGGTCGGCGAGCCAGGCATCAACGTGTTCTCGCGCGCCCAGTTGGACGCCCTCCTCATGGAGCGCGCCCTCGGCACAAGCGGCATCATCGACGCCACGACGGCAGTCGAGATCGGGACGCTGACCGGCGTGAGTAAGCTCGTCACCGGCACGGTGTACGCCGTCGACACCCTGTCCGAGCCGACGACCCTGTGCGTCCGATGGCAGGATGGGGTCTGCGCCGAGGCAGTTGCCGCAGAGAAGTACTCCGTCCGCGTGCTCGCCCAAGTCGAAGTCATCGACGCGCGCACGGGCAGGATCGAGCAGTCGACGGACACGACGGGATCTAGCGAGACGACGCTTCGCCAAGGCGTCTCGTTCGGCAGCTTCGATTCCCTCATCGTCTCGGCAGCCGACGAGATCTCCGACCAGGTCGCCTCGCACCTCACGTCGACGTACACGCGCGAGCTCCGCTATGGCCTGTACGAGAGCGTCAAGACGAAGGGCGGCGGCTACGTGGGCAAGAACGAGACGGTTCGCTTCTCGGCGAGCGACGACGCCCAACTCATCGTGCACTTCGTCCGCGTGCGAAACGGCGACTCGTTCGACATCCAGTGGATCGACCCGAGCGGCAACGTCCTCGATCAGACGCAGGACGTCGTCTCGAATGGCGAGTGGCAACTCTACACGTGGGATCTGGCCGGCCGCGCGCCCGGGCGCTACCACGTCACGGGGTCGATCGCCGGCAGCCCGGCGTTCGACGCGCCGTTCACCGTCGGGCCCTAGCTGTTGGGCCACAGCCCAACGGCCCGCGACGGCTAGAGGCCAGCGGCTGTCGGAGGCCGTTGGATAGGAGTCCAGCGGCCTCCGACAGCTAGAACCCAACAGCCTGAAACCCGGGGCTGTTGGGCGTGCTTGGGAATGGGGAATCATGCGAAGTTACCGAGAAGAGCTCTGGTTCAACGTCCCTCACCGCCGCGCGTTTGTGAACATCACGGGCCGAGTGGCGTCCGCCGTCGAGAAGAGCGGGATCCGCGAGGGCCTCTGCCTCGTGAACGCCATGCACATCACGTCGAGTGTGTTCGTGAACGACGACGAAGGCGGCCTGCACGCCGACTTCGAACGTTGGCTCGAGAAGCTCGCGCCGCACGAGCCGACGAGCGTCTACGAGCACAACCGCACCGGCGAGGACAACGCCGACGCGCACCTGAAGCGCCAGATCATGGGCCGCGAGGTTGTGCTCGCGATCACCGATGGCAGTCTCGACCTCGGCCCGTGGGAGCAAGGCTGCTCTGCGGAGCAGCTGGGGAGAACGGGCTGAGCTTGTTCTCCTGCCCTTACTGGTCCGTTCGACGGTCGACGTAGAAAGCGCGTCTTGATCAAGATTATCGGAGACTAAGACGAAGGGCGAGCGCGCACTCAGGACCTTGGCGCGCTCGCCTCTTCGACCCCCGCCGCAAGAAGCGCGTGCTCGTCAAGATCATCGGAGAGTAGACCATAGGTTGAATAGGACATCCCCGTACGGGCTATCGCCCCGCAAGTACCGCGTCCCCGACAAGACCGTATCGCTACAAAGCTGTTGATCCCGGGACGAACGTAGAGTGCCTGCTCCAGCGCTCGCCGGTTGCCTGACTACTGCTCTTCTCTCGTCCCGCGATGTGCCTATCAAGCAAGGTAACGAGTTGCTCGTGCGAGTAGTTGTGCTTCGGATCGTCGTTCTCGTCGAGCGTTCGGCGAGATCCGCCAAGAGAATGGCAAGCTCCAGACCAGCCATTCTCTCTAGCTGCCGGCCATCTCCTTGTGGCCGGCAGCCGCCTAGAGGTGCTTGCGGGCTTCCTCAAGGAGCCGTCGTGCGTCGTCCTGGGCTCGGGCGTTGAACAGTGGGTAGGTGTCGCCGACCGGCGCATCGAGGACGCTCTGCAGGACCTGCGCCGCCTCCGCCCGTAGGCCCTTCTCCATCAGGTAGTACTCCGCGAGAACGCGCCGATTCCCCAGGTACTCCGTGCACGCAGGATCGATAGGCCACGGCCGGGGATCCCCGCAGAGTTGCGGATCATCGACCACGTGGCAGAGGTACGTTCGTGCCCGTTCCAGATCCCTTCGGTACGTACCGAAAGGCAACCAAGGGAGGGCTCCCCAGATGCTACCGAGGACGCGGTAGGCGCCGTAGCAGTCATACGTCTCGTCGAGCTCCAGGACTCGCTCGAACATGGCGATGGTCTTCTTCACAACGCCGGAAGACACCGCCGCCAGTCGGTCGAAGTTGGCGAGGCTCAGCCAATTCATGCACGCCCAGTAGAGGGAGGGCACGTCCGTCTCTTGCCCCACCGCGTTGAGGAAGCCATCTCGCTTCTCGACCAGAGCGAAGTCCGGATCCATCCGCAGGCTCTTGAGGCCCCAGTGCTTCCCCTTCCGGTAGGCATCCGCTTCGCCGTCCCCTCCCTTCGCGAAGATCACACCCAGTGTCAAGTAGCCCTGCGAGAGCTTGACGGTCAGATCCCTCTGATCCCAGGCAACGAGGAACGCGTTGACTTCGGACTCTCTTGTCTCATCAAGGCTATCGGGAACGCACAGGGCAACCTTCAGCGCGTCAATCGCAGCCTCGAGCTGCGCGCGTCCCTGGCTGCTGTACTCAACGACCACGCGATCGCCTTGGAAGATCGCAAGCGCGTCCTCCAACTGCATCGGCGCTTCTTGAGCGGCCACGACGAATGCCGGCAGCAGCAAGGCAACGATGGATGCGAGTCTCTCTCCCGTTCTCGTCTCTACTCACCTCATCTTCCGACCGACGCCCACCTGAGTCCGATCCTGCAGCCGAACCGGCTTCGATCATAGAGGGCCGCTCGTGTGGATGTGAAGGAGCAATGCCTTCCGCGTCGAGCAGTCCGTTGAGTGCGTTCAGTTCGTTGAGTCTGCTGGGTTCGTTGAGTTCGTCTGGTCCATTGAGTTCATTGGGTTCGTTGGGTGTGAGGGCCGTTCGCGACGTGCTTTGGACGCCGAGCCAAAAGGCCGCGGATGGTTGCTCCGGCTGCCGTCTCCGACTAGGCTTCAGGCCAGTGAGGAGGTTCCGTGGCAACGATCTCGATTCTCTACGACAACCGGGCCCAGAAGGAGCTACGTCCCGGCTGGGGGTTCTCCGCGTGGGTCAGCATGGGCGACGAGTCCGTCCTGTTCGACACCGGTGCCGACAAGCTCGTCTTCGAGCAGAACGCCCGCGCCCTCGGCTGCAACCTGAGCACGCTGGGCGCGCTCGTGCTCTCCCACGAGCACTGCGACCACATCGGCGCCGTGTCCGCCGTGACGCGCAAGGGGTTGCGTTTGTACGTTCCGGCGGCGCTTGCACGCCGCTTTGCCGGCCAACGCCGAAGCGGTGTCCAGGTCATTGCGGTCAGACGTTCCGAGCAGATCTGCCCTGGCGTGAAGTCGACCGGCCAATTCGGCCGCAAGATCCGCGAGCAGGCCCTCCTCGTTGACGGCGCCGAGGGACCTGTCCTGATCACGGGATGCGCTCATGCGGGCATCGCCACAGTCGCCGACCTCGCAACGAGGCTCGCCCAGCGGCCGCTTGCCCTCATCGTCGGCGGCTTTCACCTCTACCGCCGCGACGATGCCGAGGTCCGCTACGTCGCTGAGCAGCTCCTCCGTCTCGGCGTCGTTCGCATCGCGCCGTGCCACTGCACCGGCGACGGGGCGACGGCAATCCTGCGCGACGCCTACGGCGAGCGGTTCGTCGAGGTGCCCGCCGGGAGTCAGCTGCGGGTCTAGCCAAGGAGCGACGCTGAGAAACGGCTCAGCGGCGTCAGAGTCACCCGGGGATGGCTATCTGTTCGGGAAACGCACAACGGCTGATGAGTGGGGCCACAGCACGGCCGTGTCGGCGCGAGAGCGAGCCGTGTCACGAGTCAGGATGGACGTGTGACGTTTTGCTGATGGTTACTGATCTGCCGACATCTGTTAAGTGAAGATCTGACCCCGCGCCCTGCCCCCCGCACCGAAGGGGCGGTGACGTCCCGCAACTCTCGGCTACTCGCACAGCGGCCGCATCTGCTCCGCAAGCGCCCGCGCCCTCGCGAGTCCGGCGTCGGTGATTCGGACCCACTTCGCTCGGTGAGGCGCCTCCAGAAGGCCCTCCTCTGCCAGAGCATCGAGGGTCTCGAAGCGATGGTTCTTCCACGCTCGACGGATGGTCGACGCCCCGCGGATCGGCTCTTCTTCCCAGGAAGAAAGATAGAGAAGAAGCAGCGTCAGGCTCCTCGACATCTGAGTTGGATCGCCGTTCTCCAGCATTTCATGCCCTCCCGCGGCATGCTATCACACCCACGGAGAGGCGCGGAAGCGCGCCGGGGGCCTGCGATCTGAGCCGGTGCCCGCGGGCGTGGCGCAAGCCGTAGAGGGACCGGGGCGCAAGCACAGTCCATTCCACATCGTGCTCCATCGCCTCAGGGCAGCAGCGGTCGAAGCCAGTCGGGGATCGGCGGATGGAATTCGGCCCGACGACCGTCCCTGAACACAGCGACCTTGCGGAACGGCTTTTCAAGATCGCCGTTGTCGAACACCCAGACGTGCGGCAGCTCGCGGATCCCCACCTCGAGATTTCGCAGCGTTCGCCCGAATCGCTCGGCTAGCTTCTCCGTTGGCACGTCATGACCACCTTGGGAAACCCGCATCGCAACCCGCTGTTCCGAAGCATCCGGACTCGGAAGGCCGATGAAGCACAACACCACGGTGTAACCCTCCTCTGTGGCGGCCTTCAGGAAGCCTAGCTTGTCGCCGACGGGGTCTGAGAACACCGTCTCGAAGATGAAGCTCTCGCGTTCGGCAGCCAGATGCCGACGAACGGTATTGGCCAGCTCAGCCGCGTCATAGGGCGCCAGTCGCAGCGCCTCCGCCAGCACGTCGGCACTGACGAAACGAAGCTGCGTCGGTTCGAGAAAGGCATGGTAGAACGTCGTCTTGCCCGCGCCGTTGGGACCAGCGAGCGCCACAATGAGCGGGCGCTGATCGAGAATCTCGCTCACTTCTCACGCGCCACGGCCGGCTGGAACTCCCGATGGACAAACCGCCCAAGAGTCCGCGTGCCGTCTTCGTTCACGCGGACGAGAAGACCCGGCGACTCCGGCGCCGGCTCGTAGTGCGGATACGGCCGGCCCTGCAGAACCTCCGCTAGACGATTGCGGCCTTCTGGCGTATCCACGGAGTCAAGGCACCCCGACAGCGGGCGCGCCGACGCAACCTGACTCAAAGCAAGCGTATGCCCTCCCGGGAGAATCGACTCGATGGCCTTCCCAAGGCCTGCCCAGTACTCCACCTGGGCCGCGATGGATCGGTGGACCAGCTTCCCGACAACGCGCGCATCGAGGACGAGGTCATCCGAAAGCTTGACTGCCTGGCTCATGGCGCAAGGGTAGCATGATGCTACCAGCGCGTCAAGGATCGTTCCCGCCGCTTGTTCCTGGTCTACTTCGTCGACGGAGTTCCTCTAGCGGCGGACCGTGCCTTCCCGGGGCGTCACGCGCTCGTCAGCCATGCGAGTGGCGATGCGGCTGACCGTCGAGTAGTGGAGACCGACGGCGTCGCCGACTTCCTGAAGCGTGTAGCCGTGAACGCGCAGTGCCTCGTAGATGCACTCATTGCGTGTCGTCTTGTCTGCCACCTTCGCGAAGAGCTTCGCGAGACTCGGCCTCGCGGTCAGCCGCTCGCGACGCGGCACTTCCTTGAGAGAAGCGTAGTCGGAGAGGAGCGGCTTGAGCTTGTCGACGAAGTCGTCGCTCCCGAGCAGGATTCCGCCCCGCAGCTCGCCCCACGCCTCAACACCGCGGCCTGCCCTGACGAAGTCACGGTAGAGCTCGGCGGCGCGCCGCTTGTTCCTGTGGAACTGCGCCAGGATCCAGTCGACCGTCAGGAACGAAGGCGCATCGGTCATGCCGGACGTAGAGCGGTAGCTCGACCACGGCCAGTCCTTTGCCGAGCGCACCATCTTCGCACGGACGGGGTTGAGAACGACGTACCGCGCGAGTTCCAGAAGGTGGCTCTCCTTCTCCACAACGATCGACTTGAACCGGCCTTGGAGAACGTGCCCGACTCTCAGGTGCCGCCGGTTGAACGCCTGCGTGTACACGCCGTTCAGATGCCGCATCCCGCGCGACAAGTTCGGCTCAGGCGTTTCGACGAGCAAATGGTAATGGTTTGTCATCAAGCAGTACGCGTAGCACAGCCACCCGAATCGCTCGACCGTGTCCGCGAGGACCTGGAGAAACAGCTCGCGGTCCGGATCGACCAAGAAGATGGCTTCACAGGCGTTGCCGCGGCTCGTGACATGATAGACCGCACCCTCGTACTCAAGCCTCAGTGGACGCGCCATGCCGTCAGTGTAGCACAGAGAACGTCAAGAAGCAAGATCTGACCCCAGCGCCGCAGCGCCGGGGAAGAAGCACGGGCGAGAGATGGTGTTCGAGGATTGGGTCGGGCAGGAGTACGCGAATCTCTGCGTGCTCTACCGTGCGGGCGCCGATGTGCCGGAGCCGATTCAGCAGTGCGGTTCGGCGATCCTGATGGACTACATCGGGGACGCTGTGCGCCCGGCGCCGATGCTCATTGGGGCGACCGTGTCGTATGAGGAGGCACAACGTCTCTTCGACCAGGCGATGCGCAACATCCGGATCTTCCTCATGAAGGACCGCGTCCACGGTGATCTCTCGCCGTACAACATGCTCCTGTGGAAAGGCCGACTCGTGATCATCGACCTGCCGCAGGTGGTGCACGCACGCTGGAATGACGAAGCGTTCAAGGTCCTTCAGCGAGACATCGAGAACATCCTCCAGTTCTTCAGTCGCCGCGGCGTGAAAGCATCGGCTTCCCAACTGGCAATCGACCTCTGGACGAGATATCGGAGAGGGGAACTGGAAATCGAGTAGGGGCCAGTTCATTGAGTTCGTAGGGTTCGTTGAGTCTGTTGAGGTTCGTGGCCATGCTGCCGCATGGCTAGAGAGAATGGCACGCCCGATGGTTGTCATTCTCTAGTCTGACTGGCTACCGGCCGTCGAGTAGGTCACCGGTAGCTAGCTTCTCATCTACATGGCGGCGATACTCGCGAGGGAGGGAGAACGCGCATGCGGATTGGATTCTTTGGGGACAGTCTGACGGAGGGGCGTCCAGGCGTTTCGTACGTCGACATCCTGCGTGGGCGGTTTCCGACCGACGAACTCGTGAACTTCGGGCGCGGCGGGGACTCGGTCATCGGGACGTACGAACGCGTTGTTTCTCTCGATGGCCGCGGTCCGTTCGACTTGGCGTTTGTCTGGACCGGCGTGAACGACGTGCTCGCGCACATCAGCTGGGCGTCCCCCATCACGCGTCGTCTTCTGGGAGAGCCCTGGGTGACCTCGCGACAGGAGTTCGTCGAGCAGTATCGACTGCTCCTCAAGACTCTCTCGAAGAGCACGGCACGCATCGTGGCGGTCGCGCCGCTGTTCATCGGCGAGGACCTGTCGAACCCGTGGAACCAGGAGCTAGACGTCCTTGCATCCGAGATGAAGTCCCTGTGCACACGCTTCGATCGAGTCGAGTTCCTCAACCTGAGGCCCTACATGCCCGACGTCGCATCCGGCAAGTGCGCGTCGCCCTTTGTGGAGAAGAGCGGGCTCGGGACGGTGTGGGAAGCGATCGCCTTTCGCGATCCCCAAGACGTCGATCGAGTGGCTTCCGAGCGCGGCCTCTGCTACACGATGGACGGCATTCACCTCAACAGCCGAGGAGCTATGGCAGTCGCAGCTGCGTTCGGCCAACGGATCGCCGAGCTGCGACATGTAGCTGGCTGACGGCCCGCGGAGAGGGGGCCGTCAGCTAGGGCGAATCGACCGATTCGGAGGCGATTCGCTTGGGCGTTCTCCGGACGCATCATGGCTGCTGGCCGCGCTTCGCGCGGCTAGGGCAGAACGGCCGCACCGCAATTGCCGTTCTGCTGGCGGAGGTCGACCTGCGGAGTAGCCGAGGTGTGATCCCGAAGGGGTCGCGCGCGCTACATCGCTAGTGTGAAGATGCCTGCAGGACCGTTGTAGACGAGAAGGCAACGCGACAGGACGTCACGTCCGACAAGCACGACGACGTTCGCTCCCGCAACGGTCTGTCCGCATAGATCCACAGCAATGACTGAGCCGAACTCCACCTGGAATCCCCCGGCTGCTGGGAAACTCAACTTCGCTGGGAAGAGGAGCTGCTCAACTTGCCCCGCAGCGGTGCCGGTCTTGACCGTTCCCGTCGGCTGTACACCGAGTCTGCCCAAGATGTCCTTGTCGACACAGGTTCGCGTGGCTCCCGTATCGATAAGCGCCCATCCCGGCTGAGGCGCTGGAATCGTCTCGCCCTTCTCGGACAGGAACGAAGCCAGGGCCTGCGGAACCTCAACCTGCACTTGAAGCAACGGGCCTGCACTCAACAAACCCTCGGGCGCCGGATCCTGGCCCTGGTTCAGCTTCCGGAAGAAGTGATTATGGATGGGCATGAAGGACCCCGAGCACGAGCGCGGGGTAGTGCGCCACCTCGGCCTCCTCGCGCTGGACACTGCGAATCAGGAAGGGCTCATTACCGAATAGCTTCAGACCAGCTTCGTAGGCTTCGCGATCGGTCGTGTACGTGCCGGCAAGCTGGTCACCGTGTATGAGAACGAACTGACCCTCGTGCGCGGCCAGCAGCTCTTCTCGATGCGCGGCGAAGTACGCGAGCTCCTTCTCAAGGGGCATGAGACACCTCCATTCACAGATGATAGACGGAAACGTCCGGCCGTCAATGATGTCCCCGCGACGGCTTCCGCCATCCTCTTCGGCTGTCCCGCGGGATAGCGGCCGTCCTTCGGACAGCTAGGGCGATTCGCTTGGGCATTTGCAGGACTCGTCAGCAAGGCAGCCGAGTCTGCCGGCCCTTCACAGACAACGCACCGGGGCGCTGCTTCTCGCTGGCTTCGTCTGCTCTCTTGCCGACCATGCGGCAGATTGCTCCAGCTTCTCGTTTCCCGATGCCCCAGACGTCGACCTTGTTTTGGCCAGGAATCCAGCGATAGACGATGCGATAGCGGTTCCGCGCGAAGTGGAGGGCGCGGTAGCCGGTGAGGTTGATGCCGATGCGATGCCCGAGCTCGTCACCCAGCTCGGGGTGGTGCGCAAGCTTCTCAAGTTGTCTCCTTGCTTGTCGTTGCGTTTCTTCTGTGAGCACGCGGAAGTCCTCTGCCGCCACGTCGCGAAGCGTTACGCGAACCATTCGACCTCGCTACAGGTCCCTGAGATCGATCTCTGAGACGCTTTCCTTCTCTCTCCGGTCGAGTTCGGCACGCAGTGCGGCACGGTCGAGAAGCTCCTCGAAGGCCTTCGTACCAATCAGGACAGCCTTCGGGGTGCCGTGCCGTAGGATGAAGACGGGACCGGCTTCTGCTTCGTCAAGCCACCGGGCCGCGTCCTCCCGGAACTCGGAAACCTTGACCAGGCGCTTGCTGTCGATCGTCAGACCCATGTCGCCTCCTGCGCTGCGTACGGTATTCTGTACGATTACTGGTACGAAGGCAACTGGCTGACGGCCACACAGAGGCCGTCAGCTAGAGAGAATGGCCGCGCTGCGGCGCGGCTAGGGAGAACCGCTGCGCGGTTCTCCTGGCGTGAACGCGGTTGCCGTTCTACCGAGCGGGATGTCGGCTACGCCCCGCGTAGCCCTCCTCTCGACCCGATCGCCCCCAAGAAGAGAGGCGGCCAAGCGCGAAGCGCCTGGCCGCCAGTACATCCACACTCCTATTCAGCGTTTGGCTAGCCCACCACCTCTGGGCGATCGGGAACATCATACAAAATATCATCGAGGGGATGTCTGTACAGTCCTTGCTCCAACCTGTTCTGGTCGAAGTAATGGCCCATGAGGCCGATGGATCGGCCGAGGACGAAGAGGGCGTTGAAGAGGTCCATCTTGATCATCTGGTCGATCTCGGCATCGGTGAACTTGAGCTCCTTCAATAGGTCCACGAGCAACACGCCGATGCAGCCGTCGACGTTCAAGATGAGGTTGTTCTTCTTCTTGGTCGTCACTTGCTCGACGGCGAGCGCATAGTCAAGCAGCGGCGTATTGGTGAAGTGGGCCTTGGCGAAGTTCTTCATCAGCTCGACGCGCTTGTCGGGGTTCTCGAGCGTGTGGAGCTTGTGCCCGATGCCCTGCACGTTCACGTTCTTCGCCTTCATGTGGTCGACGAAGTCGCGCGGCGCCATCTGGCCGCGCAGGCCGATGAGGAAGTGCTCAGCGGCCCCGTTCACGGCTCCGCCGAAGCGCGGGCCGATGGTCAGGATGCCCGATACGAGCGAGGAGATGAGGTCCTTGCCTGCACGCGCGGTGACGATGGTGTTGTGCGCGCCCGACACGGCGGCGCCGTGGTCGGCGATGATCTGAATCACCATCTCGAGGAACTCGCGCGCGTACGGCGGGATCTCCTTCTTGAACCACAGGAGGCCGATCACGCCGCCGATGCCGAGCTTGCGCTCGATGACTTCGTCGATCGGGATGCCGGCGTAGTTGTGGACGTCGCCCGACTCGTCGCAGATGGTCGAGATGAAGTTCGTCGGTTTGCGCACGAGGCCCTCGGCGACGGCCTGAGCGTAGTCCATCGGGATGTTGGGCGGCGTGGTCTCCTCGGCGGGCTTGATCACGCCCTTCTTCACGAGGCCGTCGTAGGTCTGCTTGATCTTCTCGTGGTAGTCGTTGAACGAGGTCGGAACGACGACGCCGGCGTCGCGCAGGGCCTGGTTCTTTGCGTCGGCGGTCTCGGCGGCCGATCCGGCCCTGGCGCCGGCGTGGCCGAACTGGACTTCGCCGGGCAAGACCTTGGCGCACGTGCCGGTCACCCACATGACGAGCGGCTTCTTGATGCGTCCGCCCTTGACGGCCTCCGCGATCTGGACCTCGGCCGTGCCGCCGAGCTCGCCGAGGCAGACGAGCATCTTGATCGCCGGATTCTGCTCGTAGCGCAGCAGATGGTCGAGCAGGGTCGAGCAGGGGAAGGCGTCGCCGCCAATGGCGATGCCTTCGTAGAGCCCGTCGGTCGCGCGTGCGACGATGTTGTACGCCTCATTCGACAGGCCGCCAGACACGGAGACGAAGCCCACCGACCCCGGCCGGTAGAGCTTGGCCTCCTTGATGTTGTCCATCGTGCCGGCGGTGTTGCCGAGCTTGAAGCAGCCGGCCTTGAGGCCGCCGACGGTGGCGGGGCCGATGATCCACTTGCTCTTCTGCTTCGCGGTCGCGGCCATGATTCGCGTCTGCCGCTCGGGGATCCCTTCCGCGATCACGGCAATCGTGCGGATCGTGTCGGTCGCAAGCGCCTCCATCGTCGAGTCGAACGCCGAGCGCTGCGAGGCGAAGTTGATCATCACGTCTGCTTCCGGCCAGCGCTTGACGGCCTCGGCGATCGTCATCACCTTGGGGATCGTGATCTCTTTCGTGCCCCAGAAGAACTTCTCGAACCCGCCGCGCTCCGGCGTGATCATCGCCGCGACGCTCGGCGTCTCTTTGCGACACAGGTAGTCGAAGTCGAGCATCCGCTGCACGGCGCGCGTCTGGTTGCCGTACACGAACGCCTGGGTGTCTCGACTGAACAGCTCATAGCTCGCTAGTTTCGTCTTGGCCATCACTTCCTCCCTTCGAGCGCCATGGACACGACGGCCGTCATGTGCGTCTCCGGGCCGTAGACCTCAACCGGCACGCCGATCCTCTCGCCGACCTTTCGCATCTTCTCGAGCCCTTCCTTGTAGTTGGGACCCCCGCGGCGAATGTAGATCTTGACCTTGTTCTTCTGCAGGCGGTCCTTGTACTGCTCGAGGGCCTGGATGATGCCGGTGAACGTCTTCGCGACATCGGTGAAGTTGGCGATTCCGCCTCCGATGATGAGGAACTTCTCGCGGCCCTTCGGATCGGGCTCGCGCGTCATCAGGTCGAGGAGCGTCTTCGTGTACTCGTAGGTCAGTTCCGTCGTTGGGTCGCCCGAGTACTCTCCGTAGTTCGCGAGCTCTTTGGCGTAGCCGAGGTCGACGACGGTGTCGGCGTAGATGACGCTCGCGCCGCCGCCTGCAACGAGGAGCCACACGCGGCCTTTCGGGTTGAGAACGGTGAGTTTGAGCGAGGCGCCCGTCTTCTCGTCGAGCGACTTCACGTACGCCTCTTCCTTCGTCGCCGTCGTCCCGAATGCCTTCGGGAACTCGACGGCGCCCCACTTCTCGGCGCACTGGTAGGCGGCCGTGTCGTCGAGCTTGGCGACGCAGTCGAGGGGCACGAGCTTGCCGCCCGCGAACGTGAACGGGTTGAACTCGAGGTAGGCGAAGTGATAGTCGACGAAGACGCGGTAGAGGACTTCAATGAAGCGGGCCACCATCTCCGGATTCGGGATCTTGGGCAGCTTCTTCGCCACACGGACGTCGGCTGACTGCGCCAGTACAGGCACGTCGATGTGGACGACGGAGTCCCACGCCTCTTCGACGTTGATCCCGCCCTGGGTCGAGAAGTGGATCGTGTCGGTGTCGCCGTGTGACGTGAACGCAAGGTAGTACTCGACGTCATGCGGCACGTAGGGCTCGATGAGGAAGTGAGTGAGGACGCCCGTCGTCTTCCCCGTCGTCTGCTGGATGGTGACTTCCTTGTTCATCCGCTCACCGATCCACGCCTTCACTTCATCGAACGTCTTATCCACGGCGAGGAGGTTGTTCACCCCGCGCTTGCCGAAGAGTTGGTCGGGCTTGGCCACCAACTTCGTCGTGTTGAGCCAAGGGTACTGCTTGGGCAGCGCCGCTAGATCGGTCTCCGGCGTCACGAGGACGATCCGGTCGTCAAAAGCCAACTCTCCCGCAGAGAGTTGGCCCACCGCCTTGGCGATGATCTGCTTCGCGTCGACTTCGCGAATCCCTTTCTGAGCCATGTTGTCTCCTACATCCTCTTGATGATCTCGTCGCCGAACGCCGAGCAGGACAGGAGAGTCGCGCCTTCCATCTGCCGCTCGAGGTCGTAGGTGACCTTTTTCGCGTCGATCGCCGACTTGACGCCCTTCATGACGAGGTCGGCCGCCGGCTGCCAGCCCATGTAGCGCAACATCTCCACCGCCGACAGGATGATGCTCCCGGGGTTGACCTTGTCTTGGCCGGCGTGCTTTGGCGCGGTGCCGTGCGTCGCTTCGAAGACCGCGTGCCCGGTCAAGTAGTTGATGTTCGCGCCCGGCGCGACGCCCAGACCGCCAACCTGCGCGGCCGCGGCGTCGGAGATGTAGTCGCCGTTCAGGTTCATCGTCGCCGCGACCGAGTACTCGCTCGGGCGGAGGAGCATCTGCTGGAAGAACTGGTCGGCGATGCGGTCGTTGATGAGGATCTTGCCTGCGGGCACTTTGCCCCCGTGCTTCGCCGTGACCTCTTCCTCGGTGATGAGCTGCGGGTACTCCTTCGCCAACTCGTAGCCCCAGTCGCGGAACGCGCCTTCGGTGAATTTCATGATGTTGCCCTTGTGGACGAGGGTCACGAGCTTGCGGTCGTTGGCGATCGCATATTCGATCGCGGCGCGGATGAGGCGTTGCGAGCCTTCCTTGCTGATCGGCTTGATACCGATGCCGCAGTCCTTCTGGAAGCGGATCTTCTTCCCGACCTTCATCTCCTTGTCGAGGAAGTCGATCAGCTTCTTCACCTCGGGCGTGTCGGCCTGCCACTCGATGCCGCAGTACACGTCCTCGGTGTTCTCGCGGAAGAGGACGATGTCGACGTCCTGCGGCCGCTTGACGGGCGACGGCGTCCCGATGTACTGCACCGGGCGCACGCAGGCATAGAGGTCAAGGAGAATGCGCAGGGTGACGTTCAGGCTACGGATGCCCCCACCGACGGGCGTGGTGAGCGGGCCCTTGATGGCGACGAGGTACTTGCGGATCGCCTCGACGGTCTCGTCAGGAAGGTAGAGCTTCTGCCGCTCGTCGGGCGGGATGGCCGCGATCTCGGCCTCGGTCATTCCGGGATAGTTGACCTGGATGGCCTCGTCGCCGGCGAGGACCTTGAGCCATTCGATCTTCTTCTTTCCGCCGTAGGCCTTCGCCACGGCCGCATCGACGACCTTGATCATGACCGGTGTGATGTCAACGCCCGTGCCGTCTCCGCGGATGCATGGGATGATCGGATGGTCGGGCACATTCAGCTTGTCCTTGGATCGCGTGATCGCCTGACCGCCCTTCGGGGTCGGGATGTACTTGTTCGCCATCGCTACCTCGCTCCTTCTTCGCGGATTCTGTCTAGCTTTCTCGCGCTTCCTGCGCGTTCAATCCTTCGGTGATCTTCTTCGCCGCGTCGACGACGAAGCGGATGAGCCGCTCGCGGTTCTTCTCTTCCGCCCGCAGGTGCGGCACGGACACGCCGATCGAGCCCATGATGCGGCCCGAGGGAGAGAAGATGGGCGCGGCAATGCCGTGCGTGCCGACGATCGACTCGCCTTCGCTCTCGGCGTAGCCGCAGGCGCGGATCTTGGCGAGTTCCTTCTTGAGCCGCCCCTCGCTCGTGATCGTCGTCGCCGTGAATCGTGGCAGCCCGACGTCGTCGATGACGGTATCCTGCTCTGCGGGATCCAGGTGGGCGAGGATCGCCTTGCCCGTCGACCCGGCGTGGAGCGGGTACGTCTCGCCGAGCTCGTAGGAGACGCGAAGCGCGTGCGTGCCGTCGACTTTCTCCAAGCACACGCCGACGTGCTCGCGCAGGCCGCAGAGGAGGGCCGTCTCACCCGTCTCGCGGGCGATGCGCTCCATGTGCGGCAGGGCCACCTCGCGCAACGGCTTGCGTGCCATCGTCGCCGCCAGTTCGAGAATGCGTCCGCCGAGCCGATACCCGGCGCCGTCCGGCGCCTCTTCGACGAAGCGGTGCGCGCGCAGGGCCGAGATGTAGCGGTAGGCCGTGCTGCGCGGGAGGGCGAGGCGCGCGCAGATCTCGGGGACGCCCAACACGGGCGTCGTCTCGGTGAACAAGGTCAGTATCCGTACGCACTTCTCGAGCGTGTTCAGGGTTCTCGCTCCCCGCGGAAGTCCCATCCTCCGGGATCCGCTATCTCACGATGTGGATATGCTACAGAACGCGGGCGGGAAGTCAAGGCGTACGCATCGGCGGTTCGCTCTCCGCCCAATCCAGCGTGCGCCCATGGAGGGCATCGGGGACTCCTAGTCATTCCCGAACCCGCTCGCTGGCCTGTCGAGAGACCGCGCCGACTCCGTGCACTCAATTCTGCTACGCGGGAATTGAACAGACGACGCGAACTGCCTAGACTCGTCAAGATGGCTACTCACCGCGAACTCGAGGCACAGATCCGCTTCCAGCTCGAGCAGTTGTCAGTGCGGAACGGGGCCCATGAGTTCGAGCATCTGTGTCGGCAATTGGCCCGCCACTGCATCTGCTCGAACATACTGCCTGCAACGGGGCCCGTGGAAGGCGGGGGAGATCAGGGTCGCGACTTCGAGACATACCAGGTTGCGGCCGGTGGCTCGCTGCAAGTACCGGGATTCGCCACCAAGGTTAGCAAGCAGAGGATTGTGTTCCTGTGCAGCCTGCAGAGAGACAAGATCACATCCAAGATTCGATCAGACCTGCGGAAAGTGACACGATCTGGCACGCCTGTTGCTGCCGTGCATTTTCTCTGCTCAACTGATGTCCCGGTAGCCAAGAGACACAAGTTGCAGGCGTGGGCAGCAACCGAATGCGGCGTCACGCTGGAGATACACGATGGCCAGTGGATTGCCCAGGAGCTCTCCCAGCGGGATCTCTTCTGGATAGCGCGCGAGTACCTGGCAGTCCCGCAGAGTGTCTATCCCGAAACACAGCCGAGCAACGAGGCGTATGCCGCTTTGCGGCAGCATTGGGAGAATGCTCGGCCGCAGAACCTCGCGGAACTCCTCGATGTCGCAGTCGGCCTTCGGGAAGCTGCGGTTGCGGGCGGGCCGAACGAGGATATCGCATTCTGGCTGGAGAGAATCGACCCGGTGGCGGTTCCTGCGCGCTTCCGAAGGCACGCAATCTACGAGTCCACGCTGGCTTCGCTGAGGGGCAAGAACACAATGGAGGGCCTTGAGCCCCTGATCAGGGAGTACTTCGCCAAGGTACCACAGCTGGAACGTCCGTCTGAGCTTGACGACACGGCAGTTATGCTGGGATTCTGTACCGGCGCGGTTGCTCTCGGAGGCCTTGGAATCCCGCTCGAAGAGCTCCGCGCCTACGGCCGGGCTGCCCTTGAGCGCATTGACAGGCTGCTCCATGAGGTGGGGTCACCTGGGCACCGGGCGCAGCTCTTGTTCACACGCGGCCTTCTGGTCTCCAGTTCGACCCCGCCGCTGGATGGCCTCAAGAGTTGCCTCGATAACTGGGAAGAGGCGCTCGACCTCGCCAAGGCCGCTCCGCTGCTTCCCATCACCGACCTCGGTAGGATGATCAACCAGTTCATCGAGCTTCTGCCAGCTGACGCGTTGCCCACTTACATGCCGAGACTCCTAGCACTAACCAAGAGAGTTGATGCGCTGCTAGAGGACCGCTATGGGGCGTTTGCTGCAGCAGCAGCATGCAGTAGACCGGGCAATGGCGCTGCACGCAAAGGGCGCGCTCCTTGGTGCACTGCAGCAGCTTCACGTAGCGAAGTCGAAGTGGTTTGCCGAGGAGACTCTTCGGGGATCAGTTCTGGCCATTCTGCTGCTCTCGAAGTGGTACACAGAGCTAGGGTTCGCATTGGCCGGGAAGTACTATGCGCTGGCTGGAGCGTTCCTGGCCGGAACTAGTTCTGATCTCTCTTTGCGGCGCTACGTACCTCCGGGGATCTTCATGGCTGCTGACTGCGACTACATTCTCGGCGCATGGTGCAGCTACATCTTGTTGTCCCGCGTTGGGCTTGCCGCATCCCTGGAATACGAAACCGAGGTAGATCCCACGTCTGTGGATAGCGCAATCAACAGAACCCTCTATCACGCTGGCGTTGCCTACTCGTATGCACGTTCCTTCGCCCCCGATCTGCGGACGGCTATCAGACAGTCGATCGAAGGGTGGAACGTAGCGGAAGATCTGGATGAAGTGCTAGGAGTATTCGAGCCTCGCGGTGACGACGAATCGGTCAAGGATCAACTCGAGAGGCTGCGGAATGAGCGCATCGAGTTGCCATTCACTGATGCAGGGGAGGAGCGTTGCGTCAAGTTCCGCGCCCTGGGCGTCCTGTGGATCCTCAAGTGGGAGAACACGCCCCTGGCTAGCGGCGTCGGGGAGCATTTCACGGCCGCCCTGCAGATCCTCCTAGCAGACGTGGGCGAGCTGGATGTGTGCTTCCTGCCCACAACTGTCAACGTCGCCGTGCAAGTAGGTGATGCACCTCCAACGGGCGCTCTCGAGGAGGAGGGGGATACCGGGTCCTCCACCGTCACGCTTCCGGATCCCCGCACGAATGCCGATTTCGACCTGAGCGTATTCGTCGCAACTACCGGTCTTTTGGTGCGTGCGTCTGCGTTGCCGATGAAGAAAGTCGAGAAGCTGGTGAAGGAGAGAATCGCCAGTGACCTGGTGGGAAAGCTGCGATGCGGGCAGCCGCTGGCTTCCCTGGAGCGGCAGCTTGTCACGGATGCCGACTTCGCCGGTCTTGCCCGCAAGACGAGGCCTGAGATTCCAGACAACTGGGAGCCGTACGCAGAGCACCGACAGCTCCGAGGTGCGGCTGGGCCGGGGCCCAACTACAGCAGCGTCAAGCATGAGGCCGGAGTCCATAGACGATACGAGGAGCTGACGAAGCGGCTAAGCGAGGCGATGCCCTACCTGTCGACCAACCCGACACTCAGAGCCGCCGCTGCTATGCTGAGAGAATCTGGCTGGAAGGACTGGCACATACTGCTGGCCGTGTACAACGCAATCCTCAACTACTCGTCGGGAGTGCCCGGCGTCAAGCCTGGTGGCAGGCAAGGAGTGACGCACGAGGAGCGGCTGAGAAGCAAGGCCAGACTGCCAGTTTTGCACTGCACCACCGCGATTCCCCACGACGTTCTCTGCGAAGAGAACCTTCGTCGCTGTCTGTCAATCAGCATGATGGCGACCCTTAAGGGCTGGGGTCTGGTGCTGAACTGGCAGCACGTCGATCTGCTGGCCGTGGAACGCCTGCTGTCAGAACGTTACGCCTACTGGACTACTGACACTGAACACGAAGCACTTGGGTTCTGAAACGCACCCCATGTCCGGCACGAATGAAAGAGCAGGCGCCTCAGCCTGCGCCCTCAGCGCCGGTGAGTCGTCGACCCGAGCGCGTGATGAGGACCCCGCCGGCATATGCTCGCGGCATCCTCTGGTCCGCTGTGTGTCTCGCACCGCCGAATGGCAGAGGCCCGTGTTCTTCCGTAGCGTCCGCGTGCTCGGCACTGGTCCGAACGCGTGCCGAGTCCGTCAGAAGAGGGGCGGAGGGGTCGCGTCTTGCCTCTTGACGTTCGCCGCGGCCAACCACTCTTCGTGACCTGAGTGACAGGCAGGCACGCATGATGCTATGATGCCCTTCGGAGGTGCCGAAATGCGTTCCTGGAACATCGTCATTGAACGAGATGCCCAGACTGGGTTGTTCGTGGGCTATGTGCCCGGCTGGCCGGGCGCGCACTCCCAGGGAGAGACGATTGACGAGCTGAAAGGGAACCTCGCCGAGGTCATCTCCATGCTCCTCGAAGACGGCGAGCCCGCCCTCGAGTCCGAGTACGTCGGTACTCAGACCGTGCAGGTCGGCTGACGTGCCCGAGTCCCCGATCCTCAAACCTCACGAAGTCGCGAGGCTCCTTGAGAGACGAGGCTTCGTTCTTGTCCGGCAGCGAGGATCACACAGGCAGTACCGCCATCCGGACGGTCGGGGGACGACAATTCCATTCCATGGCTCGCGCGATGTCGCGCCGAGTCTACTTCACAGAATCGCCCGGGACGTCGGCCTGACGATTGAGGAACTACTTCGACTGGAGAAGTGAGCTCCTCCTGTGGGAGAAGCGAACCGCGGGCGCCCTTGGGTTTGTTTTGCTGCACGCGGTACAAGGAATACTGGTTCTCTGTCAGGCGCAGCAAACCAGCCGGGCATCGGCGGAGTGTCCAAGAAGAAGCCTCCGGGTCGCAACCCGGAGGCGACCAGCTTGCCCGTAGGCTCCCTGGCGTTGAAGGATAGAGCGAGCATAGCGGGCGCCGGCGGACAGATCAAGAGCTCGGACGAGCCATACTCCGCTCATCTACACGCATTGACGCGCGGCGGCAGAAGAAGAGTGCCGCGAACTTTCGCCCGCGGCGTCTTCGATTCCGAGTGCAAGCTACTACCTAGTGTCCTTGTTGCCGTGACGTACTCGGTGCCGATCTGAGGTTGCGCCGAGTCCGTTATGAGAACGGAGCGATGATGTCGCTCCGTTCTCTCCACTCAGGGCTATCTCCTAGTGGCCCTGTTGCCGTGGCGTACTCGGTGCCGATCTGATGTTGCACCGAGTACGTTATGAGAACGGAGCGATGATGCCGCTCCGTTCTCTCCGCTCAGGGCTATCTCCTAATGGCCCTGAGCGGTATACGCCAGCAGACCTCCAGCCCTGAGCATCGCCTTCTCGCGCTCGGACAGATCCTGCTTCGCCGGGACGGTCGTGCCCTTGGTGAGGTTCTTCACGACAAGGTCGGGCGTGAGCTTGGAGACGTCGATCTCGAGTTGGTCGCCCTGATCGATGAGGTCGGTGTTGCACGTCATCGGCAGGATGCCCATGTTCACGAGGTTCGCGCGGTGGATGCGGGCGAAGCTCTTCGCCAGCACGGCCGTGATCCCGAGCTTCCACGGCGCCAGCGCCGCGTGCTCGCGCGACGAGCCTTGGCCGTAGTTGTCGCCACCGACGATGAACCCGCCGCCCTTCTCCGCGGCACGCGCGGCGAAGGTCTTGTCATCGTAGTGGAACGTGAACTTCGACGTCTCCGGGAGGTTCGAGCGCAGGTGCTGCGTGAGCGGACCGGCGGGCAGGATCGCGTCGGTCGAGATCCCGTCGCCGACCTTGAGCAGCGCCTCGCCCTTGAGCACGGGCGGCAGCGGCCGCTGGTTCCCGAGCGGCACGATGTTCGGCGCCCGGCGAATCTCCACCTTCGGGCCCTGCGGCTCGAGGATGAGGTAGTCGTCGACGGTGAGGTGGTCGACCTTGACCTTAGGGGCCGGCAGCTCGCGCGGATCGGCGATGACCCCCTTGAGCGCCGAGGCTGCAGCGACTTGCGGTCCGCACAAGGCGAGCTTGCCATCCTCGTTCCCGCCACGGCCCTTCCAGTTGCGGTTCACGGTGCGCAGCGAGAGGTGGTTCGTGCCGGGCACAAAGCCGATGCCGATGCAGGCGTTGCATCCGGGCTCGATCATCCGCACGCCGGCCTTGGTGAGCTCGAGGAAGCTGCCATCTTCCATCAACATTTCCCACGCCTGCCGCGATCCGGGCGACACAATGACGTCGATGTCGGTCGACACCTTCTTGCCCTTCAGCATCTCGGCGACGATCTTGAGATCCTGGTAGGACCCGTTCGTGCACGAGCCGATGAAGACCTGGTCGATCTTCGTGCCCGCGACCTGGTCGATGTCAAACACGTTGTCGGGCATGCCGGGCATCGCGACGAGCGGCTTCACGGTCGCGAGGTCGATCGTGATCTCCTTGTCGTAGACGGCGCCCTGGTCGGGCGAAAGCTCGCGCCAGTCCTTCTCGCGCCCCTGCATCTTGAGGAACGCCTTCGTCACGTCGTCGGATGGAAAGATGGATGACGTCGCGCCGGACTCGGCGCCCATGTTGGTGATCGTCGCGCGCTCGGGCACCGACAAGGTCTTCAGGCCCGGCCCGACGAACTCGAGGAAGTAGCCGACGCCGCCCTTGACCGTGATCCGCCGTAGGACCTCGAGCGCGACGTCCTTCGCCCCGACGTTGGGCGACAGCTTCCCGGTGAGGACGATCTTCAGCATCTTCGGCACGGTGAGGTAGAACGGGCCGCCGCCCATGCACACGGCAACGTCCATGCCGCCGGCGCCGATGCCGAGCATGCCGAGCCCGCCGGCCGTCGGGGTGTGCGAGTCCGAGCCGATGAGCGTCTTGCCAGGCACGCCGAAGCGCTCGTAGTGGATCTGATGGCACACGCCGTTGCCGTTCTTCGAGAACTTGGCGCCGTAATGCGACGCGATGGTCTGGAGGAAAATGTGATCGTCGGTCGACTCGCCCTTGAACCCGAGCGAGGTGTGGTCGGAATACGACACCGCGAGCTCCGCGCGGACCTTGTCGATCCCGAGCGCTTCGAACTCGAGCCACGCCATCGTCCCGGTCGAGTCTTGCGTCAGGCAATGATCCATGCGGATGCCGATCTCGGTTCCGCGCTCTAGCTTCCCCTCGCGCAGGTGTTGCGCAAGGATCTTCTCGGTCATGGTTTGCGGCACGTGCACCACCTCTTTTGTGGCCGGTAGTATAGCGCAGCGCGGTCGTCTCGCAAAGTGCGAAGGCCATAGGCCTTGTGTCTCACAAAGTGGGACGACGGCGGACTTGACCTCGACACTCTGTCCTCCTATCTTGTCCTTGCGCATCTAGGGTGAGCACGTAGGGAGGATGACGAGACATGACTAAGACGACGAGAGTCGCGCTCCTATTGTCGCTTCTCGCGGCGATGCTGCTGGCCGTCGCGGGGTGCCTGGAGCCCGCTCGCCCGATCATCGCATGCATTGAGGTAGAGCCGACAATCGGCTACGCACCGCTCACCGCTGCGTTCGACGCGTCCTGCACGTTCGTTCCGCCGGAGCGAGCCGGTGCATATGACTACAGATGGGAATTCGGTGACGGGGCGGAAGCGAGTGGCCGCAGTGCGTTCCACACGTTCACTGCGCCAGGGACGTATGAGGTGTTCCTCTACATCATCGACATGGACATGGGTGAATTCGAGTTCCTGGCATCCACGAAGCGCGTCATCGTGGTTCTGCCAGTGCCCTAGCAGGTCATCTGCCGGAAGCTTCGTCAGCGCCCTTCTCGGCATCGACCTCGACTGCGGCGGCGGCATAGATGCCTGACCGGACGGCGCTTTCGATCGTCGACGGCCATGAGGTCGCGGTCCAGTCGCCGGCAAGGTAGAGGCCGCCGATCGGTGTGCGGGATTTCGGTCGCAGCACTTCGGATCCCGGTGCCGGGACGAACGTCGCCTTCCGATGGCGGATGACAAGCGAGTCCACGAGCTTCGCGTCGCGCACTGCAGGCAGGAGATCGCGCAACGCGCCCGAGAGCCTACCTACGATCTCTTCGTCAGCTTGGTCGATCCACTCGGCCGCGGTGCTCTGTGACAGGACCAGCGTCTGGCCCTTGGCCGATCCCACGGCCAGGCTCGACGCATCAGCTCGGTCGAAGATTGCCTGGACAGGTGAGTCGATGCCGATGGCGAAGGCGTCGCCCAGGACGCGGCGATCGAACGTGAGGTGGACGTTGACAATCGGCGCCCATTCGAGGCGGTGGGCGTCACCCACCGTGCGCGCTAGCTCCGGAACGCCCGAAGCCAGCTCTGCGAGGGCATCGGGCGGGACAGCGGCAACGATCGCATCGGCCGCGATCTCGCGCCCGTTCGCCAGTCGGACGCCGCGCGCGCGTCCGTCGCTCGCGAGGATCTCCTCGACGCGCGCGTTGACCTCGACCGTGCCGTCGCGGGCTTCGAGATAGCGCCTTGCGGCCTGGAACACGTCACCGAGCGGGACGGTGAACAGTCCCATGTCGGCGCCGTGCGGAACGAAGAACGCCTCGTGGAAGACACAGCGGGCAGCACGGAACGACACCGCAAAGGAGGGAGCGTTCAGGGTCGCGACGACGATGGGATCCCAGAATCGGCGGATGATCCTCGCGGTCTGCCGATGGCGCCTGAGCCAGTCTGCAAAGCTTTCCTCCCGCGAAGAGCGCATGGCCCACAGGGTGAACCCTGCACGCGCAGCAGCGAAACGCTCGCGCCCGCTCAGCGGCCGGTACCCAAGCAGTGCGGGCAGGAGGTGCGCGATGCCGGGAAGCGGCCACGACCGCAGGACGGTCCGTTCCCCGTCGAAGAGGAGCGGGATCGCGAGCGAGTCCTGAAACGAGACGGCATCCGATGCGCCGATGCGTTCGAGGAAGCCTTGAGCCGCGCCGCAGGCGCGCAAGAGGATGTGTTGGCCGTAGTCGAGCGTGTCGCCACGACGCTCGAACGACGCCGCACGTCCGCCGAGGCGCAGACTGGCCTCGAGCAACGTCACCGAGTGCCCGTCGCCGGAGAGGCGGCAGGCGGCGGCCATTCCCGCAAAGCCTCCTCCGACGACCACGATGCGCGCCATCAGAACCTCCACGCTGCCGAGACAGAGAGCCAGTACTCCTCCCGCGCCGGGAGCGAGGCGCAGCAAGAGAAGTCATCGCAGTTCGCCGGCTCGATGCTGGCGAGGAGGCCGATGCGCAGAGGGTGAGGCATCGGGCCGCGGCAGGGCGCGCGCCGCGCGCCGCGCTTCAGCGCCGCCCGGTGGAGGCGCATCGCCGCTCTCTCCTCGGTCGTCGTTCGCATCGATCCTTCCCTCTTCACGTTGATCCCCTCGGCACGTCCGTCGACTTGCCACCCTCGAGACGCCGGACAACGGCTTCGATCACATCGTCGGGCGTAGAGGCTCCCGCCGTGACGCCCAATCGCTCCTCTTCACCGAACCAGGAATCCTCGATCTCGTCGGCCGATTCGATCGAGTGCGTACGTACCCCCGTAGCGCGACAGGTCTCAGCCAACTTCCGCGTGTTCGCCGATCCGCGGCTGCCGACGACGAAGAGGGCGTCGACGCTCTTCGCCAGCTCCTCCGCGGCCTGGTAGCGGCGGCCGGTCTCGGGACACGTCGTGTCCACAACCCGGATCTCGGGCACGCGCCCCGCGAGACGGCGCGCAAGCGCTTGGGCGAACTGCGCGAACATCTCGGGACTCTTCGTCGTCTGCGAGATGATGGCCACGCCCCGCGGCCCCGGCGGCACATCGGTCTCCGGAGACTGCGTGGCGATCCCGCGGCCGCGCGTCCACGACAGAATCCCGCGCACCTCGGGATGGGTCGCTTCGCCGTAGAGGACGACGCCAAACCCTTCTTCGGCGAGCCGCGCCGCCGTCTCTTGAGCGCGCCGCACGATCGGGCACGTCGTGTCAACCAAGTGCAAGCCGCGGCGCTCGATCTCCGCCACAACGCCCTCTCCCGCCCCGTGCGCCGTAATGGCCACAGTGCCGCCGACGGGGACCTCCTCAAGGGACTCCACGACCCGCGCACCCTTGCACGCCAGGGCGTCGACGACGTGCGAGTTGTGGACGATCGCACCGAGGGTGAAGAGCGGGCCGCGCTCTTCAAGCTCGGTCTCAATGAGGCGAACAGCGCGACGGACGCCGCCACAGAACCCGAGCACCTCGGCCTTCACGACCTCGCTCACGCCAACTCCTGCACACTGCGCGGCGCGCTACGCATGCTTCCTCTCCGCGATCGTCCCCCGCACAACGCGCACGATCTCAGCTGCAAGTTCCACTTCCGGCACCGCCGCGGCGACCACCTCGCCGGCCACGTAGATCGATCCCTGCCCCTTGCTCCCGACGAGGCCGACGTCGGCGTCGCGGACCTCGCCGAGCCCGTTCACGACGCAGCCCATGAGTGCCAGCTTGATCGGCTCCGCGACGTCGGCGAGCGCCGTCCGCACCTCGCCGGCGATCGACGCGAGGTCGATGCCCGTGCGCCCGCAGGTCGGGCAGACATGGAGGTCCAAGCCGCGTGACCGCAGGCCGAGCGACCGCAGGATCTCGTACGCCGCACGGACTTCCTCGACCGGATCCCCCGCGAGCGAGACGCGCACCGTGTCGCCCAACCCCTCCGCGAAGAGGACGCCGAGCCCGACGGCCGAACGAATCGCTCCCTCCCAGACCGTTCCGGCTTCGGTAATGCCGACGTGGAGGGGATAATCGACCTCGCGCGCGATGGCGCGGTACGCGTCAATCGTCATCCGCACGTCCGTCGCCTTGAGCGAGACGACGATCGCCTCGAAGCCCTGGCGCTCGAGGATGCGGATCTCGTGGAGCGCACTCTCGACCATCCCCGCGACGGAAGCTCGCCCGTGCGCGTCGAGGTAGAGCGGGGCGAGCGATCCGGAGTTGGCGCCGACGCGGATGGCGATCCCCGCGGAGGCCGCGGCCTCCGCGACCTCGGCGATGCAAGCAGGGTCCGTGATGTTGCCCGGGTTGAGCCGCAGCTTGTCCACCCCAGCGCGAATCGCGGCAAGCGCCAGCCGGTAGTCGAAGTGAATGTCGGCGACGAGCGGGATCGAGATCGCCTTTCGGATCGCCGGCAGGGCCTCGGCCGCCGCCATGTCGGGCACCGCGACGCGCACGATCTCGCATCCCGCGGCCTCGAGCCGCGCGACTTGAGCGACCGTCGCAGCGATGTCCGACGTCTGCGTGGTCGTCATCGACTGAACAGAGATCGGGGCGCCACCGCCGATCGGCACGCCGCCTACGTTCACCCGACGCGTCATCGTTCTGCCTCCAGCGCGTCGATCAGGCACGTCACCGCAGCGCCAAGCCGTCGACCGGCCACGCTCGCCGCCCGTGCCGTTTTGACGGCCGCGCGCGGGTGACGGAGGACCGAAATCCAGAGCGGTGCCCCGCTCGTGAACGGCATCGCCTCGGACAGGCTGTCGAGGACCACACGGCAACTCAGGAACGGCACGCCGTGCGCCGACGCCCACGCCGCCAGGGGTCCACTCTCAAGATCCACCGACAACGCACCGCCCGCCGCGAGCGCGCGCTTGGCGGCGCCGTCCGCCACGTCGTCCGAACACTCGACCGCCCCGGCACGCGGAGCGAGGCCCTCGTCGTGAAGCGCGCCGACCGCGCGGGCAGCAAGGTCCTGATCGACGGCGATCGTTGTCCCGTGATGGTGGATCCGCTCCCCGACCACGAGGTCGCCGGCTCGAAGCTTTGCGTTGAGGCCTCCGCAGAACCCGGTCGAGAGAAGGAGCGAGATCGACGCGGGATCCAAAGCGAGTCGATCGAGGTCCGCGGCCGCGCGAGTTCCCATGCCCGTGCGCACGATTTGCGTCCCCGTTCGCCGGGCGATCCATTTCGTCTCGTGCCGGAAGCAGGCCGCCACGACGATCACCGTCCCCACACTCCTCGCGCAACGCGCAGGAGGGCCGCCGGCTTCCGCAAGGCATCGAGAATGCTCGCGCCCTCGAACGAGGAGTGCATCATGCAGTTCCCGCACCGCGCGTCGGCCCCCGGTCCGTACGTCGACCAAACCTCGTCGGCGAATAGCTCCTCGACCGAGGCGACGTGCCGGTCCGCGATCGCGTAGCACGGCAGCCGCCAACCGAGCACCGTGTACGTGACCGTGGTCCAAGCGGCACACGGGTAGTCGCGATCGCCGCGCAGGTAATCAAGATAGAACGGGTTGTTGTAGAACGGGAAGCCCTTCATCGGGTCGAGGACGCGGCGGAAGACGTCGATCGACTCGGCGCGTTCAAGGAAGAGGTCGCGATTCGCCACGTCTCCGTACGCGAAGCCGGGCGACACCATCAGTCCCTCCACGCCGAGATCCTGAAGCGTCCCAAACAGCGCGTGCAGGTCGACGGCGTCCGAGCCGTGGAAGAGGGTCGTGTTCGTGCAGACGCGATGCCCGCGCCGTAAGGCCTCCCGAATCCCCGCGACTGCCGCGCGGTAGGTGCCCGGCCGCTCGGTCACGTGGTCGTGGGTTGCCTCGGTGCCGTCGAGGTGAACGACGAAGCAGAGTTGGCGCGACGGGGAAAAGAGATCGAGCTTCTCCTCGAGCAGAAGGCCGTTCGTGCAGAGGTAGAGGAACCGGCCGTCGTCGCGCAGCGCCCTCACGATGTTGCCGATCTCCGCGTGGAGCAGCGGCTCTCCGCCGGAGACGGACACGATCGGCGCCCCCGACGCTTGCACCGCCGCGAGGCACTCGTCGACGGAAAGTCGGCGGTCGATGACGTCGCGGTACTCGCGCACGCGGCCGCACCCGGCACAGGCCAGGTTGCAGACCTCAAGCGGCTCGAGCATCGTGACGAACGGAAACCGCTTCTGTCGTCGGAGCTTGTTCCCCGCGATGTGCCGAGCCATCGCGAGGTCGAGTGCAAACGGTCGACTCACTTCGTCCTCCCTGCCAGGTAGTCGATCAGCGCATCCATGTCGCCGCGCCCGGTCGCCGAGAGCTGGATCCGCCCGAGGTATCCGGCCGCCTGAGCTAAGGTTTCTCGCACAGTGCCCGCCGCCGCCGCGGGAACGCCCAGTCGCTCCATGAGGAGGATCACCCATGTCACGTCGGTCTCGGCCACAGGCTCTGCCGAGTAGATCTCCTCCAGCCGGCACCGGTCTGCGGGACCGGCCAGGGCGAACGCCGACGCAACGGGGAACGACTTCTTGCGGCGTCGAACATCCGACCCCTGAGGCTTCCCCACCACATCCCCGTCGCCCCAGATTCCTAGGACGTCGTCCTGAATCTGGAATGCCCGCCCCAGGGCCATCGCCAGGTCACGGAGCGCCCGGCGAGCGCTGTCGTCCGCGCCGGCGACGATCGCGCCAAGCTCGAACGCGCAGCGCAAGAGCGCACCCGTCTTGCGATCGATCATCGCCGTGTACTCGTCGATCGTCACGAAGCGCCGCTCGAAGGACAGATCGAGCGATTGCCCCTCGACCATGTCGATCGTCGCCTCGGCCAAGCAGGCGACTGCGGCGCTCCCACACCGCGCGATCTCGCGGAAGGCGATTGCGTAGAGCAGGTCGCCGGCGTTGATCGCCATCGCCTCGCCATGGGTGACCCAAACGGTGGGGCGACCGCGTCGAGTTCGGTCCCGGTCCTGGATGTCGTCGTGGACGAGCGAGAAGTTGTGGACGAGTTCGAGCGCCACCGCGGCCGGGAGAGCCTCGTCGAGCCGCGCCCCAAGCTCCTCGGCCACGAACAGGACAAGGCTCGGGCGCAGAAGTTTGCCGGCGCCGTCCACGGCTCCGCCCGCTGCATCCTCAATTCCTACGTGCTGCCTCACGATGCGCGATAGAGACGACGAGCCGGCGAGCGCATCGCGCAGGCCGTCGAGCAACCGAACGCGGTTCTCCTCAAGGAGCCTCGTCACCGTGAGCCTCGGGCCGGTGTCGCGCCGTTCATGGCGGCCGCCCTACGTCAGGTTGGCGGGAAGGACGATCGTCCCGAAGTTCTTCTCGTAGCGTTGGATGTTCTCGCCGATCGCATGGTACAGCCGCTTCATGTGCCCGGGGTTGAGGACGACGCGCGACGCCAGCATCGCTTGCCCTTCTTGGGGAGCCTGCGCCTGAGGGTCGAGGAAGAGGAAGTCGAGCACGAATTCCTCTTTTCTGTGCGAGATGAGCGCGAGATTCGAATAGTGCCCTCGCCGCGTCTCGTTGTCCGCCGTGATCTGCATCTTGCGTTCCGCCATGGGACGCTCACCTCCACGCCAGCGGGATGGTAGCGGCTCCGTCCGAGCGGAACAAGACGCACACGGACTACGTTGCGAGAGTAGCAGCGTTGCCTACGTCGCTGGCTACCTGGCTCCGGCGGCGGCTAGCCAGGTAGCTAGCACCGGCTGCTTGGCGTGTCTACGTGGCCAAGGTAGCGGGGTATCTGGCCCCGTCGCCGTCTACGACGCCAGGTACCTAGCGTAGAAGCGCTCGATCGTCTCGCGATGGTGTCCGGCAACGAGGATGTGATGATTCCCGAGCGGCGCGGTGAGGAGGTCGTCGACCGGGTCCTCGACTTGGACTCGAACCTGCGTGCGGCACAGGTCCTCGCGGACCGTCGTCTCGACGATGATCCCCTCGCGGATGAACAGGTCATCGAGACGCTCCCCGCCGAGGCGGAGGATAGTGCATGCCCCTTGAGGCATCGTCCCTGCAATCCCGACACCGAGCCCCGACTCGAAGTGGCTTCGTACGGTGTAGCTCGGTGCCATCGATAGGGGGCACATGCAATGCGCGATTCCGATCGAGCGGCCGGGAGGATCGACATCGGCGATGTTGCCCATGAACGCGGTCTGCCCCGAAAGGAGATGGGCAAGGTACAGCGAGAACAGCGACTGCAGATCGCCCTCGCAGCCCGCCGGAACCCCCTCGTCGTTCAGCCGCGACAATGCGTAGCAGCCGGTGTTCTTGAGCCTCTTCACCAGGTCGAAGCAGCGCACCGTGCATGCCGACAAGCGATGCTCGTCGACGAGGCTACGCAACCCGTAGTAGACTTGCACGGCACCGCGCACGTCGTCTCCGCTGGCCTCGGCGATGGCCTTGGCGCCCTTCACAAAAGCCGTAACGTCCTTGCGTGGAGCTGACGCCTTCTCGACTCGCGCGAGTAGGTCGTCCATCGCCACATGAACCAGTTCAATCGACAGCCGGCCCTTGAGGAACGCGCGGTCGACGTCGCTCGCCACAAGCCAGTCGGAGGGTTCGCCGATGACACCGATTCGACTGAAGCGGAACGTGTTCCAGGCGTTGGCAAGCGAGAGTTCCTGCTTCAACCCCTCAGCGATCGCCTCGGGCGAACCGTAGAGAATCCTGCCCTCGCCGCCGTCCTGCCGAATGCGAGCCAGGACCTCGAGAGACGCCGGCAGCGAGTTGTGGCCGGGGTGAGCGATGAGCAGCGTCGGAGACGGGAGCTGTGCCACGATCTTCAGCACCTCGCGCTCGACGCCGCCCGTGAGGACGAGAATCGCCGTGAGGTGGTCCGAGGAGGGTTGGCTCGCCTCTTCGATCGCAAGCCCGCTCGCCGCCCGCAACTCGCCGAGCAATCGATCTCGGAGCGCGCGCACCTGATCCTTGTCATGCAGCGCACTCGCGCGGACGATGACGCCAACCTTGTTCATGACTCGATCGTAGTCTCGGACTGCACACCCCTCGCCCCCTTCCAACATCCCCAGCGGAGACACGAGTCACCTAGCGCGGGGGCGACGGGCGCATTCCGGACCCGACGCAATACCCCGTTCGGGCGGACGCGTGATCCGAAGCGGTAGGGACGCCTCTTCACTAGGGTTGATCCGGGGAACCCGGGCAGAGTACGCTCCCCCCCGGTCACCCGACGGATGGGTGGGAGAAAGGAGGCCTGGTGCACTTCCTACAAACGACGTTCTACGCGAACCCCGTCTGGCGATGGTTCGCCGCCGCAGGCGTCATTCTCTTCGCTTGGCTGGCTCTTCAGATCTTCACCCGCGTCGCGATTCGCCACCTCCGCAAGATCGCCGAACGCACCGAGGGCCAGCTCGACGATCTCCTCGTCGAACTCCTGCACAAGACGCGATTCCTGTTTGTCTTCGTCATTTCCGCCTACGCGGGGTCGCGTCTCCTGACGCTGCCCGAAGCCGCGACGCAGGTTCTGCACGTCGGCTTCGTGATCGCGCTTCTCGCCCAGGCCGGCTACTGGGGCAACGGCCTCGTCACGTTCTGGCTGACGCGTACCGTGCGCCGCCGGCTCGGCGAAGACGCGGCGACGGCCACGTCGCTTGCGGCGCTCGGCTTCCTGGCCAAGGTGCTCTTGTGGGCCGTCGTGCTGCTCTTGGCGCTCGACAACATGGGCGTCAACATCACCACGCTGATCGCCGGACTCGGGATCACTGGAATTGCCGTCGCCCTCGGCGTGCAAAGCATCCTCAAGGATCTCTTCGCGTCGCTGTCGATCATCGTGGATAAGCCCTTCATGATCGGCGACTTCATCGCGGTCGGCGACCTCTCTGGAACCGTCGAGCGCGTGGGGTTGAAAACGACGCGCGTCCGCAGTCTGTCGGGCGAGCAACTCATCTTCGCGAACGGCGACCTGCTCGACAGTCGCCTGCGCAACTACATGCGCATGACCGAGCGCCGGGTCGCATTCACCTTCGGCCTCGCTTGCGACACGCCGACCGAGCGGTTGGCCGAAATCCCGGCCCTGGTGAAGACAGAGATTGAGAAAGTCCCCGGTGTGCGCTTCGACCGGTGCCACCTCAAGTCGTTCGCCGACTCGATCCTGGCGTTCGAAGTCGTGTACTTCGTCCTCTCCGGCGACTACGTCCCGTACATGGACGCGCAGCAAGCGGTCAACCTCAGCATTCTCCGCGCCTTCGAGGCGCGCGGCATCCGGCTGGCTTACCCAACGCGAACGCTGTTCGTAAACGACGAATCCACCCGTGCGGGCAAGCGCGAGGCAACGCCGTGAGCAACATGAACGCGCTGCGCGATCGGCTGCGGGAGTCCGCGGCGAACGGCGATCTTCCGTGCGCGCTCGCACACCGGCTCGCCGAATCGTGCGCTGTGTTACCTCAAGCGGTCGGCGAAAGCGCGGATGCCATGGGGATTCGGATCACGCACTGCCAGCTCGGGCTGTTCGGCTACGACGCGTTCGGAGAGAAGCGCTTGACCCGCGGCCTGAAGGCCATACCGACCGAACTGGAGCGCGATCTGCGCCAAGCGTGCACAGACGGACGGCTCACCTGCGCCGCCGCGTGGCTGTTGGCCGATGAACGTGGGCTGCCGCGGCTGCTCCTCGGGTCCATCGCGGAGACGCTCGACGTGCGGATCTGCGACTGTCAGCTCGGCTGCTTCTAGTCGTCACGCCAACCTAAGGCCGTGGAATCGCTGCCCGCGCGAGGGCGTCGGCGCGTTCGTTGTCCGGATTCCCGGCGTGCCCCTCGGTCCAGTGGAACCGAACGCGGTGTCGCGCCGTGAGCCCGTCGAGTTTGCGCCACAAGTCCTCGTTCTTGACCGGCAGCCAGCGCTTGCCGCTTCGCCGCCGCCAGCCGTTCGCCTTCCACGCAACGATCCACTCCGTGATCCCGGAGCGTAGGTACACGGAGTCGGTGTAGAGGTCCACCTCCGCCACCTCGCGAAGCGCTGCGAGCGCCTGGATGGCGGCGACGAGCTCCATACGGTTGTTCGTCGTCGACGCCTCGCCGCCCGAGATCTCCTTGCGCAACGTGCCGGAAGCGAGGACGGCACCCCATCCGCCGGGCCCGGGGTTGCCGCTGCACGCTCCGTCCGTGTGGATCGTCACCTCGTGCATGGCGTGAGGTGTATCCGAAAGAGAGCTCCCTGTCGAGAGCCTGTCCCCACGTGGGCGCGCCTCGGGCGGACGGACTGACGGCGCCCCAAGCCGTTGCCGCGCGTCGGCCCGACAACTACCATGGAGCCATGGACGCCGTTCCGGTCGTTCTTCTCATGGGGGATCCGTATCGCTGCGAGCGTGCGCTCGCGGAGCGAGACCAAGCGCTCCGCGCCGCCGATCCGGCGATCGAGCGCCAAGCGCGCTTCGCCGACGAGGTCGACGCCGCCGCGTTCGACATGGAGCTCCAGTCGACGCCTCTCTTCGCTCTCGGCCGCCATTTCGTCGTCCGAAGCGTTGAGAAGGCGCGCAAACCGAAGCTGTGGGCCGAGCTCGCAGCGAAGGGCTTGCCGACATCGACGTTCCTCAGCTTCGTCGCGTCACCGGATGTGAAGTCGTCCCACCCGCTCGTGAAGGCATGCGCGGCGCGAGACGCCGTGGTCGTACTCCCGGCTCCGCCAGCGCGCTCCGTGACCCAGACGGCGCGGGGCGTGCTCGGGGAGTACGGCCTGCGGCCGTCGGCGGCCGCTGTCGAGGACCTCGTGGCGCGTACGGGCGGGGATCTTCTGGCGATCGCGTCGGAGGGGCGCAAGCTGCGCGCGTTCGCTGGGACCGCCGAGATCGGCCCCACGACGATCGCGTCGCTTGTCTTTCCCGGCTCCGAGCCCACGGTCTACCCGTTCTTCGACCGTCTCGGCGAGCGCGACCTTCGCGCCTCCCTGCGAGCGCTCGACGACCTGCGCGACGACGCGGGCAGGATTCTCGGAGGCGCGGTGCGCCACCTCGCTCGTCTGGCCATGTTGCGAGTCCTGCTCGATCGGCGAGTGCCGCAAGCGGAGATGGTAGGCCTTGTGTCGCTTCCCGACTGGCTCCTGCGCCGTCTCCTCGCGCAGGCGAAGCGCTTCCGGCTCGAAGAAGCAGTCGCCGCCCTCGACCTTGGCGTTCGATTGGACACCGAGGTCAAGAGCGGCGGTCGAGCAGCGTTCGACGCGCTCCTGGAGTTGGTGCTTGCGGTTACTTCGTCCCCTCCGGCAGCCGCACGGGGATGAAGCGCCAGAAGCCCCCACGCTCGAGAAGGAACCGACTGGCGACAAGCGCGCAGTACACCGTGCCGACGATGCCGAGCGCCAGCGTGATCGCGAATCCGCGGAAGGGACCCGATCCGACAAGGAGAAGAATCCCCGCCGTCACGAGGGTGGTCACGTTCGTGTCGGTGATCACGGCCAACGACCGTTCGTAGCCGGCGCGGACCGCGGCCAGCGGCGACTTGCCCACCCTCCGTTCTTCCTTGATGCGCTCGAAGATGATGATGTTCGAGTCCACGGTCATACCGATCGTCAGGACGATTCCCGCAATGCCCGCCATCGTCAGCACGGCGCCGAAGGCGATCAGGCCGCTGATGATGAACAGCATGTTGATGATCAGGGCGATGTTCGCCACCGCCCCGAACCTGCGATACAGGACGAACATGTAGACCAGGATGAGGGCGAATCCGATCGCCATGGACATCATGCCGCGGCGGATGGAGTCGCTTCCGAGCGAGGGACCGATGCTCGTTTCCTCGGCGATTCGCACGGATACGGGCAGGGCACCGGCGCGGAGTACCGCCGCCAGCCGCTTCGCCTCGTTCGCCCCCATGTTGCCGCCGGAGATCGTGGTCGAGTTCTGCAGACTACGCCAACCCTCACGCGCTGCGGCCACGATGCTATCCTGCAACACGGGAGAGCTCTGCACCACATCGTCGAGCACGATGGCCAGCATCTGGCCCGTGCCCAACTCACGCACAACGCTGGCGAATTGCTCGGCGCCCTCCTGACTGAACGTCAAGCCAACCTGGAGCTTGCCGACCTCGCGAACATCCGACGACGTCCGAACCGTCGCGTTCGACAACGCCGCCCCCGTCAGAAGGACTTCGCGATCCACGACGATCGGAACGCCTTCCTTGTTGTACAGAAGCTCCTGACTGCTGGAGGACGGGGAGATGTCGTCGGTCGGCGAGACTCCGACCTCGATGACGCGGCGGAACTCCAGCACCGCCGTCTGGCCGATGAGGCGTCGCGCCTCTTCCGGATCGGTGGCGCCGGGGATGTTGACGAGAATGCGGTCGGGGCCATAGCGTCGGATCTCGGCATTCGCCAACCCGTACTGGTCAACACGGTTGTTCAAGATCTCGATCATGCGGCTGATCGTCTCGGTCTGCGCATCCGCCGCCATCGCCGCCACGCCCTCTCCTTCGAGGACGAGCCGAACGCCGCCCTGGAGGTCGAGCCCAAGCTTGACGATGTCCTTCACGGGCCGGAAAGGAACGGTGATGAGCACGATGCCCGCGATGACGATGACAAGCATGGAGCCTAGCCGCAGCCAGTCGGCTCGCGTCATGCTGTGCTGTGCCATAGGGTCTCCCTCGCTACTTGTCCATTTTGCGCACGATGCTCATCTTGGCCACGCGCATCTTGGCTCCCTCTTCCAGGGCGATGACGAGCGACGTGTCTCCGATTGAGTCGATCTCGCCGATGATCCCTCCGGCGGTCATCACTTTGTCGCCACGCTTGAGGCCTGCGAGCAAGCTGGTCATTTCCTGCTGTCGCTTGCGCTGCGGCCGGATCAGCATGAAGTAGAAGATCAAGCCAAACGCGACAAGCAGGATGATGAGGGGCAGGTACTGGTCGAGGCCCGTCGACGCGGTAGTCCCTCCCGTCGTCGCTTGCGCCAGCGCAACGGTCCCGAGGAACAGTATCGCCAGACCGCAGATCACGATTGCACGACCCATAAGATCACTCCTTGACGGCGCGTCGGTGGCGGACAATTCCCGTCACAACGAACACAATCCCGATCGCGCCAAACGCGACCGCCGCCACGATTTCTGCGTGTCCCGAAAGCCCCTTCCGCTCCGCAACAAGTCGTTCCAGAAGGAAGAACACGACAAGCCAGATTATAGCGTACAGCCCCGTCAAGATCGATCTCCGCCACGGGAAGGGCTGGCGCGCGCTCAGCCAATCGTAGACAAGCGATCCGAGCGGCAGGCTGCCCCAGGCGAGCCCGAGAAGGTCCGGTCGCGGCAGCGTCCCAAGGCCGAAGAGGAGGAGCAGGTGCCCGGGAAGGAGAGCAAGAAGATTGGCCTTCGGACGGCCGCCGCCCCGCCGCACGCGATCGCCAAGCGTGATGTAGACGATGGCGCACATCGTCGCCGCCGCGGCGAAGAGAGCCACCGGCAAGGAGAAGTGCCCGAAGAAGAGGGCCACCCCGAGGAGGACGAGGACGAACGGCAACGCCCAGAGCGCCAAGGGCGGCGTCATCGAAGGGCCGGAAGGAGAAGCCCCGCGAGGACGAAGAGGAGGGCAAACCCGAGGACGTCGGTGATCGCTGTCAAAACGAGGCTGGACGCCGCGGCGGGGTCCCTCCCAATCGCTCGGAGGAGGAGGGGAATCAGCACGCCGATCATCCCGGCAACGACGACGTTGAGAAGCATGGCGATGCTGACCGCCACCCCGAGAAGCGCCTCGCCCTTCCAGGCGTACATGATCAGGCCGACCGTGCCTCCAAGGAGAAGGCCGTTGACAAGACCCAGGAGCACCTCCTTGCCAAGCAAGCGCCAGCCGCGCGCGCGGTCGATCTCTCCAAGGGCCATGCCGCGGGTGATGATCGTCGCCGTCTGCATCCCCGACGCCCCGCCTTGTCCAACAATGACGCCCATGACGACGGCGAGCGCGGCGACCTTGACGATCGTCTGCTCGAAGATGCCGACGACGAGCGCGGCGAGGAGTCCGGCCACGAGCTTGCCGTATAGCCAAGGCAGCCGGAGGCGCAAGGAGTCCCACCAACTCGTGTCCACACCCTCCGCGCTCGGGACGCTGGCCAGGCGATAGATGTCCTCCGTCGCCTCCTCGCGGATCACGTCAATGACGTCGTCGACCGTGATCACGCCAAGCAGGCGGTCCTCGGCGTCGACGACGGGGAGGGCGAAGAAGTCGTACTTATCGAACAGCTTAGCCACGTCCTCGACATCCTGGTCAACGCGAACCGCGACCGCGTCGCGGATCACAAGCTCGCCGAGGCTCCGATCGGGCCGAGCCAGCGCGATGTCGCGCAGGGAAAGCACGCCCTGAAGGTGATTCGCATTGTCGACGGCGTATGCGTAGTAGACGGTGCCCGCCTTCTCCTGGCGCTGTCGCAGGACGTCGATCGCATCTTGCGCCGTCATGGAGAGAGAGAGAGCGACTACCTCCGGAGTCATGAGCCCACCGGCGGTGTCCGCGGGGAAGGCGAGAAGGTCGGTGAGGAGCTTCGCGTCGTGCCGACTCAGTCGTGAGAGGAGCTCCTTCCGGACGTCGACGGGGAGCTCCTCGAGAAGGTCCACCGCGTCGTCCGGGTCCATGCGGGCGAGGATCGTGCTTGCCATCTGCCGATCGAGTTTCTGCATCAACTCGGCCGACTCCTCCGGATCCATCTCCGCAAGCGTCTTCGCCGCCGCGCCGCCGAGGTACAGCCGGTGAAGGAGTTCCGCCGCCTGTTCATCGGACAGCTCGCCGAGGACCTCCGCGATGTCCGCCGGATCCTGCGACAAGAGCTCTCGCAGCACGATCCTCTCGCTGTCCATGCCACCTCCCGATGACTCTGATTATACGGCCTCTCCTGGTGCCGTGATGTAGCGGGCGCTCCGAACCGAACCTGGTCGCTGGACCCCGAGTCCTCTATGCTTGCCGAGGGGGCCCAGTATGGACGGGAAGAGGGAGCGCCCCGTCGCCGTGGCGACGGACGGGATGGTAGCGACGAGCCAGCCGCTGGCGGCCGCGATCGGCGTGGAGGTTCTCCGCGCGGGCGGCAACGCGATTGACGCGGCGCTTGCCGCGAACATCGCACTCGGGCTCGTCGAGCCGATGAGCTGCGGTCTCGGCGGCGACATGTTTGCCCTGGTGGGGTCCGCGGCGGAGGGGCAACTTGCCGGGTTGAACGGGAGCGGCCGCGCACCGAAGGGCATGACACTCGATCTCTTCAGAGAGCGAGGCCTCGACCGCGTCCCGACCCGCGGTCCCCTGACGTGGACTGTGCCTGGGTGCGTCGACGGCTGGGCGACGCTGCACGAGCGCTTCGGGCGTCTGCCGTGGCGCGAGCTTTTCCAGCCGACGATCGAGGCCGCCCGCGACGGTTTCCGAGTCACCCCCGTGATTGCTCGGGCGTGGGCCGAGGACACGGATCTTCTCGCGAAGGACGCGGGCTCCGCGGAGACGTTCCTCGTGGGCGACCGTGCTCCTCGGGTTGGGGAGACCTTCCGCAACGCCGACCTCGCCGACGTGCTCTCCGCCCTCGCCCGCGACGGCGCCGATGCGTTCTATCGCGGCGACGTGGGAGCGAACGTGGCCGCGTGCGCCCGGAATCTCGGTTCGCCCTTGTCGCGCGACGACCTAGCCTCTCACACATCGACCTGGGTCGAGCCCATCGCGCTTTCGTTCCGCGGCGTCGACGTGTGGGAGCTTCCGCCAAACACACAAGGCGTCGTCGTGCTCGAGATGCTCAACATCCTTTCGCGGTTCGATCTCGAGGCGTTGCATGACGATCCAGCCGCCTACCTGCACATCCTCGTCGAGGCCAAGAAGCTCGCGTACGAGAATCGAGCGCGCCTCTACGCCGATCCCGAATTCTCGAGAACGCCCATCGAACGCCTCCTGGCACCCGGACACGGGGAGTCTCAGGCAGCGCGAATCGACGCGGATCGTGCGGCCGTCTCTCTCGCGGAGGATGGCTCACTTCCCGGAAGCTCTGACACGGTCTACCTTACGGCTGTCGACGAGGACCGGAACGCCGTCTCGCTGATCCAGAGCATCTATCACGGGTTCGGCTCCGGGATCACGCCGCCCGGCCTCGGGTTCGCGATGCAGAATCGCGGCGCGCTCTTCGCCCTCGACCCGCGGCACCCGAACGCCCTGGCACCCGGCAAGCGGCCATTCCACACGATCATCCCGGCGATGGTCACCGAGCGAGGCCGGCCTGTGTTCTCCTTCGGCGTCATGGGCGGCGACATGCAGCCGCAGGGCCAGGTCCAGGTCCTGCTCAACCTCCTGGTCCACGGAAGCGACCCGCAACGGGCGGGCGAGGCACCGCGATTCCGGCACGACGGCTCCTCGACGCCGACGGGCGATGTCATGCGCGACGGCGGCATCGTGCACCTCGAGCCCGAATTCCCCGACGAAGCGGCCGCCGGCCTGCGACGAAGGGGACACCGCGTCGAGATCACCACCGGAGGCTACGGCGGTTACCAGGGAGTCTGGATCGATCGCGACCGCGGCGTCCTCCTCGGGGGCTCGGAGCCGCGCAAGGACGGGCTTGCGCTCGGCACGTAGGGAGAAGCGATGGCCACGCGAGGCATTCAGGTCCTGCGAGAGAAGGGAATCGCGCACGAGGTCCTCACGTACCGCTTCGACCGCAAGGGGGCGAGGCTGGCCGCCGACGCGCTCGGGTTGTTGCACGCCGAAGTCCTGAAGAGCCTCGTCTTCCGCGCCGACGATGGATCCTTCCTGTTCGCGTTCATTGCAGGGGATGGGAACGTCAGCGTGCGCAAGCTCGGACGAGTCACGGGCCACAAGCACATCGAACCTGCCGCGCCGCACGACGCCGAACGCGTCACCGGATATCAGACCGGCGGAATCAGCCCGTTCGGCTCCCGACAGGCCCTCCAAGTGATCCTCGACGCGACGGCGGCGAGCCGCCCATCCCTCGTGATCAACGCCGGCGCGCGCGGCACTCTCGTTCGCCTCGCGACGTCCGATCTCATCGCCGCGACAGGCGCTAAGGTCGCCGACATTCGCATCGAAAGCGATCGCCACGATAGGGCGATCGCCGACATCCGCATCGAAAGCGATCGTCCACCGGGCACCACGATCGCCGACATCCGCGTCGACTGACTAGCCGCGCGGCGCGTCGTTCGCGTCGATTAACTATCGCCGCGAGAGGCCTATGTCGCGTCGATTAGGGCCGGCGCTTCCCTTTCGGGCTCGCTCCGCTCAACGTCTCGAGCTCGTCAATCATCCCGGCGATCACGTCGAACCCGCCCTGCCAAAAGGCCTTCGTCCGCACGTCAAACCCCGCTTCCTCGAGGATGGCGAGCGGTGGCATCGACCCGCCACGCGCGAGCAGACGCACGTAGCGTGGCACGAACGCCTCCCCTTCCCGCTGGTACTGCTGGTAGAGAGCGAGAACGAGGAGATGCCCGAACGTGTACGCATAGCAGTAGAAGGGCGTTTGATAGATGTGAGGGATCGAGATCCACTCCCAGCGGAACTCGTCCGGCACGTCGACGCTCGTTCCGAACTGCTCGCGCAAGGTATCGAGGTACCGAGCGGCCAGGTCGTCGGCCGTCGCGGAGTCCTCGTGGATCCTCCGGTGCGCCTCGCGCTCGAACAAGACGAAGAACGCCTGCCGCAGGATGGACCCATAGCTCTCGTCGACGTACTTCGCGAGGAGGTAGCGACGAAATGCGGGGTCGCGATCGGAGTCGAGCAGCACGTGCAGGAGGAGCATCTGCGCGAAGTTCGACGCTGTCTCGGCCAGCGGCAGAGAGGAGTGGGACGTGAACACCGAGTGGTCGGAGGCGAGGAGGGCGTGGACCGCGTGGCCCAGTTCGTGGGCCAGCGTGCCGACGTTCTCCGCGCGGCCGTTGAAGTTTACGAGAACCCACGGGGTCTTGTCCGGCACGACGCCGTAGCAGAACGCTCCCGTGTCCTTGCCCGGTCGCGGCTGCGAGTCGACGTGCCCGGTGGCAAAGACGCGGTCGGAGAGTCCGGCAAGGCGCGGCGCGAAGCCGTCAAAGCACTGGCGCACGAGGCGAACGGCCTCGTCGTAGGTGTACGTCCGAACCACCGGCTGTAGAGGCGCATAGATGTCGCAGCGCCGCAGGCGATCCATCCCCATCCACCCCGCCTTGAGACGGAAGAACCTCTGGTACACCGGCGCGTTCTCGCGGCACACCTCGAGCAGCGTCTCGATGACGTCATCCGGAACGTCGTTCTGTAGGTTCCGCACGGCAATCGGCGACGACATCCCTCGTAGAGCGACGTTCTCCTGATGCCAGTCTCCGGCCGTGTACTTGTACAACTGCGCCAGCACGTCCTTGTGAGCGCCGAACTCGCGGAGCATCGCCTCGTAGGCGGCCGCACGCTTCGCCGGATCGGAGTCGCGGGCGTAGATCATGAGTTCGGTGCGTGTGAGCTTCTTCGTCTCGCCGTCGATCGTAATCTCGAACGTGAGGGCGTTCGCGATCATGTCGTAGATCGTGCCGATGCCACGAATCCCGTTCACATCCTTGAGGTTGATCGCCTGCTCCACGGGCTCGGCCAGGGTGTACGGCGCGAAGCGGCGCAGCGTCTCCAAGTAGTAGGCGACGTCGCCGGCCGCTGTGAGTAGCCGTTGGGCACTCCCTTCGTCCAGGGATTTCCACCAGTGTTCGACAAACAGCGTGCGGTTCTGCGCCTCGGCGAGCTGCGAGTCAATACGCTGCTGGAACGAGAGCGCGTCGGGGTCGCCCGTCTGCTCAGAGAACCAGAGTGTGGAGTAGCCGCGCAGCACCGACGCGACGTACGCCGCCTGCTCCATGTTGCGAACGAGTGAGCCGAACGTTGCGGCGGACATCGACGCGTCCAGCCGGCCACGCCACGCTTCCAGAGAGCGTACGGCGTCGTCAAGCTGCGCCAGCACCCCCTCCATGGCCGGCCCCGACCTCGCCGGAATCAGGTCGTCCAGGCTCCACCGCCCCACGTCAACCGTCCGATCCACCACGTTCGCCTCCCTGCACACGCCCAGCTCCATCCAAGCCAAGAGCGGAAGCCGCTTCCGACATCCCCGCGATCACGTCCGCCATCAGGTCATCGAGACTCACCCCGAGCATCTCCGCTCCCCGCGCGATGACAACCCGGTTCGCCCCCGCCGCGAACCCCTTGTCCTTCCACTTCTTACGCAACGACGACACGGACAGGTCCGCCAAGCTCCGCGAGGGGCGGACGAGGACCGCCGCCGTAACGAGGCCGCAGAGTTCGTCGATGGCGTAGAGCACCTTCTCCATCGGGTGAGTCGGCTCGACGTCGCTCACGATGCCCCAGGCGTGAGACAAGACCGCATGCACGTACTCCTCCGGCCACCCAAGCTCCCTCAGGATGCGCGCGGATTCGTGCGGGTGTTGCTCGGGGAAGCGCTCGTAGTCGAGGTCGTGGACGAGGCCGATGGCGCCCCACTTGTCCGGATCCTCGCCGCGCTTGCGCGCGAAGAACCTCATCGTCGCCTCCACGGCGAGCGCGTGCTTGATTAAGCTCTCGTTCGCGTTCCACTCGCAAAGAAGGGCGAGCGCGTCTTCTCGAGTCGGGATGGGCATCGCAGGGCATCCTTTCACTCCAGATCTGATCCACGACTCTAGCCGGGACACGCCCGACCGTCCAGCCGCACCGAATGAGCGCACGGTCCTCTTCGCGTATAGTGATCGCCAGTATGGCGTTCGATCTCGAGATCTCCCTCTTGCTCGGCGTCGCCGGGCTCGCCATCGGCACCTTGTCGAGCCTGCTCGGCGTCGGCGGCGGCATCTTCATCGTCCCGCTCTTGACCCTGTCGGGGCTCGTCGCAAGGGTCCAGGAGGCGGCCGGCACGAGCCTCGCCGCGATCACGTTCACCAGTCTGTCCGCCTCAATCGCCTACGCACGTCGGCGCGCGATCGACGTGCGGACCGGCATCGCCCTGATGCCCACGAGCCTCCTTGGCGCCTGGGCCGGAGCACGGCTCACGTCGGTCATCGACTCGCGGTGGCTGGCCATCGGCTTCGCCGCCCTTCTGCTCTATCCGATCGTGATGATGCTGCGCGGCAAGACGACGAGCGAGATCGGGCGAACCCATCGCGGCCCCACGACGGGCGCTCGGCTCTACGTGATCGGGGCCGCCATCGGCCTCGCCGCCGGCCTCGGCTCGGGCCTCCTCGGCATCGGCAGCGGGACGATCATGGTGCCGTCCCTCGCCCTCTTCCTCGGGCTCGACATCGTCCCGGCCATCGCCACGAGCCTGTTCGTCATGGTGCCCTCATCGGCGTTCGCCGCGTGGACGCACTATCAGCAGGGCCATCTCCGCGTCGAGTTGGCGATTCCTCTCCTTGTCGGAACCGTGATCGGCGCGCAATTCGGCCCGTTTCTTGGCGAGCGGATCTCGCGCCGCCGCCTGCGCCAACTCTTCGGCCTCATTCTCCTCTACGCCGCCGTGAACATGGTCCTGAAAGCCCTGCAATAGTCGCTTCTTCCCGACGCTTGACTTCGAAGGGGGCACTGTCTACACTCTGTTAGCAGTCGTATGGCGTAACTGCTAACGCGAGGTGAGAGCGATGATCCGATTCGACAAGATGACCGAAGGAGCGCAAGAGCTGTTCCGGGAAGCGCAGGGTCTTCTGACGAGGTACAAGCACAACCAGCTGGACGTGGAGCACATCGCCTTCGTCCTCGTGGGTCTTGAAGGCGTAGGGCGGGAAATCCTGCAGGCGATGGGCGTCAAGCTCGACGTCCTTGCCAAGGACCTCGACGTGTTGTTGAAGTCCAAGCCGTCGATCGCCGGCTCGATCGGCGGACAGGTCTACATCACGCCGCGCCTTGACGCCGTGGTCAGCGACGCGCAGATGGAGGCCGACCGACTCCACGACGAGTTCATCGGGACCGACCACCTCTTGCTGGCCATCAGCCGCACGACGGATCCCCAACTGCGCCGCGTCTTGGGGCGCCACCAGATCACGCCCGAAGCGATCTACACGTCCCTGCGCGAGGTCCGCGGCGAGCAACGGGTGACCGATCCGGCGTCCGAGGAACGCTACCAGATTCTGAAGAAGTACTCGACGAATCTGACGGAGATGGCGAAGCGGGGAGAGCTTGACCCGGTTATCGGTCGCGACGAGGAGATCCTGCGCATGGAGCAGATCCTGTCCCGCCGGCGCAAGAACAACCCCGTCCTCATCGGGGAACCCGGCGTGGGGAAGACGGCCGTCGTCGAGGGACTGGCGCAACGCATGGCGTCCGGCGAGGTTCCCGACACACTCAAGAACAAGGAGATCGTCTCGCTCGACATTGCCGCCATGGTCGCCGGATCCAAGTTCCGCGGCGAGTTCGAGGATCGCCTCAAGGCCGTCATCCGCGAGATCGAGGCTCATTCCGGCGCGACCATCTTGTTCGTCGACGAGCTGCACACGCTCGTCGGCGCCGGTGCGGCGGAGGGCGCCATCGACGCGTCGAACATGCTCAAGGAGCCGTTGTCGCGAGGCCGATTCCAGCTCATCGGCGCCACGACGCTCGACGAGTACCGCGAGCACATTGAGAAGGATTCCGCATTCGAACGCCGCTTCCAGAAGGTCTTCATCCCCGAGCCGACCCTCGACGAGACGATCCAGATCCTGCAAGGGTTGCGCGAGACGCTCGAGAAACACCACCAGGTCTCGATCACGGACGCAGCCCTGCGCGCCGCGGCCACGCTGTCGGAGCGCTACATCGCCGACCGCTTCCTGCCAGACAAGGCGATCGACCTTGTCGACGAAGCCGCCAGCCGGCTGCGCGTGAATCGCACGGGCGACACGGTGAACGAGAGCGACATCGCCTCCCTCGTGTCCCAGTGGACGGGCATCCCGGCCGAGCGCATGCTTGAGGAGGAACGGTCGCGCCTCGGGTCCATGGAGGATGCGCTCCACGCGCGCCTCGTCGATCAGGAGGAAGGCGTGCGCGCCGTCGCGCAGGCCGTCCGGCACTCGCGCGCCGGGCTGTCCGATCCGCGCAAGCCGATTGGAACCTTCCTCTTCCTCGGCCCGACGGGTGTTGGGAAGACGGAGCTCGCCAAGGCGCTGGCCGCGTTCCTGTTCGGCAGCGACCAAGCGCTGCTCCGCATCGACATGTCGGAGTACATGGAGCAGCACGCCGTGGCGCGCCTCATTGGGTCTCCCCCCGGCTACATCGGCTACGAAGAGGGCGGCCAACTCACCGAGGCCGTTCGCCGCCGCCCGTACCAGGTCATCCTGTTCGACGAACTCGAGAAGGCGCACCCGCAGGTGATGAACATCCTGCTGCAACTGCTCGACGAGGGGCGACTCACCGATGGTCACGGCCGCACGGTCGACTTCCGCCACACGATCCTGATCATGACCTCGAACGTCGGAAGCGAGTTCTTCCAGACCGAGGCGAGCGAGTCGCAGATTCGCCAAGAGATCGAGGCCCAGCTCAAGCGCACGTTCCGCCCGGAGTTTCTCAACCGCATCGACGAGACGATCATCTTCCACCCGCTCTCCCCCGAGGCGATCGAAAAGATCCTCGACCTCAAGGTCGCCGACCTGAACAAGCGCCTGGCCGAGCAGGACGTCCGCATCACCGTGACGGCGGAGGCGAAACGGATCCTGACCAAGGAGGGATTCGATCCGCACTACGGCGCCCGCCCGCTGGCCCGTGCGCTCAAGCGCTTGGTGGAGAACCCGCTCGCGAGCAAGATCGTGGCCGGCGAGGTCGAGCCGGGTTCGTCGATCGTCGTCGACGCTGCGGCCATTTCCGACGCCCTCGTCCTCCGCGTCCAGAAGCGGCCGGCGTCCGTCTAGTCGAGCAGAAGCGCGAGGAGCGCCATCCGAACCGGCACGCCATTCGCCGACTGGCGGAAATAGGCGGCGCCGGGGAGGTCGTCGACGTCGGTCGAGATCTCGTTCACGCGCGGCAGCGGGTGCATCACCGTGATGGAAGGCTTCGCTTTCCCCAGGGTGGCGCGGGTCAGGACGTAGGCGTCCTTGAGCCGGTCATACTCCACCGGATCGGCGAAGCGCTCGCGCTGGATGCGCGTCATGTAGACGACGTCGCTCTGGACGAGAGCTAGGCCGAGGTCGTCGGTCTCGCGGACTGAGATCCCCTTCGCTTGCGCACGCTCGACGACCTCGCGCGGCATGCGCAGGGCAGGGGGCGAGACGAACAAGAAGGACACGGGGTATTGCGAGAGAAGGGTGGCCAGGGAGTGCACGGTGCGACCATGTTTGAGATCGCCGACGAGCGAGATCGTCAGGCCGTCGACACACCCTTGCTCCTTGCGGATCGTGTAGAGGTCGAGGAGCGACTGCGTCGGGTGCTCGCCCGCGCCATCCCCCGCGTTCAACACCGGCTTCGCCGTCGCTCGGGCGGCCACCTCGGCGGCCCCGACTTCGGGGTGGCGAAGCACGATGGCATCGGCGTAGCCTTCGACCGTCTTGATCGTGTCGTGGAGCGACTCGCCTTTCGACGCCGATGTGCTCTTCGCTTCCGACACCGACAGCACGCAGCCCCCGAGACGCAGCATCGCCGCCTCGAACGAGAGGCGCGTCCGCGTGCTCGGTTCGAAGAAGAGCGTCGCCAGGACCTTCCCCCGCAACTCGTCGAGTTCCTTGCCCACCGCCAGAGCGGCCTCGTAGGTCGCCGCACGCTCCAGGATGAGATGGATGTCGCCCGGCGTGAACTGATCGGCGCGCAGCACGTCCTTCTTCGATAGCTTGGTCATGTGTCCGTTCTCCCTTCTTGTCCGCCCTGTCGGAAAGCTACGCGAGGTCCCGCAGATCCGCTCGTCCGGCCGCCGTCGCGAGGAACCGCGCCTGGCCGGCGGACGCGAGGCACTCTCCTCGCGCGACCAGGACCTCGCCTCGCTGCATCGTCAACACGGGGGTTCCCACTACACTGCGTCCTTCGTACGCGGTGTACGGCGCGCGCGAGTGCTGCGTGCGGTGCTCGACGTACGCCTTCGCCGAAGGATCGAAAATCACAAGATCCGCATCGCTCCCCGGCCGCAACGTCCCCTTCTTCGGGTACAGGCCGAAGATCCTCGCCGGGTTCTCGCAGAGGACGCGCACGAGGCGCTCGAGCGTGAGCCGTCCGCGCGCAACCCCGTCGTGGACGAGCTGGAGCATCGTTTCGACTTGCGGCGAGCCGAAGGGCGCGGCGAAGAACTCGTCGTCGACTCGCTTGTCTCTCGCCACATGATCGCTGGCCACCGTATCCAAGACACCATCCAACAGACCGCGCCACAAGGCGTCGCGGTCCGTGTCCTCGCGCAACGGGGGCCCAATCTTGAGCAGCGCCTTCTTCTCGAGCAGATCCTGGTTGGTGAGCGTCAAGTACTGCGGGCACGTCTCGGCATACACGCGCCGTCCGGCTCGTCGCGCCGAGGCGATCACGTCAAGCGCGCGACGCGCGCTCACGTGGGGAATGTACAGTGGGCAACCCGCCACTTCGGCCATGGCGATCGCCCGGCCGACGGCTGCGGCCTCGAGGGCGGCGGGGCGCGTCCGGACGAAGGCCTCGACAGGATCGACGCCCGCCTCGTTGCACGAGTCCTCGAGGTAGTCGGTGGCCAAGCCGTTCTCCGCGTGGACCATGCCCATCCCGCCGGCGCGGCCGAGGAGGTCGAAGGTACGCATGAGCTGGTAGTCGTCGGTCATCCAGCCAAGCTTGGCGTAGGTCATGAACATCTTGAACGACGTGACGCCCGCGGCCATGGCCGCCGGGATCTCGCCCGACTGGCGCTTCGGATCGAACAGGCCGCCGTGCAGCGCAAAGTCGAGAATCGAGACCCTTTCGGCCTCCTCGCGGAAGCGGCGGATCGCCTCCACGAGACCCGTGCCCGGCTTCGCGTAGGCGTAGTGAATGACCGTCGTGACGCCGCCGTGGGCGGCGGTCACAGGAAGACTCTCGAGGTCGTCGACGTAGACGGGGTGGGTGTGAACGTCGATCACGCCGGGCAAGACGTAGCAGCCGGTCGCGTCGATCACTCGATCAGCGGCCGCGAGGTCCGCGGCGACGCGATCCACGGTCTCGCCGCGAACGAGCACGTCGGCCTTCTCGCGCCGTCCCGCGTCGACGACGGTGCCGCCTCGAATGAGCGTCGTCTGCAAACGCACTCCCTTCACGAGTTGAGGCGCGCATTCTACTCCCGCGGGCCGGTCGGCGCACTGAGCCCATGCGGGTGCGGACTCTCCACGCGTTCGGTACGCTCTCCACGGAGGTCGGGGCGATGAAACAGGCCACATTGTGCTTCCTCATTCGGCGGGGCGCGTCGGACACCGTCCTCCTCGGCCTCAAGAAGCGCGGCTTCGGACGCGACAAGTACAACGGCTTCGGGGGAAAGATCGAACCCGGCGAGGACGCGCGACAGGCCGTCGCCCGCGAGATCGCCGAAGAGGCAGGGCTCACGGTGCGTACCGAGGACCTGTTGCCCGCGGGCCGAGTCACGTTCTTCTTCCCGGCCAACCCGAGCTTCGATCACGACGTCACCCTGTTCGTTGCGACCGCGTGGCGCGGCGAGCCGCGCGAGTCGGAAGAAATGCGCCCGGTGTGGTTCCCGGTGGACGACCTGCCGCTTCACCGGATGTGGCAAGACGACGCACAGTGGCTGCCCCTCGTCCTTGCGGGCCGTTCCATCGAAGCAGAGTTCGCCTTCGCCGACGACAACGAGACGGTGGCGCAGGCCACCGTGCGCTCTTCGCCGTGAGCTTGCCGGCTGCGGGGCCGCTGTCTACACGTTCGAGAAGCGGAACCCCTCGACTCGGAAGAGATCGAGGCAGGCGTCCACCACGAGCGCATCGTATTGCGCGCCTCGGCCCCGCTCGACTTCCGCCAAAGCGGCCTCGATTCCCAACGCGGCGCGGTAGGGTCGATGCGACGACATGGCCTCCACGACGTCCGCCACGGCGAGAACCCGTGCCTCCACCAGAATAGCGTCCCCGCTCAATCCCTCCGGATACCCGGAGCCGTCCATTCGCTCGTGATGCTGCAAGACGATGCCCGCCACCGGCCAAGGGAAGTCGATGGTCCTCAGAACCTCGTACGCAGACTGGGGATGGGCCTTCATGAGCGACATCTCGAGGGGCGACAACACGCTTGGCTTGGAGAGGATCTCGGCCGGAATCGACAGCTTCCCGATGTCGTGGAGGAGTCCGGCGGCGCGCGTCGCCTCAATGGTTCTCTCATCGAGACCCAGCTTCCGCGCGACCGCCACCGACAACTCCGTCACGCGGCGCTGGTGACCGGCGGTGTACGGATCGCGCGCCTCGGTCACGCGGCCGATCGCTTCGATGGTGCCGTCGAGAGCGCGACGCAGCCGGTTCTCGCCCTCCACGAGTCCGGTGATGTCCGTCTTGGACAAGAGAACCCGTTTCAGCGTCTTCTCCTGACCCGGAGGAACGCTCCACCGAAGGGCAGTGTGAATCGTACGGCCGTCGAGCGTCCAATCCTTGGCTGTTGTCTCGAAAACTCGCTCGCCGCGCCAGATGGCGAGCAGCCGCTCGCGGAACGGCCCCAGCTCCGGCCGAGGAGGCGGCTGCGCGAGCAGCAAATCGTCCTTCGTCGTCGCCCCAGACAGCCGGAGGGCCGCCTCGTTGACGTCGATGACGCGAACCGACCGGTAGCACGCCTCGACCATCTCGGGGTGCGCCTCGAGGTGCGCGCCGAGATCGACGACGCCGCACGCGCGCAGCTCGTCGAACGCGCATTTCACCGCCGAGAAGTCCTCAACGAACACTGAAGCCGGGGATTCCTCGAACAACGCGCGGTATTCCATCTCGCTCTGTTCGAGAGCGAGTTCCGTCCGCCGCCTCTTGGCGGACTCGATCGCGATCGGCACCAAACCGGCAACCGAGCTCACGAAATCGGCGTCTTCGTCGCCCCACGCGCGCGGCGGGCCGACATGCTCGACCGAGAAGATGCCGACCACGCGTCCTTCCAGGCGCACGGCCACGTCAATGATCGCGCCGACGCCGAGCGGAATGAAATGGGCGTCGGAGAACTCAGAAGTGCGTGGGTCACGACGCGCGTCGGAAGCGATGATCGAACGCTCAGAGCGCAGGGCGGCGGAGTACCGCGGATGCACTGTCAGAGAGGGTTTCATGCCGCGCGAGTGCTCCCGGGGGGTGCGTTGGAAGAGCTCGGCGCACATCGTGGCTCCCTGTTCCCCCTCGGCAAGCCACACCTCGACGCGTTCCACATCGAGCCTGTCGGCCACCACCTCCGCGATCGTGCGCAGAGCCCCGTCGAGATCGCCCGAGTACAAGGCGGGCTGCATGGCGAGCCCGACAAGAGCCTCGCTGTACTTCCGGATGCAGCGCTGGCGTTCCTCTTCGCGCGCTCTCGCCGCCCTCTCTTCTGTCACGTCCCGCACGAAGTTGAGCGTCGCCGGCCGGCCTCCCCACTCGAGGCGCACGGGGCGCAGCTCAACCCAACGAACTTGCGCATCCTTTGTCACGAACCGGAGTGTGGACACGTCGGGCGCAGCCTCTCCAGCAAGCTGGGCCATGCTGCGCGCCTGGAGGGCCTCGCGGTCGTCGGGGTGAACGACCTCGAGGGCTCGAGACCCAACCAGAACGTCACGCGGGTACCCGCACAACGCGGCCACGCTCGGGTTGGCGAGGCAAATCACTCCGTCCTGGATGACAGCGATGCCTTCGACGGCGTTCTCGACGACCGCACGGTGGCGCTCCTCGCTCTCGCGGAGGGCGTGTCCGCGGCGCTCGACCTCTTCCTCCAGGTGCTCGCGGTAGCGCAGGTTCTCAATCTCGAGCCGCCGGCGGTCGTCGGTCAGTTGTTTCACGCGCGCCGAGCGCGCGACGGCCGAACGGACCGCGCTGCTCGAAATCGGCTTTGCCAGGTAATCGAAGGCGCCTCGACGCACGGCTTCCGCGGCCGTCTCGACTGTGGGCTCGCCCGTGATCATGATGACTTGGACGTCAGGGAGTCGCTCGTGAATCCGGCCGAGAAGCTCGACCCCGCTCATGCGCGGGAGAATGATGTCGGTGACCACGACGTCGGGCGGATCAGCCTCCACGAGCTGCAAGGCCTCGGCGGCGCTCTCCGCCGTGCGGACCTCGTGCCCGTCCTCGCGCACGAACTCGGCCAACGTCGCCCGAATGCTCTTCTCATCGTCGACGATGAGGACCTTCGCCATGCTCACCCTCCCCGCGCGGGGTCCGTGCCCACGGCCGGAGCCGAGAGGTCCCAGCCGTTGTCCACCGGCAGCTCGACGACGAAGCACGTCCTCACGTTCGGCTCGCTCTCCACGGTCAACGTCCCGTGGTGGTCGCGCACGATCCCATAGCTGATGGACAGTCCAAGCCCGGTGCCCTGGTCGCGCGGCTTCGTCGTGAAGAAAGGATCGAACACGCGATTGAGGACAGACCCTGGAATGCCCGCCCCGTGGTCCTCGACAGCGACCCGGATGCACGCGCGGCCGTCATGCTCAACCTTCTGCGCCGACACCCGGATGATCTTGTCCTCGTCGTGCCCTGGATATCGGGCGTTGAGTCCGTCACGCGCGTTCACCAGAAGGTTGAGGAGGACCTGTTGGATCTGCTGGCTGCGACACTTGACGGAGGGCAGGTCGTCCGGGACCTCGACATCGATCTGGATCCCATCCTTGCGCAGTGCGGCTCCAACGAGCGACAGGGACGCCGTCACGATGTCGGCGACGCGCGCCGGGCTGTGGGTCTCCTTGACTTGACGCGAGAACGAGAGAAGGTTCTTGACGATCGCTGCGACGCGATCCCCTTCATCGACGATGCCGCGCGCGAACTCGCGCAACGAGTCGTTGTCCGTGCGATCGACGATCAGCTGCGCGTAGTTGATGATCCCCGTCAAGGGGTTGTTGATCTCGTGCGCGACGCCACTCGCCAGCGTGCCGATCGACTCAAGCCTTTGGGCTTGGCGGAGCCGAGCCTCAAGCTCGAGTCCCTCTTCCTCCATCTCACGGCGCCGCGTGATGTTCTCCACCGTCCCCTCGTAGAAGAGGATTCGTCCTTCGGCGTCGCGAATCGCTGCCGCGTTCTCCCGGACGTAGACCGTGGAACCATCCTTGCGGGTCCACGTGGACTCGAGGCCGGCGATGCAACCTTCCTTTTCCAGTCGCTCCTTGAAGGTCGAACGCGGGTACTCGGGGTGGTCGCCCTCCGCTTCGAGGTCTCTCGCGGCCAGCTCCTCGAACGTTTCATATCCCAACATCGAAGCGAGGGCCGGGTTCGCGGCGAGGATCTTGCCGTCCGGCGACGTCAGGTAGACGCCCAAGACCGCATTCTCGAACAGCGACCTGTACTTCGCTTCGCTTTCTCGCAGGGCCGTCTCGGCGCGCCGCCGCTCCGTCATATCGCGCGTGACCGAGAGAACCGTCGGCACGCCTTGTAGGTCGAACAACCGCGCGCTCACCTCGACAGGGATGCGGCGCCCATCCTTCGCCACATCCTCGGTCTCGAACACGGCGCGACCCTCGGCGAACAGCTTCTTGAGAATGGCCGGGATCCGCTCCGCCTGTTCGGGCACGTCAATTCGGGCAAGGTCCATGGTCAGGAATTCCTCCCGCGTGTACCCGAGCATCTCGCATGCCTTGTCGTTCACGTCGAGGAACCGTCCCAGCCCGTCCGGCGTGACGGTGTGAACGTAGACGGCGTCGTTCGCATTCTGAAGGAGAAGGCGGTACCTCTTCTCGCTCGTCTTGAGCGCCTCGTAGAGGCGGGCATTCGCAATTGCGACTCCGAGTTGTCCGCACAAGGTGGTCATCACCGACAGGTCATCGGGAGCGAAGGCATTCAGTTCCTCACTCTGAAGATCGAGCACGCCGAGCACGCGTCCCTCGTGGCTGATGGGAAGGACGAGCTCGGACCGGGTGTCGGGAACGAGCTTGTCGAGGAGGAAGCGCGGCTCCTTCGACACATCGCCGGCGAGGAGTGGCTCGCCCGTCGCCGCGACCCAGCCGACCATCCCGTCCACGCCGACCCGGCAGCGGAGTCCGAGCTCGCGCGAGGCAGCGGTTCCCGCTGGATCGCTACCGACCCGAAACACTGCGTGCTCGCGCCTCTCATCGATCAGGAAGATGTCCGCGTGATAGAAGCCGAAACCCTCCTGCACCGCGCGCACGACGTGGGCGAGCAGCTCGTCCAGGTTCAGAATCGAAGACAGCCGCTGGCTAACGTCATTGACAATCTGCAACTGCATCGCTCGTCGCGACAGAGCCTCCTCGTCCCGGCGACGCTCCGTCACGTCCTCGCCGGAGCTCAACGTGCCGAGGATCCGACCCTCCGGGTCGCGCAGGAGAGCGTTGTGCCAGAGGATGAGGCGCTCGCTCCCGTTTCGCGCGACGACCGCGTTCTCATACCGTCCCACCGGACGCTGATCGCCCGCGATGATCTGGGTGAACACTCGCCGCACCTCGTCTCGAACCGCCTCGGGAACGCATGCCGTGAACCACTCGCGGCCCACGAGATCGCTCGCCGCCTCGTACCCGAGGATCTCCAGCCCTCGCCGGTTGATGAGCTCGATCCGCCCTTGGGCGTCGAGGGCGACGACCATGACGCCGACAATGTCGAGGTACTGCTGGGCACGCTCCTTCTCGCTCCGAAACGCGTTCTGCACGTCGATGAGCGCCGTGATCTCCGAGAGGACGGCAAAGCTGCCCTCGTAGGCGCCCCGCCGGTCGAAGATCGGCCGCGGCGCGACCAGCACGGGAATTGGAGCGCCGTCCTCCCGCAGCACGGCGGCCTCGTGACTCTCCGAGACGCCAGTGCGACCGCACTCGACGTTGCGGGAGACCTCTTCCCGGCTGTCGGCCGCGAAGAGCTCGATCAGCGGACGGTCGACCAGGTCCTCTCTCGCGCGCCCGGTCATCTCGCACAGGCGATCGTTCGCGTAGACGATCGCCCCGCTCGCGTCCTGCAGCACGAGCCCGTCCGTCATCAGTTCGACGACGTCTCGGTACCGCCGCTCGGTCTCCCCAATCCGTTGGACGATCGGGCGCGTGACGCGGGTGAAGAGAAAGGCGCCGAGGACGATGGCTGCGAGGGCGGGACCCAGCGTGAGGAGCGCGGCGTCTCGGTACTCCCCCTGAATCTCGGCGAGGTCGATCTTAGCGACGATGCCGAGATCGAGGACGGCCACCGGCTCGAACGCCGCCAACACCGTGACGCCGCGGTAGTCGCGGCCGATCATGGTTCCCGACTCCCCACTCAGCGCACGGTGCATGGGTTCGGCGAGGTCCGACTGGAAGGGAATCGGGGCGTGTCCCGCCAGCTCGCTGTGCCGTTGAATGAGGAGGAAGACGATCGAGTCGCCGTCGCGGCGCGCCAGGGTGAACTCACCCGTCCGCCCGAGCCCCGCGTACTCCGCCTGCGCCGCGCGGACGACGTCCAGCGTCGCGGCCACCGCCACCGCCACCGCAGGGTCTACGTTCAATTCCAGGTTCGAGCGAGCCAAGGCCTCGATGAGCCGAGCTTGGCTCTGCGCCGTCTCGGTCAGCCGGCTCCTCTCTTCGACCATCGCCACGATGTAGAGACGCTCGATGGTCGCGTAGGTCACACCCAACGTGAGGGCCGCGAGAACCGCGATCAAGATGAGAGTGTGTCGCCGTTCGAGCGCCGCCCTCCGGTGCATGTGATCCGTCCCCTTCCCAGCGGCCGCGGGCGACGTTCGCCGCAAGCGGCGATCCAGACTACTCCGCAGCCCTCTCGCGGTCAACTGGACCGAGCTCCGCGGGCACCCGAGTCCGACCGAACGTAGCGCGCGAGTCCACGACCAGGTCAGCGGTCGGGGGCTCGACAGGGACCGACGCAGGCTCGCATCTCGCGTTCGCCGCCGTCGTCGCAATGGGCGAACGGAGCGGCAGCGCGGCCCCGCCGCGCACTGGTCCCGAGGACGCCCATCGAGCGCTCGCAACGTCCCGTAGAGAGACTCAGCAACTGTGTCCGGTTCGTCTGGTCTCATCCAATGAGCTTGACAAGCCGGAGCGGACCATCTAGCCTCCCATTGGCACGAACCAATGGGAGGCGATGAACATGACGATCGCCGTCGAATGGGTCACCAACAACGAGAGGCCTCTCCACGTCCAAATCGCGGATTCCCTTCGAGGTCGATTTGAGCGCGGCGACTTCCACCCCGCAGACCACTTGCCCACCACGCGGGATCTCGCCCGCGACCTCGGAGTCAGTCGCAGCACGGTGGTCCGCGCCTACGAGCAACTCACGCGAGAGGGATGGATCGAGGGCCGCGTCGGAATGGGGACTCTCGTCCGCGCCAAGTCGTCGACCGAAGCGCGGGCGACTCCCAATTGGGACCTCCTCCTCACCGATCGGGTGCGCGATCAGAACCTCGAGTACGCCGACGTCCTGCGCATGTTGTCTCGGACCGATCTCCTGTCGTTCGCCGGCGGGCTCCCCTCCCCGGAGTTCTACCCGGGCGAGCCTTTGCAGCAGATCGCCGGGGAAGTTCTGCGACAGCAGGGCCCGAGGCTTCTCCAGTGGTGCCCCGTGGACGGATACCCGCCCCTGCGGAGCTGGATCGCCGAACGCATCGAGAGTACGCCGGAGAACGTCCTCGTCCTGTCCGGCTCGACCCAGGGCCTGCACCTCATCGCGCAGGCGTTCATCGACCCCGGGGACGCCGTGCTCGTGGAGTCGCCCACGTACGCGGGAGCCCTTCGATCCTTCCGTGCCGCGGGAGCCCGCATCGTCTCGGTGCCAAGCGGCCCGGACGGGATCGACCTCGAAGAGTTGGAGACCACGCTCCAGCGCGTGCGCCCCAAGTTCCTCTACGTGATTCCCACGTACCACAACCCGACGGGAAGCAGCCTCACGGTCGAGAAGCGCCGCCGTCTCCTCGCTCTGGTCGCGCGTCACGGCCTGCCGATCGTCGAAGACGACGCGTACTCCTCGCTGCGTTACGACGGCCCGCACTATCCATCGTTGCGATCCCTCGACGAGAACGGACTCGTCATCTACGTGTCCACCTTCTCCAAGGCCGTCTTCCCCGGACTGCGCGTCGGCTGGCTGGTGGCTCCCGCCGATCTCGTGCGCCGGCTGAGCGGTCTGCGGAACCTCATCGACCTGTTCACCAACAGCCTGACTCAAGCCACCCTGTACGAGTTCTGCAAGCGTGGGCTGCTGGAGGCGCACCTCCAGCACGTCCGTCCGATCTACGAGGAGCGTCGTGACGCCATGGCCGCCGCACTGCGCCGGTACTGCCCGGGGATCTCGTTCGACGTTCCTCACGGGGGACTCTTCATCTGGGCTCGCTTGCCCCGCGGCATTGACAGCCGCCACCTGCTCGAGGAGTCGATCAACCTCGGACTTGGATTCATGGTCGGCCCTCTGTTCTACGCCGAGGGCGGCGGCGACGATCGCATTCGTCTCTGTTTCGCCTGCCACCCTCCGGACGCCATCGCCGCGGGCATTCGAAAACTTGGCGTCGCGCTGAAGCAAGTCCAGCCGGACTCCGGCGACTGGCGAGAAGTACGCGCAGAGGGTTTCGTCGTCTAGAAGAGCCGAGGAGGACTCATGCTCATCGAGAGCCGCTACGCGCTGTTCCGCGGGAAGATCGGACCGATCGAGGAAGCGAAGGTCAGCATCCTGGCCGCCGTCGTCAACTACGGCCTCGCCGTGTTCGAGGGGATTCGCGCCTACTGGGTTCCCGAGCGAGAGGAACTGCTTGTCTTCCGACTCTTCGACCACGTCGACCGCCTCCGGCGCAACGGACGCATCCTGTTCATGGATCTGCCGATACCGCCCGAGGAGGTCGCTGCGCGCGCGATCGAACTCCTGACCAAGGAGGGAATCCGCGGCGACGCGTACATCCGCCCTCTCCTCTACAAAGCGGCGCCCGAGCTCGGCCCGCACGTTCACGACAGTCCGTGCGAGCTGTCGATGTTCGCCACGCCTCTCTCGCGCTACGCGAACACGGCGGACGGCATCCGGGCGATCGTCTCGTCCTGGCGGCGGACGAGCGACAACGCGATCCCGCCCCGTGGCAAGATCGCGGGAAGCTACGTCAACGCTGCACTCGCCAAGTCCGAGGCGGTTCTCGGCGGAGCCGACGAGGCGATCCTCTTGACTCAGGACGGCGCCGTCTCCGAGGGCACGGTGTCGAACCTCTTCCTCGTGCGCGACGGGCAACTCGTCACGCCGCCCGTGACGGCCGGGATCCTCGAAGGGATCACGCGACGAACTGTCTTGACGCTGGCGCGGGACATCGGCCTCGACGTCCTCGAGCGAACGGTCGAGCGCTCCGAGCTCTATGTGGCCGACGAGGTCGTCCTCTGCGGCACCGCGATGGAGCTCGCCCCGGTGATTGAGGTGGATCACCGCCCTATCGGGGACGGCGTCCCGGGAGCGCTCACGCGCCGCCTCGCGAAGGAGTTCGACGATGCCGTCCACGGACGACGCCCGCGCCACGCCGACTGGTGCACCGCTGTGACCGTCGGCCACTAGCCGCCGTGGATCGTGCGCAATCCTCTGGAGGCACGGCGCCCCGAGTCGTGTCGAGTTCCTCCCTCTGAGGCATACTGACAGGCCTTCGCGGTTCGCCGCGTCACACGAGAAGAATCGTGGGCAACCCGCGGAAGGAAAGGAGACGGCGTGGCGCGCCGCATCGTCGCCCTGTGCGCATGGGCACTCATTATTGTCGCGGGCGTCGTCGCCTCCGGCCCCCGGATGGCGAATCGCTACCCCGCCGGTGCCGCCAATCCGTCGCTCGTCGAGTACCTGAACGGAGTCGCCGCCGACCTCGTCCGCCAGTCGCCCGAGACGATCACGACTCGCGGCCTGTCCCAGAAGCTTGGGGTCCGCAACGACGCGCTCGATTCGCTCGTCCTCGACGCGACGGGCAAATCCTATATTCCGATCGAGCGCGCCCTCGAGCGGATCGAGAACTCCAACCCGGCGCAGGAGAGCGAGCGCGACCGGCGGGCGATCGAGATCTTCGCGTGGTGGCTTCGCGACGCCGTCGCCGCCCGCCCGTTCCAGCGCAACGCGTACCTCGTGAGCACCTACATGACGAGCACCCCGCAGCATCTCGTCTGGTTCATGACGTCAATCCACCCGCTCAAGACACGGGCGGATGCCGAGGACTACCTCGCCCGCCTGTCGCAGATCCCCGCACGCTTCGACGAACTCCTCGCCCGGCTCCTCGACAGCGAGTCGATCGACGCACTCCCGCCGCGCTTCCTGCTCGAGAGGGCGGCCGACGAGATCGAGGCTATCGGAGGAGCACCGGCCCAAGAAGCAACGCTGTACATGACCTTCGCCGACGCCGTCCGCGCGATGTCCGACGTCGAGCCGGGCGCGCGGGAGACACTGCTCGTCGAGGCGCGGCGCCTCCTCGTCGAGGTTGTGCAACCTGCCTTCGTTGAGCTGGCGTCGTCCGTGCGCGCCATGGCGGCACGCGCGACCGACGATGCCGGCGCCTGGAAGCAGTCAAACGGCGAGGCCTACTACGCGTACTTGCTCAAGACCTACACGACGACTGACCTGACCGCGGACGAGATCTACGACATGGGGCGTAGGGAGGTCGAACGCATTCAGGCGGAGATCCGCGCTGCGGCCGCAAGCGTCGGCTTCGACCCCACGTTGTCGCTTGCTAATCTCTTTGCGCAGCTTCGCGCGGCGTCGGGCGAAGTGTCGGGCCGCGAACTGCTGGCAGCGTGCCGCGGTTTGATCGAGAACGCAACGACGATGGCCCGCCCGGACTTCGCGCAGTGGCCGAGCCAGAGCCTCGTCGTCGAGGCCGGCAACAGCATTGCCTACTTCCTTGAGGGTCCGGAGGATGGCTCCCGACCCGCCGTGTTCTACGCACCCGTCGACCAAGTGCGTCCCGCCTACTCGCTTCGCTCGCTCGTGTACCACGAGACGATCCCCGGCCACTTCCTACAGGCCGCCACGGCACAGGAGGCCGACCTGCCTGAGTTCCTTGGCGGCGTCGCGTCCTCGGCCTTCTCCGAAGGCTGGGCGCTGTACGCGGAGCGGCTTGCCTGGGAACTGGGCGCGTACAGAAATGACCCCTACGGGAATCTCGGCCGCCTCCAGGAGGAGCTCTTCCGCGCGGCACGTCTCGTCGTCGACACGGGAATCCACGCGAGGCGATGGACCTTCGAGCAGGCGGTGAACTACATGATGGAGACGACGGGACTGGCGGAGGACACCGTGCGCGACGAGGTGGAGCGGTACATCGTCACGCCAGGTCAGGCCGTGGCGTACACGGTGGGCCTCGTCAAGATCCTCGAACTGCGCGACCGAGCGCGCCGGGCGCTCGGCCCCGCCTTCGATCTCGCCCAATTCCACGCGGCCGTGCTCGCCTACGGTTCCGTCCCTCTCCCCATCCTCGAGGAGCTTGTCGACGAGTTCATCGCTGCACGGCTGCGCACGCCGTGAAGGCCTCACTCGGAATCCGCTGCGACGTCCATCAAAGGCGGATCGATGGGCGCCGTGCTCTCCGCCGACCACTCCGGGAGTGGAGGCCGATCTTGGGACTCTACCGCACCGCTTGCTGGAAGAGATCGCGACGCTCTCGGCGTCGTGAATCGGCTAGCGGCGGTGAAACACGTCCAGAACCGGCCCCTGACGCCCACATGCGGGGAACCCGATGCGTCAGGCCCTGTTCTGGATCGAATTGTGACGAAGAAGCTCGCCCTATGGGGAGCCTCGGACGAGCCAGCTTCTAGTTCGCAAGCGGCACGGCAAACCAGCCTGGGATCTCGTCGTCGAGCCCCGACCAGTCTGCGTTGTGGTCAGCAACGTAGATGGACTTGCGGCGTTCGTCGCCATCGAGGAAGCGCTTGTGCAGCCGTGCTTCGATGAGTGTCCCTGTCACGGCGACATCCAGGACTCCGATGCACTCCTGGAATTGCCAGTTCGCAGACCGTCGGACATAGCCTACCCAGCGCCTCACCCCGTCCCACACACCGGAATCGTCGATCCCGATGTGGTACTCCGGAACGCGGTCACCCGTCGTGTCCACCCAGATTGCCAGTCCACCTGCTGGGGACTTGGCGTACTCGAGAGCGAGGTAGATGTAGGAATCATCCTCAAGAGCTCGAAGTGATAGAAGATCATCCCCGGTTCCAGTCTGGTCCGCCATCGGGTCGCGAGCCGTGAGTGCTGTGCCGGGCCACTCGTCTGAGACACCGTCTGAGACATCAACGATGGGCCGAGGTACATCGCCGAGCCACCACGTACGCATCACTTGCTCGGCGGGCTTCAGGCGAGGCGACATGTCGCGGTCATTTCGGCCACCGTTCACGGGGAGGTCAAGAAAGTGGTACCAGAAGAATGAAGGTCCCATGTAGCTGTCCACATCGGCAAAGGCCTGGAGGAAGGCACTGTAGAGGTTCGCTTGCGCGTTGAGGTCGATTGGAGTTGTCACAGCTTCCGCGCGCTGGTAGAAGTACCCTCGCCAATTCTCAGCCCCCCGCAGGCTGAAGCATCCGTTCTCGTGCGGGATGAACGGCCTGCGGTAGCGAGCCACGAACGGGTCGAGGTATCGCTGGATCCACTCGTCCCATCCTGACACCAGCTGGCCAATGCTTGGATGGTCGTACCGCGTCAGAGGTTCCGTAGGGCTCGATGTGCTTAGCGAGATGTAGTCTGCAGCGGGCCAGAACTGCCGATCCGCTATGGGTACTCCTCCCCAGACCTGCCCTGGGAACCCGCCGAGATACACAGTCGGTCCTCCGTAGGCTGCGCCGAGCGCAGCTAGAAGATCGGTGAGCTGGCCGTCGATGGCTCGTGCGTTTGTGGCTGTGCTGGGAAGGATCAGGTGCAGATTCATCAAACCCGCCGCATCAGCCCCGGCGTCGCGCCAGAGGCGCGCCTCGTCACCAACAACCGCGCTCAGAGACCGCCAAAGGCCTGACGGGTCCACCGGCTGGAGCTCATGCAGCTCGTGCCATGTGCTGTCTCCCGTCGTGCCCAACTCAATCGTCACAAAGACGATCGGGACAGCTTTGATTCCGAGTCGATGCGCTTCGTTGATCAGGTAGGCTTCCTCATCCGGCGTCTTGCTCACTCCGGGAGCAAAGTGATCGTACACCCTGTACAGGGATGAGCCCCCGAAACCATCGACATAGAACGGATTCTCGAAGAATATGCGGGTGATCCCCGTAGCCCGTGCCTCTTCGAGAAAGACATCGACGAGCGCGAGCTGGTTCCGTTGGCTCCACCACCCATCGGTAGACATCGCGTTCGACCAGTAGAACGAGAAGTGCACGTCGTTCTCTCTTGTAGCACGTACCCAGCTCGAGAAGTTGACGGCAGCGTCTAGAAGCCCAACATCGGACTTCCCGTACTTGGCGGCATGCTCGCGAACAGACCCGATCCGATTGACGTCGAGCTGGGGATCCCATGGCACGAAATACTCCGTGATGCCGGTAGGACTCACGAGTGTTCTGTCTGCGCGAAAGGCCGTCACGGGAATGGTGACGGAGCCTGAGACATCTCCTGCAGTCGCAGTCAGAGTGACCGCGCCGTATCCCGCCCACGCGGCGTTGTTGCCCCAGATGTAGAGCGTGTCGTCGGCGATCTCGGCGCCGATGCCTTCGGGATGGCTGATCTGAAAGCTCCAAGTCACGCTCGCTGGGTCGATGCCGGTGACGGTCGGCAGGAAGGCCAGTTCGGCGACGCCTCTTAGCGGGAGCGCGAAGGCCTTGTCACGGTCGCTGACGCCCTGCATGACGTACGCCGCGTGAGCGAAGTACGCGGGATTGAGGATGCTGCCGGCGACGACGGGAGTGGCAGTGGTTGTCGGGAACCCCATTGGTCCTGCCGCTGCTGCTGTCGTCGTCGCAATCCATTCGCTGCTCGTGATCTCGGCGCTGCTCGGCGTCCACGTCACCCTGAAGCGCCCGCCGTTCGGCAGTTCTCCGCCGCTGAACGTGAACCTCTCGGCGCGGCCGGTCGGCTCCTGGTTTGGGAAGACGGCCTGATCGTAGCTCGTGATGCGCACCGACTCGGAGAAGGCCAGCACCACGCCCGACGCTGTCTTCCCGCTGTGATTGGTCAGTGACTCAGTGCTACCGAGACACAGAACGGCCGCAGCCAGGCCCACCACCAGAACGACCACAACCAGCCTCTTCATCCACCACCCCTCCTTGGAGGAGATCATAGGGTAGGCGGAGAGGCTCGTGAAGTGGGGTCCAGGAGCGTTTCCTCCAAGCGGAATGGGCCATTGGGTATATGTCGTCAGAGCCTAGGGGACCGATCTGGAAACTGCGGAGTGATCATGCCTACGCGATTATCGTGTGCTGTGGAGTCTGGGGGACTGATCGTGGAACGCGCGTGACTGTAGCGGATTGGTGACAGCTATCGCGGTGTCCTCCCCGGCAGGAGAAGCGGCGGCGCCGGTTCGGCCTTGCGTTCAGTCAGGGTGCTTGGCCGACAATCGATTCCACCACCGCAAGCGCGGGGGTCCAGTCGAGATACTGGTGGCTAGTCGAATGCCAATCCGGCCCAGACTCGAGCCAGAGGCTCCACACGTTCGCGCTGATGCCAAGCGCTGCGGTGCCAGCGAGCAGTGCCGCATAGGCATCGGCGAATTCCTGGTGATCGCAGGACCGCACCGTCGAAGGGTGACGAGCCGCCACCGTCGCGCCGTCGTAGTCGAAGCTGCCGAGCTCGCTGAAGCGAACCGCATGGCCGGGGTACCGCGTTTTGAAGTACTCGACGACGGTCCCGAAGAAGCGCACGAACTGCTCGAGCATGAGAGAGAAGCGCTGGTCTGCGCTGGTTCCCAGATCGACGAAGCCGGGCCACCACTCCATGCCGATCGTGAGGTTTCTCCCGTTTCGGGACCACGTCCAGAACGAGCCAAGGCGGGCGTCGAACTGACGCCAGAGCTCTGCCTTCGGGAGTTCGAGGGACACATCTCGCAGAGCGGCGACCGTGCATTGCGAAACGCAGATCTCACCTGAGAAGACTGCAGCTACTGCATCGAGCAGGCGGAGCACCCGGTCCGTGCGACGCTCGGCCTCACCCAACTCCACGAGCGGTGTGAAGATGGCGCACTCCCCCTGCTCGGCAAGCTGCGCCATGTGAACGCAGAGCGCCGTGTAGTTAGCGAACCAGGCGTCCCAACTCGGAGGAGTGATGCAGCACCGAGCAGCCTGGGGATGAGTGCGCGTGTACGCTTCCGTGATCCAGAGTTCCACACGTAGTTCCGCCTTCAAACCGGCCTGACGGATGAGCGCCAGAAGCCAGAGGACCTCCTTGTCCGTCATGGTGCGCGACCAGGAGGGGAGTATCGTCGTATCGTAGGTGTACTGGGCGAAGATGTCGTTCGTCCTATCCGACGCCATGTAGAACGAGTTGGTGAACTGAACTCCCTCAAACCCCATGCTCTTGATCGCTTTGAGGCCGCGCAGGATGGCTTCATTCGACATCAAGAGCACGGCCCATTGGGATCCGATGTTCGCGTAGGCTGGTTCGATAGCGGCAACTGGGCTCCTCACGCGAGTGCTGAGCGTGACGTTCTCCTCTGAGACAACGATCACAAACCTGTACGTGTAGCCCCAGATCGCGTGGTCCACATGCCGACTCGCGGGTGTCTTCTCATCGGGGTTCCCGTCGAACGTCCTCATCTGCTCGTTCGTGAGCACGTCAAACAACGCTGGCAAGAAGCGCATCTTGACGTCGTTCCGATAGACCTCAATCCCCGTGATCTGTCCCCGGTTGTAGCCGGGAGCGTAGTTGATGCTGATCGAATCGTTGTCGTAGATACTGGCATGGCCTTCGAGATCGGTCAGCCAGATCTGCTCTCCGTCCGCGGGGACGTACTGCGGCTCATCGGGGCCGGGGTAGTGGGCGACCCAAGTCATGATCTGGTCGTAGGTCAGCGAAGCGCTGCCGCTCGAGGCAGTCGTCGCAGAGAGCACCCCCTTGTCCGTGGCCACAGCTGCTCCTGCCAAGAAGCACACCGCGCCGAGCAACGAGGCTGACACAAGGACCAGAGCAAGTCGCTTCATCCACCAGCCTCCCTAGGAGAAGATGATACGAGGCAAGCGGGGTCGGAAGAAGGGGCAAGTGAAAGCGGTGCACGGTCAGAGTCGGGGTTCAGTCTTGTGGGAGGTTCACAAGGAACTCGTCAAGAGCGGGCTTCTCGGTTCCGTCGGCGAAGAACAAGGAGTTGCTCGACATGTGAGCCAAGTCTGCTCCGTCATACGGCCTCTCGGGCCAATCAGGCGCGAAGTAGAAGAGGCCGCGAATCCGGGGGTCATTGCGCGCATACCGGAGACGGTCGTGCACCCATTGCGCCTGTCCGGCAGGCGTGAAGGGATACCTAGGCATTGGCGCCTCAGGGACGCCGCTCGCACTGCTTGGATAGCCGCACTCCGCAATGATGATCGGCTTCCCTAGGACAGCAATGCGCTCGCAGATAGAATCCACAGAATCGAGGAAGTCGCTGACGGCCATCTTGGCGAAGGGCCACAACCCCGCAGCGTATGGATAGACCCACGAGAAGCCGGCGAAGTCGAAGTCGACTCCCTCGGCGACCATGGCCTCGAAGAAGGAGACAGTCGGTAGATCGTTCGGGAGAAGACTCAAGCACCCGACGTACAGGAGGATCTGTGCACTCGGGTCAGCTCGTCTTATGCCGGCAATCCCAGCGCGGAGGAGCTGCGCCTCGATCGGCCAGACCTCCTTTCGCATGTATGCCATGTTCGTCGTGATGTCAGGGTTCGTACTCGGAAGCCGGATTCGTCCGTCAGTCGCCGACCAGGCAGGACGGAAGTCGAGGATCCCCCATTCGATCTCGCCGCTCATGCTGTACAGCTCTATCTTTAGCCCTAGCTCCGCCAGATGGCGGGCTGTTGTGTACGTGTACTCCTCGACCCGCGCTGCCGTCTCCTCAACGCTGAGCCCTACCCAGGCTGCGGGCGCATGCTGTTGCCCGCCATTCGTCTCGGTGTCGCTGAGGTTCAGATAGAGACAAAGGTGGAAACCAGCATCTGCTGCCTCTCGCAGCATCTCCTCAGCCATCTCCACTGAGCACCAGTACTCGCTCTGCCAAGGCAATGTGTTCCACTGGTTCACGGAGGTGCTGCGAAGTGCCGCCGAGGAAGTGGTTCTCATGGAGACGATCGCCCACTCGAAGCCATGCTGCCGTAGAACAGGAAGAGGGTTGTCCCACTCCCATTCGGGGTCCCAGATGCGTGTCGTAAGATGTCGTCCACTCAAACGAGCTCCCACGTAGAAGCTCGGATCATGTACATAGGGTTCGTCCGGCCCGGCGAGAGTCTCCTTCGTCGGTGTCTCTCCTCGTGCTGCAATCCACTCCGTGTCCACGATCTCCTCGCTGTTCGGCGTCCACGTCACCTTGAAGCGCCCGCCGTTGGCGAGTTCTCCGCCGCTAAAGCTGAACGTCTCGGCGCGGCCGGCAGGATCCTGTTTCGGGAAGACGGTCTGATCGTAGCTCGTGATGCGCACCGACTCGGAAAAGGTCAGCACCACGCCCGACGCTGTCTTCCCGCTGTGATTGGTCAGTGACTCAGTGCTACCGAGACACAGAACGGCCGCAGCCAGGCCCACCACCAGAACGACCACAACCAGCCTCTTCATCCGCGAGTCCTCCCCTCCGTATCTCATTCCTCGGCGTCCTCTGCCGCAACTGCTGCTCCCGTTGTGAGGTCTGTGATCACGATGTTGTCAATGACAATGGCCCCGGTGGCGACGATGTTCCACCGGACTTCATAGTCTGAGTAGTCGAGAAGCGTCGCCGTGAGGGTGGCGGTACCTGAGCTACCGATAGGACCGTAGACGGTTTTCGACGCCAGCCACTTGCCCTCGCTGCCTCCCTTCGGCGAATAGAAGAGGGTCTCGAATCCCTTCGCATTCGGCACAAGAATGCGGTAATCGAACGAGATCTGGTATGTGTGCCCCCCGACGAGCCGGAGGACGGATGGGTCCGTGCGGAGGTAGGCCATATAGCCTCCGCCGTCCGAGTAGCTCCCTGAGATCGAACGCTGTCCGGTGATCACCTCGTCCGGAGCGCTCGTGTACTGGCCGTTCTCAGTGAACACGACGGCGGAGGTATGCGCGGAAGTGATGACATCCGCGATCGCGTTCAATCTTGCGCTCCAAATCTCGGCCCGCAGGTTCCGGGAAATGTCCTGGGGCACGAGGGTCCACGGGATCCGGACCTCGAACCAGGATCGATCCGGACTTGCCGCTACATCGACGAAGCCAGCGAGATCTGCCCACGAGGTACTGCTCCGCAGGGCACCAAACGAGCCTCGCTTGTCGATTGACACCGGCGTCTCCGGTGATCCGTCGTCGTTGACGTCGAGATACAGGTGTAGGTACGTGTTGTCGCCCAGTCCGCCATGCAATTGGACAGCTATGTACTGGTACCAGTCATCGTGCGCCGCGTAGAGTGCAATCAAGTCGACGCCAGACTCCAGGCTGTCTCCGGAGGGATCCTGAGCAAGACGACGATCCGCGGTCCAGTCATCTGGGCTGCCATCAAGGCTAGCTGCAGGTTCCGTACGGTGCCCGGCATAGGCCAGTTCCACGACTTGCTCGGCCGGCTTCAGCCTGAAGGTGCACTCGCCGTCGTCGTACCCGCCGATCGAGTCTGTCGGCGCAGCCGAGTTCAGAGAGTACTCCCACCAGAAGGCACCGAAGAAGCCCGGCTTGGAGAAGAAGGCAGCGACAACCGACTCGTAGAGCATCACCTGCTCCTGCAGGTCCAGCGGCTTCGTACTCGCCTGCATTGGTCCATTCTGGATCAGCCCGTCCTTGCTTTCGCCTCCGATCTCAGTGAACACGTAGGGCTTCTGGAGACGGTCCACAATCGGGCGTATGACTCGGGCTTCCCAGCCCAGCCATCCCTGAGTGACGTCGTTGAGGCACGGGTTCGACCCGGTGGCAAGTGGGCAGTAATAGGCATTGAAACCAAGAATGTCCAGCTCGCGGAAGAGCGTCAACTCCCGCTCATAGGCTGCGTCATCGTGAAGAATCATGGGAAGCGCCGACGGGGCCCACGTCACCGGCCCGTCGTACACGGTTCGGGCCTCTCCAACAACACGAACCATCGAGGCATTCCACTCCGCGTCGGAGATGTAGCGAATGCCCGTCAGCTCCTTGCTGAGGTTGAAGAGCTCGACCCCAGGGCACGCGGCATCCGCCCCCGCTGCCTGCCAGATCGTCGCCAGTTCCTGTACGACTCCCGAGTAGCTCCCAACCCAATCGTCCCACGATGACGGGCGCATCTCCCCCCGGCCAGGGCCGTAGAAGGCACCGTCGCGCAGCGGCCAGAGCTGGAGGGAGCCCATCACCTGAATCCCGCGGCGGTGTGCCTCGTCGATCGCGTATCGGATGTCGGCATTCGTCCAGCTCGGACCGAGCAAGGGGCTGTCATAGACTCGGACCACATCCGTGCTGTCCAGCGTCCACATATAGAAGGGTGGGTCGATTTTGATCCAGTCGACATGCAGCCTCTGCAGTTCGCTAAAGGCAAGGTCGACCATCCGATACTGCAGCGCAGCGTTCCAGCCCTGCAGCGAGTGGTCATTCAGCCATCGACACCCCGCGTTCACTGACTTCATGAATGTCAGCGGCCGGTACTGAGACCAATGAATCGTGCGATCGAGCGAGCCCTCGTCCTTGTTGTACTTCCTCATGTGCTCTTCAACGGAGAGGATCCGGTTGATGTCGAGCTGCGGCGACCAGGGGACGAAGTAGTCCTTGTTGCCTTCGGAATTGACAAGGGTCTTGTCAGCACGGAAGACGGTCACGGGGATCGTAACGGAACCCGTCCCTCCGCCAGTGGTGGCTGTCAGCGTCACGGCGCCGTATCCCGCCCACGCGGTGTTGTTGCCCCAGATGTAGAGGGTGTCATCGGCGATCTCAGCGCCGATGCCTTCCGGGTGGCTAATCTGGAGGCTCCAGGTCACGCTTGCCGGATCGATACGGGAAGCGGTGGGTGAGAAGCTGAGTCCGGGGACTCCGAGCAGCGGCAGCGCAAAGACCTTGGCAGGATCGCTCACGCCCTGCATCACGTACGCCGCGTGAGCGAAGTACGCCGGATTGAGCAACTCTCCCGTCACCGTAGGAGTGGCAGTGGTCGTTGCGAATCCCACCGGCTTGGTCGCGGCCGTCTCGGGTGCGCCGAGCAAAGACAAAGCGACGAGCAGCAGTCCCGACAACGACACAACAGCGAGCCTCTTCATATCCCAGGCCTCCCTGGACGAGATCATAGGGGAGGCAGGGAGGCTCGTGAAGTGTCGAGGTAGCCCCCTATGGCAGTCGTGGGATTTCAAACACGCCGTGCATCTCATCGGAGACGATTGCCCACACGTTCCCATTCGCCTCGTCGTAGTCCTGCACGCTGCAGATCGCGATGCGTCCGCGAACAGACGGGAGATACCTCTTGGCTATGCGCATCTCCAGACTGGGACCGGCATCGACAATGTCTCCCACCCCAATCCAGTCGCTGGGGTTGTAGGCCGGCGTCTCCAACGAGGCCGTCCAGCGGTGGTTTGGCGTCCAGCGATTGTTGCACACGATGGCCACTTCTGGTGATCCGTCGGCATCTGTGTCGAGCCCAATGGCCAGATACCCAGTTGGGGGCTGAGCGTAGTCGAGGCGAATGTAGTAATAGAAGTCGCTCTCCGCGCCGTGGAGCGCGAGCAGATCGTCTCTGCCGCTGCCGCCGACGTCGCCTCGCGGGTCGCGCGCCAAGAGTGCGGCCGCGGGCCAGTCGTCGACACTCCCGTCGATGTGGATCGTCTCTGTATCTGGGGGGCCGTCGAACACCTCGCGAATCACATCCTCCACCTTCAGCCTGGCGTTCCAATCAGGGTCTCGCACGCCTCCTGGAAGGCCTGGGTCGAAGGCGAAGGCGAACCAGCCGGGGCCGTAGTAGCCATTCATGTCGCGGAACGCCTCATTCTGCAGGATGTAGTAGCGAGCCATCTGTGATAGATCGATCACCGGGTTCTCCGGGATCCTGTAGTAGGCGCCCCACACGAGGGCCCCCTCAACGGGTCCGCATCCATTCTCGTTTGCGACGAAGGGCTTGTTCAACCTCTGCTGGAACGGTCCGAAGTACTCATCGATCCAGTCGTGCCATCGCGTGAGAATGCGAGCGTCCGTGGCCAAAGAGGGGGAAAGCGGATCGAGTTGGTTAAGTGAGATACCAACACTAACAATGTCCACAGAGGCCCAAAAGGGAGCCCCCAGAAGGCTGCTCCAGGGAGGAAAGTTGCCGGGCCAGGGACCTCCTCCGATGTAGCCTAGTGGCCCCGGATAGAGTGCCCTGGAAGCAGCCGCCAGTTCCATCAGTCTGTCGTTCGTGAGGCTCCTACTTGAGGCGGTGTTGGGGCCTATGTACTCGACCGCATTCCCGATGCTTACGATGTCTGCTCCAAGGCTCGTCCACTGCTTGATCGCTGCGAGCGTAACTCGCTCGTAGTTGTCCCAGAACGCGTTCGGGTCAGTCGGACTTGCCTGCCAGCTCTCCATTGCGACTCCAGTAGCACCCGCATCGACACCAATCCAATTGCTTAGCATGACCGCCATCCCCAGTCGGTGCGCCTCGTCTACCACATAGGTCGTCTCTTCGGCGGTTCTTGATGGCCCGGAGTTCCAATGGTCATAGACTGGGCGAATCTCGCTGCCCGAGACTGTTGGAAGGTAGAGCGCGTCTGGTACTCGGATGGTCTGCACTCCCAGCCGCTGGAGCTCTCCCAGGAGAACGTCGACGAGAGCAAACTGGCTTAGCCGAGTCCACCGACCCGCGGTTGCCTCGGCGTTGGCCCACTTGATGATCTCGACGTCTCGCAACGGCGCCATCCGCTTCCAGCGCGACCACTGGGCACTTCGATCGAGGTTCCCCTGATCCTTGTTGTACTTCCTCATGTGCTCTTCAACGGAGAGGATCCGGTTGATGTCGAGCTGCGGCGACCAGGGGACGAAGTAGTCCTTCTTGCCTTCGGAATTGACCAGAGTCTTGTCAGAGCGGAATACAGTCGCGGGGATGGTGACGGAGCCCGACGCATTGCCCGAGGCCGCAGTTAGGGTGACGGCGCCGTATCCCGCCCACGCCGCGTTGTTGCCCCAGATGAAGAGGGTACCACCGGCGATCTCGGCGCCGATGCCTTCCGGATGGCTGATCTCGACACTCCATATCACGCTCGCCGGTTCGATGCCAGAGGCCGTTGGGAGGAAGTCCAGTTCAGGGACGCCTCTTAGCGGCAGGGAGAAGACCTTGGCGCGATCGCTCACGCCCTGCGTGACGTACGCCGCGTGAGCGAAGTACGCCGGGTTGAGAATGTCGCCGGTGACGGTCGGAGTGTCAGTGGTCGTCGCGAACCCCATCGACTTGCTCGTGGTTGGGGTAGCGCCGAGGCAAAGCAAAGCGGCCAAGAGCAGTTCCAGCGCGAGACGGACGCTACGTGCGTTCATCCGTGACTTCTTCCATCGGTACGTCACTTCTCAGCGTCCTCGGTCGCCACCGTTGCGCCCATTGCGACATCCGTAAGCACGATGTTGTCTATGACGATTGCCCCGGTGGCAACGATGTTCCAACGGACCTCGTAGTCAGGGTAGTTGAGAAGCGTTGCAGTGAGTGTTGCGGTACCTGAGCTACCGTCAGGGCCGTAGACGGTCTTGGACGCTAGCCATTTGCCCTCGTTGCTTCCCTGTGGCGAGTAGAAGAGGGTCTCGAAGCCTTTCGCGTTCGAAATGAGGACTCGGTAGTCAAATGAGACCCGATATGAGTGCCCCCCTACCAGCCGGAGCAGAGACGGGTCTGTGCGAAGGTATGCGGTATAGCTCCCATCGCCCGCGTAGCGCCCACAGATGGATCGATTACCGGAGATCACCTCCACGGGCGCAGTTGTGTGCCCGCCGAACTGAGTCAATACAAGCCACACCGAGTTGGCCATGGGTGTCGGAATCGTCGCCTGTTCGCTGGCCAGGCCCTCGGCAAGCCAGTTCGTTGCGGAGAGCGTACGGTGAGTACTCAGATCGACGAGCTCGACGCGCATGGCCGGCGCTGCTCTCTCGCCGATGAAGATGCGCGGGATCCTCAATTCGAAGGTGCTGCCACTAGGTGACGGCATGACATCGCACAGCCCGCGTATGCTGCTCCAAGTCATGTCGGCGAAGAGGGTAGCCCACGACTTCCCTTCTCCTGATGAAACGGCAAGTGGGAACTCAGCGACTCCGTCGCGGTTCTGATCGATGAGGATGTTGACCTGAAGTGGGGGCGTGATGGGGGCATTGACCTCGACCTGGATGTACTGATAGAGGTCATCCGTCACAGTCCTCACACTCGACAGCGCCACTTGTGTTGCTGGCGTTTGCCCCTGGAAGACAGGAGCGACGGCCTGCCACTCTGACATGTCGCCATCCAGCATCACCGGGCGGGCGACAACCTGCACACGGTACGCTGCTTCGATGATGCGCTCAGCGGGCTTCAGCCTCGGCGTGGCGTTGACGTCACCAACCCCGCCACGCCCAGGAGACAGATCCCAAGGTGCCCAGCCAAAGCCATAGATGAATGGGAAGCTCTTCACGCTCTGGAAGTACGCCTCATACCACGTGGCCTGCTCTTCACCGTCGTAGACCGCCCCCAAGGTGCCCGTGAAGTCGAAATCGCGAACGGCACCATCGAAACTCCCCATGAAGCCCTCGTTCATGAGCATCGGCTTGGAGAACATGCGACTCCCTGGCTCGATTAGAGTACGTATGCGCTCGGAAATCAGAGCCTTCAGCTCCTCAACCGTAGGGCTAGAGTCAACCGGGAGGAAAGCGAAATTGCTGTTACCTCCTATGATATCGACGGCCTCGAACAGTGGCGCCATGTCTCGGTAGTTGTAGTACTCGGCCACCTGCAGGCTGCCGGGCAAGTGCGCCACCGGCCCCGGGTAGCAGTCACGTGCAGAAGCGACTACATCAATCATCCCCTTGTTCCAGCGCTCCCATGTGAGCCTCCCCTTGCGGATGGAGGTCGCAAGGCCCATGTTGTGAAACGCGACAAAGACATCTGCCCCTGTCTGAAACGCGACAGTGGCGTTCCAGCGTCCGATGTCTGAAAGTGCCTGAAACCAGACGTCGAGAGACGGGGGATGGAAGTCGCACCGATCTTGTCCAGGTTGCTCGTGAACGGTTGGCGCAATCAGAACAGTGAACCCGAGTCTATGGGCCTCGTCAACGATGTAGCCCAACTCCTCCGCGGTAAGTGTGACGCCACCTGGATCGCAACGGTCATAGAGCGCGGAGGGCACGGCTGCGTCCTGCGTTTCCATGACGTAGTTCTGCCAAATGCTCGCGGCGTCACAGCCAAGAGCCTTCAGCTCGAGCAGCGTGTTGTCCATGGAGAGCCGCCATGCGGCGGGGGTCCAGCTCGGCATTGTCTGCCAGTTCCACGGGCCGAAGAGGACAGCTCCGCGCATATACTCCATCTTCCTCCACGTCGACCAACGGATTGTTCGATCCAGTGCGCCTTCGTCCTTGTTGTACACGCGCATGTGCTCTTCGACGGAGAGCACCCGGTTGATGTCGAGCTGCGGCGACCAGGGGACGAAGTAGTCCTTGTTGCCTTCGGAATTGACAAGGGTCTTGTCAGCACGGAAGACGGTCACGGGGATCGTGACTGAAGCCGTTGTGCCGCCTTCAGTTGCGGCCAGCGTCACTGCGCCGTAGCCCGCCCACGACGTGCTGTCGCCCCAGATGTAGAGGGTGCCATCGGCGATCTCAGCGCCGATACCTTCCGGATGGCTGATCTGGAGGCTCCAGGTCACGCTCGCCGGATCGATGCCGGTGACGGTTGGCAGGAAGGCCAGTTCAGGGATGCCTCCTAGCGGGAGCGCGAAGGCCTTCTCGTGATCCGACACACCCTGCATTACGTACGCCCCGTGGGCAAAGTAGAGCGGGTTGAGGAGATCACCTGTGACTACAGGGATATCGCTCGCAGGTGGGGCTCCCGTAGCGCTACCTGCCCCTGTCCCGCCGAGGAAGCACAAGGCACACACCAGTAGCCCCGCCAGCCAGATCGCGACAAGCCTCTTCATCTGCTAGCCCTCCTTGGAGGAGATCATAGGGGACGCAGAGAGGCGCGTGAAGCGTCCAGCGATCGTGCGCTGCCCGGGCGAAGAGGCTCTTGTGAGTGGATCTGGAGAGCCTGAGTAACCGATCCCGGAACGCGGCCGTCCAGATAGGAAGAGACAGCCGGTCGCTTTGGAGCCTGAGGGACTGAACGCAGAACGCGCGTGACCGTGGCAGAGTGGTAGTCGGTGTCGCGAAAGCTGGCCTGGATTGGCTCGCGGTCTCGCCAGCGTCTCTTCAGTGCGGCGATATCACACCCGGGAGTACCGCACTCGACCATCCTGGCACCGCAGCCGATCTCGGTCGTGGCAGTGGCCAAGTAGCTATGGCGCAGGGTAACCCAAGACATGGAGATACGATGCAGTCCCATCCCTGTCCATCGACGTCACATAGATCTGAGTTGCGCCGAAATCAAAACCGCAGAACCCGCCGCTTCCCCTTTCTCTCGGTGGAACGCAAGATCCGAGATCGAGGAACGGGCGCATGCGCAGGCCCTCTGACGTCAGATCGAGTGAGAAGATCACCCCGCCGCCACAGTCCAGGGTGTAGAGGTGGCCGTCGTAAGCCTCAAGCCCGGAGAGGTTGCTCCTCTGGTACTCGGGGGGTATGACGAACGTAGACTCCAGGGTGCCGTTCGCAAGATTGCAGACGACGAGCTGCTGTCCGCTGCCCCCTATGCCGAGGAGGTAGAGCGTATCCCCATCCACCTCGATGCCGCGCAGTTCGGGGTCAGTGAAACCCAAAGCTGTCCCGAAGCGGACAGCGTCCGCTCCGCCGGAGGCGAGACCGTAGCGTACCACTCCGGTTCGATCGAGCGTCAACGACGTGTACAGAACATCCCCATCGACCGCGATATCGCGGATGTGATACGAAAGCACCCGGATCATCTGGGCCGACCTAGTTGTGAGATCCACAGCGTAGAGCAGATTCGTCCACCAGTCGCTTACGAGGACCTTGCCGTTCCAGTCTTCTGCGCCATGCAAGCCCTGCCCTAGGGTGACTCGCACTGCGTTGGACGTCACCTGTGCGGTCTGGACTGACTGCTGCAGCTCCGTCGCTTCGGGTAATGACGCCGTGGAACTCACGAAAGCGGCAGGAACTGTCTCTAGAACGGGTAGAGGGAAGTCGTTTCCGGCAAGTTCCCCCTCCTGGCCAGGGATCGCATTGCGGTGGTCTGTCGGGGAAGCGCTGCTGAGGTTCGCGTTGAACTCTCGCATGGCTGGGAAGATCTGCGAGTCACTTCCGAAGAGCCCGTAGTGCTCTTCCGGGGTCACTGTCGTCTCATGGAAGATGCCTGGGAAGAGGTCGACGTCCCAGTAGAAGAAGCCCAGCACGTTCGAGGCATTCCGCGCGAAGCGGAGTACGTCGTGAACCCAAGCCGCCTGGCCTTTCGGAGTGTAAGGGTAGTCGGGCATTGGGGATTGCTGAACGCCGGTCGGGTCATTCGGGTAGCTCCCTTCCGAGATCATCACCCTCTTGCCGAGCGAGGTGACGGCATCGACGGTCGCTAGGATGTGTCGCCACCAGCACTTGGAGGAGTACCGGTTCGCTGGCCAATCGCTGTCGATGGTGGGATACGTCAGCGAGAGGCCTGCATAGTCGAACTCTACACCGAAGTCCGTCATGGCCTTGAAGAACGGGTAGGCCTGGTTGGGATAGAGGTCGAAACAAGCGGCAATGTGCAGGGTGATCTTGACGCTCGGGTTCGCACGCTTGATCCCCGCAATGGCGTGCTTCAGCAGGAAGGCCTCGGGCTTCCACACGTTCTCCCTCATCCAGGAATCGTCTTGGTTAGGGTCGACGCCAGCAGGCACGCTGATGCGTTCGCCGGGTCGGAAGTTGAGAATGCCGAGTTCGATCTCGTTCCCGACATCATAGATCTCAATCGGGATCCCCCTCTCCTTGAAGTAGCGCGCCGTGTCGTAGCCGTACTGCTCTAGTAGGTCGGCGGTCCTCTCGAGACTGAGCCCCTTCCATTCCGCCGGGGCTTCTTGGATTCGCCTGTGGGCTGTCTGATCGCTCAGGACTAGCTGAAGGTTCAACCTGAGTCCATGGTCAGCGCCCTCACGTAAGATCCGCTCGGCCCATTCCAGAGAGCACCAGTATTCAGAGCGCCATGGCAGGCTCGGCCATTGCGAGTATGGCGTATTTCGAAGGTACTCGGAGCTTCTCATCTGTACAGGTGTCCGTATCCAGGTCAGGCCGTTGTCCTTCATCACCTGCAGCGGATCGAGGTCTCTCCAGAACTGATCCCACACACGCTTCCCGAGGAGTGTCTCGATGGCTGCTCCAACCATGAAGTCAGCGCTGGGCACGAAGCTATCGACCCAGTCAAGAGCCACATAGGAGGTGGCGCCTTCAACGAGCCTGAAGTCGTCGAATTCCGTCACGAATGCATGATGAGACTGTGCGCTGACGGCGGAGAGACGAGGGTAGGCAGCCGCAGGGAAGGAGGATGCGGAGCACAGGTATTGCCAGCCTTGACCGACGTTGTAGTAGAAGCTGACTCGGCCTGTCTCTCTCACTACGCGAAAAGCGCCCGTTGTGGCGCTGCAAGGAACGCTTCCCAGTAGGCCTCCTGTGGACGCGTAGGCCTCAACTGTCTCGCGGTCCGGATGCCTGGTGCGGCTGATCTGGACCCACGTAGCTTGGTTCACGTACAGGCAAACAGCTGCACCGTCGGAGTGCACACCGGCTCCTGCTGGCCTGATCGCGGCCTGCCAACCGGCTGTGATTCGCCACGAGACTTCGATTGAGAAATCCCCAAGGAGTTGGTACTGCCCGGTCACTTGCGGATCGGAGTAGTCGTAGTCGCCACTAGTGGAGAGAATGAGCGCGCCGTCTTGGGATACGCGTGCTCCTCGCCACATCCCACTCGTGTCTGCCCACTTGCATGTGTCGAGCTGGGTTCCCCCGAAATCATCACACAGCGAGCAGGGGCCCGCTATCGGCGCTTCGACGGAACCGCCGACCGTTGTGACCCAGTGTTCGCTCACGATCTCAGCGCTGTTCGGCGACCACGTCACCTTGAAGCGACTTCCGTTGGCCAGCGTCCCTCCACTGAAGGTGAACTGGTCAGCACGCCCAGAGGGGCTCTGATTGGGGAATATGGACTCGTTGTAGCTTGAGATGCGAACGGACTCAGAGAAAGTGATGACAACGCCGGAGGCGGTCTTACCGGTGCGATTGGTCAGCGTCTCAGATGCTCCGAGGCAGAGCAAGCCAACGGCCAGGACGACAAGCAGAGTGAACGCCACGACTCTCTTCATCCGCCAGCCCTCCTTGGAGGAGATCATAAGGGAGGCGGAGAGGCTCGTGAAGCCCAACACAAAGACCTGCGCGGAGCTACGGTTCTGACCCGCCGCCCATCTCCGCCGGGGCGGCCGATCGCGTTGTGTCCGGCACACTTGCTGGACTACGATCCGCGCTATGGCGGAGCGCACACGCCCGATCGTAGCAGTCATCTGTCTGGCCGCGGTGACGGCCGTCGCAGCCCACGCGTCCGACTCGGCCACTTTCATCCTCCACGGCGGAACGGTCCTCCCGATGACAGACCCGGGCGCGGTCTATGAAGCAGTCGCCATCGCCGAAGACCGCATCCTCGCTGTCGGCACCGACGAGGAGATCCTCTTGCTCGCGGGATCTAACACGACGATCGTCGACCTCGCTGGTCGGACAGTGCTCCCCGGCTTCATCGACGCGCACGCTCATCTCCTGCGCGACTGCGGGAGGGAGAGTCTGTCCCCGACCGAAGCGCAGACGTTGGCCTTGTCCTACGGAGTCACGGCCGCGGCGGAGATGGTCGTCGAGCCGGGGGACCTGGAACGGTACAAGGGCATGGCCGAGCGAGGCGAGGTCCGTGTGCGGGCGCGTCTCTTCCTTGCCTACAACAACCTCTGCGGCAGTGCACTCGGTCCGTGGTACCTTGGCATGACGCCGTTCGCCGAGATCGCGCCAAGACTCTCCATCGCCGGAATCAAGGTGTTCGTCGAACGCTCGTCGTGCGGCAGTGAGAGGGCGGCCATTTCGTTCGGCGACGAGCTGCGTCCGCTCCTTTCGCCGGCCGGCGCGTTTTGGTATGGAGACGATTGGCCCCTCTTCTCGGTGGACGCGCTTGCTGCGGTCATTCGCGAAGCGGCAGCCGCCGGCTTCCCGGTCGCCATGCACGCAATCGGGGATGCCGGCGTGGAGGCCGCGTTGCGCGCGCTCGAACAGGCTGGCGAAGCGGCAAGGACCCTGCGCCCGCTCATCCTCCATGACCTGTTCGTGCGCGACAACCTCCTCCCGCTCTACGCTTCCCTAGGAGCGACGGCCGTCGTGGAGCCAATCAACGCCTGCTTCGTCGACACCTACAACGACATGCTCCCGGCATCGTACGCAGGCATCGTCCGTCGCTGGGGCGACCTCGTCGCGTCCGGCGCACGCGTCGCTGCGGGCAGCGACTGGCCGTGGTGCGATACGGGCGGCCTCAACCCGATGTTTCGCCTCGCAAACCTGATTTCGCCGACGAACGCAAGCCCCGCCTACGCTTCGTGGGAACCGTGTGCACCTCTGGCCGCAGGGCAGATTCTCTCGGCCTGGGACGCCCTCCGTGCAATGACCATCGAGGCCGCGCGCGCCCTGCACCTCGAGGCCAATCTCGGCACGCTCGAACCGGGGAAGCTGGCCGACCTCGTCGTGCTCTCCGGCGACCCTCTGACGACACCGACCTCGGGGCTGTCCGAAATCCACGTCTTGACGACCGTCATCGACGGCCAGATCGAGTGGCAGGAGAACTTCGACCCAACGGGATAGCCTCTTCGTGCCCCAACGCTTCGAGGAAAGCGCTCCCGAGCCCGCTAGGCCGTGCGCCGTAGGAACAGATCCGAGAGCGCGTAGGTAAGGGCGGCAAGCCCGAGGACGCCTACGAGCGCCGAGACGGGAACCGAATCCTCGAGAACTCGTCCGTAGACCATGGTGAGAGCGGCGACGGCAAGGACTGTGACGACGAAAGCATTCCGAGCTGACTTGTCGGTGACTGTCTGCGACCGTTCGTCTCGACGGAGCGGCGTCGCTCCACCCTTCTCTCGAACGACGTACCACCCCGATCCGGGCGCCCAGAGGAAGTACGCGAGGGCAAGTCCTCCCGCGAGGACGGCACTCCACCAAGGCAGCCCGCCGAAGTACAGCGCGACAGCCAAGACCGCGGCGACGACGGCTCTCGAAACAACGTAGGGTATTCTCACATCAGCTGTCCTCCCTCTCTTCTCCCAACCAGAAAAGCTCGTCCACGGACACCGCCAATGACGAAGCGAGGACCAGCGCGAGCCGAACCGAGGGCTCGTAGCCACCCTTCTCGACCGCGATGATCGTCTGCCGTGTGACTCCCACCAACCGCGCCAGTTCTTCCTGTGTCAGGTCTCGCCCATTGCGCACTTCTCGCACGCGATTCTCGAGTCGCATCGGCTTCTCCGAATGTAAAGGATTCTTTACAGTGTACGCGCCTCCGCACGAGTGTCAAGGATTCTTTACACCGTAGCTCGCCGGGCAGCGGCGCTGAGCGGCGGGAGCAAATCCTGCAACGACGCATCCCGTTGACGTTGCAGGCAAAGGCCTGCTGCGGGCGGCGGGGCGAGTCTTGAGGCGATGCATCTGTGCTGAGCCCTTTGGCCCCACGGGGCGGTTCACCGGACTGAGTCTGGAGACTCCCCTTCCACAGACGCGCCTGCTTGTTGCAAGTGCCCGCATGGCTGTAGGCTCGCTCTAGGTTCTGCGTTTCAGTGCGCAGCGCCACAACAACAGGAGTGGGGAGACAGGAAGTAGGGAATCAGGTACGCGGGGGTCGGTGTGCTGCGTACCGAACTTGATCAGCGTTATGTGGACGGGAGGTTGAGCCGATGCGGTTCAAGGAAGTCCTAGCACGCCTCACTGGGCTGAGTTCACCGGTATTCGGGGTGTCATGGAACCCTCCGGAATCGCATGTCCAGGTCGCTCAGCGAGTGGTCGCCTTCCTCGAGGACCGACGCGTTCTCTTCGTCCCCTCCGAAATGGAAGTGCCGGATCACTGCGTTCAATCGGTCCTTGAGATTCGGCGGCTCCTCACCACGGAACTCCAGTCGCTAGGCGGTAGTACTGAACTCGCTGATTCCCTCCGCGCGCTCCGCGCGGCCTGCCGCAAGTTCATGAATACCGTTGGCGCTCGGCCGGAGATCATCGTGTTCGGCGCGCATCGAGGTCACTGGGCAAGCTGGGAGTTCAACGGAGCACTGGGCGAACTGCGGGGAGTCTTTGGCATCCACGTCGCTCGGCTAGCCGCGGCGTATGGGCTCAACGTTGATGGAGATCTCGCGACCATCCTCCCAGATATTGTCGATCAGGATGACCCAGAGGCGGGTGAGCCGTAACACAGAGTGACGCCCAGAGCAACTGATTGCAGCGGCAGGCGCTGCAACCAGGCGTCAGGTCGCGTCCACGGAGGTCGATGATACGCGAGCAGCTCTCTCCCGAGGAACGGGCTCGGCCCACAAGGCACTACATCGACCCGGGTTTCGTCAACCATCGCCTGGTCGAGACTGTGCTTGGCGAGGCCGGCGCGGCCGAGATCAACCGCCGAATCGCACTCTTGCCGTCTGCGCCAGACTGGCTACGCACTACCCAGATCAGCCACGTCTATGCGAGAACGGCCCTGGACCTATGTGAGGCCCTGCCCGCCCCGAGCCTGCGCGAACTGTTGGGCCAGGGAAGAGGGCGGCTGTTCTGTTCGACGGAGTACCTGAACCCGATCACGAACCTCTACGAAACGCCCAGGGCAACTGTCCCTATTCCAGTCGCAGGTTTCGACGGCGCGCAAGCAGTCCTCGAGTTCGGAACGGATCACATCAGTTCAGACACGTTCCGGTCTTACCTTCATCAGGGCACCCACGTTTCGATCATCGCCGTGTTGCACCAGGCTCGCAGCTCGATTCTGACCTTTCGGCCACTCATCATGGGGCTCCCTTGGCTTGAGAGCGACGACGTGGCGTGGTCGAATCGGGTGGTCTGGTTCGGGATGGAGTTCTACGAGCAGTTCCTCGAGGACTTCGATGAGTTCGCGGAAGTCACCAAGATTCCGCTCCCCTCTCAGCAGGAGGCCGACGTGCTCCACAATGTCTCTGAGAAGGCATTCAAAGCCTGCCTTGCTGAGATCCTTGGTGGCACCGCGGCCGTGGATTGGGGCGGCGAGATGTCAGATCTCTACACGGCCCACCTGCACCTTCAAGGTAGGCGCGTGTCAGCAGCGTTTCTCCTGAAGGGTCCGGCAAAGTTTGGCCCAATGGGCCTCAATCACCTTGGCAAGAACAACGATCAGATCTTTCGCCTAGCTCAGGAGCCCGCTGACGTCCTCTTCGTGCAGCATTGTCATGACATTGCGCCACCAGTTCGCGCAACCCTTCGAGCCTTCGCAGTTCAACCTTCGCGCCCACGCCGCTACTGCCTGATCGATGGCCGCGACTCGCTCAGGTTACTCAAGGCCTATGGCAAGCTTGACCGGTCGTTGTCGTTGTCCAGTGGGGTCCAGCAATGACGCATCCCGTTCGCGTTGCAGGCAAAGGCCTGCTGCGGGCGGCAGGGCTAGTCTTGAGGCGGTGCATCTGTGCTGAGTCCTCTGGCCCTGCAGGGCGGCTCACCGGACTGAGTCCGGAGACTCCCTTCCACAGACGCGCTTGCTGCGAATGCCCGCATGGCTGTAGGCTCGCGCTAGGTTCTGCGTTTCTGTGCACAGCGCCACAACAAGAGGAGAAGAAAGGTGGGAAAGCTATGGTGGGCCAGGTGGACGTCGGCGTGCTACGCGGCAAACCTGCACACTAGCCATCGTTCGCTCGGGAGAGATGGAGAATGAGTGCCGTTGCTGACTACATCAGAGAGATACGCAAGAACCTCGACAAAGGCGACTCCACCGAACACACCCACCGCCCCGCTCTGGAAGCGCTTCTTGAAGGGTGCGGCAAGGATATTGACGCCACGAACGAACCCCGCCGCATCGCCTGCGGCGCGCCCGACTTCAACATCAGTCGGAAGGGTGTCCCCCTCGGGCATGTGGAGACGAAAGACGTTGGCATCAACCT
>CAIOGO010000012.1 GCA_903857865.1 uncultured bacterium | reverse complement strand
CTCGTACTCTTCCTCCGCGCGCTCGTCCCCGACGCGCTGTTCCACATCTGCGACCTGCTCCTGCTGACCCGGAAGCTCGACGCGAAGCTCCTCGATGAGCATCATGACCGTCGCTGCGACAGGGAGCGCGAGGAGCGCGCCGATGATCCCCATCAGCGTCCCGCCCGCAAGGAGCGCGAAGAGCACGACGGACGCCGGAAGTCGCAGCGCCTTTCCATAAATGCGGGGAACGAGCACGCGGCTCTCGAACTCCTCGTACGCGAGCATGATCAACAGGACGACGGCCACGACGACCGGGCCGCGCGCCAGCGCCGCAAGAACCATCGGTCCTATCGAGAGGAAGGCGCCGATGTACGGCAGGACATCCGCGACGCCCGCAAACACAGCAAGCGCCATCGCGTTTGGCACGCCGCACGCCACCAGGAGGACGAACGAAAAGACCGCAATGAGCAGGCACGTGACCAGCTGCCCGCGGATGTAAGCGCCGACGATCATCTCCAGATTCATCATGACGCGGGCGAGGCGGATATGGTGCGAGCGAGGGACGACCGCGAAAAGCCCGCCACGAAGCCGGTCGCGGTCGATCATGATATAGAGCGCGAGAAAGATGGCGCTCGCACCGTACGCGACGATCTCGAAGAGGCGCATCGAGAAGGCGAAGGCCGTTTCGCTGATGGCACTCGAGGAAACCACGTACTTGAAGTTCCGCAGCCAGTCCGCGAGCGGTTCTGTGAGGTTGGAGCGGGCAAGATAATCCGCAAGGTGTGCGCGAAACGCGGGCCACTGCTCGACCAGCGCTGAGGCCTGCGCCACCAGCGACGGGATCGTCAGCGTCACGGCGAGAGTCGCGACGACGAAGAGGAGTGTGAAGACGATGGCGATCCCCAGGCCGCGCTTGACTCGCCGCTCCTCCATCCAGCTGACGGCCGGGCTCATCGTTCCGACGATGAGGAGAGCGACGACAAGCACCAGAAAGACCGGCCAAAGCCGGATCAGCAGACACATGCAGGCCAAAACGAGGATGACCTGTATCATCGTCGCGGGCGATACCGCGAAGCGCACCACACGCGTTTTCTCGCCCGCGGAGGGCCGGCGCTCGGGGAGCGGCGGAACGCCGACCGCACTGGGTTGGATTTCTCTTTTCACGTTCTCTTCCTCCGTGTCACGGTTGCAGCCAGCGGTGTGACCGTATTCGCCCCGCGAGCCTGGATCACTCGTACCTCAAGGCCTCGATCGGATTCAGCGCCGCCGCCTTCCGCGCCGGGTAGTAGCCAAAGAAGACCCCCACCGCACCCGAAAAGCCGACCGCGACAATCATTACGAGGGGCGAGATCACCGTTTCCCATCCCGTGAAGTGCGCCAGCACCTTCGCGCTCGTGAAGCCGACAACGAGACCGGCCACGCCGCCGAGAATGCCCATCACGATGCTCTCGACGAGAAACTGGATCAGGACGTCCGAGCCGCGAGCCCCGATTGCGAGGCGAATGCCGATCTCTCGCGTCCGCTCCGCGACCGACACCAGCAT
>CAIOGO010000011.1 GCA_903857865.1 uncultured bacterium | reverse complement strand
CTGGGCTTTCACCATTCCGCTGCGAGATGCCCCGGCTCGAACGCCTTCAGCCCCGCCCAGGTGAGGCAGAAGGCAGTCCTCGACGGCACAAGGAAACGCTCGCCGGAGTCGGGGCGAGGGACCCCATGTTGGCGGCAAGGAGTGCCGAGTTCGCGGCGACGAGTGCTGCGCCTACCGGATGAGCTGGAACCGAGGCTCGACCCCTGGGGGAATCGCCTGATACGTAGTTGCGTTCATATGTATCCTTATGGTATGTTTCCCCCGGTGTTTGAAGAAAGGGGGAAAGCATGCGAAAGCCGACGGTGTTGTCGGGGGACGCGATCGAGCGGGTCGGGGCACTGCTGGGCCGGACGAGGACGAAGGCGGATTTTCGCCGGGTGCAGTGCGTGTGGCTGCGGGCCAGCTTGGGGCTCTCCAGCCAGGAGATTGCCGTCGCGGTCGGGTGGTCGCCCAACACGGTTCGCGCCTGGCACTCGCGGTACCTGCGGCACGGCGAAGAGATCCTGGTGGGCGCCGGCCGGGGAGGACGGCGACATAGCTACCTGCGGCCCGACGAAGAAGAAGCATTCTTAGAGGGTTTTCTTGAGCAGGCCGAACGAGGCGGGATCCTGGTCGTCGGTGAGATCAAGGCTGCCTACGAGCAGCGGGTCGGTCACACGGTGCCCAAGTCCACGGTGTATCGCATGCTGGCGCGGCACGGCTGGCGCAAGATCGCACCCCGTCCTCGACATCCCAAGGGAGATCCCAGCGCTCAGGAGGCGTTCAAAAAAAACTCCCCGAGGTCATCGCGCACGAAATAGACCGTCAAGCCAGGATCGGCCGATCCGTTCGACTGATGTTCGAGGACGAAGCCCGTTTCGGTCGGATCAACGACCCACGACGCTGCTGGGCGCCCGCTGGCATCCGTCCGATTGTCGGCCGCCGCATCGTGCGCGAGTACACCTATGCCTTCGCAGCAGTCAGCCCCCACGATGGCGTCCTCGACAGTCTCATCCTCCCCACCGTCGATGCCGAGACCATGTCGTTCTTCCTCACCGAAGTGGCTCGGCGCCACCCTTCCGAATTCATCCTCATGCTGCTTGACGGCGCCGGCTGGCACACGGCCCACGATGTCGTCGTCCCCGAAAACATGCGCCTTGCCGCACTCCCGCCGTATAGCCCTGAGCTCAACCCCACCGAACACGTCTGGGATCTCCTCCGCGAGCAATCCTTCGCCAACCTGGTCTTCGACACGATGGACGCTGTCGAAGGCCAGCTCGTGACCGGCCTCGCCGCCTTGGAAGCCGACCCACCTCGCGTCCAACGCACAACCGGCTTCCCTTGGATCACACAGATACCTTTGAAGGCAATTTAGTATCACTCGGTATCCCATTTGGGGGCGCTGGTAGAATTCCACGATGGAAGACGGACAACAACCGGCATCTGGGGTCGCATTGCCGCCGCATCCGACCCTCGGTCGTTACTACGACAACGATGACGAGAGGCCGCGGTTCGTCCGCCGGCTCTTCGACTCGGCCGCGCGCGACTACGACCGGATCGAGGGACCAATGGCGCTGGGCTGGGGGCGCCGGTACCGGCGCGAGGCGTTGCAGCGAGCGGGGCTGAGCCACGGAATGACGGTG
>CAIOGO010000010.1 GCA_903857865.1 uncultured bacterium | reverse complement strand
CGACGAGACGAGGAAAGGCGGGCAGAGGCCGCTTGTGGGAAACGTCGAAGAGTCCCTCCTGGCGGAGCTTCTCCTTCAACCGCTCGAACGCTGCGTGGAGGAGGCCCGCGCCCACCGGCTGCACGAGAGTGGCGACGAACTGATACCTTCCCCGCGGTTCGTAGACGGTCGCATGGCCGAACGCGAGCACCACCATGCCCGGCTCGAGGGCCGCCAGAATGGGCGCGCGGCCGCGGAAACGGACGACATCGATCTCCGCCTCGGAATCCGTGAGCGTGAAGTAGAGGTGCCCCGAGGGAGCACGAGTCACCTCGGCGACCTCGCCCTTCATCCACACGTCGCCGAGTTCGGTCTCCAGGAGGCCGCGCGCGGCGCGGTTGAGCTCCGAAACGGTGTAGACGCGCTGTTCGTTCATGGGCCGATCGAGTGTATCCGCGGCGTCTCTGGAAACGGAATCGCGACGAGCAAACCTTGAACTAGAGTGCGCTTGCCACTATAGTTCGCCTATGTCTTGCGGCAGTGAGTGCCGTTTTCCCGTCACGATGCGCCTCAAGAGACAAAGGGACTTCCTTCGCGTCTTCCGAAGCGGCAGGGTATCGACGGGAACGTGTCTCTCTCTTCACGTTCTGCCGAGCGAGAAGGGGCCGCGGTTGGGGATCGTGATCTCGCGCCGGTACGGTTCGGCCGTGGAGAGGAATCGTGCGAAGCGACGGATCCGCGAAGCGTTCCGTCGCTGCGCGCAGAGCTTGCCGAACGTGGACATCATCGTCCGGCCTCAGGCCGGGTGTCGAGAGGCGACGGTGGAGTCGATCGTGCAGCTCTTGTGCGACGGCGTAAGGAAGTCGATGGATAGGGAGGGTCGCCCATGAACCAGGAGGTTATCTACCTCACCAAGGAAGGACACGCGCTGATGCAGCAGGAACTTGAGCGAGCCGAGAAGACCCTTTACGAGGAGATTCCGGAGAAGCTCAAGGCCTCGAAGTTGAACGGCGGCGACCTTCGCGAGAACAAAGAGTACATGTACCTGCAGAGCCAACAGGAGTACTACGAGCGCGAAGTGCGGCGCCTGACGTCCATTCTCGAAAGGGCCGAAATCCTCTCCGATGACGCGATCGCGAAGGACGTGATCGGACTCGGCACGCGGTTCATTCTTCAGGATCTGACGCAGAAGGAGAGCGGCTCGTTCACGCTCGTCAGTCCGGCCGAGGTCGATCTGGAGAACGGCAAGATTTCCGTTGCCTCGCCCGTCGGCCGATTGCTGCTCGGCAAGAAGGAGGGCGACCACGTCACGGCGAAGTTCCCCTGGGGTGCGTCGCGGTTCCGCGTCATTGCCCTCAACCGGTAGGTAGGGCCGCGCCATGACCGACGACCTCGTGAAAGCGCGCCTCGACAAGCTCGAGGATCTGCGTCGTCGCGGGATGGATCCGTTTCCTGCCCGCGTCCCGACGACCGAACGCATCGCCGCCGTGCTGGGTGCGCATGGGGCTCTTGCCCCGGACGAGCACAGCGGCGCTCGCGTGACGGTCGCCGGCCGGCTGGTTGCGCTCCGGCAAATGGGGAAAGCCTCCTTCCTTGATGTGCGCGATGGGACCGGCAAGATCCAAGCGCACGCGTCGATCGATCGAGTCGGGCAAGCGACCTACGACGACCTCTGCCACCTCGACGTTGGCGATTTCCTTGCGGTCTCCGGCGAGATGTTCCGCACCAAGCGCGGCGAATTGACGATTGCCGTCGAGGGGTGGACGTTCCTCTCCAAGGCCGTCCGGCCGTTGCCGGAGAAGTGGCACGGCCTCAAGGACGTCGAGCTTCGATACCGACACCGCTCGCTCGATCTGCTCGCCAACGACGGGAGCCGCGAACGATTCGTGCGCCGCGCGCGGATGATGGCCACCCTGCGGACGCGGCTCGACGCCGCGGGCTACGTCGAGATCGAGACACCGATCCTGCAGCCGATTCCAGGTGGGGCTGCGGCACGTCCGTTCATCACGCACCACAACGCGCTGGACACGGACTTCTACCTGCGCATCGCCCTCGAGCTCTACCTGAAGCGCGCGCTGATCGGCGGCATCGATCGCGTCTACGAAATCAGCAAGTGCTTCCGGAATGAGGGCGTGTCCACGAAGCACAATCCCGAGTTCACGATGCTCGAGCTCTATCAGGCCTACACGGACTACGAGGGCATGATGCGGTTGGCCGAATCACTCATCGGCTCTGTGATGCAGGAAACGGTGGGTTCGCTCGTCATCGACTATCAGGGACAGTCGCTCGACTTCACGCCGCCGTGGCGTCGCGTCGCGATGCTCGACGCCATTGCCGAAGCGACCGGTCTCGAACTGGGCACCCTTCCCGCGGACGAGATCGTGGCAGAGGCCAAGAAGAAGGGCATCGACCTTCCGAGCGCGCTCCGCACGCAGCTCATCGACCACCTGTTCGACCGGTTCGTCGAGCCGACGCTCGTCCAACCCACGTTCATCACGGACTACCCGGTCGAGATCTCTCCGCTTGCCAAGCGGCGCGCGGATGCTCCCCACCTAACCGAGCGCTTCGAGTTGTTCGTCATGAACATGGAGATCGCCAACGCCTTCACGGAGCTCAACGACCCCGTCGACCAACGCCAGCGGTTCGAGGATCAGGAACGGCTGCGCGCGGTGGGAGACGAGGAGGCGCTGCGCATTGACGAGGAGTTCCTCTTCGCGATGGAGCATGGCATGCCACCGGCGGGCGGCATGGGCATAGGCCTCGACCGGCTGGCGATGCTCGTGACTGACGCTGCGTCGATTCGCGACGTGATCCTCTTCCCGACGCTCAAGAGAAGGGAAGACGCTTGACCGTCTGGAGCCGGTTCGTCGATCGTATCGATACCGTTGCCGACGTTGTGCACGAGTGGGACGAACGAGCGATGTTGTCGATCAGCGAGGCCAGTTTCGTGCGTCGGCTGCCGCGCGTGTTTGTGACCGCCACCTACCTCGGCGATGGATACGTCTGGGGTGGGCTCGCGCTGGGCCTCCTCGCCTTCGGGGACTCCGTCGACCGGTGGAACGTGCTCTTCGGCGCCGTCGTCACGGCCGCAAACCTTATTCTCGTTTGGCTCCTGAAGACCCTCTTCTCCCGCGAACGGCCGGACGCCGCCCCGGAAGGCATGCGGGGCCGCCTCATCGACACGTACTCGTTCCCTTCGGGCCACGCGACGACGTCGTTTGGCCTTGCATGGCTCGTCGCGATCGCCTACCCGTACGCCTTCGCCCAGGCGCTCGTCTACGCCGGAGCCACAACGATCGGCCTATCGCGCGTCGTGTTGCGCGAGCACTACCTGTTCGATGTCGTCGCCGGTGCGATTCTCGGTACGCTCGTAGCGGCGAGCCTTCTGCACCTCTTTCGTGGGGCCGTGTTTTGACAGAGCTTCTGCGCGTTGCATAGAATCCCAGGCCTGTGACCTCAGTCGACACCTAAGGAGCGTTGGATGAGACACCACTTCTCCAGTCGCGCGGCCGGCGCGAAACGATCGCCCATTCGGGAGCTTCTCAAGCTGACGGAACAGCCCGACATCATCTCGTTCGGTGGCGGACTCCCGGCGCCGGAGACCTTCCCGCACGAAGAGTTGGCGGCCATCGCGCAGGAGCTCTTGCTCAAGGAACCTCACAACGTCCTCCAATACGGGACGACCGAAGGGAGCCGGACGCTTCGCACGGAGGTCGCCAAGTGGCTCAGCGACCAGGACATTCACGTCACGCTCAACGACTTGCTCGTTACGAGCGCGTCCCAGCAGGGGCTCGACCTGATCTGTAAGGCATTCTTTGACCCCGGGGACGTCGTCTTCTGCGGCCTGCCGACGTACCTCGGAGCGGTTCAGGCCTTCAACCTCTTTCAGATTACGAAGATCGGCGTTCCCCTCGAGGATGACGGGATGGACATCGACGAGCTGGAGTCGCGCATCGTTGCCGCCCGACGCGAAGGGAAGCGCATGAAGGGGATCTACGTGATCCCCGACTTCCAGAACCCAAGCGGCATAACGCTTTCTCTCGAAAAGCGGCAGCGCCTTCTCGAAGTTGCTCGCGCCTACGACCTTCTCATCTTCGAGGACAACCCCTACGGGCACTTGCGTTTCTCGGGGGAGCCCATCCCCTCGATCTTCAGCATGGACGACGAGGGCCGCACGATCATGCTCCTTACCTTCTCCAAGGTGCTGGCGGCCGGGCTTCGCCTTGCCGTGATGGTCGCTCGCGGAGATCTCATGGATGTTCTCGTGCGCGTCAAGCAGCCGACCGATCTCTGCACGTCGAAGCTCACGCAGATGATCGCTGCGCGCTTCATGCAGAGGCATGGCCTTGACCGCCACTTGGCGGAGATCCGGCCGATCTACCGAGCGAAGAAAGAGGCGATGGTCGCCGCGCTCGCGAAGTACATGCCGAACGACGAGGGCTTGCGCTGGACGAACCCGGACGGCGGCCTGTTCGTCTGGGTGTGGCTGCCCGAGAGTGTGGATGCCGAGGAGATGCTGCCGAGGGCGATTGCGCACAAGGTAGCCTACGTCCCCGGCGCCTCGTCGTACGTCGATGGCGATGGGCAGAACACCATGCGGCTGGCCTTCTCCTTGTGCACCCTGGAACAGATTGACGAGGGGATCCGCCGCCTCGCCGAGGTCGTCACCGAGACGATCGCGTCGCTCAAAGCTGGGGCGCGCTCCTGAGCGCCCTTTCCTCTACAGCACCGACTTCGGCAGCGAGCGGACGAACGACGTCACGAGACGGATGGTGTTCTCGAAGTCGTTCATCCGCAGCGTCGACACGGGGGAGTGGATGAAGCGGCACGGAACGGACACGATGCCGGACAGGACGCCGCCTCGCGTGAGATGGATGGCGCCGGCGTCCGTGCTGCCGTAGGTCGGCAACTTGTACTGATACGGGATGCCGTTCTCGTCGGCGATCTTCTCCAGCGCCCGTACGACCTTCGGCGACACGACGATGGAGCGGTCGGCGACGCTCACGGCAGGTCCACGCCCCAAGCGGGTGGGCTGGTTCTCCTCGGCGATGCCGGGCATGTCGGCGCCGATGGTTCCCTCCACCGCAAGAGCGAAAGCTGGATCGATGCGGAACGCCGCCGTCGTCGCGCCACGCAGCCCCAACTCCTCTCCGAAGGCGAACGAGAAGGCCGTCGTCATCGGCAACTCCTCCTCAGCCAACCGCCGCGCCGTCTCGATGAGGACGGCGCATCCGGCGCGATCGTCGAGCGCCTTCCCGGTGACGTAGCCTTCGGCGATCTCGCCGAACGGGTAGTGAATCGTGAACGGGTCGCCGATTTCGACCCCAAGGTCCGACGCCTCCTGGCGCGAGGTTGCACCGACATCGACAAACATCTTGTCGATCGGAATCGGCTTCGCACGTTCTTCGGCCGACAGGATGTGGGGAGGAGCCGAGCCGATGACTCCGAGGCGCTTCTTTCCAGCGCGGGTGCGCAAGACGACGCGGTGGCCGCCGATGATGCGTTCGTCCCACCCGCCAAGCGGGGCAAACCGAACGTACCCCTTGTCGTCGACCCACTTGACGATGAATCCCACCTCGTCCATGTGGGCGTCGAGCATCAAGACCCGGCTGTCCTTGCCCTTTCGTAGGGCGATGAGGTTGCCGAGCGGGTCGACGGTCACGCTGTCGACGAACGGCGAGACGCGCGCGCGCAGAATCTCGCGGACCTCATCCTCGAATCCCGAGACACCGAAAGCGTCCGAGAGTTCACGCAGTAGCTCCATCGGTTGCATGGTGCGTCCTCCTTACGGCCGGAGGAGTATATGAAGCCCCGCTCGCGCGCTCCAGGGCCGCTGAGCGTGGCTGCTGAGCGGCAGGCGGAGCTCAGCGGCTTGGGAGAAGCGGCGACGAGCGTTCGCTTCTCCTGGTCCGGGTCCGCAGGGAGGATCCATTGGCTGCGGAGCGCCGCGCTGCTCAGCAGCTAGGCTGCTCAACAGCTGGGGAGAAGCGGCGGCACACGTTCGCTTCTCCTGCGGCGTGACGTCAGACGAAGGTAGTGTCGTGAGCTTGGCTCCCAGCGTTTCGTTGGTACCAACGAGCTTGGCCGGCGGCGTCCGTCCGTGCCGCCGGCTAGGGCTTGTGGCGGTTCAGCGATGCCGCAAGCTTGTCTGCCTCTCGAGGGTGTCGGGCAGACAGGTCTCCGACGTCCACATCATCTCTCGGTCGTCGTGGGTCTGGGGTCGCTCCTCAACGCCGCACCAGAAGCCTGCCGGCGCCCTCTGGTAGGCACAGTGCTCGCAGCTGACTCGCCAAGGGCACTCTTGACGCGTTCCGCAAGCGTGAGGGGCAGAGCTGCCTTCTCGGCGATCTCCTCGGCCGGTGCGGCAACCATGCGTTCGAGGGATCCGAAGGCCTTGATCAGGGCGCTCTTGCGCTTGGGACCAATGCCAGGGATCTCGTCGAGCACCGAGCCGAAGCTTCGCCGCGACCGGAGCCGGCGATGGTAGGTGACCGCAAAGCGGTGGGCCTCGTCGCGCACGTGGCGCAAGAGGAGGAGAGCGTGGCTTTCCTTCGGAAGGACGACGGGCGTGGCAGCGCCCGGCGTGTAGATCTCCTCGAGCCGCTTGGCGAGCCCGATGACGTCCAGTCCCTCGATGTTGAGCTCCTGCAAGACGGCGCGCGCCGCGTTCACCTGACCCTTGCCCCCATCCACGAGGACGAGGTCGGGCAACTCGGCGAACTTGCCGCGGGCGATGGTGGGATCAGCCAACTCGGCCAGCCCACGCCGGAACCGGCGGCGAAGGACCTCGGCCATCATTGCGACATCGTCCAGTTTGCCCGAGATGTGGACCTTGAAGCGACGGTAGGCGTCGCGCCTCGGCCTTCCGCTCTCGAACACCACCATCGACCCCGTGGCTTCCTGACCCTGCGTGTTGGAGATGTCGAACGCCTCGATCCGCTGGGGGAAGGTCGCGAGGGACAGCATCTCGGCCAACTCCACCAGGGCCTCCGCTCCCTCGTCGCGGACGAGATCCTCCTTCTCGCTCGCCTTCAAGGCGAAGCGGGCATTGTCGGACGCGAGGTCGACGAGAGCGCGTTTCTCCCCGCGCTTCGGCACAACGAGCCGCACGGCGGCCCCCCGCTGCGACGCAAGCCACGTCTCCATGGCGTCCGCCTCCTCGATGGCCACAGGAAGGAGAACATCGCGTGGAATCGTTGTGGCCTGAGCGTAGTACTGCGTGAGGAACGAGTCGAGGACGTCGGGGACCTGCGCGTCGGCCGGCGTGCGGAGGTGGAACGTCTCTCGCGCCGACAGTCGACCCTCGCGGACAAGGAACACCTGGGCGCAGGCGCGGCCGTCGCCGAGCGCGAGGCCGATCGCGTCGCGGTCCGCGAGGTCGGACAAGACCACCGATTGCCGCTCCAGGGTTCGCAGAAGGGCAGCGAGGCGGTCGCGCAGTCCGGCTGCCCGCTCGAACTCTTGGCGCGATGCCGCTTGTTCCATGTCGGCGCGAAGCTTACTCGTCAGGCCCACGATGCGTCCCTCGAGGAAGAGGGCCGCTCCATCCACCGCCGCGGTGTACTCCTCCTCGGACACGGTGCCCGCGCACGGGCCGAGACAACGGCCGATATCGAAGTTCAGGCAACGACGACGGGGAGTCTTGAGCGGCAAGTCGAGCGTGCACGTCCTGATCGGGAAGAGCTTCTGTGCCAGCTTCAGCGTGCCGCGCATCGCCTTGACGTTGGTGAACGGCCCGAAGTAGCGCCCACCGCTCGCCTGCCGGCGGCGCACGATGAGGACTCGGGGAAACGGCTCGTCGGTGATCCGAAGATACGGGTACCTCTTGTCGTCGCGCAGGCGAACGTTGAACCGCGGCTGATGGCGCTTGATCAGCGCATCCTCGAGAAGGAATGCCTCGGCCTCGGTCGCCGTGCGGATGACCTCGAGGTCGGCGATCTCGCCTACCAGGGTCTGGATTCGCGGCGCGAGACCGTCGGGCGACTGGAAGTACGAGCGGACGCGGCTGCGCAACGACGCCGCCTTGCCCACATACAGAATCTGGCCCGCGGCATCCTTCATCAGGTAAACGCCGGGCGTCGCCGGGAGATCGAGGAGCTTCTGCTCGATGGACTCGTTCATGAGGATCGCCCGCATGGTAGCGTCACACGATCGAGCCCTCAAAACGAAGGGCCGATGACCGACTGAGGTTCCCGGGGCGTCTCCGTCTCCCCGAGTTTCATCGGCCATGGACCGTCGACGGGGCGCAGGTATAATGACGTTCCAAACCCCACTTGGGGGCGTAGCTCTAACTGGGAGAGCGCCCGCCTTGCACGCGGGAGGATGGCGGTTCGAATCCGCTCGCCTCCAGAAGCGCAGCAACGAGCCTATTCATTGGCTGTCTGTGATGGACCTCCGAACTGGCCTTGAGCCAAATGCTCCTGCTGGGCGGCAAGGTCTTCTTCACGTAAGGATCTACCCAGTCCGTGGCCCAGTCTTCGGAGAGCAGGTCAGGCCGTCCAGTTCTGTCTGTGTTCTCAGTGGTGACCGGAGAGCAACCATGCGACGCAGCCCCCGACGATGATTGCGGCAATGCCCCATACCCACGCGGGGAAGACGTCAAGAAGGTGCCGCTCCTCGGAAGTGGGGACCGGGGCAGGAGGGGGAGGCTGGGTCGGAAACGGTGCAGGCACTGAGCTTGGGGTCCCATCCGCCACGTTCCAGAGCTTCACTGTCTTGTCCACCGACCCCGAGGCGAGGAGCTTCCCGTCGGGCGAGAAGGCGACGGAGAGGACCACGCCAGTATGGTCTGCAAGAGTGCGCACCACTGCTCCTGTGGAGACGTTCCCCAGCTTCGCTGTGTTGTCATACGCCCCCAAGGCGAGGAGCTTTCCGTCGGGCGAGAAGGCAACGGAGAAGACAATGTCGCTATGGCCGCTAAGGGTGCGCACCTCCGCCCCCGTGGCGACGTCCCACAGCCTCACTGTCTCGTCGTAAGACCCTGAGGCGAGGAACTTGCCGTCGGGAGAGAAGGCGACGGAAGCGACGGGGTCGCTTTGGCCGTTGAGGGTGTGCAGTTCCCGTCCCGAGGCGACGTCCCACAGTCTCACCGTGTGGTCCTGCGACCCCGAGGCAAGGACCATCCCGTCCGGGGAGAACGCGACGGAGGAGACCCAGCCGCTATGTCCTGAGAGGGTGAGCAATTCCGCTCCCGAGGCGACGTCCCACAGCTTCACCGTGTTGTCGTACGACCCTGAGGCGAGGAGCTTGCCGTCGGGAGAAAAAGCAACGGAGAAGACAATGTAGGTTTCATCGCTGAGGGTGCGCACCACCGCTCCCGAGGCGACGTTCCACAGCTTCACTGTCTTGTCATACGACCCCGAGGCGAGGAGCTTGCCATCGGGAGAAAACGCGACGGATTCGACAGCGCCGGTGTGGCCTGAGAGGGTGCGCACCTCTTTTCCCGTAGCGACGTCCCACAGCTTTACCGTGTGGTCGTCTGACCCCGAGGCGAGGAGCTTGCCATCGGGAGAAAACGCGACGGAGTTGACCCAGTCAGTATGGCCTAAGAGGGTGCGCACTGGAAGTGACTCTCCGAAGGCGGAAGAGGCGAGGCACGCCACAAAGAGCACCAAACCAAGAGTCAGAGACGCCTTTGCCCTCACGAGCCACTTCCTCCCTACGGGCAAGAGTAGCAGGTAGAGGAATCGGCGCCTAACTGACGTGCGTCCCGGAAACCGGGCCAAGGTGAATGCTAGGATCGGCAGGCTTGACTCTGCCCCCGTCGCCGGAGCAGTCATAAGGGCGGAACCGAGCATCACGCGGACCCAGGAAGATCCCGCTGGACCTATCCTGATGCCATGTGCAGTTGCGGACCGGAGCGCGTGCCCAGCCCTCTTTGACGCGCCGGATCGTCTCGGCCACTGAGAGGATCCCGCTTGTCGGGTCCGTGGCCTCTACCGAGCAGGCGGCAACGGCCGTGGCGAGGTCGATCGTTTCCTCGGGAGAAGATCCCCGGAGAAGCCCGGCGAGGAGTCCCGCGACAGCTGCGTCGCCGGCGCCGGTCGTTCCCATCGGGCTCACCTGGAATGCTGGTGCCCAAGCTTCGCGATTCCCCCAGCACGAGTCGAGTTTGAGGCGCAGGTTGGCGGGAAGAGCCTCCGTAGGCGCCGTGCGCAAGTAGATGCCCTGAGAGCCAAGCTTGAGGGCGAACAGGCGAACTCCGCTGTCGAGCGCCCACCGGGCGAGTGTGCTGAGGTGCTCCAGACCAGCCGGCATCTCAAGCTGACGCGTCTTGCGAAGTCCAGGCAGTTCTCGCAGCATGAACTCCAGCTCGCCACGGCTGGGGAAGAAGAGATCTACGTGGGGGAGCACGCGCTCTAGGAACGCGCGCCAGTCGGCCCGTCCCGATTCGGCGGCGGGGTCCGGAAAGGCCAAGTCAAGCGACGTCAGGAACCCTCGCTCGCGCAGGGACTCGAACCACTCCGCGAGCCTCCGCCCGCCGTCCTGATAGACCCGCGGGAGAAGTGGGGGATACCCAAAGTGGACGATCCTCCCCTCGCGCAGCAGGGCTGGATCGATCTCCGCGGGGTGGAACTTGTGGTTCGCGCCGAGGTGGTGGAGGAACGCGCGGTCCTGCCCAGGACGGGCAAGAATGAGGGTGTACGAAGTCGTCTCGCCAGGGGCAACGCGGATCCCGGGGAGCGGCCGCCCGGCGTGCCGCGACAGGAGGACTGTCACAAGGTCTCCGAGCGCATCGTCACCCACGAGTCCGATCAGTTCTGCGGCGATCCCGAGGCGTCGGAGCGCCCCACCGACATTGGCCACAGCCCCGCCGGGCCAGAGACCGGCCGGCCCGACCTCTGCCGTCTGCCCGGGCTCCGGGTTCTTCCCGTCTGGAGGAAAGGACGGGAAGAGGTCGGCGCACAGGTGCCCCGCGACGATCACCTCCGGGACCATCCTACGCTTCTCCGAGCATCTCGCGGATTGCGGCGGCCGTCGCGAGGAACCCGATCTCGAGTTCAGTCTGAACGGTCTCGCCGGGCTGAAGCCGGCGGACGCGGCCGAGGCGATCTTCCTCCTCGAAACCCAGGACGAAGCAGTTTCCGGGCTCAAGTCCGAGGACGTACTCCCCTTCTCCGAGCTGTCTCCATTCGGTGAGGTGGGGCAGATCCGCCTTCTCGTAGCGCAGGTACGCTGCGAGGTGGCGACGAGGATTCACCAGCCCCACCGTGGCCAGGCCTGTCTCGTCAGTCTCGACGTCGTGGTGGAAGACCTGTTCCCGATACCCGGCCCGCGGAGCACTAATCGTGCGGCGTGTCGTGATGCCGCGAGCGGCCTCGTCGTCGCGCGGCGTGACTCGGCTCTTGACGACGAGGATGTCCCCCTCGTCCAGCAAGGGGTAACCGAGGTTGCAGTGGTAGAGCAGAAGAAGTGGACCCTCACGATGGCCGCGGTTCTCGATCTGGTCGTGGATGGTGAGGGAGGTCGCTCCGTACTCTGATCGAATCGTCCGGGTGAGCACGAGGTCATCTCCGAACAGCTCCGCCCCGCGCACTTGGCCCACCAGTTCGAGGACGTACCGGCCGTCCCTCCACAGGGTCTCTGCGGCGACGAGGCGTGCCGGCGTGTTGCTCCACCGTCCGTGGGCAGGTCGTCCCCCGCTCGGCGGGCCCACGTTGTCCAGGCCGCACGTCGTGAGAAGGCCGCCGGGGAACCGTCGCGCCCATCCGTGAACGGAATCCTGAAAGGCGTGAGGATGAACGAGCCCCATCGGCGAGCGCCAGGTGAGGTTGGTGCCATGAAGAGTCGCTGGGCCGAGATCGAACCCGCGGTCAATGTGGACGACGAAGTCGAGGCCTCCTCCGGTCCAGACTCTCGCTTCTCTCACTCCGCGCCCCGGGCCGTCGATGGCCTCGACGAGCTCGATCCCCGCGAGCTGCTGCATGTCGCCGACCCTCGCTAGGATCTGATGGGGGTCCATTGATCTACCTCCGCTCTGGAAGGCGGGTTCGCTCCCCGGCGCGTACAGGTGATGGCGGCCACCCGCGCGGAGAACGTGAGTGCTGTTGCCAACTCGTCCTTCCCGAGCTCTGCGAGTCGTCTCCCGCTCAGTCGGCCGCTGTCCCGCAGCCATGCCAGAAGGCCGGACATGAACGCGTCCCCCGCCCCGACGGTGTCGGCCACCTTGACGCGCGGGACGTCAACCGTGACCGAAGTACCTCTCGTGGCGCCCACGATCTCGTCCCCTCCTGCAGTGAGAACGACGAGTTCGGGACCACAACCGAGCCAGCGTTCAATGAGATCGCGGGGATCTCCATCCGGTAGGACAAAAGCGGCGTCTGCTCGGCTGCACTTGACGAGGTCAGCGAGCTCCACCCAATGCTGAAGCTTCCCAAGGTAGGTGGCACGGTCGCCAACCATGGAGGGGCGGATGTTCGGGTCAAGCGAGAGAAACCGCCGTCCCTTCTCCCGCTCCATGAGCTTCGTTAGAGCCAGGCCGATCGGCTCACACGCCATCGAGTATGACCCGACGTGCACGGCGCGGAGGGTCGCCGGAAACATCGCGGGCAGATCGGTTGGCCGAATTGCCTGATCCGCAGTGCCATTCCCGAAGAAGGCGTAGGTGGGCTCGCGGTTAGCCCCCGGCATGACGAAGGCGAGAGTCGACGGCTCGTCTCCTTCCTTCAGGTACGTTAGATCGACGTCGTTCGTTTCGAGATAGGAGCGAAGCATCCTCCCGAAGAGGTCTTTCGACAAGCGGCCGAGGAACCCGGTGGCGACGCCCAGCCGTGCGAGGCCGATCGCTACGTTGTAGGGAGAGCCGCCGGGCAGAGGGAGAAATCCACTACCATCGTTGCAGGGGTGTTGAACGAAGTCGATCAGCGCCTCTCCTGCGACCAGGACTTCCATGGCCATCAGGTGCCCCCGAGGGCAGGGGTCTTGCTTCGCGGATGAGCGAGAGATGGGTAGTCGCTCACCAGGAAGTGAAGCGGCGACTCGTCCTCCTCGATGGCCGGGAATCGCCCTATCGGATCGTGGAATCGGTTGTCACGCTCGTCGTCATTCACGGTGGAGACTTCGCCGACTAGGGCCGCTCCGCCCTCCGACCAAAACGCGTGATAGAGTCCCGGCGTGAGCGTGATGCTCTCGCCCGGGGTGAGCGAGACGATGTGGCCCGCGGGCGCTCGGCGGCTCACTCCGTCTGTGCTGAAGAAGACGTCTTCCTTGCTCAGGTTGCCCTGTTCGTCCGCCTCATAGAGTTCGAGAGCGAGCCGACTGCCTCCGCGGTTGATGATGTCCTCAGTCTTTGCCCAGTGGAAGTGCATGGGCGAGACTTGGTCGGGGCGGACAATCATCACCTTCTCAGCGTAGAGCTTCCCCTTCCTGAGCTTGAGATCGGCCGCAGAGCCGTTGCGAAGGGTGAAGAGGAGGAGGCCCACTTCTTCGAAACGTCCCTGGCCGTAGTCGGTCACGTCCCATCCCAGCTTTCGGTCGATGATCTCTCTGGCTTCATGCCCCTTTGTCGCCCAGTCCTCGGCTGTCCAGAATGCAAATGGGGGAAGCCAGAACTGGTGCTCCTCAAAGAAGGCGATGGCATCGCGGATGAGGGCATTGATGCGGGAACGTTTCATCGACGGGCCTCCTCGTACTAGTTACGGGCATACGTTTTCGTGGGGCTCCCCGCTCCGCAGATGGAGCAACGGAGACTACCCGGCATCTCTAGGCCTAGTCAGTACATGAACGTACGCCCCCCCGGCGCTTCTGCGCGCCCCCCAGTTCTCAGGCTAGCCGGCGTGACTTGCTCCGACGGGACTCAGCTTGACGTCGCTCCCGTCTCCATTCGGAACGTCTCCAGGAATCGAGCCGACGATCAGGCCAACGACTTCGTCCGGACTCGTGTCGGCGGTGATTCGTTCGGCAACCTTTTTTCCGCGCCGCATGATGACGAGCCGGGTCGCGACGGAGAACACATCTAGGATTTGATGGCTGATGATAATGATGCCCACACCCTGAGAGCTCAGCGTTCTCACCAGACTCAGCACGTTCTTCTGCTCAGCGACGCCGAGGGCGGCGGTCGGCTCGTCCATGATGAGGAACTTCGCGTCCCAGTAGATGGCGCGGGAGATGGCGACCGCCTGACGCTGGCCTCCGGACAGAGTTCGGATCCGGTTCCGCAGAGACGGGACCTCAATCTCCAATCGGTTCAGGACTTTCCTTGATTCGGTCAGCATGTAGCTGTGGTCGAGGACCTTCACAAGCCCAAGGAAGCGCTTCAGCTTCTCGCGACCCAGGAAGATGTTCGAATAGACGTCGAGGTTTTCTGCCAGGGCAAGATCCTGGTAGATCGTCTCGAGGCCCAGCTTCAGCGCCTGCATTGGGTTGTCGATCTTCACCTCTTTCCCGTCGAAGAAGATCGTACCCGCATCGGCGCAGTAGACCCCGGAAACCATCTTGATCAACGTCGACTTGCCTGCGCCGTTGTCGCCCAGGAGTCCGACCACCTCGCCCGGATACACCTTCATGTCGACGTTGTCGACCGCGACCAGACCGCCAAAGCGCTTGGTGATGCCGCGGACCTCGAGGATCGGTTCCATGGACGCTAGTCCTCCTTGTGAACGAGCTCGGGAGAGAACTGGTCGATGAGCACTGCGATGATGAGTATGCAGCCCACTGCAATGTACGCGTAGTAGGTGGGAAGGGCAAGGTTGGCGAGTCCCAGTACCAAAGTCGCGAGGACCATCGCCCCGACGAACGTCCCAAGAATCGACCCCTTTCCCCCATACAAGCTTGCCCCGCCGATGACCACAGCCACGACCGCGTCGAGGACCTGGGCGCTCCCGGCGGGCGCGCGGCCAGTGATGTAGCGAAGGACGTAGCCGACGCCGGCGAGCGACGCGAAGAAGGAGGAGATCATGTACACCTTCACCAAGTGGCGCTTGACGTCAATCCCCGCTCTCTCCGCAGCGTCGATGCTCCCTCCGATCGCGTACGTGTGTCGGCCGAACCGCGTCCTCGCCAGAATGAACCCGAAGATAAGAGTGAAGACCACAGTTATCAGGAAGAGGTTGGGGACAAGCGACACGAGGTGCTTAAGGTCGATCGAGCTGAGGCCGGACGGCTCGACAAAGGTGCGGAAGAGCTTCCCGGGGACCCAGAAGAAGAGGAAGCCGTGACCGATGGGACCCACGGCGGAAGGAAGATCGTGGATGGGAACGTTGTTGCAGATGATCTCGGCACACCCGTAGGCGATCCCGTACATTCCAAACGTGGCGATGAACGGTGGCACTTTCAGGTGGGCAACGAGAACCCCGTTGATGAACCCGGGGAGGAGCCCCACCACCAGGGCGGCCGCGATTCCTACTGCGATCGCCATGGCCTGAGTCGTGCCGGCCGCTTGCAGAGTGACCATGACCTTGGCGCACACCACTCCGGTGAACCCGACCATGAATCCGACGGACAGGTCGATTCCGCCGGTGATGATCACGAACGTCTCCCCCACCGCGAGGAGCAGGACCGTGGTCGACGAGACCAGGATGTTCTGCAGGGTGTCGAGGCTGAGGAAGTTCGTTCCCAGGAGCGAAAAGGCGAGGATTTCAAGACCGAGGAAAATGAACACCCACCGCCGCAGGACGCGTATGAAGACGTTCTTGAACTTCGGATTCATCATCTAGTCCTCATAGAGGAGTTCAGGGAACGAGCGGTCGATGAGCACCGCGCCAATCAGGATGATGCCGATCGCGATGAACCTATAGAAGATCTGCAGGCCCATCATCATCAGCCCGTTGTTCAACGTGCCGATCAGAAGCACCCCGGTCACTGTACCCCAGATGCTCCCCCTCCCGCCCGTCAAGCTCGCCCCACCGATGACGACGGACGCGATGGAAAGGAGCTCGTAGTTTGAGGTGAATTGGGTGAGGCTGCCGGCATTGGAGAGGAAGACGAGGATCACGCCAGCGCACCCGGCGCAGAACGAGGAAAGAACGTAGACCTTGAGCAAGTGACGTCTCACATCGATTCCCGCTCGGACTGCGGCATCCATCTTTCCGCCGATGGCGTAGGTGTGTCGTCCAAAACGGGTCCTCGCGAGGACGAATCCCAGCACCACGAGGCAGATCGCCACGATCAGAACGGGAACCGGAATGATCTTCACAACCGAAAGGATGTCCTCGCGCGTCGTGAGCTGCGGAGGCGCAAATGAGAAGCCTGCTTTCGTCGAGTAGTAGCCGACGTAGGCTCTGCCGATCTTGTGCACGGCCGAGGGAAGGAACGCAATGGGCAGGCCACCGGAGAAGAGCCACGCAAGACCGTTCGCGATCCCCCACATTCCCAGGGTGGCGATGAAGGGTGGCACGCGGAACCGTGTGATGAGCAGCCCGTTGATCGCTCCGGGAATCAGGCTGAGAACCAAGCCCACGGTCGCCCCCGCCGAGACGCAGATCAACTGGCTCGCGCCCGCGGCGTTCAAGTCGCGCATGACGATCGCGCTCGTGACGCACACGAGTCCCATCACGAAGCCGATCGATAGATCGATTCCTCCACTGACCACGACGAACGTCTCGCCGGCGGCCAAGAGAAAGAGCGTCACCGAGGCCAGCAGGATATTCGAGTAGTTGGCCAAGCTCAGGAATTCCTTCCCGGCCAGGCTGAAGACTAGAAGCATCAGGAGGAGAGCGAGCAGGGCCCAACTCCTTCCGACACGGGCGAGTACCCGGCGGCTCCTCACTTCCCCAGCAGCCGACATGATTACCACGTTTGCCTCGGCCAGTCCCTTTGTCAAACGACAAAGATGGGGTGACAGGGACGACTCCCTGCCACCCCGCCAACAGACGGATTACTTGCTGTAGATGTACTGCTGCGAGTCGGGGCTGTTCACGTTGTCCTTCGTGAACACGAAGAACCCCGGCACGATCTTCCTGGGGACCGAGAGCGTTTTTCCGGAGGCGAGGTACTCATATCCCCACTGCACGCACAGCGAGCCCATCTCTCCGGGCTTCTGAGCGAGGATGAAGTCGACCTCACCGTTCTTCAGGGCCTCGATCAGCGTTGCAGTGGCGTCCCAGGTCCCGACCTTCACCACGCCACTTAGGCCCGCCGCGGCGACCGCAGCGTGCGCTCCCTGGGCGCTGAAGACGTTGACCCCAAAGACGCCAGCGAGATCGTCGTGTAGCTGCAGCGCGTTGGCGACCTGCGCCTGGGCCGTCTCCTGGTTGTCCAAGCAGTACTCCACGCCAACGAGCTCCATCTGCGGGAAGCCCAGAAGTCCCTGGCGGAACCCGCGCTCACGGTCCATCACGCTCGAGGTGTCCGGGTTGGTGTTCTCGAGGAAGACCTTGCCCGTACCGCCCAAGAGAACCGCGAGCTGCGCCGCGACGACTTCGCCTCCGAGCTTGTTGTCCGTTCCGATATATGAGAGCGGGAAGCTGTAGTCTGACGCCTTGGTGTAGTCCCCATCGCCGAGGTACGTGTCGACGGTGATGATGGGGATCCCCCTATCATGGTACTTCTTGAGGACAGGGATGAGCGCTTGCGTCGACGTCGGCGCCGTGAACAGGAGGTCGATGTCTCCTCGAGCCATCAGCGCATCGAGGAGTGGGACCTGCGCGTCCGGACCCCATGTTGCCGGATACTGCCCGACGATGAGCTGCACCTTGTCCGGGCCGAGCTGCGCGGCCATCGCCTTCGCGCCCTTCTCCATCGTGAAGTAGAAGGGATCCGCGATTCCCGGCATGAACGCGATCACGAACGGCTTCGCGACGAGCCCGAAACCGACTGCCATCACTAGTACTACACTCATGACAACCATCATCCATCGTTTCATCGGGGTGACCTCCTTGTGCCCGATTTTGCGCTTGCGGACGGCTTGTTCTTCCCTCCTGAGGATGTTGCCCGGTGCACCTCCTTCTTGCCCCGCAACGCGGGCGGTCGAGCGGTCGACTCTCGAGGTATCAGGACGGTCTGCAGCTTGATGGCCCGAGTACTGTGCGTTTCCTTTCCGCGACCGATCGCTTCGAACAAGAGATCGCCTGCCGAGTAGCCCATCTCATATGCCTGCTGCGCGACGACGGTGAGGCTCGGGGTGAACGCCGACGCCCATTCGGAGTCGTCGAAGCCGATGAGGGACACATCATCGGGGCACCGAACGCCGAGCTTCTTGAAGCACTGCAGCGCCCCGAGGGTCATCATGTTGTTCGTGCTGAAGATCGCAGTGATGCCACGCTTGCCGAGAAGCACCTCCGCCGAGGACGCGCCTTCCTTGATCTGCGAGCACCCCTGAGCCATGAGGCTCTCATCCACGGGCAGGTCGTGTTCGATGAGTGCCCGCCGATAGCCGGCGACGCGGTCTTCGATCGAACTGATCCCCGGGATTCCCGCTATCAGCCCGATGCTTCGGTGCCCGAGGCCGACCAGGTATGCCGTGGCTTCGTAGGCGCCTCCCTCGTTGTCCGAGAAGACTTCGTCAACCTTCATCCCGGCGATGCAACGGTCGACGACGACAAGCGGCGCGCCGTGCTCGATGAGGGGCTTGAGGGTCTCGGCTCCCCTGTGGGTGGGAGCAACCACAAATCCATCCACCTTGCGTTTCAGAAGGGATGAGACGTAGAACGTCTCAAGATCCGGATCCTCGTCGGTGTTGCACGTGATCAGCCCGTATTCCCTACGCCGTGCCTGCTCATCGACGCCACGTGCCACCTGGACGAAGAAAGGGTTGCTGTGGTCGGGGAGAATCAGCGCAATCGTGTAGCTTCGGCCTTTGCGAAGCGCACGCCCGAGAGGATTGGGTTGGTAGCCGAGTTCCTTGATCGCGTGATGGACTTTCTCCGCCAGGTCGCCACTCACGAACCGGCTACCATTCACGACGTTTGAGACCGTGGCGATCGACACTCCAGCTCGTTCGGCTACGTCCTTTATGGTCGCACTCATTTGACCTCACGGCGCCAGCGAAACGTTTAGTTAAACGTTTATTATCGAGCTCTCTCTCCCAAAGTCAAGAGATTCGTCAAGATGGAGGGTGGCTCTCGACGAATCGTCGTTCAGCTCTCGGGGGTCGCCCCGTTGCCTCGGGGTTGAGCGAGCGGAGCCTCGAGGTGAAACGGACCGCACAGATCGCGCGATGCAAGTCAGCTGACCGGGCCACAGGACGCAGTCGCATACGAGTCAACCGCGCTCCGCTATCTAGGAGGCTGACTCGAACGGTCGAGGGCTGGGCTCTCGGTGCTCTTGGAAGCAGCCTCAAGCGGCAGATACTCGGCGTGCGCGTTGAGCAGCGACGCAACGAAGGCCAAGTTGATCGACTGACCATTGTGTCGCGCGACGCTACCACCAAGATCGAACCCAACACGATCCTCCGTGGGTGCGTCTACCCCGGAGAGACGCGCGAGATGGCGGCGAGCGCGAAGTGGGGCTTTCGTATGGCTCTTCGGGATGCAAAGCCCCTGCGGAACCGGCGCGAAACGGGTGTTTGATACCCATTCCGCGCAGCGCGCCGGAAAACCAGGGGGAGTGCCTTCCGCACCGCGTGAAGAGGCTAAAGAGAAACGCGGAAAGAAGAGACCGCTCTCACTTCATCCGGAGAACTACACTTCGGGGCGTTATGCTCCGGGTTCTGCCCATCCGCGGAGCGCGGCATTGCAGGGTGGAGCGCGCCGGTTCTCTACGCAAAGCGCTTCCGCGCAGTGTCCATTCTGCGGAGAAGCGGAAGCCAGAGAACGGGTCTTCCGCTACGTCTTCTTCCCCTCTTCGCGCTCGATGTACTGCAGGATGGCCTCCACGCCGAGGTAGTTCACCGAGCGATCGCGCTTCGCGCCGAGCTTCATCAGTCTTTCAACTGGCTGCTTGGCAAGCTCTCTCTGCGGTATGTAGATGCTCAGCTTGTCGGGTGCTTTGCTGTATACCATGCGTCTTCCTCCCTTCTCGCGCCCGCCATTCCGCGGCATGAGTGCCGCGCGACGCTGTCACGCGCCTTTCCGTTTCTTCGCCGGTGCGCATCGCGCTCATGCGGTAGCCCTGCGCGCATCGGTACGCATGTTCTTCCGCGGAGAACCCCGCCGAAGCGGGCCTGGTGAGTCTTGTGCTGGCCGCCTGCTAGACGGTGCTCGTTCGCCTACAGCAAGCGGGGCCTCGGATCTACCGGGACCCCGCTGCGCGCAAGGAGGTTGCCATGGTCTCGTGTACCCTCTCCATCTTCCTTCCGGAGACCTAGGCTCGGTCGAGCACTCGTCCCTACTGCGGAGGGATAGGTCCACTATACATGAACATACACGACGAATCAAGCAAGTGGCGATTGTGACCTGCCCCCGGTGTTAGGTCCACTTCTAGAATTGATCTGGCACGCCTTGACCTTGCCCCCGTGCTAGGTCCAGTCATTAGGTCAGAGCCTTGACTCGTTGACGACTCGGAATTGCCCCGATCCCCAACAGTTCTGCAATGTACTCTGCCGGCGCCCGATTCCCCAAGCTGGAATGCGGTCGCGTTTGATTGTACTCCTGCCGCCACGCCTCGATCTCCGCCCTCGCATCCGCCAAGCTCTCAAACCAGTGCACGTTGAGGCATTCGTCGCGCAACTTGCCGTTGAAGCTCTCGATGATGCCGTTCTCCACTGGTCGGCCTGGGGTGATGAAGTCGAGCTGGATGCCACGCCGGTACGCCCACTGATCGAAGTGATTGCAGGCGAACTCCGTCCCGTTGTCCATCGTGATCGCTTCAGGTTGCCCGTAGATGTCCATCGCCTCGTCCAATGCCTCCGTGACGGCCTGGGAGGGAATGCTCTGCGCTGCCATGAGGCACACGCACTCTCGACTCACGTGGTCCACCGCCGTCAGAACACGGAACCGCCGCCCGTCGGCCAACTGATCGCTCACGAAGTCGATGCTCCAACGCTCTCCAACCTGGGTTGCCGGGAGCAGCTTCACTCGCACCTCGGCCGTCCGCCGCTTGCGCCGTTTCGTTCGCACCATCAGCTCTTCCTCGCGGTAGATCCGATGGACTCGCTTGTGGTTCACCAGCCAGCCCTCTCGCTGCAGGAGCGTCGTCAGCCGTCGGTAGCCGTAGCGGGGACGGGCGTAGGCGAGTTCCTTGAGCCGTAGCCGCAACGCCCGGTCATCGCGTCCGTGTGCCCGGTACCGACAGACTGAGCGGTGAAGCATCACCAGCCTGCACGCTCTGCGCTCGGAGATTACGTAGTCCTCGAGAACCTCCAAGAGCAGCTCCCGCTTACGTGCAGGCTTCAGAGCTTTTTTCGTAGCACGTCCTGGAGGATCTCCTTGTCCAGGCTCAGCTCTGCAACCAGCCTCTTCAGCTGGCCGTTCTCCCGCTCCAGCTCCTTCAGCCGCTTCAGCTCGCTCGGACTGACTCCGTTGTACTTCCTCCGCCACAGTTAGACGGTCTTGTCGCTAACGCCGTACTTGCGAGCGATCTCCTGCACGGGAATGCCTAGCTCAACCTGCTTCACGGCGTAGATGATCTCGGTCTCGGTAAACCTCGACTGCCGCATCCGACCTCCTCCTCGATACGTGAGCCAAGGTAAGGATTCACCTAATCCCTGGACCAGTTTTCGGGGAGCAGGTCAGCCTTGGTGGATTGCCTCCGAACGGGGCGCTGAGTTTCGGGAGTCGTACCGTCTGGTGCACCCCATTGGATGACTTTCGAACTCCCGGCGATTGACATGAAAGCCGCATCGGTCGGCATCTTGGATTGGACAGTCGCCAGCCTCAGGTAGTGGAGCCTCCGGAAAGGCCGCGGCGGTTCAGGCGAACGAGATCCTCCGTAAGGCGTCAGCATTCTTCGCCCAAGCGGAGCTCGACCGGCGACCGAAGCGATGACGCCGTGCATCGATGAACAGCGAGACGCGAGCCGCGGAGTGCGCTTCGCCATCCACGATGAGCTACTCGAAGACCAGATCCCGGCGCCCCTAGGCGAGACACCAAGAATGAAGATCTGACCCTCGCGCCCGGTTCGAGATTAGCCCTGACCGGTACGCCCGAGAGGATAAGCTTCGGACTTCCACCGAGCTTGATCCTGAGGCAATCGAGGTCCTGTCCCTCTGAGGGTGTCGCCCGCGGGGATGCGTGAGAGCGCTGCGGGACCCGACGCAGATGGCTACCTGCGCCAGAGGCTCTGGTCTGCATCGCCGGAGGCGGGTTTGACCAGTCCGAGAAGTGGACCGTTCACTGGAGGCAGGTCAAGTCAGAGGGCGGAACCCTGTCACCGCGCCCCCGTCTAGTCTTGGGTTGGCTCAGTGACTGGATGAAGCGCCTCGATGGCGATGATCTCGGGTCCTTCAGGAGAAGCGCCACCCCCCTCGCCTCGCACTCGTACGTAGAGGAACGGACCCGCCAGGTCGCCCAGTTCAATCGAAGTGTAGGGCTTTCCTGCATCGTTCATCCGCGCCCAGCTGGTGGTGTTCGTCCAGACAACGCCGTCAGAACTGACACGCACGGTGAAGGGTTCATTCACGCCTCCCCAAGCGGACCCGCACTCGTACACTCGGAGATCTGGCCCGGGACCGTTCGAGAACGGTGTTTCCATTCGCACGTCGACGAAACCGCACGTGCCGAGGGCCAATGGAACATTCGCGGAGCGGCCCCCCTCTTGGGGAGGGCCAAGGACGTTGCTGAGTCTCGAGTAGTAGTCTCCCACATTCTCGGAGGGCAAGTAGCGAAGAACCTCTGCTGCAAAGACGGAGCCCGAGGAATCGGGCAGGCGCACGACGCTAGCCCCTACGGGCAGCGCGGCTAGCAGGAGGGCCAGGGCGAGGCATAGCAGACCATACCCCCTCCTCCCCACAACCCGTTCCCTTGATTCTGTCATGTCTCCTCCTTGGGCTGACCATTTCGGACGCAGACGACTCTTCCGCAGCCAGTCTAACTGTTGTTCTTGAAACGAGGCAAACCGCCTCGGTGCAGGTGACCTGCCCCCCCGGTTGACGGCCCACTCTCCAAGCCAACCTAAGGCGGCCCGGATCAGCGTGGCTACTACAACTTCCGCTCCCCGTCAGGCCCCGGCCAGCGCAGACGCGACATCAATGACCGCAGAGGTGAGCCGGGACCACGAAGCTCGTGGAGACGCTGTCGGACAACCCCTCAGCGTCCCAGACATTCAGCGTGACCAAGTAGAAACCGGGTTGGTCGAACTGGCGTTGCACCGCGTAGCCCTCGGCGTGAGCTCCGTCACTCCACGCCCACTCGCAGCGTGCCAGCGGCAGGCCGTCTGGGTCGGACGAGCCCAGGGCGACAAATGTCAACTCAATTGGCCGGAACGAGATCAGCCCGTTCTCCGGGCAGTTCTGCAAGGTCCACAGGGGGAATTGGACATCCAGTCGCGCTGTCGGTGCATGCGTGTTGATCGAAACGAACGTCCCATCAGAGCGGATCCACTCTGCGTCCACGATTGCCGGACCGTCGGGAGCCCAGTCAATCTCCCACATCGAGAATGGCGGGATCGCCCCTCGGAACACCAGGAGGCCTGACTGATTTGACTCGAGGACGAGCATCGTGCCAATCCCCAGTGTTTGCGAGGGCACAACGGGCGCAGAGAACTTCACGCGCAAACCCACGTATGTGTCCGGTCCAGCGCTGGAGAAGAGCGCTACAGACCATGCCGTCCTAAAGAACTCATACTGCGCAGCCGTCCCAACTGACGTCGCTAGAGCTACCACGATGCAGCAAACCAGGACTGCCCGCTTGGACATCGACCATCACCCCCGTCCTTCCGATCCATCGACATGATACCAGTCCAGCGGCGCGCACGGCCAGCAAGCACGCCTTGGTGGACTACTTCCGAACCGGGTGCTGCGTTCGAGGGTAGTCCCGTCTGGCTCCCCTCAGCATTCCGCTCTTCGGCACAGCCGGATACGTCCCACCGCGTTCGGCCCGCTGCTTCAGCCAGTCTAGGACGTTCTTCGGGACGCGATTCGCTCATTGCAGCCCGATTCGTCGTCTTCGCTATGATCCGTTGCGGGGCAAGCGTGCGTGTAGGTGCCGCCACGTGGCCAAGCCGAGAACGGGAGCGAAACCAAGAAGGAGATGCCAACAATCGACCAGCCAAACGTTCGCTCAACCTCAGGTGGGAGCCAGAAGCCGATCAAGACGGGCGTAGTGCTCAGCGCTATCAGCAATGCAGACGCCCCGGGTGCAGCCTTCAGCCCAGGCTGAGAGAGCACCCAGAACAACCCAAGTGACGCGGCGGGCAGCGACGGTGTCAGCAAGAACTAGCTCCACCGGTGGATTCGCTCGACCTGTTATCGCACCAAACTGGCCACTCTTTCAGAGACTGTCGCGAATCCGATTCTCTGCAGCGCCAGCACGGCTGCCTCTCGTACAGAGCTGACGGGGTCCGCGAGAGCTCTGAGAAGATGGTCGGTTGCGTCCGCGCAGCGGAGCTTCCCCAATGCCCCAACGGCCGCGCTGCGCACGGACTCGCACGGGTCGTAGACAGCCCTAGCGACTGCTCTCGCAGCAACTGTGCCACCAAGCGAACCCATCTTCCACACCGCGCGGACGCGTATGTCGCCAACGGGATGGTCAAGTGCTCTGGCTAGGCCAGCCACCCCCTCAGTGCCGCCGATCATTGCGAGTGCCTCGACGGCCTCTCCACACACCATCACGTCTGGACCCTCGAGCGCTTCGAGGAGGGCAGCGATGGCATCGGCGCTGCCGATTCTCCCCAGCGCGGATGCCGCCTCGAGCCTGACGTGCCCCTTTGGGTCCTTGAGGAGTCCGACAAGCACGGTAACTGCGCTGGTGTCCCGGGCTTTCTCGAGAGCCTTCGCCGCTTCGAGTCGGACCGTTCCGTCGGAGTCTGCGAGTGCTTGCTGGAGGCCTCTCAGTGCACCCGCACTACCGATCCTCCTCAACGCCCTTGCCACGGCTCTTCTTGTATCTGGGTCGGGATCCTGTAACGCCCTGAGAATCCCCGCTACTGCCTCCGGGTCACGGATTGTCCCGATCTCCTCTCCCGCGGCGCGCCGCACAGTCATGTCGTGGTCTTCCAGCGCCTTGATGAGTCCGTCTGCAGCACGCGAGTCGCCAGTACTACCGAGTGCTCTCACGGCGGCCTCGCGGATCGTCACGGTGCTCACCGGTTGTTCCAGCACCTGCACGAGCCCCTTGACTGCATCGGCGCCGCCAATCTCGCTGAGTGCCTCCGCCGCCGTCTTCCTCTCGCTATCGTCCTTGCTGCAGTCCAGGAGCAGCTCGACAAGTCCACCCACCGCGTTGGCACTGCCGACTTCTCCGAGCGCACGTGCAGCGGCCTGTCGTACATCGGGTTCAGCGTCCTTGAGTGCCTTGAGGAGTGAGGCTACTGTGCGCGGGTCGCCTATCTGCCCCAGAACGTCGGCCGCCGCAAGGCGGGGCGCGAGGGGCGCGAGGGTCAGATCTTCACTCTTGGTGTTTCGCCTAGGGGCGCCGGGATCTGGTCTTCGAGCGAGTAGCACAGCGGGTGGCGAAGCGCACTCCGCGGCTCGCGTCTCGCTGTTCATCGAGAACCGCGTCATCGCTTCGGTCGACGGTCGAGCTCCGCTTGGGCGAAAGATGCTGACGCCCTACGAAGGATCTCGTTCGCCCGAAGCGACCCGGCCTTTCCGAAGGCTCCACTACCTGAGGCCGGCGACTATCTGATCCAAGATGCCAACCGATGCGGTTTTCATATCAATCGCCGGGAGTCCGGAAGTCATCCAACGGGGCGTAGCTTGCCCATCGTGCTCTGCGCCTGCTTTTTGCCACGTTCGAACGATCGCTTCGGCGCCCGCGAAAGCGAGTTGACACCTTGAGATCTCGGAAGTAGGATGCAGCCTCACGGAAGGTTGGACTAGAGAAGAGCCCACCCGTAGGTGGGCTCGTTGCCTTCTCTGGTTCGTCAAGGAGCAACGGTACGCGCGCGATCACGGCGAGTACGTAGTCTGCATGTCTGAAGACCAAGGGCTTCGCTCGTATACACTCTCCATTCCCGATGTCTACGTCGCCGCCGGCACGTCGCAGGACGGGTTGACCACCGCCGAGGCCAAGGCGAGGCTCGCGAAGTTTGGGCCGAACGCGATCCAGACCATCAAGGGCAAGGCTCTTTGGCGCAAGCTCCTCGCCAACTTCACGCACCTCATGGCCCTTCTTCTCTGGGCCGGCGGCGCCATGGCGTTTGTCGGCAAGATGCCGCAGCTCGGCTGGGCAATCTGGGCGGTTGTCGTGATCAACGCGATCTTCTCGTTCTGGCAGGAGTTTCGAGCCGAGAAGGCGGCCGACGCGCTGAAGAAGCTCCTGCCGCAGTTCGCCCGTGTCTTGCGCGACGGCAACGAGGCGAAGGTTCCGGCCAACGAACTTGTGCCGGGGGACGTTATCGTGCTCTCCGAGGGCGATCACATCAGCGCCGACGCGCGCCTGGTGGAAGAGGCCGAGATGAGAGTGGATCTGTCCACGCTCAATGGAGAATCGGCACCGGCACGGCGCACAGCGGAAGCCTCGCTACGCGACGGCCTCACCGTGATGGAACGCCCGAACCTCGTCTTTGCCGGAACGGCCGTGAGTTCGGGCACGGGGAAGGCTGTGATCTTTTCCACGGGCATGAACACGGAGTTCGGCAAGATCGCTCGCCTGACGCAAACCGTGGGCGAAGACCTGTCGCCGCTGCAGAAGGAGGTCAATCGCGTGACGAAGATTGTCACTGCGATGGCCATGGGAATCGGCGTTCTTCTCTTCCTCCTCTCCGTGTTCGTCATTGGGCGGCCTCTGAGCGAGGGGTTCATCTTCTCGGTAGGGATGGTCGTTGCCTTCGTGCCGGAGGGTCTGCTGCCGACGGTCACGCTGTCGCTGGCCATGGGCGTGCAGCGCATGGCGAAACGCAACGCGCTCATCAAGAAGCTCTCGTCCGTCGAGACGCTCGGCTCTTGCACGGTGATCTGCACCGACAAGACGGGGACGTTGACACAGAATGAGATGACGGTGCGCGAGGCGTGGGTCGCGGGCCAGAAACTCACGGTCTCCGGAGTCGGCTACGAACCGACCGGGGAGTTCCATCCCGTATCCTCCGCCAAGACCGTTTCGCCCGCGGATTTGCGCGAACTCGTCCTCGCCGCGGTGCTCTGCAACAACGCCAAGCTGGTACCACCGCAGGAAGAGCGCGGTTGGACGATTCTTGGCGATCCAACCGAGGCTGCGCTCCTCGTGGCGGGCGCGAAGGGCGGCCTGACCCACTCGGACGCCGTCAAGGAGTACCCGCGGTTGCGCGAGCTGCCATTCGACTCGGTCCGCAAGCGCATGAGCACGATTCACCCTCGCGCGCGTGAGGAGGTCGCGTTCGTCAAGGGAGCTCCGAAAGAGGTGCTCGGGCTGTGCTCGTCGATTTGGGTCAACGGACAGGCCGAGCCGATGACGGACGTGTGGCGCGAGGAGATCCTCGCGGCGAACGACGCCTACGCTCGAGGGGCGCTACGCGTCCTTGCGATGGCTCGCCGTGTGCTGCCGGAGCGCCCGAATGGATACAGCGTCGATTGGGTCGAGCGGGAGCTGACCTTCCTCGGCCTGATGGCGATGCAGGACCCGCCGCGGCCCGAAGTCGCCGAAGCCGTCGGCAAGTGCCGGACGGCGGGGATCCGCATCATCATGATCACGGGAGACTACGGACTTACGGCGGAGTCGATCGCGCGGCGCGTGGGCATGGTCGGGGAAGGGGCTCGCCTTGTATCCGGCGCGGAGCTCGACGCGATGTCCGACGCCGACCTCTCGGAGGCCCTGAAGGGCGAGGTGATCTTTGCGCGGGCCGCGCCGGAGCACAAGCTGCGCGTCGTGACGGCGCTGAAAGATCTAGGGGAGATCGTTGCGGTGACCGGCGACGGCGTCAATGATGCTCCTGCGCTGAAGAAGGCTCACATCGGCGTAGCTATGGGGATCGCAGGAACCGACGTGGCGAAAGAGGCCGCGTCGATGATTCTGCTCGACGACAACTTCGCCTCGATTGTGAACGCCATTGAAGAGGGACGTGCCGTCTACTCCAACATCCGCAAGTTCACGACCTACATCTTCACCAGCAATACGCCCGAGGCCTGGCCGTTCATCCTTCAGATTGTGCTCAACATCCCGCTCGCCCTGACGGTGATGCAGGTTCTGGCCATCGACCTCGGCACGGACCTCGTTCCGGCGCTCGCGCTTGGGACGGAGAAGCCGGAACCCGGCCTCATGGATCGGCCGCCGCGCGGCCCCAAGGACCGCCTTGTCGATCGCCGCCTGATTGTGCGCGCGTTCTTGTGGCTGGGGAGTCTGCAGACGGCGCTGTGCTTCCTCGGGTTCTTCTTCCTCTGGTGGACGATGGGCTACGGCAACCTCTTCCACCTGCCGCGGCCGGACCTCCTACCCTACGCTCAGAGGCTGCTCACGCACGACGGACTCGTCTACGTGCTGGCCACGACGATGTTCCACGCCGGCGTCATCACGACCCAGATCGGGAACGCCTACGCCTGTCGAACGGAGAGGACGTCGGTGTTCAAGGCAGGCTTCTTCAGCAACCGCTTCCTGCTCGTTGGGTTCCTCGTGGAATTGGGGGTAATCAGCGTTCTCATCTACATGATGCCGTTCCAGAGGATGTTCGAGCATGGTGCTCTTCCGCTCAAGTACTGGGGATTCCTCTTCCTCTACGCTCCGGTGATGTTCCTCGCGGAAGAGGGGCGCAAGGCGATCGTGCGCCGCCTCGAGCGGAGTCGTGTCGCCAGGAGATCGCAACTGGAGGCGCACCTTGTCTAGACGGAGTCGGTCGGATCGAGCCTACAGAGGGGCGCTTGTCCGGGATGGCGGCGGGCGGAACGCGATGCGCAAAGCGCGTGGCCGGCGTCACGGACAGGGCGGACAGCGAATGGATAAGGACGATCGGCGTATTGGATGTCTAGGTCAAGCGCGCGGTAGGATGGTGGGGTCGGTTTCCGGCGGTCGGGGGACGCGCGCCCGCGTGAAACGGGCGCACATGCAGTACCCTTGCGGGGTGCGGAGGGGGCAGCGGCGCGCGTCTTGCGATGGGCATGCACGGCGCGACGGACGCAGTGTCCGAGGCAGGAGGGCGCTATGAGAGTCATCATTGTCGGCTGCGGGCGAATGGGTTCGGAACTGACCCATCAGCTCATCGAGGACGGCCAGGATGTGACCGTGGTCGACGTGGACCCTCGAACCTTCGATCGCCTGGGACCGGGGTTCAAGGGGAAAACGGTCGCGGGTTCCGGTCTTGACCGCGAGGTTCTCGCTCGCGCCGGGGCGGAGCAGGCGGACGCGCTGGCGGCGGTCACGGCGAAGGACAATCGCAACATCATCATTGCCCGTGTGGCTCGGAACACGTTCAACGTTCCAAAGATCGTGGCGCGGCTGTACGACCCGCGCCGCGCGGAGATCTATCAGCGACTGGGGCTGCAGACGGTGTCGTCGACCGGGTGGGGTGCCAGTCGCATCATTCAGCTCCTCGGCCACCGCGAGCTCAACATCTTTGCCAGCCTCGGCAGCGGTGAGGTGGAGCTGGTCGAAGTCGAGGTTCCGCCGCATTGGGTAGGCCGAACGGTCAACAACGTCAACGTGCCCTCCGAGATCGCCGTGACCAGCGTGGCGAGAAAGGGAGGAACGTTCATCCCGATCACGGGGACGACGTTCCAGAGTGGGGATCGACTGGTCATCACCGTGCTGGCCACGGCCCGCAGCCGGATCGAGAGCCTGCTGGCCATCGCGTAGGCGAGAGGAGGCGAGGATGTTCGTTCTGATCGTGGGAGGGGGCAAGACGGGTGCGCATCTCGCCGGATTGCTCTTGGCCGGGGGACACACGGCGGTGGTCGTCGACCCGCGGCCGGAGATCACCGAGCCTCTGAGGGCGCGCCTGCCGCGCGAGACGGTGGTGACGGGCGACGGGGCCGATCCCAAAGTGCTGATCCAGGCCGGCATCAAGAAGGCCGACGTGGTCGCTGCCGTGACCTCAGACGACGAGGACAACCTCGTTGTGTCCACGATTGCTCGCTTTGAGTTCGGCGTGCGTCGCGTGATCGCCCGGGTCAACGACCCCGAGAATGCGTGGCTGTTCACGCGAGACATGGGGGTCGACGTTGCGCTGAATCAGGCCGATCTGATGGCCCATCTGATCGCCGAGGAGATGTCGATCGGCGACATGATGACGCTTCTCAAGCTTCGCCGAGGCCAGTACTCGCTTGTCGAAGTGAAGGTCGCGCCGGGATCTCTCGCCGCCGGAAAGGCTGTGCGGGACCTTGATCTTCCTTGCGATTGCGTGATCGTCGCCATTATCCGCAAGGGCGACCTCATCCTGCCGCACGCCGACACAGTTCTGCAGCCTGTAGATGAGGTTCTGGCGATCGTGCGCCCCGAACAGCAGGCGGACCTCGACCGGCTCATAGCCCACCCGTAGGGGAGAGTCCGACCCTCACGCGATCGAGCGACGCACGCAACGGTTCGTGGCCGCGGTAGAAACGTGGGCCATGGATTTGCCCGCGGCCCTCCTCTTTGACGGGCATCCCGCGCGTTCATAGAATGGCTCTTGAGGTGTCCAGTATGCCAGAGCAAGTGCGACGCGAGATGGTCGAACACATGAAGCGGACCATCGACGTGCTGAAAGAGCATCTCGCAAAGGTCCAGACCGGTCGAGCCAACCCCGCGATGGTGGAAGACGTGCTTGTCGACTACTACGGGACCAAGATGCCGCTCAAGCAGCTGGCGACGATCTCGGCTCCCGACGCGAACCTTCTTGTCGTCCAACCCTACGACAAGACGCAAATGGCGGCGGTGGAGAAGGGCATTCTCTCCGCCGACCTGGGACTGAATCCGTCGAGCGACGGGAACGTCGTCCGGATCAAGGTGCCCAAGCTCTCCGAGGAGCGCCGGCGCGAGCTGTCGAAAGTCATCAAGTCGCGCGGCGAAGAGACGAAAGTCGCACTGCGCAACGTCCGACGCGAGGCGAACGACAAGCTCGATGCGATGAAGAAGGACGGCGTCATCTCGGAGGATGATCATCATCGCTACCGCGAACAGACCGACGCGGCCGTCCACGAGCACTCCAAGGTCGCCGACGACTTGATCGAACAGAAGTCGAAACAGATCCAGACCATCTAGGCCCAGGTCAGGCCTAGGCCTAGGCCATGTCTTCGCCATGTCGACTTCGTTTCGGGTTCCCGGCGCCGCGAGGGTTCTCGGCCTTGGCGCCTCGTCTCTTGTCTGCGCGGTCGCCGCGGGCGGATTGCTCGTCTTCGGACAGCCGGCGGCCGCGTTCGGCGTCGGGCTGGGGCTCGCCCTCCATCTAGTCAACGCGTTCTTCCTCTACGTGACGCTTGCGTCGCTCGTCGTACGCGGCGCAGCGGGCGGTACGGTGCGCCGCGCCGCGGCCATCGCGAGCGTCTCCAGCATCGGACGACTCCTCCTTCTCGGATTCGTCCTGTGGTGGATCGCCGCAACGCTGGGGCGGGAGACCGCCCTCGGAGCGGGTGGAGGATTGGCTCTGGCGCAGATAAGCTTCTTCTTCAGGCGATCTGACGCGATGGGAGGGGCATAGTGCGCGAGGAGCTAGGCAAGCTGATAGAGCATCTCGGGCAGAAGGAGATCGCGACCTGGCACATCGGCGGCTTCGCAATCCAGGTCGATCCGAAGACGATCGTCATGTCCGGCATCGCCGCTCTCATCGTCGTCATCCTCGCCCTCTTCCTTCGCCGCGGGCTTCGCCAGCCGGTCGAAGACAAGCCGAACCGCACGCAGGCGGCGCTCGACTTCGTGATGGAGCAGCTCGACAGCCAGCTCCTCGGCAACTTCAGCTCGAAGAGCTTCGGCGCGCGGATGTTCCCGTTCATCTCAACGCTCTTCCTCTTCATCCTCGCCTCGAACTGGCTCTCGCTCCTGCCGGGCCTGGAGGCTCCGACGGCGGATCCCAACGTGACACTCGGGCTCGCGCTCATGGTCCTCGTGACGGTGCACGTCTTCCTGATTGGCACGAAGGGACTGCGCGGCTACAAGAAGGAGTTCTTCACGCCGTGGTGGTTGTCTCCGATCACGATCATGTCGGAGGTCATCGCGCGCCCGCTGTCTCACGGGTTTCGTCTCTTCGGCTTCGTGTTTGCGGAGATGGTCCTCGTCACGATCGTCATGGCCAAGTTGGAACCGTTCGTCGTCCCGATCTTCCTGCGCGTGTTCTTCGGCATCGGGTTCGGGCTGATTCAGGCGTTTGTGTTCTCGATTCTAGCGGTCGCCTACATCAATCTCGCGACCGAGCAACACTAGGAGGGTGCATGCTTCAGGAGGCGCAATCGGCAGTGGGAGGGATCAGCGGCGCGGATCTCATCCAGGTGGCGAAGTTCCTCGCCGCCGGGCTGTGCATGGGGATCGGCTCGCTCGGCCCGGGTCTCGGGATCGGAAACGCGGTGGCGCACGCGCTGGACGGCATCGCCCGCCAGCCGGAGTCGCGGCCTGCGCTCTTCAGCACGATGATCATCGGCTGCGCCTTCGTCGAGACGACGGCGATTTACGCGCTCCTCATCTCGATCGTGCTCTTGTTCGTGGTGTAGAGAGGAAGGGATACCGTGGGCGTCGAGTGGGGCAAGATTATCGATTTCAACTGGACGCTCGTCATCACCCTGCTTCAGTTTGCGGTTCTGTTCGGGGTTCTGCGCTGGATCCTATGGAAGCCGGCGCTCAAGTACCTCGACAAGCGGCGAGAGCTCATCGCGTCGCGGATGACGGCGGCCAAGGTGTCCGAAGAGCAAGCGACCGAATTGGTGGCCCGCCGGGAAGGCGAACTGGTAGAGGCCAAGCGCGAGACAGCGCAGATCCTCGAGGAAGTCCGCGAGCGCGCCGAGAAGAGCCTCGAAGAAGCGAAGGTCCGCGCCAGGGAGGAGGCCGATCGCATTCTCGCCGACGCGCGCGCCCAGATGGAGCACGAGCGGGATCGCGTCCTCGCCGATCTCAAGGCGCAGTATGCCGAGATGGTGGTTCTCGGGACCGAACGGGTCCTCAGCCGCGAGGTGCGGATCGAGGACCATCGCCGCCTCTTCGATCAGCTGCTTGAAGAGATCGATGAGAACGCTCTGGACGGGGTGAAGGAGAGTCGGTGAGGTCAAGAGACGTCGCGCGGCGGATTGCAGAAGACCTCTACGCAATGGCCGCCGAGGACAAAACGGCAGACGCCGTAGAGCAAGAGCTTCGGCTGATTGCCGCCTCCACCGAGGACGTTCCCCAGCTCGCGGACAAGGCGCCCCGCGTGCCGGCGGGTGACCGTCGCGAACTGGTCCGTGCGGCATTCCCCGAGGCGAGCGGCAGTCTTCGCCACCTGATGGGGCTTGTCATTCGCGATCTTGTCCTTGGCGAGTTCCTCTCCGTGCGGGCCGAGGCCGAGGGTGTGCTTCGCGCGCGGGCCGTGACCGCTCAACCCTTGTCCGGCGAAGAGCGCTCCCGATTGACCGAACGGCTGGAGCGCAGTCTGGGAATGCGGGTGAAGCTGGAGGAGAGCGTCGATCCGGCTGTGCTGGCCGGCGTGCGCATCGAGATCGAAGGACGAATCCTTGACGGAACGTTGCGAGCCAGACTCACCCGGCTCCACGAGACGCTCGGGCGATCGGGAGGGGCATGACGACTCGCAGGGACGAGATTTCGGCGATCCTCAAAGAGCACATCCGCGGCTTTCGCTATGACATGGAGATGCAGGAGGTCGGCGTTGTCGCGCAGGTCGGGGATGGGATCGCTCACGTCTACGGTCTCGAGCGCGCCATGTCGTCCGAGATCGCCGCGTTCCAGGATGACGTTTACGGGTTGGTGCTGAACCTCGAAGAAGACAGCGTGGGCGTTGCCTTGTTCGGAAACACCGAGCGGGTGAAGGAAGGGGACGAGGTGCGACGCACCGGCCACGTCCTTGAGACGCCGGTCGGCGAAGGCTTCCTCGGGCGTGTCGTGGATCCACTCGGCCAGCCACTCGACGGCAAGGGTCCGATCCTGACGAAGGAAACGCGCAAGGCGGAGGCGAAAGCCCCGGGCGTCATCGATCGGCAGCCGGTGGACACCCCACTGCAGACCGGGCTCAAGGCGATCGATTCGATGACCCCGATCGGCCGCGGACAGCGCGAGTTGATCATTGGCGACCGCCGCACCGGGAAGACGGCCATTGCCCTCGACACGATCATCAACCAGAAAGGGAAGGGCGTTGTCTGCGTCTACGTGGCCATCGGCCAGAAGGCCTCCACCATCGCTCGCATCGTGGACATCCTCGCGCGTCACGACGCGCTCTCGTACTCGATCGTCGTCGCCGCCGACGCACACGCACCCACGCCGATGCAGTATCTCGCACCGTACGCGGGCTGCGCGATGGGCGAGTACTTCACGTACAAGGGCGGCGACGCGTTCGTCGTGTACGACGACCTGTCGAAGCACGCCGTCGCCTACCGCGAGATCGCGCTTCTCTTGCGGCGCCCCCCGGGCCGCGAGGCGTACCCCGGCGACATCTTCTACACCCACTCTCGGCTGCTCGAACGCGCCGCCCGGTTGTCCGATCGGTTGGGCGGAGGCTCGCTGACGGCGTTTCCGATCATCGAGACGAAGGCCGGGGACATCACGTCGTACATCCCGACGAACGTGATCTCCATTACGGATGGCCAGATCTACCTCGAGACCAACCTGTTCAACCAGGGAGTCCGCCCGGCGATCAACGTTGGGTACTCGGTGTCGCGCGTCGGCGGCGCCGCACAGATCCGCGCGATGTCCCAGATCTCCGGCGAGCTGCGTCTGGAGCTCTCGCAATACCGCGAGCTGGAGGCGTTCGCCGAGTTCTCGTCGGATCTGGACGATGAGTCCAAAGCTCAACTTGCCCGCGGAGACCGGCTGATGCAGATCCTCGGCCAGGCGCAGTACCGACCGATGGCGGTCGAAGACCAAGTCCTGTCGCTCTACGTCGCCGTCCAGAACCATCTGGCCGACATCGAGGTCTCGGCGGTTCGGCGATTCGAGGAGGAGTGGCTCCGGTATCTGCACGAGAAACGCGACGATCTCCTCCAGGAGCTGCGTGAGCGCAAGGAACTAACTCCGGAGTTTCGTGCGAAGCTCGAGCTGGCCGTCGGCGAGTTCAAGAAGCGGTTTGGAGCGTAGCCGATGGCCCAGTACGTGCGAGCGATCAAGAGCCGCATTGGCAACATCGAGGACATCGCCCAGATCACGAGTGCGATGAATGCCATCGCGATGACCAAGGTCACGCGGCTGAAGCGGCGGCTCACGCAGGTTCGGCCGTACTTCGCCGAGCTCGAATCTTTCGCGCGGAGGCTTGCGGGACAGCGTGCAGGCAGCGTGGAGCCGCACCCCCTGATGGTCGGTAACGGTGTCGGCAAAGCGGCGATCCTCGTCCTGAACTCGGACCGCGGCCTGTGCGAACGCTACAAAGGGGAATTGAACCGCGCAGCCGAGGCGGAACTCCGCGACGCCGGCCCCTCCTCGCGGATTCTCGCCGGAGGAGAGAAGGCGCGTGCGTACTTCGTCCGGCGCGGGATGGAGCCACTGCGCTCCTACGTCAACGTCTACGAGCCGCCGACGTGGGATGCCGCCGTGCGCATCGCGGATGACGCCATGGGCCTCTATCGAAGCGGCGAAGTGGGCCGCGTGAAGATGGTGTACATGAGATTCGTGTCCGACCTTGCTCAGCGGCTGACCGTTGCGGATCTGTTGCCAGTGCAGGTTGAGCCGGAGCCGTCGGAGTCCCTGGTGGAGCCGGACCTCGCCACGGCGTTGGAGAATACTCTTCCGCTCTACGTGCGGGTCAAGCTCTACACGGCGATGCTCGAGACGAAGACGAGCGAGGACGCCATCCGGCGGCAAGCGATGAGGAACGCAACCGACAACGCGGAAGACCTACTGGAGACCCTGCGGCGCTCCTACAACCGGGCGCGCCAGCAGTCGATCACGCGGGAGATCGCCGACATCCAGGGCGGCGCTGAGGCACTTCGGGCGAAGTAAGGGAAGGCTGGAGGATCGACGCGATGGCGGAACAGCTCACGGCGGGGAAAGTTACGGAGATCAGGGGGCCGGTCGTCGACGTCCGCTTCGCGAAAGGACACCTCCCGCGCGTCAACGACGCGTTGCGCATTGAGCGCGAGGGCGACGATGACCTGATCCTCGAGGTGGCCGACCACTTGGGGAACGATGTCGTTCGCGCCATCGCGATGGATTCGACCGACGGCCTGTCGCGCGGCACCCCGGTGCTCGCCACGGGCGGGCCGATCACCGTTCCCGTCGGGCCGGAGACGCTCGGTCGCATGCTCAATATCGTCGGCCGCCCGATCGACGGGCTTCCTGCTCCGCAGACGGCGAAGCGCTACTCCATCCACCGCAAGGCTCCGTCGCTCCTGGAACAGGAGACGCGGACCGAGATCTACGAGACCGGAATCAAGTCGATCGACCTCGTCGCGCCGTTCCCGAAGGGCGGGAAGATCGGGCTGTTCGGCGGCGCCGGCGTGGGAAAGACGATCGTCATCATGGAGCTGATCCGTTCCATCGCCTACGAGCACCACGGCTACTCGGTGTTCGCCGGCGTTGGGGAGCGAACGCGCGAGGGCAACGGCCTCTACCTGGACATGAAACAGGCGGGCGTTCTGCAGAACACGGCTCTCATCTTCGGACAGATGAACGAGCCTCCGGGCGCGCGATTCCGCGTCGCGCTGACCGGGGTGACGGTCGCCGAATACTTCCGCGACGAGGAGCGGAAGGACATCCTCCTGTTCATCGACAACATCTTTCGATTCGCTCAGGCGGGAAGCGAAGTGTCCGCCCTGCTCGGCAGAATGCCGTCCGAGGTCGGCTACCAGCCAACGTTGGCCACCGAAATGGGCGAACTGCAAGAGCGCATCACGTCGACCAAGAACGGGTCGATTACCTCAGTCCAGGCGGTCTACGTCCCGGCCGACGACCTCACGGATCCCGCGCCGGCGACCGTATTCTCTCATCTCGACGCAGCCATCACCCTGTCGCGCGAGATCGTCGAGAAAGGCATCTACCCCGCCGTTGACCCGCTGCAGTCGAACTCGACGCTTCTCGATCCGCAGTTCACGACGAGCGAGCACTACCGCGTGGCGCGCAAGACGCTAGAAGTGCTGCAGCGGTACGAGGATCTCAAGGACATCATCGCCATCATGGGCATGGACGAGCTTTCGGACGAGGACCAGCTCATCGTGCGGCGTGCCCGCAAGGTGCAGCGATTCATGAGTCAGCCGATGTTTGTCGCCGAGCAGTTCACCGGCCGGCCGGGAGCCTACGTCAAGCTCACCGACACGGTTCGTGGATTCGCCATGCTCGTCGATGGACAGATCGATCAGATCCCCGAGCAGCTCTTCTACATGGCCGGCGGCATCGACGAGGTCCTCGAGCGTGCCAAGAAGGCGGGTCACGAGCGCAGCACCGCGGCGTAGAGGGTCGTGACCTCCCGCCGCAGCACCTCATGATGGGATGCGCCTACGCACAGCGTCTCAGGTTGGGCTCTCGCTGCGGCCAACTGGCTGCTGACCCTTGGAATGCAGGCGGCGTGCTGAATGGGGGCTCCACTTCGTGGCACGACGCCTCCGCAAGCTCTCCGCACTGGACGACCACGGCAGCGTGCGTCTTCCCGGCCTCGGGCGACAAGCTCGGGCTCGGAGGCACGAGGCGGCACAGGTAGAGCGATTGACCGCATTCGGGCAACCCCGTATACTCGCAACCGCTGCGGCGGTGTAGCCAAGTGGTAAGGCAAGGGACTGCAAATCCCTGACTCAGCGGTTCGAATCCGCTCGCCGCCTCAGGGACCCAGGGGTGGTTAGCTCAGTTGGGAGAGCGCATGCTTGACGTGCATGAGGTCACAGGTTCGAGCCCTGTACCACCCACCACACCGCAGGGTCCCTGCGGCACTTCCTCGTGGCACATGGATTCAACGGACGGCGTCTTCGCGATCGTATGAGGTCGTTTCACTTCGGCGACATGGGCTGTACGTTGGGACCCTTCGCGTTGCACTCCGCGCCTCAGGTGGCTCGCTCTCGCGATCCAGCGCCGAATCCGTCCATCTCATGGGCGGATCCGTGCGCAACGCCTTCGGGTCCGGTATACTGTCTGCGTTGCAGAGAGGCACGTTCTCGTGAACGTGGGAGGGTAGCGTCGAATGGTGAATCGAGTCGGCATTCGGCGGGAGGATCTCTACGCCTGGGAGCGTCGCGCGCCCCTGATCCCCGAGCACGTACGTGAGCTCATCGCCGAACACAAGCTGGAGTGCGTCGTTCAGTCGTCCGATCGGCGGGTCTACGCGGATGATGAGTACCGTCGCGTCGGCCTCACTGTGGTGGAGGATCTCGACGCGTGTCCGGTCATCGTGGGATTGAAGGAGATTCCTGTCGACGTACTTCGCCCGGACAAGGTCTACGTCTTCTTCTCGCACACGATCAAGGGGCAACCGTTCAACATGCCGATGCTGCACCGGATCCTGCAACTTGGGTCAACGATCATCGACTACGAGAAGATCGTCGACGACCGGGGGCGACGCCTGATCTTCTTCGGCAACTACGCCGGCCTCGCCGGCATGATCGACACGCTGTGGGCGCTCGGCAAGCGCCTAGCGTGGGAAGGGATCGAGACTCCGTTCTCGGAGATCGGGCAAGCATCGTCCTACGCTTCGCTCGATGAGGCGAAGGCCGAGATCCGTGCCGTGGGGGACGAGATTCGCACGTCGGGTCTTCCTGCGGCGATCGCTCCGCTTGTCATCGGGGTTGCCGGCTACGGCAACGTCTCCCGCGGCGCGCAGGAGATTCTCGACTTGTTGCCCCTTCGCGAAGCGTCTCCGCAAGCCCTGCTTGCGGGTCTTCCCGATGATCGGCAGGCGCCTATCGTGAAGGTTGTGTTCAAGGAGGCGGACACGGTGCGTCCGCTCATCGCGGGCCGGCCGTTTGACCTGGACGAGTACTACAAGCATCCGGAGCGATACGGCCCCTTCTTTGAGCAGTACCTCCCGCACCTGCACGCCATGGTCAACTGCATCTACTGGGAGCCCAAGTACCCTCGCCTCATCACTCGACAGGCGATTCGCGAGCTGTATCGTGACCAGCAGCCGAAGCTCCGCGTCATCGGCGACATCACGTGCGACGTCAAGGGCAGCGTGGAAGTCACCGTCAAGGCCACCGAGCCCGACGAGCCGATCTACGTCTACCAGCCTGAAACGGGGACGACATCGGCGGGCGTCGAGGGACGCGGCCCGGTGGTCATGGCCGTCGAGATTCTGCCGAGCGAGCTGCCGCGCGAGGCGTCGGCCTACTTCAGCACAATCCTCAAGCGGTTTGTCCCGACGATCGCTGCCGCCGACTACTCGCGCGACTTCGAGAGCCTCGACTTGCCGCCGGAGCTGAAGCGTGCGGTCATTGTCTATCGCGGCGCGCTGACGCCTGCCTACCAGTACTTGGAACAGCACCTGAATTCGGCCTAGGGCCGCAGGGAAGGAGGCACCGTGAGCCACGTTCTCATTCTCGGAGCCGGTCTCGTCGCCGGCCCTCTCGTTCGGTACTTGCTTGATGTCAAAGGTTTCCGCGTGACGGTGGCGACGCGGACGGTGGACAAGGCGGAGAGGCTCATCGACGGGGCGCGCAACGGAACGGCCGTGGCGCTCGACGTTGACGACGAAGCTGCCCTCGAGGCCCTGATTGCGAAGCATGACCTGTCGATCAGCCTCTTGCCCTACGTGCACCACCCGCTGGTAGCCCGTCTCTGCGTGAAGCACAAGAAACAGATGGTCACTACGTCGTACGTCAAGGACGTGATGCGCTCTCTCGACGGTGCAGCCCGCGACGCAGGCGTCATCCTTCTAAACGAGATCGGCGTAGATCCAGGCATTGACCACATGTCGGCGATGCAAGTCATCCACCGAATTCGGGACGAGGGAGGCACTCTCGTCTCCTTCACGTCGAACACGGGCGGCCTGCCGGCGCCGGAGGCGAACACGAATCCCATGGGGTACAAGTTCTCGTGGGCGCCGCGCGGCGTGGTCCTCGCCGGCAAGAATCCGGCTCGCTTCCTCAAGGATGGAAAGATCGTCGACGTGCCGGGTCCCCAGCTGTTCGCCAACCACGGGCCGTGCGCCATCGCCGGGTTCGACGAGCTTGAGGTGTACCCGAACCGCGACTCTCTCCCCTACATCGAGAGCTACGGAATCCCTTCTGTCGAGAGCATGTTCCGCGGGACGCTTCGATATCCGGGTTGGTGCAACACGCTCAAGGCGATCGTCGATCTTGGCATCCTCGACGAAACCGAGAGGACGGACCTTGCGGGCCTCACCTTCGCTCAGTGGACCGGGCGACTCCTCGGAGTGACGGGCAAGGCCACGGCGCTCGATCTCGCGCGCCGTCTCGGATTGTCGGTCGACGCCAAACCCGCGACCGACCTCGTCTGGCTAGGACTCACGAGCAGCGACCCACTTCCGAAGGAGGCGACGACGTACCTCGACGTCCTGGCCCAACGGATGCTCTCGAAAATGCAGTACGCGCCAGGAGAACGTGACATGCTCGTGATGCAGCACGAGTTTGTCGTCCACTACGATGACCGAACCGAGAAGACCCTGTCGACGATGGTTGACTACGGGATTCCGAACGGCGACACGTCGATGTCTCGCCTCGTCGGGCTGCCGGCGGCCATCGCCGCGCGCATGATTCTGCAGGGCGAGATCGATCTCACGGGAGTCCAGGTCCCGATGGTCCCGGCCGTCTACGAGCCGGTGCTCGAGGAGTTGGCGACACTCGGCGTGCGCTTTACGGAGACGACATCGGTTCTCTAGCAGGGACCTCGATGAACCTGCGGTACGGCGCGAGTGTCTACGGCTTCTTCGCCGGACGGGAGAAGGATTCGTGGCCGTCGCTGGCGGACGCCGTTCTCTCGATCCGGCAACTCGATCCGCGTCTTGGGATCGAGATCTGGGCGTCGCGCGGGCCCGACGACGCGGGGCCGAGCGCGCTCGAAGAGCGGGACATCATCGAAGCGTGCGCCGGCGCGCCGTTTCTCAGCATGCACGCTCGCGGGCGCTATTGGACCTGGGACCCGGCTGGACTCCGAAGCGAGATCGATCTTGCGCACCGGCTCGGCGCGCGGACGCTGGTCGTGCATCCCGAGTCCCTCGGACTCGATGACGCATCCGACAGGCCCGATGTTCCCGAGATTCGCCGCGTGCTGGATCACGCGCGTCGTCGTGGCGTCCAGGTGGCGCTCGAAAACACGGTGGACTCCCTCCGCGCGCTTGACCGAGCCCTCGACATCGCCGAGGACGACTCGACCTTCGGGATCTGCATCGACGTAGGCCACGCGGCGCTGTCCCGCGACGCCGGCCGCCACCCCGTGCGGGCGTACCTCGAGCGTTACGGCGGGCGGCTCGTTCACCTTCATCTGCACGATACGATGGGAACGAGGGACGACCATACGGTCCCGGGCCGGGGGCGCGTCGATTGGCCGGGCGTCCAGAGCATCCTTCGCAAGGTAGCCTACGGAGGTCCAACTGTTATCGAGGTCGTACCTGGTCTCGATGCCAGGGGGAGCGCGACCCTGTCGGACCTCCTGCGAGAGGCCGTCGCGTTCTTGTCGACGGTCGCCTAGTCGCCGCACGACGGGCAGGCGGGGTTGGCGTCGATGGCGATCGAGAGGAACTCGATGCGACGCGCGTCGTAGACCAGGAGGCGACTCGGTGTCGCTGCGGCGTACTTCGTCACCCAGCGGATGACCTCCGTGGCCTGGAGGAGTCCGATGACTCCCGGCACGACGCCGAGAATGCCCGTCTCCTCCGCGGGTCGGACGGACTCCGGCGGAGGCGGAGACGGGAACAGGCACCGATAGCACGGCCCCCCCGAGACGCAAAGGAGCGCCGCCTGCCCCTCCAGCTGGAAGACGGCGCCGTACGCGTACGGGATGCTGAGTTCGAGCGCGATGTCGTTGATGAGATAGCGCGTCTCGAGATTGTCCGTTCCATCGACGATCACATCGTAGTCGGCGGCAATGCGCCTGGCGTCGCGCCCCGCGAACCGCAATCGGAAGGGTTCGATGTGGACGAACGGGTTGAGGTCGCGCAGGCGATCCCGTGCCGCTTCGGTCTTCGGATCTCCAACGCGCCGCTCCCCGTAGAGGATCTGTCGTTGGAGGTTCGAGACGGCGACGACGTCCGAGTCGACGATTCCGAGGGTTCCGACGCCGGCCGCTGCGAGGTACAGAGACGACGGACTTCCCAGTCCGCCAAGACCCACGACGAGCACCCGAGCCGCCTTCAGCCTGCGTTGGCCGTCCTCGCCGATGTCGGGAACGGCGAGATGCCGCGCGTACCGCACTCGCTCTTGATCCGACAGCTCATCCCGCGTCGTCTGGGACACGCCTTCCCTCCACGTTCTGTGCTTCCCGCGAGAGGGCGGGAACACGATCGAGTTCGTAGGAGAACACGTCCTCGCTGAATCCCGACCACGATCGGAGCCCTGAGTCCCGCAGCACTGCGAGGGCGCGGGCGCCCCGGTCCCCATCCTTCGGCATCATGGCCTCCCATTTTGCCGCCCCGAGATCGGCTTGGGCGTGGCGCAGCAGGGCGAGGAGGTCGTCCGGCTCGCCGTCGAGGAACGACAGGAACGCCGCGTCGGAAGGAGTGGAGCCCGGAGAGGCGCAGAGAGCCGACACGACCTCCCCGTCGCGGCGGATTCCGATGCGATAGGGAGCCCATGCGATGGCCGTCCGGGGCGACCAATCGAAGGACAGGAACTTCCATTCCCAGGGGAAGCGTCCATTTGCCGCAGCAAGGTAGTCGGATCGGCCAATCACCCGGATGGCCTCTCCGTCCGAGAGGGGCACGACACCGGTATCCTCTGGCTCAGAGCGTCCGGGAAGGTCCCCCTCAAGGTAAACGAACGATGCCATCCGGCGGAATCCGAACGACTCAACGATGTGCATGGAGGCATGATTGTCGATGTAGGTGGAGAGCCCAATGCGGCGAGCTCCATCCGCCCAGGCGCGCTCGATCGAGCGCTCGGTGAGCGCTCGGCCAAGGCCCTTTCCGCGGAGTGCCGTGTCGGTCCGGATTCCCTGCAGCCACGCGTGCCCCTCTGCGACCCACGTTCGGTAGGAAAAGGCAGCGACGTCGCCGTCCAGGGCCGCTACAAGAAGCTCGCCTGCCGTGCCTGCGAGCCATTCGTCCAGCATGAGAGGAACGTAGTCGTAGCCGTCCCAAATCTGTGCGGAGATGTCGAGAATCCTCTGCCGATCTGCAGGTCTCGCGCGGCGAACCTCCATGGACATGGAACTCACGGTACAGGACTCGCGGGATCGTCGCAACTCGACTACCGGCTGGCGGGCCGACGGAGCAGGCCGCGGCGCGGAGTGAGGAGAAGCGCGAGGAGAAACGCCGCGATGGCGACGAGGACGATGGCGGCGCCCGATGCCACCGCGAAGTAGAACGACACGTAGAGGCCGATGAGGCCCGACGCAACGCCAATCAGAGCCCCGACGACCATCATCGACCGGACGCGGCGCGTGAGGAGGAAGGCGGTCGTCGCCGGAGCGACGAGCATGGCCAGCATCAGGGCAAGGCCGACGACCTGCAGAGAGACAACGACCGTGATGGCGACGAGAACGAGGAGCAAGCGCCGGTACACAGCAACCGGGAGGCGAAGCGTGGCGCCGAGCGTCGGGTCGAACGATACGAGCACCAATTCCTTGTAGAAGAGAACGACGAGGAGCAGGACCGCACCTCCAAACGCGGCGATCAGCGCCAAGTCGCCGACGGAGACCCCAAGGACGTCGCCGAACAGGACGTGCACGAGGTCGACCGCGAACCCTCGCACGGTCGAGAGGAGAGCGATCCCGAGCGCGAACATCCCGGCGAAGACGATGCCGATCGCCGTGTCCTCCTTGATGCGACCGCGCTCGCTCACCCAGCCGATTCCCAGGGCGACGAGGATGGACGTACCGAGAGCCCACCAGAAGAGGCTTCGACGGTCGCCGCGGCCCGCCACGAGGACGCCGGTGGCAATGCCCGGGAGCACGGAGTGGGCAATCGCATCCCCGAGGAAGGCCATCGATCGCAGGACGACGAACGTTCCGACGATCGAGCACAGTCCGCCGACGAGGGCCGACGCAACGAGCGCCCGGATCATAAAGGGGTAGCGCAGCGGGGCGACCAGCCACTCGAACGCGCTCACAAGGCCTCCCTCGGGCACGCCGAATCGTGAACGACGAGTGCGCCGTCCGCCGTGCGGACCATCCGGACACAGCCTCCGTAGGCCGCCTCGAGGGCATCCGGACGGAAGACGTCGGCGGGTGTCCCAAACCCGATCATGCGCTCCCTCAGCAAGAGGACGCGATCGAAGTGCGCCGCGGCGACGCCCAAGTCATGAAGCGCAACGAGCAGCGTCGTGCGGTCGAGTCGGTCGAGAAGCGCAAGCACGTCGGCCTCGGAGGGTACGTCGAGTCCGGCGAGTGGCTCGTCCATGAGGACGATCTCGGCCTCTTGAGCGATCGCGCGGGCGATGAACATGCGCTGCTGCTCTCCCCCCGAGAGCTCGCCGATCTGCCGATGGGCTCGATCTTCGAGTCCGACGCGTTCGATCGCGTCCGTGACGAGCCTTCGATCCCGCTGGCCGGCCCGTCGAAGCGGGCCCAGCCTTCCCGTGAGGCCCATCAGTACGACGTCGGCGACCGTGACCGGGAAACGCCAGTCCACGTCGCTTCGCTGGGGAACGTAGGCGATACAGAGGTGGTCCCTGGGTGCGTGGCCGTGGACACGGATCGTTCCACCGACCCACGGAAGCAGGCCGCCGATCACTTTGAGCAACGTGCTCTTGCCGGCGCCGTTCGGCCCCACCACAGCGAGGTGCGCACCGGCGCTGAGGTCGAACGAGACCGCGCTCAGAGCGATGCGGCCGCCGTAGGCCGCCGCGAGGTCGCGCGCAGCGATTGCGGGGGCGTTGGCATCGTGGATCACGGACGCTCGCGTCCTTCTTCGCACGATCCGTGCGGCGCGCAAAGCCACGGGCGCCTTGGTCTGCTCTGTCATAGGGAAACCGCCAGCCCCTCCACGATCTGCTCGATGTCGAACCGCATGAGGTCGAGATACGTCGCTGCAGGGCCGCCGGGTTCGCTCAGCGAGCACGTGTAAAGAAAGACGATGCGGGTCCCCGTGTCTGCCGCGACCCGCTCGGCGAGGTCCGATGGAATCGTCGTCCCGACGAAGAGACACGGAACGCCGGCCGCGCGAATCGCGTCCTCGAGAGCGGCGAGCTCGCGTGCCGACGGCTCGGACAGCGTGCTGTAGCCGGCGAAGATCGTCCCAATCTGCTCAAAGCCGTAGAGTTCCGCGAAGTAGCCGAACGCTTCGTGGTCGGTGACGAGGCGCCTCGCCTCCTCGGGGACCGTCGCCACACGATCGCGAATCCAACGGTCGAGGTCAGCGAGCTCGTCCAGGTAGGCGTCGGCGCGGGCGCGATACACAGAGGCGTGGTCCGGATCCGCCATGGCGAGCACCTGCACGATCGTCTCGGACCACGCGGCGACGTTCCGTGGGTCGAACCACACGTGGGGGTCGAATCCTCCCTCGTCAGGAAGGAGGTTCTGCCGCAGGGCGAGCTCGCTCGACAGGTCGACGACCCGCCCGCGCGCGGCCTGAAGGAGAGGGGCGAGGGATCCCTCGAGGCCGGCGCCGCTCAGGAAGACGAGATCGGCCGCTTCCACCGCGATGGCGTCGCGCGGCGATGCCTGGAACGCGTGCGGATCGGCGCCGACGGGCATGAGTACCGTCACGGACGCGTCATCTCCCGCAATCTCGCGCACGACGTCCCCGACGATCGTCGTCGTGCAGAGCACGGTGATCTGGGAGACGACGTGGAGAGACAACGCAACGAGAAACATGCTCCCCAGAAGAACCACGCGCCTGACTCTCATCGCTGCCTCCGCCACCGCACAAGTCCATCATACTGCACGAGCGCGCGGTCCAGTCCGGGGTCAACTCGTTCTTCACAATCGTGACATCGGCGCGAAGGAAAGTGTTCACACGACGCACGTACGTTTTCCAGGGTGACGATCAACGTACGGAGGGATCCGAGATGAAAGGCAAGGCCGTGAGAATCGTGCTTGTTGTCGCTCTGCTCGGCGCACTGGCCGCCATTCCTGCGAGCACGCAAGGGCTCCTAGGGCAGGCGCAGTCGTCGAGCGATGAGGCAGGAGTGAACCTGCCGATGGTTCTTCTTGTTAACCGCCTCGAATTGTCGCGACAGCAGATGGAAACCCTGCTCTCGACGATCAACGGGCTTCTTGATCAGACCGCGGTGCTGGACCAGAAGCGCGACGCCTTCGAGCAGGAGATGATTGCCTTCAGCGGGACGGCCGAGGAACTCGATGTGCGGCTCGCCGCATTCCAGACGCAGATGAAGACGGCCCGGACTGCGCTTGATGACGAGATGGCCGCGGCCATCTCGACACTGACGGACACCCTGACCATGAAGCAGGGGGAGATCTTGACGGCCGCCTTCCCTGGCATCGTGGGGCGCTTGCATGCCGCATCGTCCGACTCCACGAGCGTGGCGCCTCAGGCGTGGTCGGCCGATCTGCGAGCCACGATGGCGGGACAGAACGGCCGCGCAATGATGCGCCGCGGGCAGGCGTCCATGATGTCGCCGAGCAGCCAGACTGCGCCTGAACCCACTCAGGGAAGCATCGGCGTTGCGGGCAAGATCCAGACGATGGTCGAGCGGATTCGTGAGTGCGTCGCCGACCGCGTAACGGGTGCGGCGATGGCTGCGCCGTCCGCCGGTGCAGTGTGCCCGATGGCGGGGATGATGATGTCCGCAAGCGGTAGCCCTGTCTCTGGACAGGTGGGCGTATTCGTGGGTGGGGGCGAAGGTTCTGACGACTTCGGAACCGTGACGATCTCGCTTTCGGACAGTGGCTCGCCAGCCTCGGTCGGAGTCCGCGGTGGCGAACGACGTCTTGTGAGCTGGCTGGATCGATTCGCTCAGGTCTTGGAGCTGAAGCTGGCAGCCATGAAGTAGCGGTCTGCCTTCTCTTCCTGTTGTACCCGAGGAACCCGCCGTTCGAGAGAGCGGCGGGCTTCTCTTAGGCTGGCGTGATCGGAAGGACGATCTTGAAACAGGCGCCCCCTAGGGGCCGATTCTCGGCCCACGCCCTGCCGCCATGAGCCTCCACAAGGGCTTTGGCGATCGCTAAGCCGAGTCCGGCGCCAACGCCCTCCCGCGCCGGATCGGCGCAGTAGAACCGCTCGAAGACGCGTTCCAAGTCCTCAGGTGCCAGCCCGGATCCCGTATCGCAGACGCTCACCGTAACCTCGCTCTCGCTCGTGCGATCGGCGCGAAGCTCGATCCGACCCCCTTCCGGGGTGTGGCGAATAGCGTTCGCGAGCAGGTTGAGGAGGACCTGCTCGATGCGGTTCGCATCGATGAGCAGAGCGGGAATGGCTGGATCGATGGCCGTTTCGAGAGTGAGGCCGCTGTCCTCGATCTGGAATCCCACGGTCTCGACGATGCCGTTGACGATTGCATCCAGACGCGTTGCCTGTCGTTCAATCGACAGCTGGCCCGCGTCCGCCAGCGCCAGTTGATGCAGGTCGCCGACGAGGCGCGTCAGTAGGAGCACGCGGTCGTGCAGCGAGGCGAAGGTCGCCGAACTTGGCTCGAAGAGCCCGTCCCGCAGGCCCTCGAGGGCAGAACGAACCGCAGCCAGTGGGGTCCGTAGCTCATGCGAGATGTCGGCGATCATCCGACGTTTGGCTTCCTCAGAGAGCTTGAGGCTCCTCGCCATCTCGTTGAATGCTTCCGCCAAGCGACCGATCTCGTCGGACGAACGAATCTCGACCTCCTCGTCGAAGTCGCCCTTGGCAATGCGTTGGGTGGCGGCCTCGAGTTGGCGAAGCGGATTCGTGGTCTGGCGCACGAGGAAGAGGGCCAGAATCAGTGCGGCGGCGCCGGCGGCGAACGCCGCCAACCAGAGCGCCGCCCGAGTCGCCCTAAGGAATCCCTGTTCGAGAGCGTTCCGCCCGACGAGAGAGCGATACGGGACGACAGTCCAGATCTCACCGGAAGCAAGGAGAATAGACTGGCCCCCCTCGAGTTGGCTCTCGCCAAGTCTTCGGCCGACGAACTGCTCCTCCGGAGCGAACACGACCTTCCGATCCGGGTCGACGAGCAGGATGGGAATGTCGCGCGGGCCGCGCTCGAGGAAGTCGACCAGCCCGTCGAGGCTCCCCGTTCGGTTGTAGTACTGAACGATGAGGCTGACGAGGACCTGGTCCTGCAACGTGAAGCTGCGGACCGTGAAGTCCGAGAACGCTCGATTCACCGACTGGTTGATGAACAGGTACCCGGCTGCCGTCGCAAGAAGGATCACGATGAAGAACGAGGCAAGGAGCTTCGTCTGGAACGAGAGGCGGCGCAAGAAGTGCTTCATGTGTCCTCGCCCTTGGCGAATCGGTACCCGACGCCGAACATGGTAAGGATGTACGAAGGATGGGTTGGATCCGGTTCGATTCTCTGCCGCAAGCGCTTGATGTGCGAGTCGATGGATCGCTCGAATCCACCGTACGTCTCGCCGCGGACCGCTTCCAACAGCTCGAGGCGCGTGAAGACCCGGCCGGGGTGAGTGATGAGGAAGGCAAGCAGATCGAAACCCATGGCGGAGAGTTCGACGGGCTCCCCGCGAACCCAGACGAGACGCTGCTCTCGATCCAGACGGAGGTCACCGGCCTCCTGGATCGGCGACTCCTTCCCGGAGGAGCGTCGGAGGACGGCGCGCACGCGGGCCTCGAGTTCGCGCGCGCTGAACGGCTTGACGACGTAGTCGTCGACTCCCACGGCGAATCCGGCAAGGCGATCCCGCTCGTTGACGCGCGCCGTCAGCATGATGATCGGCACCGCCGACGTCATCCGAATGTGCTCGGCGACCGACAACCCGTCAAGTCGTGGGAGCATCCAATCGAGAATGACCAGGTCCGGTGAGGTCCTCGCGAAGGCCTCGAGCGCGGAAACGCCGTCGCGTACTGGAATCACCTCAAAGCCGGCCTGTTCAAGATAGCGGCGGACCGTGTCGAGAACCCACTCCTCATCGTCGACGACCAGCACCTTCGTGATCATGAGTGGTCCAGTATAGGCGTCCGGCCGGAGAAGATCACACGCGGGGCACGTGAACCTTTGGGTGACCCCGAGCGACGAACTGGAGACGACGACTTGGCACGGTTTGGGTTTGAGAGAGCTCGACCCGGACGGTACCCTCTGAAGAGGAGCGGCGTTCGGTGGGAACGTCCGGCCTTGGGAGCGATAGAGCAGAAGGGGAGGATGAGAACGTGCTAGGGCAGAGTCGTCTAGCGGAGATCGCGCAGCGCGTGCTGCGCGAGGCGAAGGCCGACCAGACTGAGGTGATGATTACGGGCAACGACTCGCACCTCACGCGCTTCGCCACCAACACGATCCACCAGAACGTCTCCGAGACGGACGCCACCGTGCGCGTCCGCTCGATCATCGATCAGAAGACCGGCGTTGCCTCGGGAAACGACCTCAGCGATGCGGGCCTCAAGACGATCGTCAAACGAGCGGAGACGGTGGCGCGGTTCCAGCAGAAGAACCCGGAGTTCCGCTCTCTGCCCGGTCCGAAGACGGTGGGGAAGATCGATGCCTACGTCGACGCCACCGCTCGGTTTGCGCCGTTGGAGCGCGCCGAGGGCGTCGAGAAGATCCTGTCAGCGTCACGGAAGAATGGGCTCGAGGCCGCCGGTGCGTTCTCCACGGAGGAGCAAGAGATCCAGATCGCCAACTCCCTCGGGGTGTCGGCGTACCACCGCGGCACCGTGGCCGCGCTCCTGACTGTCATCATGAGCGCCGACAGCTCCGGTTGGGCCGCCGCAGCGTCGAGAAACGTCGCTGAGATCGATCCTGCCCGTGTCGGGAAGACGGCCATTGACAAGGCTCTTGCGAGCCGCAATCCGACGGCCGTCGAGCCCGGCGAGTACACGGTCATCCTCGAAGAGGCGGCCGTCGCCGACATGCTGTTCTTCCTGGGGTACATGGGGATGGGCGCGCTCTCCGTGCAGGAGGGCCGCAGCTTCATGTGCGACAAGATGGGCGAGCGCGTCACCGGCGACCAGATCACGATCTGGGACGACGGACTCGATCCGCGCGGTTTGCCGCTCCCGTTCGACTTCGAGGGTGTGCCGAAACGGAAGGTCATGTTGATCGAGAAGGGGATCGCGAGGAACGTCGTCTACGACTCGTTCACCGCGGCCCGCGAGCCGGGCAAGACGTCGACCGGGCACAGCCTCCCCGCCCCGAATACCGCCGGGCCTCTCCCTATCAACCTTTTCATGGCACCCGGCAAGGCGACCCAGGAAGAGATGCTCGCCTCGACCGAGCGAGGCATCTGGGTCACTCGATTCCACTACACGAACATCGTCCACCCAGTGAAGACGATTCTCACGGGGATGACGCGCGACGGAACCTTCATGATCGAGAACGGGAAAATCTCGCGGCCGCTCAAGAACCTGCGCTTCACACAGAGCATCCTCGAAGCGTTCGCGAACGCGGAGATGCTGAGCTCGACCTTGACGCTATTGAAGGACGACTGGAACGCAATCGGGACCTGTGCTCCCGCCGCGAAGATCCGTGACTTCCGCTTCACCGGAGGCACCGAGTAGAGACCCTTCCCGGGAAAGGAGAACCATGCGAGACTACACCGATCGTGCACTAGACGTCGCCCGGGCGAAGGGAGCCACGTACGCCGACATCCGCGTCGTGCGGCGGGAGACGCAGAACATCGAGGTCAAGGACGGGATCGTCCAGGACCTGACGCTCGCCGAGACCTACGGATTCGGCGTGCGCGTTGTCGCCAACGGAGCGTGGGGGTTCGCCAGTTCGAACCGCCTCGAGAAGTCGGAGATCGACCGCGTCGCGACGCTTGCGGTGGCGATTGCCAAGGCGAGCGCGATCAGCAAGAAGGAGGACGTCGACCTTGGGCCCGCCGAAGTCCATGTCAACACCTACAAGACGCCGCTCGAGATCGATCCGTTCGAAGTGTCGCTCGAGGACAAGATCGATTACCTCTTGAGGGCCGACAAAGAGGCGCGCGCGGTGGATGGAGTAAGGGTCGTGGACGGGACACTCGGGTTCCAGCGCGATACGAAGACGTTCGCTTCGACGGAAGGCAGCTACATTGAGCAGACGCTCGTCGAGAGCGGCGCCGGGATCGTCGTGATGGCGGTGTCGGAAGGGGAGATGCAGCAGCGGTCCTACCCCAACTCGTTTGGCCGGCATCAGGGGACGGGCGGCTACGAGTTCGTCCAGAAGTGGGATCTGCCGGGCAACGCCCGCCGCATGGCGGAAGAGGCGGTGGCTCTTCTGTCGGCGCCGCAATGTCCAAGCGGCGTGAAGGCGATCATCCTCGACGGGCCGCAGTTGGGGCTGCAGATTCACGAGTCGTGCGGGCATCCGATCGAGCTCGATCGAGTGTTCGGCACCGAAGCGGCGTTCGCCGGGACGAGCTTCCTCACGCCGGAGAAACTCGAGAACTTCCGCTACGGGTCGGACCTGGTGAACATCGTGTCCGACGCGCTGACGCCCGGAGGCCTCGGGACATACGGCTACGACGACGAGGGTGTTCCGGCACAGCGGACGGACATCGTGAAGAGAGGCCAGTTCGTCGGGTACCTCACGTCGCGCGAGACGTCACAGCAACTGCGGAAGATTCACCCCGACGCACCGGCGCGGTCGAACGCGGCGATGCGTGCCGACGGCTGGAATCGCACGCCGATCATCCGGATGAACAACGTGAGCCTGTTGCCCGGCGAGTGGACGTTCGGCGATCTCATCGCTGACACGGACGATGGGATCTACATGATCACCAACAAGAGCTGGTCGATCGACGACAAGCGGCTCAACTTCCAGTTTGGGACGGAGCTCGCCTACGAGATCAAGCGCGGCAAGTTGGGGCGGATGCTGAAGAACGCGACGTACACCGGCATGACGCCTCAGTTCTGGGCCGGCTGCGACGCGATCTGCAACAAGGATCACTGGCACGTCTGGGGGACGCCGAACTGCGGCAAAGGCCAACCCGGGCAAGTTGCCCACACCGGACATGGCGCCGCGCCGACGCGGTTCCGCAACGTGCAAGTCGGCGTGATGAAGGGGTAGATTGGGCGCAAGAAGCGGTGTTGAGGGGGGTGCCCTGAAGGGTGCCCCCTTCTTGTTGCGTCTGGGCGGGCGGCTTCCTGCCTCGTACGACCGTCGGGTATGCTCTGGCACAGCCAACGTACAGAAACGGCTCGGAGGGTGGGGACATGGAAGAGATCGCAAAGCTCATCTCCGCGTCAGCGTGGGCGCTCGTAGCCCTCATGCTGGCGGCGGGAATCCCATTTGCGTGGCGAAGGGTTCTCGCCTGGATCGACGCGAAGTCGCAGGTGGCCATGGCGGAAGCGGTCCGCCGAATGATCGAGGAATAGCCCCGGCGGATGCGGTCCGCCGAATGATCGAGGAATAGCCTCGGCGGATGCGGTCCGCCGAGTGATCGAGGAATAGCCTCGGCGGATGCGGTGCGCAAGATGATCGAAGAGTAGCGCACCGGGCAGAAGAATGAATGACCCACTCGCGCCCGTAACGAGTTGCGCGAGTGGGTCAAGCTCCTGAACGTACTAGTCCTCTACCGATGCAACTTCCGGAGGACGTTCGGATGGCAGGTTACTGCTTGTTCTCCTCTCTCTCCAAGTACTGGATGATCGCCTCAACGACGAGGTAGTTGATCGATCGGTCTTTCTTTGCGCCGATCTTCATCAGTCTCTCAACGGGCTGCATTTCTGACTTGGACTTCGGAACGTAGATACTCAGCTTGTCAACAAGCTCCTTCTTGGGCATGTCCCCTCCTCTCTCACGCTGTTGCTGTTCTCCTTACACTTTGGGTCTTAGATCGTTTCCTTTCCCTGTGCGCTTCGTGTGAAGAGAACGTCAACGCCCCGTGGGGCTCTCCATTCTACCCGGCCGACGGATCCCAATGCACGCCTCGTGCGTCTCAAGCAGAACTCACGAAGCGGCTGACGGATCTGGAATCCTTTCGGTTGACTTCTGTGGGCCAGTTCCGTACGCTTCTTTGCAGATCCCCGGATCGTTTTCGTGTTGGTCGGCGTGTCTGTACGCCCTTGTTGACGTCTTCTCGCGCAGAGTGACTGCCTTCGTTGGGAACTCGACCCACCATGCACAAATCCCAAGGGGACGGATGTTCTGTTGACGATGCGTGAAGGGGGAGGACGCTGATGAGCAAGGCAACACCGATAGAACACATCCGCAACGTGGGCGTCATGGCGCACATCGACGCTGGCAAGACGACGGTCACAGAGCGCATCCTGTTCTTTACAGGCAAGCGGCACAAGCTGGGTGAGGTGCACGACGGCGAGGCGAAGATGGATTGGATGATCCAAGAGCAGGAGCGCGGGATCACCATCACGTCCGCTGCGACGACGACGTACTGGCGAGATCACCGGATCAACGTCATCGACACGCCGGGGCACGTAGACTTTACTGCGGAGGTGGAACGGAGTCTCCGGGTTCTCGACGGTACCGTGGCCCTGTTTTGCGCCGTCGGCGGAGTCCAGCCGCAGGCGGAGACGGTGTGGCGCCAAGCCGACAAGTACGGCGTGCCCCGCATTGCCTTCATCAACAAGATGGATCGGACGGGCGCTGACTTCGAGCGGGTCGTCGAGGAGATTCGGCAAGAACTGGGCGCAAATGCCGTCCCGGTGGTCATTCCGATCGGTGCCGAGGGTGACTTCCGCGGCATCGTTGATCTCATCGACATGAAGGCCATCTACTACGACGACGCTGCGGCCGGGGCGGCGGTTCGCGAAGAGTCCATTCCAGAGGACTTGCTCCCGCAGGCTCGCGCCGCCGCCGCGCTCATGTTCGAGCGCGTGAGCGAGCAGGACATCCACTTGATGGAGAAGTTCATCGAGGGCGTCGCCCCTGAACGGGACGAGATGGTGAGCGCGATCCGACGAGCCACCATCGAGGGGCGGTTCATCCCCGTCCTCTGCGGGGCGGCATTCAAGAACAAGGGCGTTCGGCGACTGCTTGACGCGATCGTCGACTTTCTGCCTTCCCCCGTCGACCTGCCTCCCGTGATCGGGGTCGGATCGGAGGCTGATCAGGAGCTCATTCGACACCCCCGAATCGACGCGCCGCTCGCGGCGCTGGCGTTCAAGATTCAGTCTGACCGACACATGGGGAAATTGACGTACGTACGCGTCTACTCCGGAGTTCTCGAGAACGGAGCTCAGATCTACAACTCCTCCGTGGGCAAGCCACAGCGTGTGGGACGGCTGTTCGAGATGCACGCGAACGATCGCGAACCCCTCGACGTTCTCCGCGCCGGCGAGGTCGGCGCCGTGGTCGGTCTTGCCGAGACGCTGACGGGGCACACTCTCTGCAGCCCGAACCATCGTATTGTGCTTGAGTCGATTGAGTTTCCGGCCCCCGTTATCGGTGTGGCCGTGAGGGCCGAGTCTCGCGATGACCGTGACAAGCTTTCACACGCGCTGCACCGGTTGGCGGAGGAAGATCCAACCTTCGTTGTTCGTGCGAACCAGGAAACCAGCGAGGTCATCATCTCTGGAATGGGAGAGCTCCACCTCGAAATCATCGTCGACCGCCTACGCAGGGAGTTCGGGGTGGGCGTGATCTCCGATAGGCCGCAGGTTGCGTATCGCGAAACGATCCTGGCTCCGGTCGACCATGAGTACAAGCATGTGAAGCAGACCGGTGGGCGCGGCCAGTACGCGCACATGGTCTTCCGCATTGAGCCGACAGCTCCCGGCTCCGGATTCCAATTTGAGGACACGGTGACCGGCGGGAGGATCACCCGTGAGTACCTGGCTGCCATCCAGCGCGGCATCGTCGAGGAAATGGCCGCAGGCCCGTACGCTGGGTTCCCGATGGTCGACATTCTTGTCACCGTCGAAGACGGATCCATGCATGAGGTTGACTCCTCCGAGCAGGCCTTCCGCACGTGCGGACGCATGGGGTTCCGCGAGGCTTGCCGTGCCGCGGGCCTCGAGCTGCTCGAGCCACTCATGAACGTCGAGGTCACGGCTCCCGAGGAGTACACGGGCCCGATCACCGGCAACCTGTGCAGCAAACGGGGGCGCATCGTCGGCATGGAGTCCCGAGCGAATGCGGTGATCCTGCGAGCCATGGTTCCGCTTGCGGAGATGTTCGGCTACGCCTCGGAGGTGCGGAGCCTGACAAGCGGTCGTGGCACGTTTACCATGCAATTCGAGCACTACGAAACCGTGCCCTACTCGATTGCCGAGCAGATCGTCGAGGATCGGCGCGCCGCAGGCAAGAAGTAAGGGAGCTCCACCCTCGGTGTGGCGGACGGAGCGAGTCAAGCGAGCGCACCCGTTGGAGTCGCTGTCGGATCGGCGAACCCTCCATCGTCCAGGATTCGTGAGAGCGCAGAACCCGCTGATCTCCTCGCAGAGATGATAAGCGTCTCGGGCCGCCGGGAGAAGAGTTCGAGGGCTTCGAATTCCGGATGCCTGTAGCGGCACGGATAGCGAGCTTCCCGCGCCGCTTCCATAGTGCGCCGAGTCGACGAACACACTCCACTGCCTCGCGAACGTCGCGACGCGAGCCAAGTCACGCTGTTCTTCTCAGGGTCCGCACTGCGGCAAAGCGAGGGTTCGGTTGACGTCCTTAGCTGTTGCCAGAGATCGTCCTGCGATGTGTGGCCCAGATGCGGTGCATCCGGCGCATACTCAGCTCGGGATTGTCCGTGCCGAGTGTCCGGCTCCAGCACGGTCAGGCGGAGCGCGCTCTTTGTAGAGCGATACGGAGCATGCAGACTCCCGGGCGTCTCTCTTTGACGGGGACTGCGAGACCCCAGACAATGGGACGTTCCTTCCAGAGATGGGGTGGGGGAGGTCGATGGTATGTGAAGATCCTCATAGTCCATGCGAGCCGTTACGGCTCGACGGCTGAAGTCGCGGAGAGCATCGGCGACGTCCTTCGTGAGTCGGGTCACGATGTCGTTGTGTGGGCTGCCCGCGAGATGCCAAGCCCGCGGAACTACGCGGTCATCGTTGCAGGAGGCGCCGTTCATGCTGGCCACGTATTGGGCGATCTGCAACGCTATGTCGCGAAGTACAGAGGCGAACTCGCCTCGAAGCGAGTTGCCTTGTTCGCTGTGGCCGGCAATCTCCGCGACGACACGGAGGAGAACCATCGGCAGGCCGAAATGGCTCTTCTCCCTCTCGAGCGAGGGTTGAGTTGCGTCGCTAGGGGATCCTTTGCCGGCGCGGTCAACCTACGGAGGATGCCTTTCCCCGTCCGGTTTCTCATGCGTCTCATGAAGGCTGTGCCAGGCGACTATCGCAGGTGGAACGAGATCCGCGCTTGGGCAAGCGACCTTTCCGCACGGTTGGCTGGGTAGGCCACTCCGAGCCTGGATGGCTCTGCGCCGTCTCTGAAGACCAGCGGATCGTGGTCCGGCGTCGAGAGCGCGGCTACAATCGAGCCATGTGCGGTCAGCAGAACATGCGGGCGGGCGGCAGGTTCCGGCCGTGCCGCGTCCTGCTCGTGGCGGCGTTCGTTCTTACGTCGTCCCTCGGTCTTGGCGCGGACGACCCGAACGGCATCCTGCCGTCTGAGAACGTGTGGACACGAGTCAGCCCCTCCGTCATCTGGTGCGGCGTGAGGGACTCGACCACGACGATCGAAGCACACATTGTGGGACGCACCGACGTCGTGGGTGTTCGTATCGTCGGACCGAACGAGACGTTCACGCTCTACGACGATGGCACGCACGGCGACCCTCTCGCCGGCGATTTCGCCTTCACACTGGCCGGTGCGTGCCCCTACTGCCACACGGGACTCTCCCTCAAGTACGGAGGGACGATCGGAAGCTGGTTGGGCACTGTTGAGGCGACACTCGCTAACGGCACCACGCTGATCGATGAGAGGCCGATTCGTATCGGGTTTGCAGCGCCGCGATACCGCGGGAAGGCCGAGGTGGTGTACTTCGACAGCGGCCTATCGGCTACCAGCTACGCTTTCTTCCTTCAGGATATCGATTGCGCTATGTTCGATGGGTACCCCGTCTCGTCCACGGATCCGCGTGCTGCCTCCCGTGCAGCGTTGAGAGCGTTCTATTCTATCTTTCCCGACGCGTTCGATCTCGCGATCGTCATGTCCGGGAGGACGATGTTCTCTTCCGACGGGTTCAAGGAGACTTCGTCTCAGACCCTCCGGACCGCGAACAATGTAGAACACATCGGCGTTACAATGTACAACGACGCGGCCTCGTGCGGCTCGGCGGGACGCCTGCGCGGAGTCGTCGTCCAACCGTTTGGGTCGATCGACCTCTTGGATTCGGAGGTCCTGAACGTCTGGGGGATCGACATTGGAGTCCCCTGCGGCCTCGCGCAGTCTGCCGGTCTTGGATCTCTCGTCTGGAATCCGCAGAGCGACGTCGGCGGACAGTTGGCGTCCTACTGTATCTCGGAGGATGGAGTGGTGGGCCGCCTTGCCTCGAATGGGGATGGTACATGGAGGCTGGTGCCCGTTGCCGAGAACGAACCCTACGCTCCGTTGGAGCTCTACATCATGGGCCTCGTCCCCGCGGAGGACGTTCCTCCGATGCACATCCTGTCAGAGCCGGACCTTACGAACTCGGAGCGAATCGCCGCTGCATCCGTGCAGACTGTGACCATAGAGGACATCATCGCGGCGCACGGCGGGGTACGTTCTCCCACCTTCGATGAGAGTCAGAAAGCCTTCTCAGGGGCGTTCATCGTCGTGCAAGATGACCCGTTCACCGACGCCGAGTACGTGTACTACTCGCTCCTCTCCTACCACCTCATGAGCTGGAATTCGCCCGAGGAGTTCGACCAGTACGCGCCCTTTGCCTGGGCGACAGGAGGGCGTGCCACGCTTGACACTCGCCTCCCGGTTGACGCGAAGCCAATTCTCAAGCCGTAGCCCATCTTCGCGAAGCCACGTGCGGACGACGAAGAGGCGCCAGAACACGGAGCCAGCCAGCTGAGCTGAGAAGGGGACGAATCGGGGCCACCGCGGAGAGGATGCAGGCCAAGCTTCGCTAGTGTCCTCCAGTTTCAGTCCCGTGCAGGTGCGAGAGGGTAGCGAGAACTTTTCGGTGGGAGAGATTCCTTCACGGCTTCGCTCTTGTCGTAGACAGGGACACGAATGGGACCCCACGCGGATGGCGGACCCTATGATGCTGGGGTCGTCTCTTACGGCGTCTGGACCGGGATGGTCGAGTCGGACGGCTGTTGTAGCAAGGGAAGGAGCTTCTCGACTGATGCGGCGAGCGCTTCTTCGCTGTCCAGCCGTGCGGCGACTCCAGCGAAGCCCTCACGCGTTGCCTTCTCTATGCCCGAGACGTCCTCCTGCCACTGAGCAACCTCTGCCGCTTGGCCGGCCTCCAGGGCACCGACCTTCGATTCGAGCTTCCCTTGACTGTCTGTGACCGCCTGCAGCCTCGCCTCGACCCTGTCCTCAGTAGCCGCGAATTGGACAAGAGCTTGCTCGATCCTGTCCAAGGACTCCTGCTGTTGGCCCTTGAGAAGAGACGTCTCCTCGCGCAACGAGGCAAGGCCCTCGGCGAGCCGATCGTGCTGGAATACTGACTTAAGGGTCAGGCCAAGCAGAGCGCATCCGAGCACGAGAGCCACGACTCCGAGTGCCGTCGCAAGCGGTCTAATCATGGACCCCCGTGCGGAAGATCCGGATGATGTCTCGACGCTTCCTGCCACAGCTCCCCCACCGCCGGAGCGCACAGTCGCTGGCTTCTTCCGAAGTCGAAGTCGGGACCGGCGAGCATTGCGCATCACGGACTCGACGTGCCGGCGCTCCTCCATGCGTTCTTGCTCGGCCGGAGTCAGAGGACGCGGCTCCTGCGCCGGAGCGGTCCTCGCGACCTTCACGGGATCGTCCTGCTTGGCAAGCGCCGTCCTCTTCTTTGGGAGGCGGACGCGCCGCGCATTGCGAATCACACTCTCGACGTGTCGGCGCTCCTCGATTCGCTGAAGTTCAGCCCTCGTCGAAGCGCGCTCCATCTGTCCGCTCGAACCCGATGTCCTCTTCGTCATAGCCTTAGGCGTAACCCGTGTCACAATAGCCGGACCGGGCCTGGAATTCAACTCCAGGGTTGCCCTCGATGAGAGAGCGCGCGGGCGAAATGGCGCAGGTACGAGCGCTCTTGTTCGTGTTGTCGTCCGTGCGCCTGTACGTACTGTGGAGAGAGGGGGGGATTCTGTGACGATCAGAAGACTGCTGACCGCCGGAGTGCTCGTTGTTGCTCTCAGTGCCTGCGCTCACGCGGGGCCAGCCCAAATCGTGCTCGCGGATCTTGCCGATTCCGCGCCCAGTGAGCGAATCGCAACAGGCACTGCGATGGTGGGTGTCGGCGTGGCCATCGGTGTCGCGAGTGGGTTGTTCTTGATGGACACGGAATTGGGCATCTACGGCCTCATTGCGGGGGGCGTCATCGCGGCGCCAGGCGTTGTGCTTCTCCTGTCGCCATCTTCGTCGGAACAAGAGTTCGCGCGATCCGGCACCTCGGAGGCTGAGTCCACGTCGGCCTTGGAACGATTGGCCGACGAAGGGCGGCGCGGCCGCATCTTGTCGGGAGTCGCCAATCTCGCCGCTGGGGTCGCTTCGTTCGTGTACCCGATCAACCTGATCACGCCGTACGATTGGCTGTACTCAGCGATCGCGAGTCTCGGCATGGCAATCTACGATTTCCTGGTTCCGTCCACAGAAGAGGCGGCGTACGACCGCTACGTCGCTCTCGCGGCACGCGACGCATAGCGTGGGGATCAGCCGTCCCCCGCGGACCTCTCCGGCCGTGCCGACCTCCGCCGAGCAACGGGCTGCTTTGTCCTTGGGTTATCTACGGCGAGATCTTCGAAGAAGCCTTCATGCCACGAATAGAAAGCGGAAGTCGGAGACGGCGGCGGGTCGACGGACTTGGAACATGCGTCCTCTCTCGCATCGTGAGCGAACGGGCGCGACCTCTCCATTCGGCGCCGATGGAGGCCCGCGTCGCCGAAGTGGGAGTCGCCAAACGGGCGATGATCGAGATCGGAGTCTCTCATGAACGCGTCGTTTCTCTTCGGCATGATCGGTCTCCCCATGAACGGGGTCTGCTCCTCGACCAGAGATACCCGAGAGGGACGACGCGGGAAGGGAGAAACGGCCCGCGGCCAGGTCTCGTCGGTGCCTTGGCGTGCGTACCTTGGTGATGTGGGCCAGTGCACCCGCCGTGCCCGCGGCGGGCGCACAGAGGGCAACGTATACTGTGCGCCCGATGCACGGATCGAGGGAGGGTGCGATGGCATTCAAGGTCAACGAGTACTTCCATGGCAGCGTCAAGTCGATCGGTTTTGAGGGGGAGAACGGGCGAGCGACGATTGGCGTGATGGGTCCAGGGGCGTATGAGTTCTCCACAACGACGGTCGAAATCATGACCGTGATTGACGGCGCTCTCGCTGCGCGACTCCCGGGAGAGACGACGGCGGCGGTCTATCGAGCGGGCGACTCCTTTCGGGTTGGTTCCGGAGAGACGTTTCACCTCACGGTGACCGTGCCCTCGGCCTACCACTGCCTATACCTGGCGTAGTCGAGATCTGCGATGGGGATTCGCCTCCGAGGGCAGCGGGCAGTCCGCCCTTGACATACTTGGCCTTCGCGACGTACATAGAAGGTAATGCGTCGCCTCGGGCGGCGCGTTTTCGTTTGCTCGCACAGGCGCGGCGAGACCCCCGACGCGCGATGATCGTGACGCCCTCCCTTGTTGGCCGTGTGCCCGCGGCCTGTTGCGGGTACTCTCTCCCGTGTTGTGTTGCGCAGTCAAAGGGAAGGAGTGACCGAGCATGTACGACAAGGTCCTGGAGGCCCTGGAGGCCGTCCGGCCGATGCTGCTTGCGGATGGAGGCGACGTCGAGCTTGTGGAAGTGACCGAGCAGGGCGTGGTGCGCGTACGGCTCCAGGGCGCGTGCCACGGCTGTCCGATGTCGACGATGACTCTCAAGAACGGCATCGAACGCGTCGTCAGGGAGCAGGTCCCAGGGGTTACGGCCGTTGAGGCAGTCTAGATCCACTGATGCCGTTCGCTGAGCGGGTCAGGCCCTGTCTGTGCTGGATCTCGCTCAGGCGCGTGCCGACAGTGTGTCCTAGCGAAGGCCACCCGGCGCTCGAGCCGAGCGGGATGAGGAGGTGGGGACGGCCGTGTCCGAGATCCTCGTGAACCGGGCCCCGTTCTTGACTCTGTGGGCAAGCGTCGTTGCAGGAAGGCTTGGGTACGACGCCGACGAAGCCTTGACGCTTGGACGCGCCGTGGCGGGGCAGACCGCTGCCTCCAGAGGGAGGCGACTCGGCATTCTTGAGGAGCGGTCGGCGGAGGATCGTCGGGAGCTAGAGACAAGACGCGAAGTCCTCGGAGCGGAAACGATCCACTTCATGGCTCGGACGATTCCCTGTCTGCGTACGCCGCAGGGACTGCGGGCCCTGGCCGAGACCACGCCGATCGACCCGAACAGCGTCCGCCGCTACCTCGAATCGAAACTCAAGGGTGCGCTTCCGCTCGTCGAACAGAGACTCGCTGCGCTTGCGCTGGCCTATCCGTCGGAGGAACTCGAAGCGCATGCCATGGACCTCTACATGCGAATGCGTCCCGCGGTTGCGGAGGGAAGAGCGGGGTGGGGCCAGCAGGGTCGCCTTGACACAGAAGCGATCGACCGACTCCTCGCCGAGCGAGTCTAGGGACAAGGGCGGCGCTGTCGAGGGTTGGTGCACGTCGCGGACCTCGATCCCATTGACAACAACCGCCCGTCCTGCTTATCGTTCGGTCTCGCATCCCTAGGAGGCTGCCTATGACTTCCACGACTTCCGGCGTCGTCCTCGTGACAGGTGCCTCGTCCGGCATCGGCCGTGCGTGCGCTCTTCACTTAGCGCGGCGTGGTTTCGCCGTGTTCGCGACGTCGAGGCGTTCTGCGGCGACTGTATCGGCTGAGCTTCGCGCGGAACTGCCAGCGGCGGCGCGCCTCGAAGTTCTCGATATGGACATAGATGACGACAGCGCCGTTCGAGAGGCGATCGAGCGGCTGATGGAAAGGGCTGAACGCATTGACGCCGTCGTTCACTGCGCGGGTTTCGGCATCGGAGGTGCTGTCGAGGATACGGAGGACGACGAAGCGCGGGCGATCTTCGAAACGAACCTTCTCGGAACCCTCCGTATCTGCCGGGCCGTGCTTCCGAGGATGCGTTGTCAGGGTTCCGGTACTCTTGTCGTCGTCTCGTCAATCGGTGGACGCATTGCCCTGCCGTTCCAGGGTCTGTACAGCGCAACGAAGTTCGCGGTGGAGGGTCTCCTTGAAGCCATGAGCATGGAGGTGCGGTGTTTCGGCGTGCGCGTCGCTCTCATCGAACCCGGCGACTTCCACACGGGGTTCACCGATCGTCGAGCCCGCGTCCGCAGGTCGCAACAAGGAAGCGCCTACCACAACGCATTTGAGCGCGCTCTGACCGTGATCGAGGCCGACGAGCGGGGCGGAGCCACCCCGGAGCCGATCGCTCGCTTGGTCGAACGCGTCCTCCTCTCGAATCGGCCCCGCCTTCGCTACACCATCGGTCCCCTGCCGCAGCGGTTGGCCGTGCGCTTGAAGGGAATCCTTCCAGGACGGGCCTTCGAGAAGATTCTTCGCGTCTACTACCGACTGGGCGCGTCCTCTCGCGAGGGAGCCGTCGGAGCCCGAGGAGGGCGAGATGCCTGATCTCTTCGAGAAGTGTCGAGGTTTCTTCTCCGACCCCTCCGTTGCCGAGAGCATGGGGTACCCGGCGAGTCCCAACCGGGCGAAGGAGCTCGGCGTGTATCCGTTCTTCATCCCGCTCGACCAAACCGAAGGGACCGAAGTCACGATCCAGGGCCAGCGGCTTGTCATGCTTGGCTCGAACAACTACCTCGGTCTGACCATGCATCCAGAGGTGCGTGAGGCCGCCGTCCGCGCGATCCGGGAGTTTGGCACAAGTTGCACGGGATCCCGTTTTCTGAACGGGACCCTCGCCCTGCACGGGGAGTTGGAGCGGCGCCTCGCCCTCTTTGTCGGCAAGGAAAAGGCGCTCGTGTTCAGCACGGGCTACCAAGCCAATCTTGGCGTCCTGTCCGCTCTCATTGGGCGGAGCGACATCGTTGTCTGCGACAAGGAGGACCACGCGAGCCTCATCGATGGCTGTCGATTGGCGCTCGGGCGAATGGCTCGCTTTCGGCACAACAGCGCTGGCGATCTCGACCGAGTCCTCGCGGCGTGCCCGCCTGACGCCGGGAAGCTCGTCGTCGTTGATGGCGTCTTCAGCATGGGCGGCGAGATCGTGTCTCTTCCCGATGTTCTCGCCGTGTGTCGAAAGCATGCGGCGCGACTCCTCGTCGACGACGCGCACGGCATGGGCGTCCTTGGCGGAGGGCGCGGCACCGCGGCTCACTTCGGGTTGGTCGACGAGGTCGATCTCATCGTGGGCACGTTCAGCAAGTCCTTCGCTTCGATCGGCGGCTTCGTCGCTGGGGACGAGACGACGATCCACTGGATCCAGCACTTGGCGAGGTCGCTCATCTTCAGCGCCAGCCTTCCCGCGCCGAACGTCGCAGCCGCCCTCGTCGCGCTTGACATCACGGAGCGCGAGCCGGAGCGAGTGGAACGCGTCAACGCCATTGCGGACCGAATGCGCGAATCCCTTAAGGACCTTGGCTTTGATGTCGGGGAAAGCGAAACGCCCATCATCCCGATCTTCATCGGTGACTCGCTGGACACGATGCACGCGTGGCGCGCCCTGTTCGACGCAGGCGTGTACGTCAATGTTGCGATTCCCCCCGCAGTCCCGCAGGGCAAGGCGCTTCTACGCACGAGCTACATGGCCACGCACACGGACGAGCAGATGGATCGCGTGCTCGAGATCTTCGCCTCCGTCGGCAAGTCGCTCGGGCTCATCGCCTGATCCGGCGTCTCCGCGAAGCGGGGGCCGGGCCTTCTCAAGAAGACGGACTTGCCTCAGCGTCCGCTGGAGACCATCAGGCGACGTCCTTGGGAAGGTGGATGGCGAACCGGCACCACGGGTCTCCGGCGAGAACCGTTTCCAGGACCTCAGCCTCGAGCTTCCGCCCGAAGATGACTTCGTACGGCTTCTTGTGGAATGCGGCGCTGCAGTTGCAGAACGTGGTCGGTACCTTGGCTTCACTCTGACGCAGTGACTCCCGAGCCCACGGGCAGTGGCAGTAGTAATAGGCTCTGAGTTCCGGGTCGGTCTCCTGGAGGTACTCGCGTGCCATGTACGGGATCTTGGCCTCGTAGAGCACGTTTCCGACGCGCACGCCCTGGCGGATCTCGGGGTGCGCTTCGACGTAGGCGATCACTTCGTCGGTGATCGGCTGCGAGAAGTAGAGGGCGCCTTGATCCCGGATGCCCTCGAGTTCGGCGATAAAGCAATCTCCCTTGCGCTGGAGATACTCGTCGATCCCGCCGGCCTCCTCGAAGCGGCGCCGCTCCTCCGCGTACCCCTTGTCGGGAAGATCGCGTAGCCCTCGTCCAATCAGGCGGGCGCAGCGCTCGTGGCCAACGGCCGCCTCGAGACGCTCGACGACTTGCCTCATGAGCCGAGCTCTCTGGAGGTTCGACACTCCCAGAGGTGGGACGTCAATCCCCGCGAAGACGCGGTCGCGGGCGGTGTCGCCCAACTCGTCCCCGACCTTGTCGTAGAGGTTTCCGAGCGCCTCGTGGCCGTCGAGAATCTCCAGTATCGCCACAAGGACCGCATGGTTCCGCACGAACCGTCCGAACCTTGCTAGTGCGAGGTAGTTGTCGTACGTGTTGTCGCCGCTCTCTATCAGCTCGGACGCGAACGCCCTCGCGGCGTCTGCGGGCGCTTGGTCCACAGGGACGCCCTGCGTCTTCTGGACGTACGACTCGAATCTCTCCGCCACGGCCAACGCGCTCTCCGTCGCTTCCGCGGTCGCTTGCCTCTCCACCAGGTACGCGCGGAATCCTGCTCGGTCCATCGCTCCTCCCTCGTATCACATGCCCACGGTAGAGCGCCGCCGTCTCCCCAGCGTCCCGCGTCCGTCATCTCCCGGGTACACTCGCTGCCGTCATGTGCCGCATGATGGCCGCGCCCTCGGGGATTCCCGGACGTCTCGCCGCCGACGCGTTCCTGCGTATGGCGCGGGGCGAGAACAGTGTGAACGAACAGAACCCCTCGCTCGGTCACTGGAGACACGGGCATGGTTGGGGAGGTGTGCTCGAGTCCGACGGTCGCATCGCCCGCGTCCGTAGCCCTCGCCCCTGCTGGAATGACGACGGGTTCTCGAAGGTGCGGGCAACGTCTGTGCTGCTTCTCCACGCTCGACGAGCGTCCGTCAGCGGGGTGAGCGAGGCCAACTCGCACCCCTTCTCCATCGAGATCGATGGAGAGTCGTGGTACTTCTGCCACAACGGAACGATCAGGGATCTGTCGGGTGACGGAGACGGTGTGACCGACTCGGAGCGCTTCTTCCACCGTCTGTCGCCTCTGCTATCGCGCGTCGACCCCGTGACCGCCTTCCAGGTCGTGGCCGAACCCCTGCGCGACTACACCTCGCTCAACAGCCTTCTGCTCGGCCCGACGGGTCTTTGGGCGTTCTGCGCGTGGACGAATCCTCAAGTCAAGGCGTACTACACGCTCGTCTGGACCAAGACACCGGACGGAACCGTCGTGGCCTCGGAACCTCTGGCGGAGTTTGGCGCGCGCTGGACGCCGATGGAGAACGGATCGGCACTTCGGGTCGATGTAAGAACTGGCGACGTGGCTGCGGTGCCGATGGGGCTTCCGGCGCGCGGAGGAGCAGCTACGGCCGCGGGGGCGTGAACCGCACGAAGACCACGTCGCCATCCTGCACTTCGTAGTCCCGGCCCTCGATCCGACGCTTGCCGGCCTTGGCGACGGCGTCTTCCGAGCCAAGGGCCACGAGGTCGCTGTACGGGATGACCTCCATGCGCACGAAGCCTCTCTCCATGTCGCTGTGAATCTTCCCCGCCGCCGCCGGCGCTTTGTCTCCTCTGCGGCAGGTCCAGACGTGGACCTCGCGCTCCCCTGCGGTGAAGAAGTCGACAAGCCCGAGTTCCCGGTAGGCCGCGTGGATCAAGCGTTCGATCGAGAGTTCCGTCAGGCCCAGGGCTGCGAGGAACGGGGCGCGCTCCTCCGTGGGAAGCTCACTGATGTCGGCCTCGTCTCTCCCGCACATGGGAACGGTCTCCGCGCCTTCCTCCTCCGCCCACGGTCGCAGCAGAGCGACGATGTCGCCCTGCATGTCGTCTGGCGCAGCAACGTTCGCCACGTACAAGACGGGCTTCTGGGACATCAGATTGCACTCGAACACGCTCTCTCGCTCTCGTGTGGTGAGTCCCTGTCGTCTGGCAGGAAGGCCTTCGTGGAGCCGCGACAGCACGCGCTCACAATCCTCCATTTCCCGTGCGGCCTCCTTGTCGCCCGTCCTGGCACGCTTCACGATGCGGTCACGCTTGCGCTCGAGGGTGACGGAGTCGGCGGCCATCAACTCGAGATCGACGAGCTCGACGTCGTGGATCGGGTTCGGCTTGCCGCCAGCCGACGGGAAACACCGCACAACGTGGATCAGCACATCGGCCTCTTTGATGTGGGAGAGGAGTCGAGATGCGCGGCTGTTGGCCGTGGCGTCTCCTGCCGCGAGGCCGGGGATGTCGGCGATCTCGACGGATGCTTTGACGACCTTCTTTGGCTCGTAGAGCCTTACCAGCTCCGTTACGCGCGGGTCCGGAACCTCGACCGTCGCACGGTGCAGCTCTGCCGCGTCGAACGACGGGGCGCCCGCGGCGGTCATTGCGTTGTAGAGCGTCGTCTTGCCGCAGCCGGGGCTGCCGATCAAACCGCAACGAAGCGCCATGGTGCGAGTCCTTTCCTGGAGTAGCGATGGCCGGAACCCATCGTGAGTGCCGCCCCCATTCTAGCGGCGCGCCGCGGGACTCTCCACCGGGCCTAGGCGTGCGGTATGAGGTACAGAAGGATCGCAGCGTAGTGACACGCGCTGCCACCGAGGACGAACAGGTGCCACACGGCGTGATTGTAGGGCAGAGACTTCCACGCGTAGAACGCGACGCCGAGGGTGTAGAAGAGGCCCCCGGCTGCAACGAAGCCGATCGCCGCGTGAGGGACCCGTATCCACGCCTCCCGCGCCGCGACGATGATCATCCACCCCATGAGGATGTAGAGAAGGACGGATACCTTCTGCAACCTTCCGATGAACAGGCTCTTGAACACGATTCCAGCGATGGCGAGCGTCCAAATGGCGATAAGGAGCGTCAATCCCCAGCGCCCCCACAGGGACAGGAGAAGGAAGGGGGTGTAGGTTCCGGCGATGAGGAGGTAGATCGAGCAGTGGTCGAAGACTCGGAACACCCTCTTTGCCCGCGGCGGGCGTAGCGCGTGGTACAGGGTCGACGAGAGGTGAAGGAGGAAGAGGCACGATCCGTAGACGGCGAAGCTGATCACGTGGAGGGTTGTGCCGTCGTGCACCGCGCGATAGAGGAGAATGGCAGTCCCGATCAAGCTCAGGAGGGCACCGATGCCGTGCGTGACGCTGTTCGCGATCTCCTCTCCGAGAGTGTATTCGGGCAATTGATGCTTCGGTGCCGCGTCCTTGTCCATGATGCCCCATCGTACCCGCAGGTGGGTGTCGTGCGCTCGCCGCCTCGTCTACGAACGTGCATCGCGCTCGTAAAGGAAAGCGTTTCCGTGCTTCCCGACCACTCGGAGAACGCCCATCGTTCGCAGCACGTAGGCGATCTTCTGGGCCATCCAGCGTGGCTGCCGGATCGCCTTTGCGAGATCGGCGGTCGTGAACCCCTCGGCGAGGGTTCGCGGGATGACGCCGAGGAAGTCGGCGGGGTGTCGGAACGAGACGCAGTCCACTACCTCTACAAGTCTGCGCTCTCCGACGGAGTAGTCCTTGCCTCGTCTGCGCGCGGCTCGTGCGTGACGAATCTCCTGCTCGTGGATGAGGACTACGTCGATGGAAAGGTTGGAGTCGCCGAGCAACTCGCCGAGGCTGACGAGCTGGCGGAAGACATCGATAACCCCGGCGCGTCGCGGGGAAAGCCGCCGGGTCTGCTCCTCTCCATCCGGGCCGATGTTGACGATCGTCTTGCGCGCTGCCACCGGGAGAACGAGGCGCACCTCGTGACGCCGGAGAAGCGCCGTGAGCTTCCGCTGCAAGCCCGACGTCGATCCCGTTTGGATTTCTATCAACGTGGTCCCGCGCGCGATGTCCGCAACGAATCCGAGGATCGGCACCTCGAAGCGGTCGCCGTCCTCCGAACACCATGCTTTGAGCGCCGCGTGAAGAGGCTTCTCGTTGAGCGTCCCGATGTGCGGGGACGTCTCCTCCGAACTGTCCGGCCTCTTGCGTTCTGTCATCGGCGACCTCCTGAGGGGTTGCGGCCCGCTACCGGACGACGAGCCACGTGCCGGCGAGGAGAACGGCCATGCCGAGGAGCCGCGGCACGTCGAGCGGTCGAGGCGCCGCGCCGAGCCACCCGACGTGGTCGAGGAACGCGCCGAGCAGCAGCTGGGCTACAATCGTCAGGGTCAGTGTTGTCGCCAGGCCGAGGCGGGGTACGGTGTAGCTTATGGCGGCGATGATTCCCACACCGAGGAATCCAGCCCCATACGCGTACAATGGGACGGTGCGCCACGCCCCGAGATTCCCTCCTCGCAGACCGAGCATGAGGGCGCCTGCCAGGGCCAGACCACTCAGGTGGATGACGAACGAACTCTCGAGGACTCCCAGCGTGCGTCCGATGAGGCCGGAAAGCGAGGATTGGATGGAGATGGCTGCTCCGGCCGCGAGGGCAAAGAACGCAGCGAACAGGTTCGTGTTCACGATGGCTCCTTCTCAGCGCATGAGATTGCGGGCTCCACTACGAGACGGGCTCGCGGCGAGGTCCGCGGCACTCCTCGAGCAGAGTGTAGGCAAAGCGACATTGGGCAGGGAAGAGGAGAAGCCGCCCGAGCGTCGACTCGCGGTCTGCGGTCAAGTTGCGCGGTCCACCTGCCTCGGTGTGCGCCAGTCGGGCCAGCGCCTCCAACTCCGAGAGTCGCCCGTCCAGTTCCTCTGCCAGCGCTCGCGGCAGGGTCCGCTGCGCAGCCGCACCGCGGACGGAGTGCACGAGCCCCGTCGGGCCTACGACGTCACGGTGGCGATGAGCCGATGCGCCGTCTCGCTCGCCATCCAGAGCACGACGCAGCTCGATGAGGATCTCGAAAGCCGCCCGCGACAGGAGAACGAGGGAGACCCGGAACAGGCCACGATGGAAAGCAAGAAGCGCATCCTGAGCGCTCTCCAGCACGTCGAGCGCGATCGCTTCCCGCGTCTCGGCGCGCAGCCGGGCCACGTATCCGTCCGGATCGTGGGCTACGATGACGCCCTCTTCGAGGCATCGCTGCCCGTATTCGGTCACATGAACGAACGGCAGATGGAGGTTGAGTGAGTTCTTCCCCGGTGCTAAGACCCCCTGGAGAAGGAGGTCCCATACTGCCTCCTGCACAAGGAGCGCGTCACCCCGTTCGTAGCCGCTAGATCGCTGGCGAATTTCGTTCTCGATGGCGTGAAGATGGGTCTGCGGCGTTCGCCGCAGGGCGTCGAACACAAGTGGGCGAAGAAGTGCCTTATCCATGGGTGATCCACTCTCAGAAGAGCGGAAAAGAGGGTACTCCCTCGGGAGGGCCCTCCACAACTTTCTTGCTGTCCGCCGCAACTCGGCGTACCGTCGACGAGGGAGGCGCCATGTCGAAGTTCATCAAGCAGACGCGGAAGACCCTCGGGCAACCACCTGGCACGCTCGTCCACGTCGGCGAAATCTACGAGCAGCAGACGATGCTGTCGCGCATCGAGTACAACGCGGAACGCATCGCGGAATCTTCTCCGGATCCCGCAAGCGCACTCGTTCACGGACTCCCGGACAGCGTCCTGTGGCTCGATGTCGACGGAGTTCACGATGCGTCTGCCATCGAGGCCATCGGCGCCTCTGCCGGTATCCACCCGTTGATCCTCGAAGACGTCATGCACACGGGCGAGCGGCCGAAGTTGGAGGAGTCTCCGGGATCCCTGTTCGTTTCGCTGCGCATGTTGCGGATCACCGAAGCGACGGGCCAGGTCGAGGACGAACAAGTCAGCCTCGTCCTCGACCGCTTGTGGGTGATCTCGTTTCAGGAACGGCAGGGGGACGTGTTCGATCCTGTCCGTGAGAGGATCCGCGGCGGGCGCGGCCGCATCCGCGCTGCTGGCGCGGACTACCTCTTCTGCTCACTCCTCGACGCGGTGGTCGACAGCTACTTCGGTGTTCTCGAGGACATCGGCGACCGCGTCGAGGACGTCTACGAGTCGGTGACCAAGAACCCAACTCGGGCGGAGCTCGATGCGATTCGCCTGCTCAAACGCGAGCTTCTCTTCATGCGAAAGGCCGTCTGGCCGCTTCGCGAAGTCCTCAGCCACCTCGAACACGGCGGGACCTCGCTCCTTGCGTCGGACACGCTGCCGTATTTCCGTGACGTCTACGACCACGCGATCCAGATCCTCGACACGATCGAGACGTACCGGGAAATGCTGACCAGCCTCATGGACGTCTATCTTTCCAGCATCGCCAATCGAACCAACGAGGTCATGAAGGTGCTCACGATGATCACGACGCTGTTCATCCCGTTGACGTTCCTCGCCGGACTCTACGGGATGAACTTCCGCTTCATGCCGGAACTTGAATGGCGCTATGGCTACTACTGCCTGCTCGCCGCCATGGCGACTGTCTCCGTCGGCATGCTCGTCTACTTCCGCAAGAAGCGCTGGCTGTAGAAGGAGGGAGGGAAGGCGGAACCTGGCCTCGCCTTCCCTCCTCCGCATGCCGCGCCATCGACCCGGCGGCTAGAGCCCCCGCTGCAGCGACGGCCTAGGCGTAGTCGTCGTCCTCTTCCTCCTCCTCAGCGTCGAGCTCCTCGTCTTCCTCGAAGTCGTCCTCTTCCTCAATCCACTCCAGGCGGATCGGGTCCTCCTCGACAACCTCGAGCAGCGCCTCGCATTCCTCGCAGCGCAGGCGGTTGAACAGACCGAGCTCGTCCTTGTCGAGATCGAGCGCCGCGTCACACACAGGACACACGATCTTGCTCACAAGTCCCTCCTTATATGCGGCATTATCATACACAGCAACATCTCTGCTTTATATATAGAAAGACAGCCGAGACGGCTCGCGGTTCTCCACTTGGAATGCCCCCCGATCGCATCCAGCCGCGCAGGTGTCCCCTCGATCCTCGCACGCTGCTCCGCCGCATCCGCCATTCCGGCTCTCCTGGTACTCCGAGATTCTCGACCCTTTGATGCGGGCGACTCTCTGCGTCCTCGCGCACCTTGGAAGCCGAGGTCAAACATGCCATTCGGGGCCGCAGAATACCGACTCTCCGCTAGTCGAGTCAATACTCCGTCTCTTCCCGTTTGTCCAGCCCAGAGGCGCAGCCACGTGGCCGAGAGTCTTCGCCGGGTCCCTCCGCTACTGGTGCGCCAGCCGCCCAGTCCTTCTGCCCGCTATGTTGTCTCTTGCGCTTCTCTGGCGAGGTCGATGACGAGACGAGACAAGACGCGCACGGCCACGCCCAGGGCGCGTTCGTCGAAGTCGAACACGCCACTGTGCGGAGCCAAGAGACCGCTTCGATTCGCATCGTCTCGGCTGATTCCGTGGTAGTCGCCGCCGATCCCAACGCTCGTCGCAAGGCCTCCCCGAGCCTGCACGGCTCTCATCATCTCCGTGAAGTCCTCGCTTCCGCCGATTGCGTCGACGTCATGGAAAGTAAACGGCCCCACGTGCGCGCCGGCGTTCTCCACGCGACGGGCCAAATCTGGATCACTCTGCGCGGTATCGGCTTGTCCCATCAGGATGATGTCGACGGCGCACCCGTACATGGCGGCGGCGGCGGCCACAACGCGCGCGGCGCGTTCGTACATTGACTGGCAAAGTGCGCCCGTGCCTCCGCGGACTTCCGCAACAAGAAGCGCTCGGTCGGGAATCACATTCCGGCCTGTTCCGGCCTCCATTCGCCCGACATGGACTCGCGTGAAACCGCCGTGATGTCTGGGCAGAGCGTGGAGGTGCAGGGCCGCCGTGGCCGCGGCGAGGAGTGCGTTCCTTCCCCCTTCCGGCGACCCGCCGGCGTGAGCTGCCTCGCCGAGAAAGCGTACGTCGAACTTGCGTGTTGCGGCGTATCCGCCGAGTCCCGACGCGAACTCCCCGACGGCCCACCCGGAGAGGAGGTGGCATCCAATGACGTAGTCGACATCGGACAAGTGCCCGGCGGCGACGATCGCGCGAGCGCCGCGGACCCCTTCTTCCGCGGGCTGGAAGATGAGTCGAAGTGTGCCGGGGAGACCCTCAGGGAGGCGCGACAGGATGCTGGCGACGCCGAGGCCAATCGCGACATGCCCGTCATGTCCGCAGGCGTGACACACACCGTCGTTCAGGGACGCGAACCCTTCGCGTGTCGGACGATGGGTCAACTCCTTGCTCTCGAGGAGTTCAAGGGCGTCGATGTCGAAGCGAAGCGCGATCACGGGTCCCCGCCCTTGGGACCGAGAGCCGATGGCGCCGGTGAGTCCGCCGCGCATGGCCTTGAGAAGATCGGCGTCGGCCCCCTGCTCCAAGGCGCGACATCGGTGCTGCTCCACCATGGCGTCCGGTGGGACGCCCATTCGCGCGCTGTCGCAGCAGACATCCGAACCGATCAGGACGTTGTACCCGGACTCCGCCAAGCGCTTGGCGATGTACGACGTGGTCCAGAACTCTGTCCAAGCCGACTCGGCGTGACGGTGGACCTCTCGACGATTCCGAACGAGCTCCGCTTCCATCCGTTGAGCTTCCCGCTCGATCCAGCAATCATCGTCGGTCGCATCCTGCCGGCTCGCCGTGCCCATGATCCTCCGCTCTCGGGGCTAGCCGCGAATGACGAAGTCCCCATTCTCGTAGATCAGTTCGTCATCGACCCAGATCCGACCGCCCTGCATGAGGTCGCACACCATGTCCCAGTGGATGGCCGACTCGTTGCGACTCCCCGTCTCGGGCATTCCGGCCCCGAGGGCCATGTGGAAGCTGCCGCAGATCTTCTCGCCGAACAGCGTGTTGCCCGTTGCGCGCGTAATTCCCTTGTTCGTCCCGATGGCGAACTCACGGACGTAGCGAGCCCCCTCGTCTGCATCCAGAGTCCGCAGGAGAAAGCCCTCGCCCCTGTCGGCCGTTGCTTTCGCGACCTCCCGTTCTTGAAGCAGACATGCACGCCGTCGAGACGGCGTCCCTGATAGACGGTGGGATAGGAGAAGCGAACGTGGCCCTCGACGCTGTCTTCCACCGGGCCCGTGAAAATCTCGCCGTCCGGCATGTTCCTCTTTCCGTCGCAATTCACGAAGGTGCGGCCGGAGATCCTCATCCGCAGATCCACCTCGGGCGCCTCGACGCGCAGAGTCTCTCTTCCTTTGAGCCAATCCACCAACGTCTGCTGCCACGTCGAGAGGCGTTGCCAGTGGCCTACGGGGTCGGCAGAATCCGGCAGGCAGGCGTTGTAGACGAAGTCCTCGTACTCCGCGAGGCCCATCTCAGCGTCCTGGGCGAACGCCGTGGTCGGGAACAGCGTGCCTACCCAGTGAAGCTCGCCGGCCGCCGTGCGTTGCGTGAAGGTTCGGAACAGCTCACGCGAGGATTGCTGGGCGAGGACGAGTTTCTGCGGGGGAACATTCGTGAGTTCCCTCGTGTTCGCGGCGCTCCAGATACTGATCATGGCGTCGTAGGTCTCGTAGAGCAGGCGCGTGGCAGGAGCCACGTGCTGGAGTTGATCGTCCGATGCGTAGCGGTAGAAGAGTTCTTCCGCACCCGGGAGCTGGGCACGCACATGAGGATGTCCTCCAGCTTTCAAGACCTCGACGAGGATGGCTTTGAGAAGCGGCTCGGCAAGGGAACTCCCCTGCACGTAGACCCTGTCGTTGCATCGAATGGACATCGAGTACTGCACCAATACCTGCGCCAGCTTCTCAACGCGCGCATCGGACACCGGAGTCTCCTTTGGGATAGGCGCTCCCGATCACGCCGTCTGCCGACAATAGCGGCTCGCTGGGTCCGCGGCAAGGGTCTCTCAAATCTCGACGACATCCAGATCGTGCGCGGTGGATACCGCCCTTCCGGGCGCAAGGACCGCTACGCGCCGTGGCCCTCCTCCGTACGCTCTCGACGTGAACAGCGTGAGACACCGATCCTCGAAGAGGTAGGTCGGAGCGTGCGGCTGATGCGAGCGGACGAGCACGCGGACTCCGAGGCGACGGGCGCGGGCGATGAACTCGCTCGTCCCGTACGTCGGTCGCCCCGTCAGATTCTCCGGGGACGTTGCGGAGTCGCTCCAGTCGCCCCACGTGATGTCACGCCACGGAGGGCTGGGGACCGCCACGGTCGCTAGATGGTTGAGCGTCGGCAGATCGGGTAGTGCGCCGTGTAGCCCAAGAACCCCAGCCTCATGCCACGCGGCGAAAGGGAGTTTCAGCAGGATGGGAGACAAGGCGGAGACCTCCTTCCGCGATAGCGACTCCCAGAAGTCGGCGGGCCGAAAGCTGGCCGCTCCCCACGCCTCGTGGTTTCCCATGAGAAGAAAGACCGCCTGTGGCCGATCGAGCTTCGCAAGGAGAATGCGCGTCAGGGCCTCGCGAGACGAGAGCCCACGGTCGACGACGTCTCCAAGGAAGACGATGACCGTTCCCGGTGCAGCCTCTGTGAACACGCACTCAACGGCGTCGAGGTCGCCGTGCACGTCGCCGACAAACACGGTCCGCGCGCTGGAGGATAGGCGAATCAACCTTCCCTCGGCCTCGAGCAACTGTTCCACGTCACGCGCTGCTTGCATGAGATCCATGGAGATGAGGCTACCAAAGCGGGTCCGAGGACGCCACTCGCGGAGAATGCGTGCCATTGACGTGGGCGGCATTCCGTGATACGTTGCCCGAGTTATGAGACGGATGAGCGATCTGCGGATGGATGTTTCCGAGGAGCCGGCTTTCGGCTCCGCTTTCGCATCGCTCTTCACGACGCTGTAGCCCGGACGCCGGCGTGAGCCGGGCGGCGCGGGCACGGAGACCACAGGCGAGGCCTGGGTCTTTTCTTTTTCTCGAGAGGAGGCGGACATGAACTTGGTCAGGAGTGAGGCGGATCTCCCGCCGTCCGGCGGGTCGGTCATCGGCTCACCGCTGGACTCTGCGAGTGCGCAGAAGGATGCGCGCTCCAATGGGGTCGCGACGACGCGAACGACGACGTGCGCTCGGCCGATCGACCTCGATCTCCTACGGCTGAGCTACGTGTGCCTTGCGAACAGTCTCCTCCAGAATCTGCCGGAGCGGAGTCTCATTCTTTCGAGAATCCATGGCTTCTTCGACACTTCGCCGGATCCAGCATCCATCGAAAGATTCTCGCTGTCCCGGCTGGTCGATGGGGAGCGGGGTTCGCAGGGTCCTCCAGGCTGACCCGCGCGGCCACACGTGCCGAGGTCTGAGGCCGACTCGGCTCGCGGCCCGACGGCGCGGTCTGTGAGGCGTGATTCGATGCCCCGACGGTTTCCCGCATCACACGATGTGCGGGATCTTTTGCGTATAATGAGCGCATGGTCACGTTGGACGAAGTGGCGAGATTCCTCGGCCTGTCTAAGCGGGCAGTTCGTTTGCGGGTTGACGCCCTCGGCGACATGCTCGAAGGCTACCTCACGCGCGGCGACCGCAACCGCTTGATCTTCCGCGGCGAAGCGGTGGCCATCCTGCGTAGGCTCGAGGAGTTGCGGCGCGAGGAAGGACTCCCCATCCGCGAGGCTGCCGACCGCCTGAGGGGCGAACTCGGAGATGGCGATGTCTCTTCGGGCGTGTTCATCGTGATTCGTCCCGAGGTGGAGATGGCCTTCGTCCAGGAGCTTCTCCAGGACATGAGTGAGGAACGAGACCAGTGGCGCGAATACGCGCTCGCTCTCCAGTCCGTGTTGCCTCCGGAGCTCAAGTGGCTGCATTCGGTCGCGCCGACGTCGACGGGCGACCGCCGCCTGAACTAGCCCTTCCTGGCATTCCCAGAACTCGGCGTGTCACTCCAGCTGAGCTATTCTGCTTCGCTCTCCGGCGGGAGGTCTCTCGCCAGGAAGCGCGAGACGATTCGTCCCGGGCTGGCCACCGGAAGGCGTGCTCCGACATCCGCCGTCTCCGGCGAGGAGTCGGGGCGTGGCGTGGGGACGAGCAAGACAGGTGTGTCCGCATCGAGTCCTCGCCGTTCGAGCAGGGCGAGCCCTATTTGCGCTTCGCCAAGACTGACACAGCTCGTCACGTGCCCGAGCACCGTTCCGTTCCGGTCGAGGACGAGGGCACCCTCGCGAACGGGGCGTGATCCGACTTCCACCTCGAACCGTACGATCTCCCGTTTCTGTTCGAGGTAGTAGTTGATGCACGCCGCGCGGCCAACGAAGAAGGCCTTGTGCAGCTTGACGTACGGCCCGAATCCGGCCTCGAACGGGTTGACGTCACGAGGTCCGGCCAGTTCGTGCCCGTAGAGGGGCAGGCCCGCCTCCGTCCGCGTCGAGTCGCGCGACGCGAGTCCGCACGGAAGAAGGCCGAGCGGTCGGCCGAGATCGAGCAGGCGGTTCCACAGCCACAGCGCGTCGGCTGCCGCGGAGTAGATCTCGTATCCCAACGGCTCGCCCGTGTACCCCGTGCGTGCTACGAGGAGTTGGTGGCCGTCTGCGGCGACCTCGACGAACTCCGTCCTCTCAAGTGCAGCCACGAGCCGGCGTTCGCCGGGGCCGAGGATCTCCTTCAGTACGGTGTAGCTCTTCGGACCTTGAAGAGCGATGTCCATCACGCCTCGCTCTCGCTTCAGGTCCCGCAGCACGACGCCGGGAGCCAGGCGGCATGCTGGATGGTCCGAATCGACGGCGTACCGCCCTTCATTGACGCCAGTCAGCCAGGCCCAATCTTTCTGCTCGTTCGCCGCGTTGACAACGACGAGGTAACGATTCCACGCCCGCCGGTACACCCAGATGTCGTCGATGGCCTTTCCGTCAGGCCCCAACAAGTAGGCGTAGTGCGACTGTCCGTCCTCGAGCCAGCCTTCGTAGTTCGATGTCACAGCATCGAGGAACTCGGTCGCGCGCTCGCCCTCGACCTGGAACACTCCCATGTGGCCAAGGTCGAACAGGCCTGCTGCACGGCGCACGGTGCGGTGCTCCTCGAGGGCCGACGTGTACCAGACCGGCATCTCCCACCCGGCGAAGGGAACGAGCCTCGCTCCCAGCGCGACATGCGATTCGTGGAGCGCCGTCGTGCGCGGATTCCTTTGCCCCTCTTCGGTCCACGAGAACGCCGGGGGCGCGGCCTGACTTCCCTGAAGATCGAGGAATCGCTGGCCGACGAAGTACGGCTTGTCGAGCGCGAACCTCCGGGGATTCTCCGCGGCGATTCTCGTGACGGTCTGGCCCGCGACGCTCTCTTCTATCGGCAGCGCGAGCCACGACCGTACGGCCAGCGGTAGGGCGGAGTCGTCCGTCTCCTCGATGAGCGCTGGCCCCTGGATCTTGCGGAACAAGTCGCCGGAATCGAACAAGGTGTACCCTTCAGCCAGCCCCTCCAGCCACGAGTGAACCTCGCGAGCGCAGTCGGGGGGAACGAGCACAACATAGTCGTCCCGGCCGAGACACCCAACGATGGCGGAGGAAATTGCACACCCCTGCTCGTCGATCAGATACGTCGAACACGATGTCGACGCGGCAAGCTGGCGAATGTCACTTGTCGTCGCCTCCTGGAGCAGCGCGCCTGCCCGGCCGCTGCGCACTCGCAGGACAGTCCACTGCGATGCACCAGCGCGTCGGCGCTCTTCCTCCGTCCGACCGCCGACTCTCGGTTCGATGTGCGCTACGATCTCCCGCACCTCTTGCTTCGCCCGATCGAGCACCTTGAGCGGCAGCTTGCCGCGCGACAACTCGCCGCGTAGTCCTTGGTACGAGAATGGGCGAATCGACAACAGCACCTCGGCGACGATGCGCCCGATGGCCTCCATCTCCACCTTGCCCATGCCACGCTGGGTCGCCCACGGTGTGCCGAGTCGGATGCCGTGGGCGTCCGCAGCACTCCGATCGCCGGGGAGCGTGTTCTTGTTGCAGACGAGCCCGGCGAGGTCGAGGATACGGGACGCGATCTCCCCCATCATGACGAATCCTGTGTTCGTCTTGATCTCCCGCAGGTCGACGAGCAGGAGGTGGGTGTCGGTGCCGCCGTAGGCCATCGTGAGGCCGTTCTCCGCGAGCGCGCGCGCAAGGTGCTGTGCGTTTTCGACGATGCGGCGTTGCAGAGCTGCGAAGGCTGGCTCTTGTGCCAACTTGAGCGTGACCGCTAGGGCGGCGAATTTGTTCACGTGCGGCCCGCCCTGCTGGCCAGGGAACACGGCCGTGTCGATACGCGAGGCGATCTGGGGGTCGGTCGACAGAATGACGGCGCCGCGGCCGCCGCATAGGGTCTTGTGCGTCGTGAAGGACACCACGTGCGCGTGTCCGATCGGGTTCGGGTAGACCTTTCCGACGATCAACCCGGCCGTGTGCGCAACGTCGGCGAGGAGAATGGCGCCGACAGCATCTGCAATCTCTCGGAATCTTGCCCAGTCCGGCTGCCAGGGGTAGGTGGTGAATCCGCCGATGATCATGCGCGGGCGATGCTCCAAGGCGAGGGCGAGGATTCCCTCATAGTCGAGCTTGCCCGTGCCGCGATCGATCGCGTAGGAGACGATCCGGTATCTCCGGCCGGTCACATTGAACTCCGACCCGTGCGTGAGGTGTCCGCCCTCGGTGAGCGCCATGCCCATGACGGTCTCGCCGGGCTTGACGAAGGCATCGTAGACGGCAAGGTTCGCAGCGGCTCCGGAGAGCGGCTGGACGTTGGCGAAAATGCGATCCGCCGGATACTCCGCCGTGGCGAAGCACTCCGCGGCGCGTCGCGCGGCGAGCGACTCCACGAGGTCGGCCATCTCCGTTCCCTTGTAGAATCGGCGATCCGCATAGCGCCGGTAGCTTGCCAGCTGCACATCGATGTCGGCGAGCTCATCTTGGGTCTGCCGCATCATCGCCTTGCGTGGGTAGCCCTCGGCGTAGACGCTGGTGAACGCCGATCCCAAAGCTTCTCGTACGGGAAGCGGCGTCAGGCTCTCCGAGGGAATGAGAATGATCTTCTCCCGCTGGCGGCGCTCCTCGGCGGCAATCAGGGCGGCCGTCTGTGCGTCGACATCGAGCACATGCAGGGGAGAACGTCCGTAACTCATGATCGCTCCTTTTCTCACGCGAAGGGTTCCGGGTGAAGTCTACGGAGTAGGTTTCTTCCTTTCCAGCACGCTTCTGCGGCGAGGTAGAGCCCACCGCTCACCAGGCTGTGCCCGCCGAGCACGACGGGGATCGAGGAGCCCAGTGCGGCGTCCGTGAATGCTCGCCACGCAGGATCGAGGACGTCGTCAGAGTGGAAGAGATCGCTGGCGAAGCGGACCGCCGCGGGAGGAAACGAGTCCGGCGCGGCGAGAAGCGGTCGCGTGTCGATCCACGCCGCATCGCAGGCCTGGGCAAGTCGAGCGAAGAACGCCTCGGGGCCGTCGTCCATCAGGGACTGGCGCAGCCACGGCACGTGCGCGGAGGCTCCGGCGCGCATTCCTCGTCCCTCGACGAGCGCGCTCGTTCGACAGGCTACCTGCGACTCGAACTGAGCCCAGGTGACCGGGCTCACCCGTCCGACGAGACACGTCACCGCGGAACGATCGGTGAGGGTCGCGAGGGCGCGGTCGAGGGTTGGATGGGATGGATGGATGGTGGTGCAGAATGCGCGTAGTTCGGGGTTCCCTGAGCCGCTGCGCGCGAGGAGAAGGAGGTCGGTCGGAGTGTCGATGTCGAACTGGGTCGCCGCAGTTCGCGCGAGGGAGAAGCAGGGAATCCCAGCATCCGACAGGACGAATCCCAACGAGTTGTCGATTGCCGGGAGGTCAACGTCGAGCAGTCGCCGCGCGCCCGAGACCGAGCAGAAGTCGCACGAGTAGAAGTTGTTGAACAACGCCCGCGACGTCTCTTTCCCCGCGAATTCGATGAGACGAGCGAGGTCGTCCTCCGCCAAGAGCCCTCCGGCTCCGCTTCCGAAGTAGAGGACTCCGTCGAGTTCGAGGCGGGCGATCTGACGCGCGAAGACCTTGCCGAAGTGGAAGTCCGAGGCTTCGGAGAGGATGAACTCGACGATGCCTTCCCCGCCGGGGCATCTGCCGGCGCTTGGGGTCACAGCATAGACTTCTCCCACGCCGGCCGCGCGCAGGCGTCTCGCGAGACCGAGGGCCGCCGCCCATCGCCCTTCTTCGACGAGGCGTTCCCCGCGGCTCTCTCCGAGAGGCGCATGGAAGATGAGGCCTGCAACTCGTCTCATGGATCCCCCGATTCCGGCCTGCGGTTCGGCGTGGCATGGGCCTGCCGTCCCGATCCTACTCCGTGCTGCGTGACTCTCGTCAGGATCCTGAGCACGCCAGAAGAGCCGCTTCTCCGTCCCACCGAAATTGGAACCTCCTCGATCCGGTCCTGGAAGATCGAGGAGGCTGCCTTTTGTTCGCTGAGGGAAGCGCGCTCTGTGCCCTGCGTGGGCTAGCGGCGCACTCTCATCGCTTCGCGCTCGCCCACATACGGAAGAAGAGCGAGCTTGCGGGCGCGATTGATCTCGATGGCGAGTCTGCGCTGATGTTTCGCGCACAGACGGGTTGCCCTCTTGGGAAGGATCTTCCCAAGGCGGTTCATGTACTGCTTGAGCTCCTCGGCCTTCTTGTAGTCAAGCAGGAACGCGTTCTCGCATGCGCGGCACTTACGTTTTCGCTTATGAAACATGGCTTAGAAAGGAACCTCCTCCTCGGGGAGTGGAGCCTCGTCGCTGGCGATCGGAGCCTCAGGAGCCACGGTCGGCTCGTCGGCCGCCCGCTGCGGCCCGCCCAGGAATTGCACGTTCGATGCGACGACCTCGGTAATTCGAACCCGCTCTCCATCAGCGTTCTCGAAAGAGTCGATGCGGAGCCGGCCCTCGACAGCAATGGAACGGCCCTTCCTTAGATAGTTGGCGCAGTTCTCAGCCTGCGTCCCCCAGACGACGATGGGAACGAAAGTGACTTCTTCCTGCACTTTTCCCGAAGCATCCTTGTGCTGTCGATTCACGGCGATCGAGAACCGCACACGTGCCGTCCCCCCCGGCGTGTATCGCAGCTCGGGGTCGGCCGTCAGATTCCCGATGAGAATGACTCGGTTGAGGCTTGCGGACATGGTGTCTCGTTACTCCCGCACCACAATCTGGTAGCGCAGCAATTCCTCGTCAAGGTTGAGGCGCGCCTCAAGGAGGTTGACGGATCCCGGAGGCATTCGGAATTCGGTCAGTCGGTAGTAGCCTTCGGCGAAGTGACGGATCTCGTATGCGAGGATGCGCTTGCCCCAATCATCAACCTTGCCGATCTCACCACCGTTCTCCGTGATGAGGGAGTGGACCCGTTCGACCTTGGCGGCCCTCGCCTCGTCAGAAAGGTCCGGACGAATCACATACACAATCTCGTAATCTCGCACTCTGGCACCTCTCAATCGATCTTCGCAAGAGGGTATCCCTGGCCTTCTGCGAAGTCAAACCGCAGGACGCAGCTGGTTTCGCGACGCTCGCCCACTCAGGTGCTCAGACGGGGCCGGTGGGCTGCAAAATGGTAAGGCGCGTCCTGGAAGAGCGGAGGTTTACGGTGTATGTATTATGCAAGCTTGACGGAAGAAACATGGCTGGGTATTCTCGACGCGGGTCAGCCGGAGGTCCGGCTGTGCCATCGAGACGGATCCGAGAAGGAGGAGAGAGCCATGAAGTGGGGCGGGTTCAATCGCGAAGGAGAGAAGAAAATGAAGAAGCTGTTTGGTGGGAAAGTGCTGTACGTGCTGTTGACGATTGCGGCAGCGGGGCTGCTGATGAGCGAGACGCTGAAGTGGCGGCCGGGCTAGTCGAGGGACATTGAGGAGGAGAAGACCATGAAGTGGGGTGGGTTCAATCGCGAAGGAGAGAAGAAAATGAAGAAGCTGTTTGGCGGAAAGGTGCTGTACGTGCTGTTGACGATTGCGGCGGCCGGTTTGTTGATGAGCGAGACGCTGAAGTGGCGGCCGGGCTAGTCGAAGGACGATGAGGAGGAGAGAGCCATGAAGTGGGGTGGGTTCAATCGCGAAGGAGAGAAGAAAATGAAGAAGCTGTTTGGTGGGAAGGTGCTGTACGTGCTGTTGACGATTGCGGCAGCGGGGCTGCTGATGAGCGAGACGCTGAAGTGGCGGCCGGGTTAGTCGAGTGGCGAAGCGGAGACTGGCTACGCACCAGCCGATTCAGTACGATCGGACCGCGGTGGGTATGGTGAGCGAGTGGGGGGCGAGGAGGCTGGATGCGACTTCCATTCCGAGCAGCGGTCCTTGTCGTAGTCCTGTCTCTCTTCGCTCTCGTCGCGCTGGGCTGGTCACTGGCTCAGGCACGGCATCCCTCAGCTGAGGATCTTCTTGTCTCTTGCGCCTTTGCAGTCCTCGCCATTTTGGCCGAGGTTTCTGCAACGTGGATTCCTGCCTACAAGTGGGAGATCTCTAGCTCGATCGCCATCTACCTTGCGGCCCTGTTCATTCTGGGTCCCGACTTGGCGCTCATCGTTGTGTGCGGTTCGTCGTTGGTGTCCGAGTTACTCCTTCGGTGGGGGAGCCGACGCGACAGCCTGTCCAAGGCCTTAGCGCCGATCGCGTTCAACGTAAGTCAGACCATGGTCGCGGTGGTGGCGGCCGGATTCGTGATGCGCCTTGCCCAGCGCACGCAGCTGGGCATGCAGCAGCCGACCGACTTCCTGTGGGCCTCCGCCGCGTTCCTCGTCTACTTCCTGCTCAACGTATCGCTCGTCGTGTGCATCATCTCCCTCACCCAGCGGCGGCAGTTCTGGCATCTGCTCGGAGAGAACCTGCGCGCGTTCTTCGTTCAGTACGCTGTGCTCTGCATTTCCGCCATCCTCCTCGCCGTGCTACATTCCATCTCCGTTTGGCACATTCTCCTCGCCCTCTTCCCTCTGACGTTGGTGCACATCTCCTTTCGCAGCTACCTCAAGCTTCAGACGCAGGCGCGGAGTACGTTCGAAAGGATCTCCCAGCTCCTGGACACGCGTGACCACTACACTGCCGTGCATTCGACTGAGGTGGCTAGCCTCGCGCTCGAGATCGGCAGGGAAATGGGCATGCCGCAGGGCGTGTTGGAGCAGATCGACGTCGCTGCCAGGGTTCACGACATTGGGAAGGTGGCGATCCCGGACTCGATCCTCCTCAAACCAGGCCCCCTTAACGACGCCGAGTGGAAGGTCATGAAGACCCACCCGGTGGTGAGCGCGCAACTCATCGAGGGTCTTGAGATCTACTCCAGCGTCGCGGATGCCGTACGGCATGAGCACGAGCGCTGGGACGGCTCGGGGTACCCTGATGGGCTCCGTGGGGAACAGATTCCACTCCTCTCCAGAGTCATCGCTGCGGCCGACATCTACAATGCGCTCTCCACCGACCGACCGTATCGGAAGGCCTTCACCTACGAGGAGACGATCCGGATGATCGGGGAGATGCGGGGAACGGACATCGACCCGATGGTTGCCGATGCGCTTCTTGTGGTCATCCAGCGCGAGCGCGCCAGGGAGAAGGCCCGCCCGGTGGCGGCCGCAGAAACGCTCGCATGATCTTCCTCTGCGCGGTGGTCATCGGGATCGCTGTGGGGTACATGCTGGGAGGCCGACTGTCCCGCCTCGTCTTCCTCCGCCTGCGCGGAATGTGGCTTGTCCTCGTTGCGCTCGGCATCCAGTTCCTCATCTTCCCGCTGTTCACGCCGAATCCCATCATCCCGTTCGGGACCGCGGTCCTGCACGGCGTCTCCTACGGACTCGTCCTCCTCTGGCTCCTGCTCAACGTTCGAGCCCGGCCGTTGATTGCAGTCGGAGGTGGGGCTCTTCTGAACATTCTCGTAGTCGCCTTGAATGGTGGCTACATGCCGGCCTCCCCCGCGGCGTTCGAGCGTGCCGGTCTCATCTCCGTCGCGAGGCTCCTCGCTCGGGGGGAAACCTACGGGAACCTCGTGGGCATGAGCGCGGCGACGCGTCTCAACGTCCTAGGAGACTGGATTGGCATACCTCGGGGAGTTCCGTTTGCGACAGCAATGAGCGTCGGCGACGTGCTGATCCTGATCGGCTTGGTCTGGCTGCTCGCGAAGGGGATGAACACGAATGCGTAGGGGTCTAGCGAAGCTTCTTGCGCCACGCTCGGTCGCCGTCGTCGGTGCGAGCCCCAAGCCGGGATCCGTGGGGGGCGAGATCCTGAGAAACCTTCAGCGATGCGGCTTCCCCGGCACGATCCTCCCCGTCAACCCCAAATACGATCGCGTGGACGGTCTGCCGTGCTCTTCCTCCGTCGCCGATCTGCCGAGCGGGGTTGACCTCGCGGTCCTTGCCATCAATCGAGATCTTGTCTTGGCCGGAGTGGAAGACTGTGCCAGACGTGGCATTCGGAACCTGGTCGTCATCACCGCTGGGTTCAAAGAGAGTAGCAGCGCAGGGGCGGAGAGGGAGCGCGCCCTGCGCGACCTGATCGAAGAGAACTCGCTCAACGTCGTCGGCCCGAATTGCATGGGGATCATCAACAGCACCCCGTCCGTCCGTCTCAACGCCTCCTTCTCTCGCTGGTTTCCCCAGGGAGGCGGCATCGCCTTTGTGTCCCAGAGCGGTTCCCTCGGCGAAACTCTGCTCGAGTGTTTCGGGGACGCCGACCTCGGCGTGTCTCTGTTCATCAACCTCGGGAATCGCGCTGGCCTATCCGAGAACGACTTCCTCGCCCATCTCGAATCCGATCCGACTTGCACAGCGATCTTCCTCTACCTGGAGAGTTTCGCGGACCCGATCGAATTCCGCCGGTACGTCCAGCGGATCTCGAAGGACAAGCCCGTTGTCGTCCTCAAGGCTGGCCGAACGGAGGCAGGAGCCGCGGCCGTCGCCTCGCACACGGGGTCCCTTGCCAGCCCGGATGCGATCGTCGACGCCTTCTTGAACCAGTGCGGGGCACTCCGCGTGACGACGATCCAAGAGACGCTGACCGCGCTGCGCGCGATCGAACGCGGTGTCCTGCCTCGCGGGAACCGTGTTGCGATTCTGACGAACGCCGGCGGCGCAGGCATCATTGCGGCAGACGCCTGCGAACGAATGGGCATCGCCGTACCAGCGCTTGGCGATGCTGCGAAGCAGAAGCTCGCCGAGTTCCTGCCCGCCGAAGCCGGATTGGGAAACCCGATCGATATGATTGCGACCGCCGGAGCCTCGGACTACGGGCGCGGGCTTGCCGTTGGATTGGCCGAAGCGGACGCTGCGATCGTGATCTTCCGCCCTCCGCTCGTCCTCAAGGACGCCCCCGAGACGGTCGCTGACCACATCGTCGAAGCAGCCACGCAGGTTCCTGACAAGCCCGTCCTTGTTTGCACGCTCAGCGAGCAATCCACGCCTGCCGTCGAACGACTGAGGGCGGCCAAGCTGCCCGTGTACGCCATGCCGGAGACTGCGGTGGAAGCCCTAGCGGTGCTCGACCGTGCTCGGCGGATCCGTGAGAGCTGGCAGGCTCCTGAACCTCCCCGCTCGTTCGATCGTCTGCGCGCTCACGAGGTCCTGCGCCGTGTCCTTTCGGAGGGGCGTTCCGGCCTCTTCTTCGACGAGGGGGCGGAGGTCTTGGCTGCGTACGGGATTCCAGTCTGTGCGTTTCGCTACGTCGAGACTCCGGACGAGGCGACGCGGGCGGCCCGAGCGTTGGGATACCCGATCGTGGCCAAGGTCGACTCTCCGTCCCTCTCTCACCGTTTCGAGCATGGTGCCGTGATCACGGGCATCACCAGTGAGCTGGAACTGCGCGCTGCCATCGAACGCTTGCGTGGCGTCGTCAGCCGTTCCGGTCTTGATGGGGCGCGCACACTGCTTCAAGAGACGCGCCGGGGGCGCGAACTGATCTACGGGATCGAGCGAGACCGGGCCTTCGGACCCGTAGCGATGTTCGGGCTCGGAGGGACACTCGTCGAGGCGCTCCACGATGTGGCGTTTGCCGTCGCGCCCGTCAGTTCGTATCAGGCCGCGGCAACCATCCGCTCCATCCGCTCGTTCCGCCTTCTCGAAGCCTTTCGCGGCGAACGAGCCGTCGCCCTGTCGTCTCTCGTGGACTTGCTGACGGCTCTCAGCCAGCTCGCCGTCGATCTGCCGGAGGTCTCGGAAGTTGACCTCAATCCGGTGATTGCCAACGCGGACGGCGCGGCGGTCGTAGATATCCTCGTGAGGCTCTAGCGAGGGTGCCCTACGGATAGAGGCGGTGAATCTGCCGCGGGAACGGGATGACCTCGCGGATGTGTGACGCGCCGCAGATCCACGTGATGACCCGTTCGAGACCCATACCGAACCCGGAGTGCGGCACCGAGCCATACCGCCGCAGGTCGATATACCACTCATAGGGTGCCGTAGGAAGCTTGTTCTCTTCGAGTTGAGCGAGGAGTTCCTCCACGGTGTCGACGCGCTGGCTGCCGCCGATGATCTCGCCATACCCCTCGGGTGCGATGAGGTCGGCGGCAAGAGCTCGCGTCGGATCTGCTGGATCGCGCTTCATGTAGAACGGCTTCATCGTCACGGGGAAGCGTTCGATGAACACCGGCCGTCCGAAATGCGCGCCGAGCGCTTCTTCCTCCGGAGCCCCGAAGTCGTCACCGAAGGTCACTTCATGACCCTTCTCCTGGAGAAGGCGAACGGCGTCCCCGTAGTCGATGCGCGCGAACGGCTGGCGCACCTCGCGGAGGAGGAGGTCGGTGTCGCGCTCCAGTGTGACGAGGTCCTCCTTGCGTTCCGCGACGACCGCCTCGACGAGGTAGCGCACGAGGTCCTCCTGGAGCGCGAGGTTGGCCGCATGGTCATAGAACGCCATCTCCGCTTCCGCAATCCAGAACTCAGTCACGTGCTTGCGAGTCTTCGACTTCTCGGCGCGGAACGCCGGCCCGATCCAGTAGACTCTTCCCAGAGCCATCGCCGTCGCTTCGAGGTAGAGTTGGCCGCTCTGACTCAGGTAAGCTTTGTCGCCGAAGTAGTCGAGCTCGAACAGGGTCGTCGTCCCCTCGACGGACGCGCCGGTGAGGATGGGTGCCTCGGTCGCGACGAACCCGCGTTCGCAGAAGAACGAGCGAAAGGCTCGGAAAGCTGCGTCCCGGACGCGAAGAATGGGCACTTGCCGGCCGGTGCGGATCCACAGGTGACGATGATCGAGGAGGAAACCTGGCGTCTGCTCCTTGAGTTCGATCGGAAAATCGCCCGTCGGTTCCTGGATGACCTCGAGGGTTGACAACTGCATCTCGCATCCGCTGGGCGCGCGAGGATCTTCGCGCAGTGTTCCGGACGCGATGACGGACGTCTCGCGCGGAAGACGCGCGGCGAGCGCGAACAACTGGGGGTTCTCAGGCTCAGCGACCACTCCCTGCAGAATCCCGGTTCCATCGCGCAATTGAAGGAACAGAATCTTGCCGCTTGACCGCTTGTTGTAGAGCCAACCCCGCAGAGTCGCCACGTCTCCCAGATGCTGTCGCGCCTCGGAGATCCTGATCGATGCCATGGACTCCTCCATCCTCGTATGTGGGGAAGAGGGTAGGACTGCGTGATGCCGTTTGCAAGGCGTTTCGGGTGGCTCAGGCGGTCTGTTGACAAATGGCAACACCGTCCGTAGACTCCGCCATCGTGACCAAACGCCAATTCGGAGACCTGATTCATACCGCCCGGGCCGAGAAGAACCTCAGTCTCCGGCGGCTGGCGAGCCTGTCCGGCGTCGACTACAGCCGCCTAGCGCGCATCGAGCAGGGAACGCGCCCGGCCCCCGATCTCACGTCGATCCGCACGCTGGCCGGGGTTCTAGAATTGGATCTGGGAGAGCTGCTCGTGGCGGCGGGAACGTCACGATCGGTCATGGAGGATCTCGTGTGGTCGGAGCGTGTCCGGCTCGGGCACGCGGTCACCGATCTCGGCGCGTACCGGCCGGGCGCTTCGCGCCTCCTGGCGCGAAACACGTTCGACGGACACGTGGAGAAGCGCCACGGCGCCCTTTGCACAGTGCGCGTCGGCAACGCGCTCATCCGCGTTCTCTCGTTCTCGCGGGCCACGTCGCTTCGCCTTGTCGTGCCGCCGGAAACCGTGAGCGTGTCGACCGCGCTCCCGATCAACGCGACCACGTCGTCGGCCACGGCCCTCCCGGCTCGCGTTACGAAGGTCCGCCCGATGGGCCAACTCGTCAATCTCGTTCTTGCCGCGGACGGCTTTGAACTGAACGCTCTCTACGCCGCCGATCGGAGCGAGCTCTCCCCCACACGGGGGGACTTCGTCTGCGTGACCCTGCTGACCGCAGCCATCCACACAACGCCTCTGGAGGAGGAAGCATGAGAGGAATCTTGGTCGGAGCTTTGAGTCTCGTTCTCGTCTTGGTTGGACTCTCGGCAGCATCTGCCGCCGCGACGTCCTGGGCCGTGGTCGTGCAAAACGGCGATCGCGTCGTGCAAGTGGACCTGCCCCTTCTCTCGATCAGTGCCGGCGGCACGGTCGCCTATCAGGGTCCCGCCATGAGCGACGGCGCCGAGAACTGGAAGTCGCCGAAGACGTACGCGGGAATCCCGTTGTCGGCCATCCTGTCGGAAGTCGGCGGCATGGCGACGGGAGACGTCGTCTCGGTTGTCGCCGGGGACGGCTACACCAAGAGACTGCCGTATGCGGCCATCTACAGCGAAACGCCGGCAGGTACGCCGATTCTCGGCCTCGAAGTCGGGTCGGACGGTGAAGACGCTCCGGTTCTCGTGTTCCTCGCGTCCGACGAGCGGTTCTCGAACGACGACATGCTCGCTGCCTTGGGTCCGGACTACGCGCACTACTACGGCGACAAGCCGTCGACGACGGGACTTCTGGTGAAGAACGTCGCGTACCTGATCGTGAACTACGACGGCGCGAGCCTCCCCACAGCTGCAGAGAACGTAGCCCTCGCGGCCGGGCCGGCGGAGGGCGTCGTGCTCACCGTCGCACGGGGCGGTGAGACCTTCACCTACACCATGGCGGACATCGAGGCGTTCGAATCGATCGCCGCGCCCGGCACGTTCACCAACTCGGCCGGCATTGACACCACGGCGACCTACACGGGGATCCCTTTCTCTGCGCTCATCGGCAACGCCCCGAGCGACGGGACGGTGCGCGTCACCGCGTCGGACGGGTACTCGATGAACTACCCCGTCTCGCAGCTCTTGGATCGCTCGGCGGGCACCTGGGTTCTTGCCTACAAGGAGAGTGGCTGGTACATGCCGCTCGATCCCGGCTACCTGCGCATCGTGCAGGTGGGAGAAGGGAATCCTCACTTCACCAGTTCCCTCTCGGCGCGCATGGTCGAGAGGATCGAAGTCCTCGGCGAGTACACGGCGTACACGCTGACGGTCACCGGAGAGACGACGCGCGTCTTCACGCGTAGCGAGCTGGAAGCGGGGATCGGCTGTCCGTGCCACACGGCGACGGCCACCGTGACGTCCAAAGGTGAGACGGCGACCTACTCAGGGCTCCCCCTGTGGCGTCTCCTCGCCTACGTGGACGGCGGGGCGGCTCCGGCCGCGGACCAGGGCATCCACTACGATGACGTGGACTTCAACGACAAGCTCATCGCTGAGGGATACCACATCGTCTTGACGGCGAGCGACGGCTACAGCCAAACGGTGCCGCTGAGCCTGATCGCTCGGGACGACCGGTTCGTCGTGGCGTTCAAGAAGAACGGAACGTTCCTCGACACGTCGAAGGACGGCGCGATGCGGTTCGTCTTCGATGACTCCGTCGTTCTGTCTGAGGGTGTGAGCCTGAAGTCGGTCAAGTTCCTGGTGTCGATCGCCCTGGTCAAGGACTAGCGGTGCCCGTGGAGTCGGCCGCGGGGGAGCGGCGCTACCGGTTTGATGTCCGCGACATCGTTCTGATCGCGCTCTTCTCCGCGGCCGGCGGAGTTCTCTCGACGTACATCGGGTACCTCGGCAACCTTATCAATCGGCTGTTCGGCGTTCCGTTCGGCGCCGGACAGCTCATTGCCGGTCTGCACATCGTGTGGCCGCTTCTCGCCCGTGCTCTCGTCGGGCGGTTCGGCGCCGGCACACTGACGGGCCTCACCAAGGGGGCGGTCGAGCTCTTCAGCGGAGGGACACATGGCGTGGTGATCCTTCTCGTCTCTGCGGTCGAGGGCCTGTTCGTCGACCTTGGCCTCGGGCTGACGCGGCGGCGTTCTCTTGCCCTCACGATGCTCGCCGGCGCGCTGGCCAGCGTCTCGAACGTCGTCATGTTCCAGGCGATCTACTTCTCCGGCGTCGCAGCCAGCTTCCTCGCTCTGATGATCGCTGCGGCGTTCGTCTCCGGCGCCGTCTTCGGCGGGTACCTGGCGTGGGACATCGAACGGGTGCTCGTGGCGTCGCGCCTGATTCGCCCTACGGATTCGGTCGTGCCAAACGGGCGGCGTGCCGTCGGATGGCGCCACGCCGCTACGCTCGCTGTTGTCCTCGGATTCCTGGCGGGAGGCGTCTACTTCTACCTCAAGGTGTATGACCCGTTCCCCTCGCCCGGCGCCGCAACCATCGGAGGCGCGGTGAGAGCGCCGTACGAGTTCGTGTACAGGGAGTGGAAGGCGGAAGAGCGCACCGTGCGGACCGAGCTGCGCGGCAGCGTGACCTACGTGCCTCCGGCCGACTACACAGGCGTCCCCGTGAACCTCATCCTCGAGCGTGCGAGTCCATCCGCCGGTGCGGCGACGGTACGGATCGTTGCGTCGGACGGGTACGAGGCTCGCTTTCCGATTTTGGAACTCACGGACAATCCGGATGTCCTCTTGATCCTCGATGGCGACGATCTTCGCCTCGTCGCCCCAGGGTACGACGGCGCGTACTGGGTAGAGATGGTGGTGCGGGTTGCCGTCGAGTGAGCGGTTCGACATCGCGATCTCGAAGCTCTCTGTGCGCTATCCGGATCGAGACAGCGACGCGCTCGTCGGGTTCTCCGAGACGATCGCCGAGGGGGAGGTCGTCGCGATCGCAGGGCCTTCGGGGTGCGGGAAGACGACCCTCTGTCGGACGCTGGCGGGGTTCGTCCCGTCGATGATCCCGGCGGCCGTGTCGGGCGACGTCTGCCTGGGCGGCGAGTCCCTTCGCAACGTCGCGCCCGAGGCACTGGCGACCCGCATCGGGCTGGTCCAACAGGATCCCGACGCGCAGATCTGCACGCTCTCGGCGTGGCAGGAAGTGGCGTTCGGGCCGGAGAACCTGTGCCTTCCGGCGCCTGAGGTCCGAGCTCGCGTTGAACGGGGTCTTGCCGAACTCGGGATCGCGCACCTCCGCGATCGAGTGACCACGACGCTCTCCGGCGGAGAGAAGCAGCGGCTCGCCATCGCGTCGATCCTCGCGATGGAGCCGCGCGTCCTCCTGTTCGACGAGCCCACGGCGAACCTCGATCCGCGCGGCGTCCAGGCGCTGTTCGCGACGCTCTCCGACTTCGGGCGTGCCGGGAAACGAACGCTCGTGGTCATCGAGCACCGGATCGACGCGCTCCGCGCGCTCGCGCCGCGCCTGGTTCTTCTCGACCACGGAGAGACGGTCGAGCGCTACCCGGCTCGAGAACGCATCGACTACGCCGAGGCAGGACTCCGTGGGGCGTGGGCCCTTCCTGCGCCGGAAACAGCGAGCGGCTCTCCGCGGATCGTGGTCGACCGCATCTCGTTTGGCTATGACGAAGCACTGTGGCGAGACCTCTCCTTCACCCTGCGCGAAGGCGAGGTCCTCGTGGTGATCGGCCCAAACGGTGGGGGCAAGACGTCGCTCCTCCGGCTGCTCGCCGGGCTTGCGTCCTCGCGGACGGGGACGATCGAGCGCGCCCGGGGAACGCAAGTCGGCTTCGTCTTCCAGCACCCGCACCACCAGATCTTCGAGCGAACGGTCCGACAGGAGATCAAACTCGGGAACCCGCGGGACGCAGGGGGCGTCGATGCCGAACTCCTCGACGCGCGCCTCGCGGGCCTCGATGACGCGGTACCCCTGTCGCTCAGCCTCGGCGAGCAGCGCCGTCTGACGATGGCAACGACGCTCGCGCTCCGACCGAACCTGCTCTTGCTCGACGAGCCGTTCATCGGTCAGGACCGGAGAAACGTCCTTTGGATGATCTCAAGACTACGGGAGGTGGTCGCGGCCGGCGGAACGGCCGTCCTCGTGACGCACGACATCCCGCTCGCCGCGGCGCTGGCGGATCGGGTTCTCTACCTCGATCGAGGGGTGCAACTCCTCGGCCCTCCTGACGAGGTGTTCGGCCGACTGAGAGACCTGGGAGAGATCGCGTTCACCCCGGAGACCTGGTCATGACCGGAGGAAGAGGACTCCATCGTTCTTCGCCGATGACGAACTTCGTTCTCCTGCTTGCCCTGGTTGGGGTCGTGCTTGCGGTTCCGAGCCTGATTGTCGAAGGCGCGATCCTTCTGGGAGTCGCATGCCTGGCGATCACCTCAGGAGATCGCCCAGCGCAGTTTTTCCGAGGCCTTCGCTTCGTCACCCTCTTCGCCCTCGTCCTATTCATTGCCCAGGCGCTGTCGATTCACACGGGGCGGGTCTTCGTCACGTCTCCGGTTCGCATCACCGCGGGCGGGCTCTTGGCCGGCGCGCGCATGGCGCTTCGCTTCCTCGTCATCCTCTCCGCGAGCGCGCTCTTCGTCCGAACGACGGACCCGGATCGCCTCGCACAAGGGTTGATTCGAGCCGGGATTCCGTATCGGTACGGGTACCTGTTCATCTTGGCGCTTCGCTTCGTCCCCTTCTTTCAGGACGAGCTTCGATCCGTGCGCGAGGCCCAGCGCGTGAGGGGGATCAAGGTCTCGGTGCGCAGTCCGCGGCGGATTGCCCACGCGGCCCGCTACACGTTCGTCCCCGTCCTTGTTTCGGGACTTCACCGCGTGGACTCGATCGCGATCTCGATGAAGGGTCGGTGCTTCGGGCTCTACTCCAGGCGAACGGCGAGCCGCGAGGAACCCCGAAGCGTATGGAGCGTCGTCGCGCTCGGGATCGCAGGCGCGGCCATTGCGCTGGCGGTCGTTGCGGCACGCGGGGGGTGGACTTGATGCAGAACGTTCGGCGAGGGATGCTCCTCGGGCTTGTAGTTCTCACGGTTGCCGTTGCCGCTCCTCTCATCGTTCGGTGGGTCCTTTCCCCGAAAGGGCCGGCGATCGAGGTCGTCCTTCCGTCCGGAGCGACCCGCACGGTGACGCTCGCCGCCTTGCGTCGGCTTCCCGTCCTCACCCGGCAGGGCGAGTACCAGAACCAGTTCGGCAATTGGCGCGATGCGGGAACCTACACGGGCGTGCGGCTCAGCGACCTCATCGGGGACGTCGCCTACGCGACCGTCGAGGTCGTGGCCGCGGACGGATACCACGCGCCGGTCGACCGAGCGCGGGTCGAGGATCCCGAGTACCCCGTCGTCCTCGCCTACGCGTTCAACGGCGTCGAGATCCCTGAGTGGAGTGATGGATTCCGCATCGTCGTGCTGCCCGAGGACGGGCGCGTCAGCAACGAGGAGTACCAAGCGACATCGGCAGGCAGCTACTGGGTCAAGAGCGTCGTTCGCCTTACGCTTCAGTGAGCGATGGCCTCGGCCCTACCAATTGACGCGCAGTCGAGTCAAGAGGTGTAGGTGTGGCGCTACGGGTGTGAACTCGGCGGAGAAGTAGGCGGCCACGTTGTTCGTGACTCGGAAGTCCACGGAGCCGGCAAGGAGGCCTATGCCGAACAGCGCTCCTGATGGAGCCGGCGGGCGCTCGAAGTACGCCGAAAGCTTCACTCTTCCAGGCGACGCACAGCACGACGTGATCGGACCCTCAATTGCGATGAGCTCAAAGAATGCCGCTTTTCCCGTCATCGACGAGTTCCTCGAGTCGACGAAGGAATCCGCGAAACGGAAGACGAAATCCCCAATGGGCAACTCGGCCCTGATGCCGTAGATCGAGATGCCTTCGATGCCGATTGAGCCACTGCTGAGAACGATCTCTCCGAATACTCTAACATCGGGGCACACGAGCCAATCGGGCTGGAATCGCAGGGTGGGCGTCACCACCTTCTCCGTTAGCGTGAACTCGATCGCCACGTCGAGCAGCCCGGCACCTCCGAGTACACCCTCCAGGATCGGAATCCCCGCAGCCGATGCGGTGAACGACTCAAAGCCAGTCTGGTCGTCGAAGGTCACGGACGTTCGGAGTGGCGTAAGTGGCGTAGAAGAGCAAGCCTGCCATTCCCAGGTGGCATAGATGGAAGCCTCCGAGAACGTAAAGGGGCATACGCCAAACGTAGCGGATGCGGCGAATGTGAAGGGTCCCGCATCGCCGCTGGCGCGGAGAAGCGTGTAGGAGGAGGATTGCGGTGAAGTGATGTACACCGTGTCTGTGAGATGAATCCCGAGGATGTCGAGCGCCCCGGTCGCTTGCGCGGAGACGAAAGAGGCGGTTGTGGGATTGAAAACGAGAGATGAGCTCAACTGGCTTGTCCCCAGCACTCCTGAGACGGACAATATCAGGAGATCGTAGTTCGTGTCCGTAAACCGGGCGTAGCATCTCGCAGAGAAGCTGTCGAGTTGAACGAAGCTATCGAAAGCGATCGACGTAACGTCAACCACGAGCGGCGCATCCGCGACTTGGATGGACGTTTCAAACGATCCGTGCATCGACACATTGGCCCAACTGGTCACGGGCCGGGGATCGAGTACGACGACAGTAGGCGTGTCATTGTTGCTGGGATCCGTGTCCTGATCCGGGTCGGGGTCAGTACCTTGCTCCGAGATGTCGGCCACGAGACTGCCGTCGGGGGCCAAAGCCGTGCCGAGGGCCGAGTTCGCGCAGGTAAGCGGATCCTCGCCCACGGTAACGCGCACCACGAGCGTCACGTCGATCGCTTCGCCGACGGCGAGGCGGTCCGCACCTGACAAGAGAGAACGAGTCTCTCGCCCGTCGTAGTCCGCGCGGACGGTGCCCCGTAGGCTCGTGACGGACACGACTTCAAGCGCCCACGCTCCGGAGAAGGCGCTCGCGAGGTCGTCCTCAATGCGCACCTCGTGAAGATCGAACGTCCCGAGGTTGACCGCATGAATCACATACGTGACAGTGAACGATCCGTCGCCGTGCGTCTCGACGCGGGCCTCCTTGGCCACGCCGAGCGATGCGCTCGCCTGCCCTAGGATCGAGGCCGAGAACAACAGCGCGAGACAAACCGAAACGAGCAGAAGACGACGAAGTCCAACGCTCCCCATGCTCAGAGGTCTCATGATCGTAATGGTGGCCAGTGACCGCCGCGCGGCGAACGACTCTACGCACGGGCACAGTGGACATGGGTGCGTGATGCATATCACGGTTGGTGGGTGTCCCGCGGGCACTGCTTGTCGGAGAGGAAGCCACGTAGACAGTGCACAAGTGTGGAACCACCTGCTCCCCTTTGTGCGTCTATCGACTCGTCACCTTGCGGTTTGCCCTGCGGTCCGCTTGCGGCTACACAAGTAGAGATGAAACCCGAAACGCCTCCGCGCGTGGCGTCTGCGTCGTTGCGAGTTCGCCTTGCCGGTCGGATTCTGCTTGCGATGACACTGACGCTACTGTCGCTCGCGCGGGCTGCTGAGGGACTGACCGTCTCGGTCGCAGAGTTCTCGCTCTCGGTGGGCGCTGGCGAGACGACGGACGCGACGTTCACGATCCTGAACGACGAGCCGATCGCCGTGTGGTTTCGCATCGAGAGCGCCGAATGGGACGAAGACGAAGACGGAGTCACGGTTCTTCACCCCGACGGAAGCGTCGCGAGATCTTGTGCCTCCTGGATCCTGGCCGGGCCTCTCGAAGGAGTCCTCGATCCGTTCGCTGAGGTGCAGGTCCGGGTGTCCATTCTCGTCCCGACGGAGGCGCGCGGAACGTATTGGTCTGGCCTCCGCATCGCGCGAGACCCAGATGGGGAAGCCATCCCTGCGCAGGGGATCGTCGTTGCAGGGGAATTCCTTGTCAAGCTCTACATTACCGTTCCGGCGGGAGAGATCGATGCTGACGTGGTGGGCCTCGAAGTCGGCGGGTTCCAACCTCTCTGGGCCACCCTCCGTGTGTACAACGGCGGTTCGGTCCGCCTCACCGGCGTGTCGGGCGTTCTGTCGGTGAAGAATGCAAGCGGCGCGGAGCTGTCCGCGCCGCTCCCGATCGTCGACATTCTCCCAGGGCACTCGATCGACATTCGGGTTGACACCGAGTGGAGAATCACTCAGCCAGGGAGCTATCTTGTGCGCGCTGTCGTTGATTTCGGTGCCGAATACCTGGTCGCCGGGCAAGTTGTCGTGCGGGTGCCCTGACCCGCGCGGCGCCGTTGGGGCTCGCCAAGACAGTGGGGGCATCAGGCAGGCGACGGTGTCGACGCTCGCGGCGCGTCTCGTCCGGTTCGCAGTTAGGAACAATCTGTACGACGCTGTAGGTAGTTGCACAGAGGAGGCGCGGTGGCTCGGGGACGGCCTGCGTGGAGCTTTGGGTGTGCGGGGCGCAAAGCCCTCGCTCTCCTCCTGCTCGTTGTGGTCGGCGTCAGCGCTCTTGCGGTCGACTCGTCGGTGACCGTCGAGGTGCGGTGGCGGGTTCTTCCGTACCAATCGCTCAGTCTTGTGGACACCGTCGGTCAGTTCTCCTCGTTCTCGTTCCCGCTGCCAGAGCCGACGGCCGACAGTCGACTGCAGGGATACTCCGACGAGGAGAATGCTCTACGGATCAAGATCACGAGCAACATCCCGTGGAAGCTTCAAGTGCGCCTTGAGGGCAGCGATCTCGGATCCTCCCTCGAAGTGCGGAGGCACGGCGACGCGTATGTTCCGCTCACGGAAACTCCGGTCATCCTCACGCGCGGCTCCAACGGCGCGTTTGACCTTGGGGTGGATGTGCGGCTTCGTTTTGGTGATTCCCCTGCGGATCCTCGCGGCGCCCTGGTGCCCATAGTCTTCACGATCATGCCGGACTAGACTAGACTGCGCTTCGCGGATGTCGCCCTCCTGGACGATGCGAGTTTTGCTGTGCTAGAGTGACACTGATGAAGAGCATGCTCCGCACCCGAAAGGTCTGGGTCTCGGCGTTCGCAGCGATCGCCGTCGGCGGCGCCTTCCTCCTGGCGTGGAGATTGACGCATCAGGGCTTCCCTGAAGGCGCCCTCGTGGTGCCGCGCGATGTGGCCACGATCTCCGAGGCTCTGGAGCGGGTGACTCCGGGCGGCGTCATCGTGCTGGAAGCGAATCAGGGTCCGTTCAGCGAACCCGTTGTGGTCCGGGTGCCCGGGATCACGCTGCGATCCAAGGGGCGGGCGGCCGTGCTGCGCGGCGGAGACAACCCGGCGATCGAGGTTGTCGCCGATGGAGTCACGCTCGACAACCTCATCGTCCAGGATGCGCCGGTGGGAATTGCTCTCGCGGGCACCGGGTGCCGCGTGCGCCATGTGTCCATCGAGTCGTGCGATGTCGGCCTCCGCTTCTCACGTGGGGAGGAGAACGTAGCGGAGGGGATTGAGATCGTAGGCGGTCGCATCGGAGTCGACATCCTGTCCTCCGCACAGACGCTGCGCGACGTCGTGTGCTCGAATCCTTCCGTCGTGGGGATCCGGCTTCGCGGTGTCGCGCGGAGCGTCATGGAGAACGTGGACGTCGCGGGGACGACGACTGGCGTATCGCTTGAGGACTGCGTCGGGTCTCGTCTGACCGGGCTCACAATCGTCCGCTGCTCGCAAGTCGGCCTCGAGATCCTTGGGGGGAGCGACAACACCGTCTCGACGAGCGAAATCCGGGACACGACGGCCGGGATCTTGCTTCAAGCCACGCAATCCGGAGTCGTGGACGCCTGCCGCTTCGTCACGGCGGGGGATCCGGCGGTCGATCTCGCCGACGCGCGAGGCTGCCGCGTGTCGTCCACGGACATTCGATCCTGCCGCGCGGGCGTCCGCGTCGCGGGCGGCAGGGACAACGCCATCCTTGACGGACGGTTTCGCGGATGTGGCGATACGTCCATTGACGTGGCCGGGAGCGAGAATGTCCTCATCTCCCACAACACCATCCTGGAAGGGGGCGTCGCGATCTCCGTGGATCGCTCGGCGGCTGCACAAGTCCTTCGCAACCGGGTCGCGCGCATGGCGAGCTGCGGCATTCTCCTTCACGGAGCCGAACGCGCTCTCCTACTGGACAACTCCGTGGACGGCGGCGACGCGGGAATCGTCGTCGTGTCTTCGGACGGCGCGCTTCTTCAACGCAACACGGTCGTCGGCTCCCACTCCGTGGGCCTGACTCTGGCGAACGGACTCCTCGGAAGTACAGCGACCGGGAATCGCCTGCGTGAGCATCCGATTGGCCTTCTCGTAGCCGGGTCGTCGCGCGACGTTGTGGCGGAGAATGAGGTTCTCGGCTGTCAGACCGGGATCTTCCTCCACCGAGTGGGATACGGGATCCAGGTCAAGGAAAACCGCATCGTCGAGAACGATGTGGGCCTGAGTTGGGATGATGTGGCGCCGTCTTCCTCGCCGCTTGAAGCCCTCGGGTTCCGGGTCGATCGGCTGACGTCGGGTGGGAGCCCGATGGTCACGGGCAACGTGTTCCGGGGCAATCGCACGTTCGACCTCGAGGCGAGGACGGGCTCCCTTCTCTATGCCGGCGGCAACGCCCTGCAGGAATCAGGTGCTGCGGAGGCCGGGCGCGTCTCGGGAGACGTGCGCCTGCCGCAATCGTCGTGGAAGGGGACCGTGGCGGTCGGCGCGGGAGCCTCGCCAACCAGTCGGGTCTTGGGCCGACTGCTCGAGCTTTGTCTAGTCGACGCGGGCTTCCGTGTCGTCGACATGGTGGGCTTCTCCTCCGAGAAAGCGCTCCTGGCGGCCCTCGCACGCGGCGATATCGACGCGGCGTGGTGTCTTGAGGGCTCAGGCATCGGCGCGTTCTGGGAGATTCCCGCGCGGACGGGTTGGGTGCTCGTTGCGTCGAGTGGCGTGACGGATGCGCAGCGAGCGACCGAGTCTGGGGCAACGCAAAGGTTGCCAGTGTCTGTGGCTGCGAGCCCCGGGGTATCGGAGGGGCTTGTCCGTCAAGCGCTGGAACACAGTGGACTCGCTCTCAGCGTGTTCCAGATGGCGGCGACGGCCGACGCTGCGGAGACGACGCTTCAGTTCGGCGGAGCGGACGTTGCCGTCGTCGACCGTATCGATGAGACGGTCACCCTGGCCGACTTCCGCGCGCTCGACGATGGCGGCCTCTTGCCCTCCGTGTCGATCGGGCTGGCCCTCTCGGCGACGCCTCCCGAAGGGCTCCGCGACGTCTTCATGAGACTCGCCCCGTGGCTCACGGAAGACAACCTGCACGGACTGGTCAGCCGGGTTCGGCTGCTGCACCGGGACCCCTTGGATGTGGCGCTTGACTTTCTACTGCGGGAGGCCTTGATCGCGAAGTAGGCGGAAGAGGAGCGGTGATGACCTCGACAAACGATCGACGCGAGACGGAGGCAGCTGCGGGTAGCGAGACTCCAGGAGTCTTCGGGCCGGGGGGATGGGCGCGCGTTCGCTCGCGCCTCCGCTATGGGACCTCTCTGCGGCTCAAGTTGATTGCTCCTGCCCTTGTGATCTCCTGTCTCGTCGTGGGAGCCCTGTTCTGGTTCGCGTTTGCCTCTCTTCACTCGTCGATCCAATCGATCTACGAGCAGCGCGCGCGCAGCGTGGCCGCCTTGATCTCGAAGTCCATCCAAGAGAAGGACTACATCCTCTACTACTCCGACGAACTCGATGCCGACATTCGCAAACTGCTCAGCCGATACGAATCCATTGTCGGGATTACCGTCATCGGAGCCACGGCGCGGGGGCTCGTGACCGTGGCGAGCACCGATCCCACGGCAGTCGGGCGACTTGCGTCGGAGGAGGAGGCAGAGCGGTATGAGAGCATGAGCGATGTGGCCGTCGAGTCCGTCCATTCCGCGCGGCGCAACTTCCTGCGCGCGGTTCACCCGATTACGTCGGGAATAGAGAAGGCGGGCGTGGTCGTCGTCGACATGTCTCTCGACGAACAGGCCGGCTACGTGCGAGGCCTGTCGTGGGCATTCGGGGTAGCGGCGGTCGCTGGGTTCTTGCTGCTCGGGGGATTGCTCCATCTCGTCCTCACAGTGCTTGTCACCCAGCCCGTCCGGCGCCTGGCTCGAGCCGCGGTCGCCATTACGCAACGAGACTACAGCATTGACATCGCGTCGACGTTGCGCCGAACTCCCGGGACTCCTGTGCGCGACGAGGTGTGCCAGCTGGAAGACGGCTTCCACTTCATGTCGAAGGTCATCCAAACCCACGAACAAGAACTACGAAAGCTCGTCTTGCTCGATGCCGTGACGGGGCTGTACAACGTGGCCCACTTCCAAGGGCAGCTCGGCATTGAGCTTGGGAAGGGAAGACGCTACCGGCACCCCACCTCCCTCCTTGTCGTCGACATAGGTGGCCTGAGCGATCTCGACGCGGCCGACGCGGACCGAGTCCGAGTTCGGACGGCCAACTTCCTGCTCTCTGGGTTACGTCGCGTGGACACCGTGTTTCGGATCGGGTCGGATCGGATGGCTGCCCTTCTGCCCGTGACACCTCTGGAAGGGGCGTGGGTCGCCGCGGATCGGCTCCGCGTGTACTCGGCGGACGTCGTCTCCCAGTTTGGCTTCCCGGTCTCGCTCACGGTCACTTCGATGGGGTGGGAGCCGGACGGCGATGCGTCGGCCGACGTCATCCTGCATCAGCTGTCAGCAGAGAAAGAGGACTCGCCTGAATGAGGGCGCCTTCCGCGATCCATGCGACGATGATCGGGCTAGCCCTCCTTGGGGCTCTTGCAACGGCCTTCCCAGCACAGGCGCAGAGCGCGGCGCGTGTGCTCGCGATCGAGATCCCAAGCCTCGCTCCCTTCTCCGTGTCGTTCGAGGTGGAGGCCAGCGCGGCCACCGCGAGTCCCGATGTGCGCGGGACGGTGACGCTCAGTGATCCCTCCGGGCGAGAGGTAGACCAGTTTTTGATCGACCCGTTCTCCGTTCCTGCCGGTGGGCGTGCTCACGTCGATGCGGCAAGTCGTTGGGAGTTTCAGTTGGCGGGAACGTACCTCGTGCGCATTGCCCTCGACATGGGAGCAGGATCCCTCGTGTCGGCAAGCCTAAGGTTCCAGATCCTGCCGGTGAAGCTACCGCTAGCGCCCGAGACGACTCTCTCTGCGACCGATGTCTACAGCGTCTACCAGCAACCCAGCAATTGGGGCCTCGAGAGCATCAACGCGCCCAACGCGTGGACGTTGTCGCACGGCGACCCGAGCGTCGTCGTCGCCGTCATTGACTCAGGAATTGACATCTCCATCCCGCAGCTGGTCGCAAGCTTGTGGACGAATGCGGACGAGGTGCCTGACAACGGGATTGACGATGACCGCAACGGCTACATCGACGACATCCACGGCTGGGATTTCCGCGACGACGACTCGAGCTCCTTGATCGGGTCACCCATCCACCGTCACGGAACCTTTGTTGCTTCCATCATTGCAGCGCAACCTGGGCGGTATCCGATCGTGGGCGTGGCCCCCGGTGCGAGGCTCATGGATGTTCGTTTCCTCGATTCGCAGAACCAGTTTGCCAGCGCAGATTGGAGCATGTTCGAGCGCGCGGTGAACTACGCCGTGGACAATGGCGCGGACATCATTAACTTGAGCATCTTCGCCACCGGTCGCCCGCCGAGTTCGTTCGAGCGTGCGCTGGACAGAGCTCGCTCGCGGGGCATTGCCATCGTGGGCATCAGCGGGAACCTCGGCAAGAGTGAGGTGATGTACCCCGGACGGTACGACTCCGTCCTCGCCGTGTCTGCCATCACTCCATCGGGCCTCCTGGCGGCGTTCAGCAACCGCGGCCCCGAGGTTGCCTTCTGCGCGCCTGGAGCGGACATCACTTCGTTCGCGCCCGGCGGGCGTCCCTTCACCGACTCCGGCACTTCCTTTGCGGCTCCGCACGTGACCGGGGTTCTCGCCCTCCTGCTTTCCGTAAACCCCATGCTTACGGCCGACGAGGCCATCAGGATTCTGGCGGACACGGCCGTCGATCTTGGCTCCCGCGGGCGAGACAACCTGTACGGCTATGGGCTCATCGACGCGTGGGCGGCGCTCGTCGCCGCCGGCGGGCGATGAGCAAGAGCTTGTCGGGTGCGTGGAGATCATCCATACTAGAGACGGTGCGGTCGGAGGGGGAGAGGGGATGAAACAACTCGTCGTGCTCATCGGGTTGCCGGGATCCGGAAAGACCGCGTATCAGCGCGAGCATCCCGATTGGGTTGTTGTGTCGCGGTCGGCGATTCGTCAGTCGATGTTCCGTTGCTCATTCGACGCGGCTTTTGAGGGCACGGTCGACAGGATCTTCCATGCCGCTCTCGTCGAGGCACTCGATTCCCCGGCCGACATCGTGTGCGTCGATGAACCGAATCTGACGCGCGAGGAGAGAGCGCCTTTTGTCGAACTCGCGCGTCTCTCCGGCCGGGACTCCATTGCACACGTCATGATCGAGGCTCCTGTTGACGTCGCCTACGAGCGGATGCAGAGGAATCTCAAACGCCTTGCGTTCGAAAAGCCTCATCTGCGAGTCCGAGCTTTCCCACGCAAGGTGTATGAGCTTCTCGCAAGCCGCTACGAGCTTGTCGAAGATGGGGAAGGGTTCTCGTCGGTCGAACGAGCAGGCACACCGACATTTGCGGGCACCCGGCCGAGTGCGAAGGTTGTTGTCTCACCAGGTGGGAAGCTCGAGCGCGAGCCTCTACCTCTCTTCACTTCCTGAAGAGGTTGGCCGGCCTGGTCTCCAGTGTCGTTCGCCTACGCGATTTCAAGCAGCGTATTGATCCGCACTCGGTCGAAGCCGACGACGATCTCTCCGTCGATATCGAGGACGGGCACGCCGTACTGCCCACTCTTCGTCACCATCTCGCGCGCCTTCTCCGTGTCGACGGACACGTCGACTTCCGCGAACGGAACCTGATGAGACTCCAAGTGGCTCTTCACGACATGACACCACGAGCAGGTCGGCGTCGTATACACCGTCACCGTATGCGCCATGATCCATCCTCCTTGATGCACTGCGTCAACACGCTGTCCAGGACCTCATCGATCCGATAGCAGTTGCGCGTTCCCTTTCTCTCTTTCACGAGGACTCCCGCGCGTTCGAGCTTCGCGAGGTGGTAGGACACAGTCGGCTGACTCAGTCCAACGACATCGAGGATCTCTCGGCAACGCACCGGGCCGCGACGCAGACACTCCAGGATCTGCAGGCGAGGGCCGCTGGCAAGCGCCCCGAAGACCAGAACCCACTCTTCCCGAGCCGTCCGTCTGACCACTTTGCCCCTCCGATCGCGCTGTCCTAGGATAGGGTACCCTGAGTATTCAGTCTTTCAAGGATAGAAATGATTCGATAATCGGAGGACACATGACGATCGTCACGCATGCAGGGGGTATGCGCTTTGTCGGGCAAGGAGCAAGCGGCCACGACGTGGTGATGGATGCGAACGAGGCGAACGGTGGTCACGACACGGCGGCTCGACCTGTCGAAGTGCTGCTCTCGTCCCTCGGTGCGTGCACCGGAATGGACGTCGTCTCCATCCTCCGCAAGTCGCAGAGCGTGCCCACTGCGTTTCGGGTCGAGATCACCGATGAGCGAGCGACGGAATACCCGAAAGTCCTGAAGCGGATCCATCTTGCGTACGTTGTGCACGGTGACGTCCCCGAGGAATGGCTCAAGAAGGCCATCGAGCTCTCGTTGACCAAGTACTGCCCCATTGCCAACAGTCTGGCGGGAGTCGCGGAGATCACCTACGAGATGCGATTCGAATAGGATCAGCCATCGCGGGCCTTCTCGAGAATCCGCTCGACGTCGATGTTCGATCGGACGTGATCCACGGCGTATTCCAGCGAGGGGCCGGGCAGCACCCAAAATCGGTCAAGCATGCTTGAGCAGAGGTTGGCGGTGGCTAGTGTGTTCTGACCTGCGAGGATGACGGACACGCCGTTCTTGTCCGCGCGATCGATGACTGTCCGCGATGGGCGCTGATCCCCTGTGAGCACGAGGCAGCGCAGTTCAGGAACGTCCAGCGCGGCGAGTTGAAGGTCGGTCTGATCCCCGCCGGTGATGACCGCGAACTCCGGAGTCCGGCGGAAGCTCCGCAGCGACGGCTCGATGCCGGAGGCGCCAACGACGAAGTGGCGCCCCTCGCGCGCGTCGTCGAAGTGGGTGAGCGTGCGTCCTCCGAGTCGCCTTGCGATCTCGTCGGTGCTCACGTAGCGCAGGTTCGGGTCATGGGGAATAATGCCGAGCACCTCCGCGCCGCGGTCAGCGAGGAACGACGAGAGGACCTCTTCGATGAGGGAGTACGACCGATCGAGAGGAACGTCCTTGAGGATGACGCCGAGCACAGAAGGTCCCTGCTCGAAAAGACGCAATGCGCACAAGATGCGGTCGATGGCTTCTTCCCCATCATACCGTGTGAGCAGGAGAACGTCGCAGCCGAGCAGATCGGCGAGGTCGAGGTCGCTCAGCCCGGCGCTCATTCCCATACCGAGGAAGCCGCGCCCCTCGACAAGCACCGCGCCGCGTCCAGACGAGATGCGGTCAAAGGCTTCGGCGATTCGCTGTCTGAATCCCCGATCTCCCGCTTCGATCGTCTCTCGGAGGAACGGGCCTTCGAGCGGTATGGGCGCGATGTCATGGACGTCGTCCTCCAGAGAGAGAAGAGATCGAATGGTAGTGGCATCCCGGTCGATCGGCTCTCCCGTGGCATACGAAACCTCGTAGCTGATCGGCTTCATGTAGGCGACAGCAACTCCGCGTGCCTGGAAGGCGCGGCCAAGTCCCAGAGAAAGCAGACTCTTCCCAGAGTGCTCTTCCGTGGAAACGATCAGAAGCCTTCTCATGCGCCCTTGCACCCCAACCCCATCCACCCAAGTCGCTGCCTGAAAAATGGTATTCGCGACCCGAGCGAAAGGCAATCCGGCGAAGGCTTCACAGGATCTCCACCATGCGGGCGGAGCGGCTCCACAGGCGTGGGGGACAATGATCTAGGTCGCAGCTCTGATCTGCGCGCGGGGATCCGCCGGACCGATTTGCCCGGCACGGAGGGGTAGGGGCTATAATGGAGATCGGAATGAAGAGAATCCTCATCGTCGATGACGAAGAGATGATCGTCCGGACGGTCAAGGCGTACCTCGATCACGAGGGCTTCAAGACCTACACGGCGTACGACGGCGCTTCGGCGCTGCAAGCGTTCGACGAGAAAGGTCCCGACCTCATCATCCTCGACCTCATGCTGCCGAAGGTGAGCGGGCTGGAAGTGACCCGCGCCATCCGAGCGAAATCCTCCGTGCCCATCATCATGCTGACCGCCAAGGCCGCGGAGGCCGATCGTGTCGTGGGCTTGGAGCTTGGGGCCGACGACTACGTCGTGAAGCCGTTCAGCCCCCGTGAGCTCGTGGCGCGGATTCGCGCTGTCTTGAGGAGGTTCGACGGCGAGGGAGCGGAGGCAGAGAGGGTGGTCGCCGGGGACCTTGAGATCGATCTCAAGACGCGTGAGCTGAAGGTCAAGGGGCATCCCATCGACCTTACGCCGACGGAGTTCGACCTTCTCACCTACCTCGCTCGGCATCCGGGGCAGGTCTTCACCCGACTTCAGCTTCTACGCGAGGTCCAGGGGTACACGTACGACTCGTTCGCGCGGACGGTCGACACGCACGTGAAGAACCTCCGCCGCAAGACTGAGGACGACCCGAAGACACCGCGCTACATCCAGACCGTCCACGGCGTCGGGTACCGGTTCGCACGGCAGGCCTAGCATGCTCCACCGGGTCTCGCTCTCCCTCAAGCTCTCGGCGGCCTTCTTCGTCACGATCGTCCTTTCCGTGGCCCTCGTCTACTTCCTCACCGCGCGCTCGGTATCACAACGCTTCGACACCTACCGAGAAGAGAAACGCGAGCAGGTCTCACAGATCCTCGGAACGCAACTCTCCGTCTACTGGGGACAGAATCGATCGTGGGTGGGGGTGGATCGGCTCTTCTACCGCCGTATCGAGTTTCGGATTGACGATCAGGTGCTCGAGGGGGCCGTTGCGATGTACAACTTCCCGTTCTCGTTGGCCAACGAGGACGGGAGAGTCATTCTCAGCACGGAACGACAGGACGTTGGCAGGACGCTGACGGCGTCTGAGATGATCCAAGGGCCGATCATGGTGGATGGCGTGCAAGTGGGTACATTCCTCCCCCTGAGTGTCGTCGACCCAGAGGAGGCGGCCTTCCTCGCGTCGGCCCGACGTTCGTCGCTGATCGGCGGAGGAATCACGGCGGCCCTCGCTTTGGTCGTCTCTGTCTTTCTGATCGCGCAGATCCTGTCTCCACTGCGCGCACTGACGCGGGCGACGGAGAGCATTGCGGAGGGCCAGACGCCGCAGAAAGTGCAGCTCAAGTCGCGAGACGAGATCGGCCAACTCGGCGAATCGTTCGACCACATGGTGGACAATCTGCGTCACTCCGAGAGGCTGCGGCAGACGATGACAGCTGACATCGCCCACGAGATCCGCACACCGGTGACGATCATCCAAGGAACGCTTGAGGCCATCCTGGATGGGGTCTACGAGCCGACGCCGGAGACAATCGCCCCGATCTACGAGGAGACGCTCCATCTCGGCAAGCTGATCGATGATTTGCGCGAACTGGCAATGGCCGAGGCCGGCGAACTCCGTCTCAGCCGGGAGCGCGTCGACGTGGGAAAGCTCGTGCGACAGATCATCGATGCGACGGTCCCCGCGCTCGAGGGAGCTCCAGAGGTTCAGACGGTTGTCGAGGGCGCCTCGCCGACAGCGATGGTCGACCCCAAGAGATTCCGACAAGTGATGGCGAACCTCCTCGGGAACGCCCTGCGCTACACGCCTCCCGGTGGGTTCGTCGGCATTGTGGTGCGGGAAGACCACGATGAAGTGGAGGTTAGCGTCTCTGACACAGGCCCCGGGATTTCGCCTGAGGACCTTGACCACCTCTTCGAGCGGTTCTTCCGCGGGGACGCGTCGCGCAGCCGCGCGGTCGGGGGAAGCGGACTGGGGTTGGCCATCGTGAAGCAGTGGGTCGAGGCGCACGGGGGACGCGTCTGGGCGGAGAATCGGGCTGAGGGCGGCGCGCGGTTCACGCTACGGCTTCCGATGGCTTGAATGGTCCGAGACAGAGCGGATAGGATGGCGCATGTTGGTGTTCCATAACCCCCACATCGGGGACATGACGTTCGATGACGTGGTGACGGAACTGGTCTCCGAGATGAGGTCGAATCCCAAGGATCAGTTCGAGATTCTGATTGGCACGGATTCCTCGGCCAGTCCGGAACGTCTCGATTTCGTCAGTGCCATCGTCCTTCACCGGATGGGAAAAGGAGGACGGTATTTCTGGACGCGGCATCGTGAGCCGACGATGCCCTCGCTGCGCCAGCGCATCTGGCGCGAAGCGTGGCTCTCCTTTGAGCTCGCCCAGAAGTTGATGGAACGCCTGGCGACGGTGTCCCTTCTGCAGTTCAACCTCGAGATCCACGTAGATATCGGGGAGAACGGGCGGACGAAAGAGATGATCGACGAGGTCGTGGGCATGATCATCGGCAACGGCATGCGTGTGCGCATCAAGCCTCACGCCTACGCTGCGACGTCCGTCGCCGATAAGCACACCTAGGCGCCGCCGCGGTGCGCGATCTCGAACGCGCGGTTCTTCGGAACACCGAGTGCGACCACGAGCAGCTTCTCGAGCGTCTTCTTCGACAGTCCCTCATCGTGCGCCAGGGCGAGCAGAGCTTCCAGTTTCAGAGGGTCTACAGTGTCGCCGGCGCCCTCTGCTCCCTCGATGAGAAGAACGCACTCCCCACGAACATCCCCGCGTTCGGCCAGCGTCCGGGCGACGTCCGCCGGGTGCCCGCGCAGAAACTCCTCGTGGAGCTTGGTGACCTCGCGGGCGACGACGATGTTTCTCTCCGGGAGTCCGTGGACGAGCAAGTCCAGCGTCTCCTGCAGTCGGTGCGGCGACTCGTACGCGACCGTCGTGCGCGGCTCTCGGCGAAGTTGCGCGAACAACTCCATGCGGTGGCTGCGTTTCCTCGGTAGGGAGCCCTCGAATAGGAAGCGGTCCGCCGGAAGGGCCGAGGCGACGAGGGCGGCGATCGCGGCGGTCGGTCCAGGCACCGGGCACACCGTGACCCCGGCCGCCACGGCGGCTCGCACCAACGGGAATCCGGGGTCACTGATCAGAGGAGTGCCGGCATCGCTCACCAAGGCGATCGCCTTCCCCGACTGGAGAAGGCCCACCACGCTGCGGACGCGGCCATCCTCGGCGCCCTCGTAGAGACTTGAGTAGAACGGCGTGCGGATCTCGTAGCGGTCGAGAACGCGCTTTGTCGTTCTCGTGTCCTCGGCAAGGATGTAGTCGACCTCGCGCAGCGTCTCGATCGCTCTCAAGGTGATATCGGAGAGGTTGCCGATCGGAAGGGAGACGATGTACAGACGGCCCGTCATACTAGATGACGGCGGAGAGAACCGCCGGGAGAAACTTCGGGAGGTCGGCTGGCGTTCTCGACGTGATGAGACTCCCGTCAATGACGACCGGTTCATCGACCCATGTCGCTCCGGCGGCCCGCAGATCGTCGCGAATCGAACGACAGGACGTCACGCGTCTACCGCGCACGATGCCGGCCGAGACGAGCACAGATCCGGCGTGGCAGATTGCGGCGACGACGGTGCCGCGGTCGTAGGCGCGCCGGACGAAGTCCACAGCCGCCTCGTGAACGCGAAGCCGGTCGGGCGCCCATCCGCCGGGAATGAGAACCGCTCGGACATCGTCCAGTCTCGCGTTGACGAACAATACGTCGGCGCGGGCGGGGAGGCCGTGCTTGCCGGTGTAGGTACAGCCCGCCTCTGGACCGACGAGGACGACGTCAAGCTCAGCCTCGAGAAACCGGTAGTACGGCACCCACAACTCCAGCTCCTCGTAGCCATTCTCCACGAGGATCAGCGCCTTCCTCATGCCTACCACCTCTCCGCCACTCTAGTGGATCGCCCCCGGCCCCGCAACCCGCGTGGTTTGCGGACGGACCTAGCCGTCTGGAGAAACCGCTTCGCCACGCTGCGCCGTTGACTTGCTCCCCGCGTTGGCAGTAGGCTTGACGAGAACGACGCCCCGGCTTCTCAGTGGCGGCCGATCGGATGCAGGAGGTGGATCCCGATGAGTGGCAGTTCGCTCGTGCTTGTTGTGTTGTTGGCTGGCGCGATTCTCGGCGCGCTCTTGCTCTTCTCGAACCCTTCCCCTGCTCCGACCGTCGCCCCGAGCGACGCAAGCGGGGGAGATCTAGCGATGGCGTCACAAGCCGCGGCCAGCACTGCCTCCCCTTGGGTCGACGCAGGCGTTGACCGAACCGTTGGGGAGCGGGAGACGATTCGACTCGCGGGGTCTGGCCGTGACGCGGCTGGTGGAACGGTGAGCTATCGCTGGACGGCGAGTGGCGGGCTTGGTTTCCTCGCGGATCCGAGCGAACCGAACACGACGTACACGGCACCTTCGGCGTGCGATTGCCAACAGACGGTCACGTTGACATTGACCGTGACGAACCGTGGTGGGATCAGCGCAAGCGATTCCATCGCCCTCCAGATCCGCGACCCGATGGCGTGTCCGCCGGAGCGCTCCGCGTGTGGAGGAATCGCCGTGACGCCGCTTCCCTGCGGGTCGGTGCCTCAATCGCCTTGCCCACCGAAGCCCGATGTACCGTGCGCGGACCCCTGCGTCAGCCAAGCTCCGAGTCGACCGCTATGCAACCAAGTTCCAGTCCCTTGTCGCTGCGTGCAGGGATGCGCGGCCGCGTGGGACTCGGCGTGGCCGCAGGCCACGCCGGCGCTCGCGGCGAAGGATCGCCCGGCGCCGCGGATTGTTCGCCAGTATCCGGCCCACGTTGCCGAGGGATCGATCGTGGCGTTACGTGCCGTTGTCGCGAATCCCGCTTGCTCCTCTGTCTGCTTCACTTGGTCGGCGAGCCAGGGCTGGTTCGAGCGAGCGGACACGTTGGAGCCGGTCTACCATGCGCCGCAGACGGAACGTCGCGAAGGCGAGAGGGTGACGATCACTTTCACGATCCACGACGCGACAGGGCAACCCTCGTCCGACCAGATCCGCCTAGAGATCGACAACCAACCCTCTTCCTGATCGCCGCTTGCAGCGCATGGAGGACCCTCGAGTGACGTCGCGTCAGATCTGGCCTTTATACTTTTGTGCGCCCTGTGGCGGCGCGAGGTCAAGGAGGTGCGGGGACGCGAGGGCGATTCGATAGGGGAAGAGTTCGGCCGAGAACACGCCGGCGCGAACGGCCGGATCGCGGGCCATGAGATCTCTCGCTGCGGCGTCCGAGGACGCTTCGAAGATGACGATACCGAAGGTTGACGAGTCCTCGTTGAGCGTGCGTCCGGCGAGGAGGACGACGCGGCGGCGAGTCAGGTCCTCAAGATAGGCGAAGTGCTCACCGACGGCCGCTTCCTCGTCGGCCGTCGGCCCACCGAAGAACCCGGGCCGCGCTGGCTGGACTCGATAAAGGAACTGCGGCATGCGTCACTCCTTCGGGGCCGAGTCGTCCATGCGTTCGACGACGATCGTGCACTCGCTGACGATTGCGGCCAGCGCACCCAGGGCGGCCAGCGTCGGCAAGAGGAGGACTCCGACCACCCCCAATGAGAGCGGGACCTCGATCAGCACCTTCCCTTCGCGGTTCTTGATCGTGATGCGACGAATGTTCCCTTGATGGACGAGCTCCTTCACCGTCGCGATGAGTTCCTCGCCCCGGATCGTCAACTCCTCTGTCTTCGTCTCCTTCGGCATAGGTTCCTCCGAGCCTACGGGCAACACCGGCGGCCCCGCTCTGCGGCGGCGAGCGGCGCGACGGCCAGCCAGAGCGCGATCGTGACGAGCATCGCGTCAGGATAGCCGAACGTCGCGAAACCGAGCCTGGGGCCTATGGCGCGCGACATGAGCATCACGAACAGCGAGCTGAGGAAAAAGCCAGGCACCGCAGCGAGCATCGCGAAGTGTCCGTTCACTGTGTCCCCCCTCCTTGTCGTCTCGATCTTAGCCGACCGGGGCCCGCCGTGGATGGCGATGTCACGGGTCTGGATGCGGGAGAAGAGGCTAGTGAGAAGCAGCGGGCTATCTTGCCTTGGCCGCACCGTCCTGCAAGCCAAAGGCCGCGGGACCTGCGCAGCTTGAGGAATGGGCTCCTTCCGTCTATAAAGAACGTAGTCAGCGTTTCGATGCGGATCGAAAGGGAGCTTGATGCTAGAGGAGCAACTGGGAAATCTACGACGCGATCTGGCCAAGATCGGTGAGCACCTTTGACCGCACTGCGCTCGAACGGGAGATCGCCGAGCTTGAGCGAGAGATGTCGGGCCCGGGCTTCTGGAACCAGCGCGATCACTCCACCGAGGTCGCCCGCCGCGTGGAGCGAGTGAAGCGTCTTCTCTCTCGTTGGGAACACGCGGAGCGCGAACTCGGGGAAATCGAACTCCTTCACGCGATGGCTCTCGATGCAGGAGACGGGGGCGAACTCGCGGCCCTGGGGCGGCGTAGCGGGACGCTCGAGGATATGCTGAGAGCCTTCAACATAGAGCTTGCATTCTCCGGAGAGCACGATGCTTCGGACTGCTATCTCTCCATCAACGCTGGGGCGGGAGGTACGGACTCGCAGGACTGGGCTGAGATGCTCTTGCGCATGTATGGGCGGTTCTGCGAGCGCATGAGGTTCTCCGTGTCCCTGCTCGAAGTGAGCTCTGCGGATACGGCCGGCATACGCAGTGCCACGCTCGAGATCAAGGGCGAATACGCGTATGGCAACCTGAAGAGCGAGGCGGGTGTGCACAGGCTCGTTCGGCTCTCACCTTACGATGCCGCACACCGTCGTCACACGTCCTTTGCCGCCGTCACCGTGACGCCGGTGACGGAAGAGGCAGCGGTCGAGATCGACCCGAAGGATCTTCGCATTGATACCTACCGTTCGTCCGGGGCGGGGGGGCAGCACGTCAACGTGACGGACTCCGCCGTGCGCATCACCCACCTTCCGACCGGCCTCGTAGCCTCCTGTCAAAACGAGCGCAGCCAGCACCAGAACAAGGCGATAGCGATGCGCATTCTCCTGGCAAGGCTTGCCGACCTCCTGCGTCGGGAGCGGGCCGAGAGACTGGAGGAGTTGAAGGGGGAATTGAAAGAGATCGAGTGGGGGAGCCAGATCCGATCCTACGTGCTCCATCCATATCGTCTTGTGAAAGACCATCGGACGCTCGTCGAAACGAGCAACGTCGACGACGTGCTGGATGGGAACCTCTTGCCGTTTGTTGAAGCATGCCTGCGACCGACAGCCAGCGATACAGCGCAGTAGACTGCACGATACGACGACGGGAAGGGTGTTGTCGTGTCTATCGAAGATTGCTACAATACAACCTGCAAGACCCATGGATGAGGGAGGAACCATCGTGGCTCAGAAGGAATTGTTGGACAAGATCTCGATCTACGTTCCGAAGAACAAGCTCGATCAGCAGCCCGTAGAGCGGCTCATGAAGCTGGCCGAGGTAAAAGACCGATCGGTCAACTACCTCGTCGTCGAGGCGATCGTCGAGTACCTGGCGCGCGAGGAGAAGAGGAAGAACTAGCTCCCTCCATTCGGTGCAGGGTCTCTCTCCTGGGCGCGTGTTTCGAGGTACGCTTGGAGAATAAGAACGGCGGCCAAGCCGTCTCGTAGTTCCTTGCGGCGTTCGCGGGAGAGATTGCCCTCCAGCATGGCGCGTTCGGCTTCCGATGACGTCAGTCGCTCATCGAATAGGTCAACCGGCAGGTGAGAGTGGTGGGCTACCTGGTCGGCGAAGGCTTTCGCCTCGGCGGCCATGGTGCCGCTCGTTCCATCCATGAGCAGGGGTAGTCCGACGACGATGTGCGCCACGCCGTGCTCCCGTGCGAGTCTTGCGATGTGATGGAAGTCGTCGCATGAACGTCGCGAACGCGGCAGCGTGGGAAGTGGGCTCGCCAGAATTGCCTCTTCATCCGAGAGTGCCAGCCCAAGGCGCACCCGGCCGTAGTCAATGCCAAGAATCCTCATGACCGGCTACCGAGGACCTCGAGTGCCCGGCGGATGAGGGCTTCGACGCCGAGAGCCTCGCCGCGCAAGTGAGCGAGCGCCTCTCGCGCTTCGCGTCCCGAGAACCCGAGCGACTTTGACGTGAGGGCGCGCAGAGCCGTCTCTTCGTTCGGGGTAAGGAAGAGTCCCTCGGTTCCTCCGTCTCCCGCATCGGACAACTTGCCGTGAAGGTCAACGAGGATGCGTTCCGCCGTCTTCCTCCCCACCCCTTTCACCGTCATGAGGAGGTCGACGTTGCGCCCCGCCACGGCCTCCACGAGCTTGTCGGGCGGGATGACCGACAGCACCTGAAGAGCGACGCGAGCTCCTACCTGGCTGACGGTGAGCAGCTGGCGGAACAGCTCGCGCTCCCGAAGCGACGAGAAGCCGAAGAGCTCGATCGTATCGTCGCGCAGGATGAGGTGGATGTAGAGGAGCGCGTCGTGCCCGATCTCGCATGTCCGCAAGGTGCCGGCAGGACACGAAGCTCGATAGGCGACTCCTCCCGTGTCGATGACCACGGAGTCTGCCGCCCTTCGCACGACCTCCCCGCTGATGGAGTCGATCATTGCACCCTCTCCACGCGCGCTCGCGCTCCTGTCTCCTCGCACACCGAATCGGCGAACAACGTTGCGCGACTCGGCGGCACGGTCACCGTGGCCTCGCCCTGGGTATCGTAGCGGATGTCGAGCACCCGCGCTCCGTGTCGGCGAATGGCTCGCAGGACGGCCGCATTGACCTCGATGGGAAACTGGAGACGCAACGTGACCTCGAGGTGTCGTTCGACCCTCGGCGCCTCGGCAAGGGCGGCCGCGGTGACCGCTCCGTACGCGCGGACGAGTCCCCCAACGCCGAGCTTGACTCCCCCGAAGTAGCGAACGACCACGGCCAGCACATCGACGAGTTCGGCGGCCTCGAGTTGTCGTAGGATTGGCGCGCCGGCCGAGCCGCTCGGTTCGCCGGCATCGTCGACATGTGCGACGACGCGGGGCTCAGCGCGGCATCGATACGCATGGCAGACGTGAGTTGCGTCGTGATACTGGCGTCGGATCGCGGCCAGTCGCTCTTCGATCTCGTCGACCGTCGCCGCGGGTCCAACGAACGCAAGAAACCTCGAGCGTTCGCGCGTCACGCGAGCCGAACCTCGGCCTGCTAGTGTCCGGTACGCGTCCATCAAGCGCGGCCAGCCAGCTCCACGTCGGCCTCCTCGTGCAAGGTGGCGACGAACTCGTACGCGTTGCTGACGGCGGCGGCCTCCCCATACACGAGCAGTGACACGCTCCCTTTTCCAGCCCCGATCCCATTGGACGCTACGTGCACGGCGTCGACGCCAAATAGAAGATGGAGGGCTTCGACCTCCGTCACGATCTGCCCGTGCAGCGGGAAGATCCCGCAGGCGAGACCATTGTGGAGACCCATTCTGCTGGTGCCCATTTCCTGGGACAGGTCAATGACGGACGTGTGGATCGACTTGGAGACGCTGATTGGGATGACGATGTCCACTCCTCGCGCCAGCGCGGCGGCGACGTAGCGGCCGACGGTCCCCCCGGTGGCCGACGCGAGCAACACGCCGACGACGCCCCAGGGATCGAGCGCGTTGCCACCCTTGATCACGACATCTCCCGCGGCGAGTGAGGACAGCGTCTGATCTAGGGTCTCGTCGGCCGGCCTCCCGTGGACGAGCACGATCTCCTCCATCTCCCCCACGCGGGCGTTCACATTCCAACACCGGTCGATGAATCCTGCCGCGTAGGCGCCACGGTCGATCGGCGCGCCGGTGAGCTCCTCAGCGACGAACGCATTCGTCGTGCCCCGCGTGATCACGATCCTCCCCCCCCCGAGCGCTCTCTTGACGCCTGGATGAGCGGCAACGCCCTTGGCGATCAGACGCTTCGACGCGGCAGAGGTCAGGACCACGGATGCATTCATCGGGATCTCCTGTTTGCGAAAGGGTTTGCGAATATGCTATAAGGTTCACCGCATCAAAGCAAAACCTCGAGCAAGCAAGGTGGTCATCTCGATGCGGTACGACAAGGCCAGTTACGAAAAGGAAGTCAGGGACTTCGTTTGGAACGTTCCGGCGGGCTACAACATTTTGGATGTCGTGGAGGGACACGCGAAGAGGAATCCGCACAAGCTCGCCATCCTGTGGGAAGATGCCGAGGGGAACGCCAGAAAGATGACCTACGGCGAGCTTGTAGAAGGGATGCATCGGTTCGGAGACTCCCTCATGAAGCTCGGCGTGAAGAAGCACGAGCCCGTGCTGCACATTCTGCCTCGCATTCCCGAGGCTCACGTCGCGCAACTCGGGACGTTCGTCGCCGGCGGGGTTGCAGTTCCGTGCTCCGAAATGCTGAAAGAGAAAGAGATCCTCTACCGCTCCCAGGCCTCGGGCGCCAAGGTCATCGTCGCCGACACCTCGACGGTCGGCATCGTGGAGGCCGTGCGCGGCCAATGTCCGCTCTCGACGTTCATCCTGATCGGCAGCGCGGAGCCGCGCAAGGGCTGGCTGCGATTTGAGGATCTTGTCGCTTCCGGCGATCCACGCGCCAAGAAGGTTCCTCTCATGGCCGAGGACCCGATGACGATCAACTTCACCTCTGGCACGACGGGCAACCCGAAGCCCGTCGTGCACAATCACCACTGGATGTACTGTCACAACCGGGTCACCGCCCACTACTGGTACGACGCAGACGAGTCGGACGTCGTCTGGGCGACGACGGCTCCGGGCTGGGCGAAGTGGTACTGGAGCCCGGTCGGCGTCTCGCTGACGACCGGCGCGACGCAGCTCATCTACAACGGGCGTTTCGACGGCGAGCGGTATCTCGAACTCCTGGCGAAGTACAGAGTGACGAAGCTCTGCTGCACGCCGACTGAGTATCGCCTCTTTGCGCAGGTGCCCGACATGGGGAAACACAAGATCTACTTGAAGGACGCTCTGTCGGCCGGCGAGCCGCTCAACGTCGAGCCGATCGAGGCGTTCAAACGCGCGTTCGGCGTGACCATTCGCGACGGCTATGGCCAGACCGAGAGCGTCTGCCTTGTCTGCAATCTGCCGGGGCTCCCGGTGAAGCCCGGCGCCATGGGCCTTCCGTCTCCGGGTCCCGGCGTCGTGCTCATCGACGAGAGCGGCAACCTGGTTAAGCAGGGCGAGGTAGGGGAGATCGCGCTCAAGCCGGGGAACCCGGCGATCTTCGACGGCTACTGGAACGCGCCCGAGCTCGACAAGGAAGCGTTTTCCGGCGGCTGGTACCGCACCGGAGACCTCGCGAAGGCAGACAAGGACGGGTATCTCTTCTTTGAAGGTCGTGCCGACGACGTCATCTTGACCTCCGGCTATCGCATCGGGCCATTCGAGGTTGAGGACGCGCTCGTCAGTCACCCGGCGGTCGTCGAAGCGGCTGCGGTAGCCGCGCCGCACCGCGAGCGGGGCGAGATTGTGAAAGCGTTCGTCATTCTCGCCAAGGGCTTCGCGCCGTCCGCCGAGCTGACGAAAGAGCTTCAAGACCACGTCAAGAAGGTCACGGCGCCGTACAAGTACCCGCGCGCGATCGAATACGTCACGGAGCTTCCGAAGACGATGAGCGGCAAGATCAAGCGCGCCGAGCTGAAGAGGAAGGAATGGGAGGGCTGGGATCGGCGATGATATCGAGGGGAACTGCAGCGGCTGCCATCGTTCTGTTCGTCCTCGTGCTGGGGGCAGCGTGCGTGCGTGCTGGCGGCTTCGATCTGGGGTGCGAGGTCGTCTCGCTGGACGTCGCGGGGACCCTTGCGAGGGTCCCCGTTGCGTTGCACGGCGCCTCCGACGAGTTGCTCACCCTTCTCGCCGACCAAGGCATGCCACCGGACGAACTCGCCGACCTGGCGGCGGACTTTGACTCCGCGATTGCGGCCGTGAACGCGGGCCTCACGGCGTTCCCCACGCTGGTTCCCATTCCCATGATCGGAGGAGGAATTGAGATCCCGCTTCCGTTCGTCGTTGTCGACGGCGTGCGGCTTTCCGGCGGGATCCTGAGCAGTGGGATCGTCCGCGGCATCGCGGACATGGCGGGGGTTGAGATCCCCGATCCGCTCCTGGACGAGGAATTTGCACTGGGTGACGAGACAGCGCGCTTCACCGTGGATGCCGATCTCTCAGCGTGGGCCATCTCCGTCGAAGCGGTGAAGCGGTTCGACATCGTCATTGCTGCGCTCAACCTATCGGCAGGGATCGACTGGACCGGCGGCGCGGTGACCGTCGACGTCGGCCGCGAACTTCCGCCGGAGTGGGCAGAGGGCGTCGATGCAGCACTCGCCGCTCTTCACCTGGATGACGTCCGCTGGTCGGCGCTCGCTGCGCACGTCGGCGCGCGCCTGGAAGTCGGCTTCCCGTTCCTGCGCCTTTTCGCCGAAGCGAGACTCGTCCAGCCGATGGTTGAGTGGGTTGGATGGTGGGACCTCCACGTCGGAGGATTGGCGGGCGCTGTGGGAGTGGTGATCCGTTTCTGATGAACGATCGAGATCTCGTGAAGCTGGCGAACGACGTCCGTCGGCTCGCCTACGCGCCGTACTCGGAGTTCCCCGTAGGGGCAGCTCTCCTGTGCGCCGACGGGACCGTGGTCACGGGCGTCAACATCGAGAACGCCGTCAACGGCCTCTCCCTTTGCGCCGAGCGGGTTGCGTTGTTCAAGGCCATCTCGGAAGGGAAGCGGGAGTTCGTGAAGATCGCCGTGTCCTGCCAGTCCGACCACTGCCGCCCGTGCGGCGCCTGTCGGCAGGTGCTGCACGAGCATGCGCCAAAGCTCGAGGTTCTCATGGGGAACCCTCAGGGGGACTACACGCGTACGACGATCGCCGAACTCCTTCCCGACGCGTTCACGCTCGAACCGTAGGGTTCCGCCGTAGGGCGACGCCTCGTGGACCGCGCCTCAAGAATACCTAGGCGGCGCCGAGGATGCGTTCGACGATGAGCGGCGGAGGCGCGCACGGCGCTTCGCTTGGGTCGATCTCGTAGGCTGACTCCACCAGGTGCCGTGCCTCCGCGACGTGCGTCTCGTCGTTGACGTGGAGGATGGCGAGAACGCCGTTCTTCTCCACGCGCTCGCCGATCTTCCTCACGAGTTCGACGCCGACGGCCGGATCGATCGCGTCCTCTTTCTTTGTTCGCCCGGCGCCGAGCGCGTTCGCACCGCGACCGACGAGCAGCGCATCCAGGCGGCGGATCGTTCCGGCCTCGCCGGCGAGGACATCGCTTCGTTTCGCTGCGGCGGGCAAGAGATCTGGACGATCGAGAACCTCGGCCTTGCCTCCCTGGTTCTTGATCAGTTCGCGGAACTTCGCGAGGGCAGAGCCATCCTTCAGGAGCCTCCTCAGCTCGGCGACGGCCGCGGGTCGAGTCGGAGCCTTTCCTGCGAAGACGAGAAGCTCGGCGCCCAGCTCACAGCACAGAGTGGCGAGATCCTCCGGCCCGGCTCCTTTGAGCGTGTCGATCGCCTCGCGGACCTCGATGGCATTTCCCACCCTTCGGCCGAGCGGCTGAGACATGTCGGTGATCACGGCTGCCATCTTCCGGCCGAGTCTCTCGCCGATCGAGACGAGCGCCCGCGCCAAGCGGCGCGAGTCCTCGAGCTTCGGCAAGAACGCGCCGGCCCCCGTCTTCACGTCGATGACGATCGCCTGCGCGCCGCCGGCGATCTTCTTCGACATGATGGACGCGACGATGAGCGGTAAGGAGTCGACGGTCGCGGTGACATCGCGAAGCTCATATAGGATCCGATCGGCGGGAACCATGTCGGTCGTGTGATCGGCCAACGCAAGTCCGGTGCGACGGACAAGGTCAAGGAAGCGGTCGCGGGATAGATCCGCGCGGAAGCCGGGGATCGATTCGAGCTTGTCGATCGTCCCTCCCGTGTGGCCGAGCGCGCGCCCGGACAGCTTGCCCACCTTGAGCCCGGCCGCCGCGAGAAGCGGGATGAGGACAAGCGTCGTCTTGTCCCCCACGCCGCCGGTCGAGTGTTTGTCGACCGTGTACCCGCCGAGATCGCCCGGAGTGAACATCGAGCCGGAGTGCGCCATGACGTCGGTTAGGACGGACGTCTCCTCGTCGCTCATGCCGCGAAAGAAGAGGGCCATGAGGAGCGCGGAAACCTGGTAGTCGGGGACGGAACCCGAGACCGTTCCTGAGATCCAGAATGCGATCTCGTCCCGGGTCAACACACCGCCGTCGCGCTTCTTGCGGATGATCTCGACGATGTCCATGGTGATGCATTCTAGGACGACGACAGCGACTGATCAATGGGCGGCGAGTCCTTCGGCACCGCACTCGATGTCTCGTCGGCCCGCTGGGTATACTTGGGACGAGGTGGTCTAGGTGCACATCCCACGGTTTCTCTTCCGCGTGAAGGATCGCCAGATCGAGGAGGAGGCTCGAACGATGATGGACGCGTTTCACATCACCGACGTCGAGATCCGCCGTGACGACACGATCGAGAGTGCCTGGCTCGAGGACTACAAGGTGATGAAGACGACGTACGGCCTCGAAGAGATCCAGGAGTACCTCGAAGGCCTCCTCTCGGGCAGCGACTAGCTCAGCCGCTCGCGCAGGCGCGCCGACAGGGTGTCGATCGACCAGACTACGGCGATGATCGCCAGAAGGCACATGCCAACTTCTTCCCACTCGTTGACGCGCACGTATTGCATGAGCAGCATTCCGATGCCGCCTCCCCCAACCATGCCGATGACGGTTCCCATGCGGACGTTGATGTCCCAGCGATAGAGGGTGAACGAGAGATACGGATTGATGATCTGCGGGACGATGCTGTACAGGAGAACCTGAAGACGGCGCCCTCCAACGGCCGTGACCGCTTCGGTCGGGCCGGGGTCGATGGACTCGAGCTGCTCGGAGTAGAGCTTCACCAGGTCGGCGATCGAGCACACGAAGAGCGCAAGCACGCCCGGGAACGGGCCTGGGCGCACCCATATGACAAACACGATGGCCCAAATGATCGGTTCGATCGAACGCACGATGCTTGCCGCGGCGCGGACGACGGTATAGAGCAGGCTGCCCACCGGGCCGCGGGCCAAGTTGCGCGCCGCGAGGAAGCTGAGCAATGCCGCGACGGGGATCGCCAGCAGCGTCGCCATGAGTCCCATGAAGACGGTGACCAGGGTGAGCAGAACGACTTCCCCGAGGATCGATGGGTCCGGATGTAGAAGCCGCCGCAGGATCTTCGCCGCGTCTGGGAAGCTCTGCGCAAGGCGGGAGAAGTCAACTCGCGTAATGGCGGTCGCCGCCGCGAGGGTGACGACAATGGCGACGACGATGCTCCACCCCCACAGTGTCCGGTACCAAGGTGAGCGCGACGGCACGGATGCCTCCGTCGGCTGCGGACCAGGCCGGCCAAGGGCACGAGTGCGTACGGATTCGCCGAGAGGAGCCCCTCTACCCTCCAGGGGAACCCGTCGGGTACGCACCTTCCCGCCAGGGGCTGAGGGTCTGCCGCTGAGGAACTCGACGAGCCTACACCCCACGGAGGCTCCGAGGGAGCCCCAGACGGCCGCGGCGGCGATCGCCAGGAGGACGACAAACCCGCCGGGGATGGGGATGTAGACGCCGGTCCCCGACGCGATGCGGGTGACGACGAAGGACCCCATCACGAAGAGGTAGGCAAGGAAAGCGGCATCGACCGAGAAGATGCAGAGTCGCCTCCAAGCACGTGTGACCCGAGCCGCAGTCCGAACGAGCCCTCCCCCTGCCCCGGAGCGAAGTGGCTGCGCCATTACGCAATCCTCTCCCGCACGCGGCCGCTGATGTAGTCCATGCCCCACACGACAACGGCGATGATCACGATGACCGCTCCGACCTCGTGCCAGCGCAGCTCATTCTTGTAGTAGTTGAAGAACCGCCCAATGCCGCCTCCGCCGACGATGCCGATGATCGTCGCCATGCGCACGTTGATGTCCCAGCGGTAGAGGGTGAAGGCGAGGAATGACGGGACGACCTGAGGGATGACTCCGTAGCGCAAGGTCTGCGTGCGGCGCCCGCCGCACGCCGTGATGGCCTCTACGGGGCCGGGGTCAATGGCCTCGATCTGCTCAGAGTAGAGCTTCCCCAACGCGGCGACCGTATGCACGAAGAGTGCAAGGGTTCCCGCGAACGGTCCGTACCCGACACAGGTTGCGAACACGACGGCCATGACGAACGGCTCGATGGATCGGCCGATGTTGAAGAAACCACGCATCAACGTGTAGACGCCCCATCCCAGGCGGCTCTTTGTCACCATGTTCCTCGCGCCGAGGAACGACAGCGGAAAGGCGAGCACAAAGCCAAACAGGGTCGCCATCAAGGCCATGAAGATCGTCTGGACGATGCCGTTCAGCAACGTGTCGCCTAGATCGGGGTCGGCGGCAAGAAAGAACTTGAAGTCCGGCGTCGCCAGCTTCTGCCAGTAGCCGCCGGTCGAAGAGGCCCTGCGGATGAGGGTGGCGATGTTGATCTGCGTCGCGAGCCAGCCGACGTAGACCGTCAGGCCGGCGAGAAGGAGCGCCATGAGGCCCCAACTCGTCTGCCACCAACGCCGACGCCTACTTGGCTGTTCAACGTCCGCGGCGCGGCAGACGCAAGACCGAACGATGCGGTCTGTCCATGGGTGCTTGTCCTTGTGCGCCGGCCACAGCCATCTCCAGAGTCCGCGCGCCGCCCGCCAGGAGGCCACACCGATCACGGCCAAGGCCAGGATGAGGCCGGCGGTCAGACCTAAGGCTCGGCCCCAGGGGCCCAGAGGCCAGAAGACGACGGTGGGGATGAACGTGAGCCCCGTTCGGGATGCGATCCCGTAGAAGAGCGTCGCAAGCCCGGCGAGCGGAAGGAGAGCGAACGCCGCCCCGAGAAGGGTCAGAAGCCACGATGCGAGATCGGTGAAGACGTGCGCAACGCGGCGTGGTAGCCCGAGCGGGCGATGGGCTTCATCGGCGTGAGCGAGGCCGACGCCCTTCCAGCCGATCGAGGTCCCCAGGTTCTCCCATAAGACCGCGAGCAGGAACGTCGCGACGACCGCAACGACGTAAGCGTAGTCAGGGAAAGGGATCTTGTACACCGCGGAGACATGGTGAGTCGCTCGGTACCAGTGATTGATCAGGAAGTACGTGCAGTAGGAAAGGAGGAGGAGGAGCCCCCAATCTGCAGTGAGCGCGGCGATGCGATCCTTCGGCAGGCGGAAGCGGCGACTCACCTAGCGAACCTCCACCTCTTCGGCGTCCTCGCCGTAGATCTCCTTGAATCGGACGTTGTCGATCTCCCTCGGCAGTCCTTCGAAGACCACGGCGCCGTCCTTGAGCGCAATGATCCGGGTCCCATAACGCCGGGCGAGCGACAAGAAGTGCAGGGCGCAGATGACGGTGGCCCCGTGCTTGTGGTTCATCTCCTCCAGGTACTGAAGGATGGAATTGGCCGTCGCCGGGTCGAGTGCCGAGACGGGCTCGTCGGCGAGGATCAACTCCGGTTCCTGCATCAGGGCGCGTGCGATGCCCACACGCTGTTGTTGGCCGCCGGAGAGCTGATCGGCGCGAGTGTGCATCTTCTCCACCAGGCCGACCGTCTCCAGGCTCTGCCGAGCGCGGTCCATGTCCTCGTGCGGGAAGCGCCCGATCAACGTGGGCAGGGGCGGCGCGTACCCCAACCGCCCGGCGAGAACGTTCGTCAGCACGGACGACCGCTTCACGAGGTTGAAGTGCTGAAACACCATGCCGATTCTCCGCCGGATCTTGCGCAGTTCAGCGCCCTTCGCCTGCGTGATGTCAACGCCGTCCAGGAGGATCCGGCCCGAGGTGGGCTCGATCAGGCGGTTGATGCACCGCAGGAGTGTCGACTTGCCGGAGCCGGAGAGCCCGATAAGCACGAGGAACTCGCCCTTGTTCACGGTGAGCGAGACGTCACGCAACGCGTGGACGTCCCCCCGTTCGTAGACCTTCGTTACATGCTCGATGACTAGTTGCGGTTCAGCCATGCGACCATTCCCGTACGAAGAGGAGAGAGGAGGCGACCTCCTCTCTCCCCACTCCGATCTTGCTCGTACAGACTTCGGTTCTACCGCTGCGGGACCGGGAGGCCGAGGACCGCGCGCATCAGGTCGAACACGCTGTCCGTGACCGGCTCCATGCCCGACCACTGGTAGAATTTCTTGTTGCTCCAGATCGCGAAGCCCTCGGGGGTCAAGATGTGCTGCACGAGAGTCGCGGTAATCTGGTCCCTCAGGTCGGCCGGGAAGTCCGCCACGAACGCGAGGCAGTCGTTCGGAATTGGGCCGACGACGCCGACGATTCCGACCTGGGTGAATACGTCGGGATAGTCGTTGAGGACGGCGAACCGCAGATCCTCACAGCGCCAGGCGAGCCCATTGCGGACGAGGGCGTTGTGGAAGTAGTCCCAGACCATGAGTTCGGGATCGTCGCCCCACTCCCAGCGAATGCCCTGATCCTTCAGGCACTGGGGAGCGAGCGGAGGCGAGCCGTAGCCAGTGCAGAAGTCACCCTGGCCCTGCAGCAGAGCGACCATCGAGTTCACGTGCCCGCCCGTCTCAACAATGCTTCCCCACTGCACGCCGTTCTGTTGCAGGTACACCTTCGGGTACTTGTACCCCGAGCCCGAGCCGACGTCGTTGTAGATCCACGTCTTGCCGGCGAGGTCCTGAATCGACGTGTAGCCCTTCGACCGGAGCGCGTAGATTGTGGCGTAGTAGTAGCTGTAGCCGTTGCGGACGGCGCCCATCGTCGGCACGATCCCGCCGTTCGTCGCGGCGTAAATCTGGCAGTACTGCGAGCTTGTCGGAATGCCAAACACGTCACCCTCGGCCGTAGCGAAGGCCTCGGCGAGAGCGGCGTAGTCCGAGGCGACGATCGGGACGACGTACAGCCCCGTCTGCTGGAAGATGTATTCCGCGATCGCGTCCCCCGACGGCCCGATCACGGTCGTGTCGGTCGACGGCGGGAGCAACATGTAAATGGGCTTTTGCTGGGTCCCAACTTGGGCGAGTCCCACGATGCTGAACGCGACGAGCGCGAGCAGCGCCAGAGAGAGAAGCCTACGCATGACGCACCTCCTGTAGTGCCCTACCCTCGGCTCACGCGGCGAGGACATCCTCGCCGGTCGCCGAGTGATCCTCTTGCCTCGATCATAGATCCTAGCAGCCTCGGAGCCAAGGTCGCCCCTACTCGCGCTTGTACGGCTCGCCCAGCGCCTTGGGGAACCGCACGCGGCCGATGGCCCCCGACACGACGAGCAGCGTGACGATGTACGGCAGCATGGACACGAACTGGCTCGGGATCGGCTTCGACGGTAGCGTCTTCACCCACTCGGCGAGACCCTGGAAGAAGCCGAAGATAAACCCGCCAAGCAAGGCAAGGAGCGGGTTGAGTCCGCTGAAGACGACGGTCGCCAGAGCAATGAACCCTCGCCCTGCCGACAGGTCCTTTGTCACGGATCCGATCCACGCGACGCTCATGTACGCTCCGCCCAATCCAGCCAGAGCAGCGCCGAACGTCGCCGCGAGAAGGCGCACCTTGTTCACGTTGATCCCCGCGACATCAGCCGCTTCCGGCATTTCTCCCGCGGCCTTGAGGATCAGTCCGGCGCGCGTCCGTTTGATGAACCAGTGGATGAGGAACGGCATTGCGAGCGCGATGAGAATGATCGGACTCATCGCACCCATGGCGGTCTTCCACTTGATGACCTGAGCGGCTCGCGGCACAGCGTGGAATCCCGGCGCCCCGAGCTGGATCAGCCCGAACGCGACGAGTCCCATCGCGAACAGGTTGATGCCGATACCGGTGATCATCTGGGTTCCCTTCCAGTACGTGTTGATCACCGCGAAGACGAGGCCGATGGCGGCTCCGACGCCCATTCCGACGAGGAGCCCGACCACCGGGCCGCCGGCCTCGGCGCCGAGAGCGCCGGCAAAGGCGCTGATGAGCAGGATGCCTTCCAGCCCGATGTTGAACAGCCCGGCTGTCTCTCCGACGATCTCGCCGACGGCCGTCAGCGTGATCGGGACCATCGCGTGGAGCGCGATGCGAAGCAGGCTGACGAGGTCAATCCAGTTCATGCGGATCCCTCCTTGGACGCGGGCCGTCCGTGCCGTCGAAGCGTCGCAATCAGCCGCTCCCCCTGACTCTTGATCGCCGGGACCAGCCGAATCAGCTCAGGAATCGACATCGCGAGAACGATTGCACCCATGACGATGCGCACCATCTCGAGTGGAACCGGGTTCGACCCGTAGAACTGCATGACGCGCCCCCCGGCGTTGAGACCGCCGAACAGGACCGACGCCACAATGATGCCGATCGGGTGGTTGCGTCCGACCATGGCGACCGCCATGCCGTCGAAGCCGATGTTCGTCAGCTCGGGGAATGCTCCCCCGCCGAACGCTGCATAGCTCGGCGGCATTCCCATGACGACGGTGGCTCCGGCGAGGCCGGCCGTGATGCCGCCGAGGAGGAAACTTACGATCATCGTTCGCTTGTTGCGGATCCCCCCGTAGCGCGCGGCGGTCGGATTGAGTCCCGCGGCGCGCACTTCGTACCCCATCGTCGTGTGCCAGAGAACGAAGTACAGGACCAGGGCGGCGAAGATCGCAAGGAAGAACGAGTACGAGAAGTCCGTGCCGCGAACGAGGATCGGGAACCGCGCCGACACCGGGATCGTCAACGTCTTCTCCGCGCGCGACGGATCCACGAGGATGAAGATGGCGATGTACAAGGCGAGCCACCGCGCAATCCAGTTGAACATGATTGTCGAGATGACCTCGGATACCCCGCGGGTGATCTTTAGCACGGCAGGCACAATGCTCCATGCCGCGCCGGCGATCAGGGCGAACAGGAGCCCGACGATCAGGTGGATTCCGGGGGGCATCTTGAACAGCGCCACGCAGATAGCCGCCATCGCGCCCATGAACATCTGGCCTTCGGCGCCAATGTTAAACATGCCCGCACGAACGCACACGGAGAACGTCAGCGCGGTCAGAATGAGCGGCGTCGCGCGGGCGAGCGTGCTCGCCCACTCGTACGACCCTCCGTAGGCGCCGCGGAGCAAAGCCCAGTAGGCCTTCCACGGGTTGAATCCCCACATGTACATGAGGGCGGCGCCAACGAGGAGTCCGATGAGCGCAGCCAGCATGGACTCGAGGGCGGGATGAAGTCCGGTAACTGTCCGGTGGACGCCTCTCAAGAGGCGGGACTGTGTCGGCCCCGCTTGTTCGCTCATACGACCTCCTTGCGTTCCACGCCTCCCATGAGCATGCCGATCTGCTGCCGATTCAGATCCGTGGGGGCGCACTCGGTCATGAACCGTCCCTCGTACATGATCGCCAGGCGATCGGCGAGCGCCAGCACTTCATCGAGGTCGGCTGATACGAGCAGGATGGCCCGTCCGTTGTTGCGCATCTCGACGAGAAGGTCGCGGATGTACTTCGCTGCTCCGATGTCGAGTCCCCGCGTCGGCTGCGACGCGACGACGATCGCTGGATTCTTGGCCAATTCGCGTCCCACGATTAGTTTCTGCTGATTCCCGCCCGACAAACTCTTCGCCGGCGCGTTCGGCCCCGTCGCCTGGATCTCGAATCGATCCATCAACTCGCGGACGTGGCGGTTAATCCTGCCCCAGCGCATGAACGACAAGGGGCCGCGGAACTCCTTCCATCGGTGCACACCGAGGATCGCGTTCTCCGCCAGCGTGAACGGCAGAACAAGACCGAGCCGCCAGCGATCCTCCGGGATGTGTGCCACGCCGAGGCGATAGATCTCGCGAGGGTCTTTGCCTAGGATGTCGGTGCCTTTGATGGTCGCGATGCCAGAGACCGCTCGGCGTAGCCCGGTCAGACACTCGACCAACTCCGACTGACCGTTTCCCTCTACGCCGGCGATGCCGAAGATCTCTCCGGCGTGGACGTCGAACGACAGCCCATCGACGGCGACATCGCCTGTGCTGCCCTTGGCTACGAGATCGGCGACGTGAAGGATGCTCTCACCCGACGAACCGGTCTTCGACCGCGCGCCGGCGCGCGGTAGCTGCTCCGCGCTCAGTTCGACGGCCGTCGATTCCCCCTCCACCGCCCTGCCCACCATGAGCTGGGCGAGGCGCTCGGTCGTTGCCGTCGACGTCTTGACGTCTCCCACGAGTTCCCCGCGGCGAAGGACGACGATCCGGTCCGTGACCGACTGCACTTCTTTCAGCTTGTGGGTGATGAGGATGATCGACGTCCCCGCATCGCGGAGACGTCGAAGGAGGAGGAACAGCTCGTCGACCTCAAGAGGGGTCAAGACCGAGGTCGGCTCGTCGAGGATCAGAAGGCGAACGCCCCGCGACAGCACCTTGAGGATCTCGACGCGCTGCTGCTCTCCCACCGCCAGCTTCTCCACGGGGACGTCGAGGGGGACGTGGAGGCCGCTTTCCTTCATCAGGCCCTCGAGCCGCTCGCGCGCCTGGTCCAGCCGGATGCGCGCGAACGGGCGCTCGTGGCTGAGTGCGACGTTCTCCGTTGCCGTGAACGTGCCCACGAGGGCGAAGTGCTGATGCACCATCCCGATTCCGAAGTCGAGCGCTTCGCGTGGGCTGGCGAATCGCACCACGCCCTTCGGTGACGTCACGCGGCCGCTGGTGGGGGGAAGAAGTCCAGACAGGATTTTCGTGAGCGTCGTCTTCCCGGCCCCGTTCTCCCCCAAGAGCCCGACGATCTCCCGCGGATGGATCTCCAGCGTCGCTTCGCGGAGAGCCACCGTACCGTCCGAGTAGACCTTCGTGATGTTCTCGGCGCGGAGGAAGTAACCGTCAGCGGCCCGTGCATTCGCTGGAGCGTCGTTTGCATTCATGGGATCTCCATCCGTGCACGAAAAGGGGAGAGAGGAACCTCGTCCCTCTCTCCCCGTCAGAGGTTCAACTTCCTGTCACGGTCTAGGGCGCGCCGAGCGTGTACTGCGCTCGCACTGTGGCGATCTCAGCGCCCGTACTGGCCGTCGGGACGAAGATCGAGTTGTTCAGGATGCCCTGCTCGAGCAGCGCCACGGCATCCCAGATCCAGTCGGCGACGGTCAGCCGATTCTGCACCCAGTTGTACGTGATGGCCGGAGCGTCGGCCGCTGCGATCTGCCCCGCGCCGATGCCGTACTGAATGAACTCCTCCATGTCGCGTACCTTGCTGATTGCGACTCCGCCCTCAGCGAGGCCGAGACTCGTCACGCCGGGCGTGAAGGTCCCATTGACGACGGCCTCGACGGCCATGTAGCACGCAGTGTCGACGCGCTTCATGCCGCTCGCGATGCCGTGCATCCCGTTGCCCATCCAGTCCTGGTCAGCATCGACGCCGTAGTAGTACGGAGGACCGTACTTCGTCCCGGCGTTGTCATGGACTTCAGTCACGGCTTCGAGATCGCCGACGCCTAGCGGGCCGGCGACGTTATAGATGCCGACCGCGCCCTGCGCGAGCATGGCTTCCGAAGCCGCCTTGCCGAGCGCAATGTCGCTGAACGTGCCGGTGTAGGTGTAGAGCAGGTTCACCGCGGGCATCGTGCCCTCATGCGCGGCGTAGGCCTTGAGGCCCCAATCCATGCCGAAGCGGAATCCGGCCTCGAAGTGCCACAGCACCGGGATCTCGATTCCGAGAACAATGCCAGCCGTCGTGTAGCCGTGCTGCGCCGCGGACATGGCCGCCAGCGCGCCGACCAGGGCCGACATCTCGTTCTCACGGAACACGAAGTTCATGATGTTGGGGCCCGTGATGTAGTCCACGTCGATGATCGCGAACTTCTGGTTCGGGAACTCCGTCGCCGCCGCGGCGAGCGCGTCACCGAGCAGGAAGCCGACGCAGATGATGAGGTCATACTCACCGGTTCGGGCGAGGTTCCGCATGTTCGGCAGGTAGTCCGCGCCCGTGGCGCATTGGACCTCGACCATCTGGAGATTGAAATCCTTCGCCGCCTGATCCGTCCCTTTGAATCCCATGTCGTTGAACGCCAGATCGCCGCGCCCACCGACGTCGAGGACCACGGCGACCTTCCCTGCCGCCAAGCCAGCGACCGACAGGCCGAGCGTCAGCACGAGAGCGACTACGAGTAGTCTCTTCAACGCGACCTCCTTGCATCTCCTTGGTTCTACCGGAATCCCGGTGCCCAACGGTTCTACCTCATTCTATACGCGTTACTGGCGTCTGACAAACGGGAGCGACTCGCCAGGGATTTCGGGAAACGTAGATAGGGAATAGACGACAAGGTCTAGCGCGTCCTCGAATCCTGTCTGGCTGCATGGCAGGTCGCGCTCTCGCAGCACCGTAAGCTAGGTATACTCATCGTGATGCGAGCCCTGGGAGTTGCTCTAGTCGTCTTGGCTGCCGTCGCCGTGCCTGCCGCGGCGCGGCCGCAGGCACAGCTCGGGAGCGACTTCGCCGATGCCTACGCCGAGTTCGCGCCGCTCGAAGCTCTCTACCGATCGTTCGGCGACCACCTCTTCGCGGGAACGGTGGTCGCTGTCCCCGCAGGCCTCAGCATAGCCTGCGGGCGCTTCCTCGATGCCCTCCAGGTTCTTCACGAGGAGTTGATCACTCAGATCCCGTCCCAGAACGTGGAAGGGCTCGGGACTCTCGTGCGCCTCCGCGTGGGGAGCGAGGGATTCTGCTCGACCTTTGCGGCGGCCCTCGCGGCCCTGAGTGAGACAGGGAGCTTGCCGCCAGACGTGGAGGTATCCCTGGTCGCTCAAGGGTTCTTCGCCTCGATCCACGATCTTGGCGAGCAGTTCAAAGACACCCTCGACGTCGCGTTGCGCGACGCCCCCGACGATGAGGCGCGGTGGGCGATGGCCGTGACGTTCGCGGTGCGGAGCATGCTGGTCAATCCCTCGTGGGCGCGCGTCTCTGCGGACGTTGCGATCATCTTCTATGGGCGCTCTGAGGCTGATGGCCCGCCGTTCGACGTGGCCGATCCGGTGAGGGCGGCGATGGACCAGATTGTCGCTGCCGCAGGAGTGGAGTTGACCGGTGAAGAGCGCGCGGCCGTGCGCCTGGCGGCGGCCGTCGTCTACGACAGTTTCATCGCCGGCGGCTAAAGGCCTCTCCCGCGTCGTACCCGAAAGGGGGGAAGGGAAGGTGGACCTGCTACCTCATCCACCTTCCCTGGGGTAAGAACCGTTGGTCGTGACCCCAAATCCTTTGCCTGTGTTGCCGGGGGTCGCGTCGAACGATTCCGCCGCATTCCCTGCGGGGGTCGAGTTCCACCGGGCTCTCGTTCCGGTGGGGAAGTCGGATAGGCTTCGTCCCGACCTCGCGCCTCTGTTACAAGCCGTCGACAGCATATGGGGCGACAGGCAATCACGAGGTCCCAGGCGAGCGCCGCAGGGAGGCCGCTGGCGACGGACGCCGCGTACCGCCGCGGCATCCGAAGCAGACAAGTGTCCTCAGAACCTGTCGACGCTACTTGGGGGAGATCTGCGCGATGCGCCAGTAGTCCTGGACCGTTTGCAGCAGCCGTTCGAAGTCCTTCGAATCGACCGGCTTCGTCATGTAGCTTGCGGCGCCGCTGTCGTACGCCTTGACCATGTCCTCTTCTCGCTCCGAAATCGTCAGGACGATCACCGGGATGCGGCGAAGATGCGCATCCTCCTTGATCTTCCCCAGGACCTCAAGTCCGTTGATCTTCGGCAGATTGATGTCGAGAAGAATCAGGTCCGGACGCGGCGTGTCTTGGTATTCCCCCGTCCGGTACAGCATGTTCAGGGCTTCCTCGCCGTCGTGTGCGAAGTACAGCTCGCACTTGGCGTCGCTCTTGCGCATGGCTCGCTTGATGATCGTAACGTCATTGGGGTTGTCCTCAACCACCAGCACTTTCATCTTTTCGAGGTTATGCATTGGATTCCACCTCTCGTGCAATTGGGATAGTAAAGAAGAACGTGCTTCCTTTGCCAACTTCCGAGTTAACCCAGATCTTGCCGCCGTGCTCTTCCACGATGCGTTTGCAGATCGCCAAACCGGCTCCCGTTCCCTCGACGTCCTCTCGCGGGTTCAGTTTCTCGAAGATCCCGAAGATGCGCTCCTGGTAGCGCTCCTCGATGCCGATCCCGTTGTCCTCGACGAAGAACGTCACCGTTCCATTGTTCCTCGCTTCTCTTTGCCACCCGACGCGAACTGTCGGCAGAGCCTTGTCGTTGTACTTGATGGCGTTCACGATGAGATTGCTGAACAGCTCGTGGATCCGTACCTTGCTTCCCTTGACGGGCGGCAAGTCGTCGGCAACCTGCAGGTTCACGCCTTGGAGGCGCACTTCGAGGTCTTCCTGGACCTCCTCGAGGACGCGCTGGGTGTTGATGCGCTCGAACGACGCCGTGTCCATGTGGATGCTCGCCAGACTCAGGAGATCGTTGATCAGTTGGCGCATGCGAGCCGACGTTCGCTTCAGCGTGTTGAGATAGTCGACGCCCTCCTCGTCGAGCTTGTCGTGATAGTCCTCGAGAAGGAACCCGCTGAACGCCTCGATCGTGCGCAGGGGTTCCTTCAGGTCGTGCGACACGACGTGGGAGAACTCTTCCAGCTTCTCGTTCGACTTCTCCAGGTTGTCCGTATTCTCGCGCAAGTTTGCTTCCAGGCGCTTCAGCTCCGTGACGTCGATGAAGTGGTCGATGCGACCGCCCGTCTCGATGGGGATCGACCGATACTCGAGGACGCGTTCCTCGCGCCCTAGGGAGGGGCGGACATGGCAGGTCATCGACTCGATGCGTTCGTTCGATTCGACGGCCTTTTCGACCGCGTCGGAGAACGACTGGGCTTCTTCGAACACGCCCATGTACCGCGATCTGGCACGCTTCGCCTCCACGCCGATCAAACGGTCCCTGTCGATGCCGAAGAAGTGCCCGGTGGTGGCGTTGGCCCATACGACTTCCTGTCGTGGGTCCGTGATGATGATGCCCGAGTCGAGCGTGTCAATGGCCTTCTCGATGAGAATGCGGTACCGCGCCTCCGTCTCCATCATCCTGCGCTCGAGCTCGTCTTCGCGGCTGCGATCTCGTGCCTCCAGGACGGCGAGGCGATCCGTGATTCGCGTGCCGCGGAGCTCGACGGGGAAGGCCTTCCGCTCCTCCGACATGAAACGCAGTTTCACTCCGCGGATCTCCTCGCGTTCGAACAGCCGGATGAGCTCGGCCTTCATGCGGTCCGTGTCCTCTGGGTGGACGTACTCCGAAAGCTGGAGCGAACGTCTCGTGAGGTGCCCGATGGCGGTTCTCGATGCCTCATTGCGCCGTAGCACGGTGCCTTCCCGGTCGATGAAGTGGTAGATGTTGAGCGCCGGTTCGAAGGTCTCCTTGTCATGCCGCTCCTTGAGAGCGCTCGCCCGCCGCCACCTTGCGGTCCGGCTCTGCTTGCGCTGATTCAGCGTTCCGAAGATCGCGCCGAGCGCAAGGTCGCCCGTGCAGAGAGCGACAAGGCCGCCGGGGTTGCTTTCGCCCAAGAGAATGAGAAGGACGACTTGGACTGCCGCCATTCCGAATGCGAAAGAGAGCCCGGCGCGAAGTCTGAGCACCTTCGTACCCAACGCAAGGGGGACAACGAACGTTACCGCGACCAAAGGGAATGCGGGCACGCCCGCCTTGTCGAGCGTGAAGCTCAGTACCACGGCGATGACGAAGGTGATCGCGACGACAATCGCCCGTTCAGTCGGGTTCAACCCATTTGCCAACGGCGGACCTTCCTTGGCGTAGTTGTGCCTCGCGGAGACACGTGCCACCGTTGACCGTATGAACTCCGGCCACTTCGCGAAAGGACATCCGTCACCTGTGGGGCAGACGTTCTTCCCCTTGGCGGCGCAGACAGATCTAGATGATCAGGCTCGGATTGAGGTTCGACGAGAAGGGCTCGATGATCTTCTGCAAGTACTCCTCACGGAGGATGCGGATCTTGCGGCTCTCGATTGCGATGATGCCTCGGCTCTCCAGTTCGCTCAGCGTGCGGATGGCAGTCTTGGATGAGACGCCGGCCATTTCCGCGAGCTCGGCGCGCGAGAGCTCGACTCCACTACGGCCAAGGTGAAGTATGAGTCGAGCGAGGCGCTCTTTGCTCGACGAGTAGGACCGCTCGGCGAGCTTGTTCTGGAATGCCTTGAGCTCCTCGGACAACCGTTCGTACACGCGGAAGACCGTCTTCGGGTGTCGCTCCAGGAAGTAGAAGAAGTCTCCCCGCTCGATGAACCCGACCGTCACCGGGTCGAGCGTCTTGGCGTAGGCATTGTGGCTTCCCTTGTCGAAGAGCGTCGTCTCCCCGATGATCTCTCCCGGGCCGACGATCTTGAGGATCTGGCTCTTGGCGCGCATGCTTCGTTTGACCAGCTTCACCATGCCGTCGAAGACGAGATAGAAACCGAAAGCGGGCGCTCCCTCCTGGAAGATAATCTCGCCGCGTCCGTACTGGATCATTCGGACGGTCTCGCGTAGCTTCTCTAGTTCCTTGTCCTTGAGATCGGAGAAAATGCGGAACTCGTTCAGTTCAACCATACCGAACCCCCTCCCGACACTTGCCTGCACGAAGCTCGATGCGCGTGTCCCCTCTTGCCCGCCCCTCCATCACCCAGTGGGCGGGGTCAAGAGTCCGCAGTGTAACCGATATCACACAGGGAGCCAAGTCCAGCCTTGTCCTGCCCCCCGGAGGCCAGCCCGGATGTGACTGCTCGACGCTCAGGCCTAGAATGCCGAAAAGAAGGCCTATTCTTCATCCGATTGCTTGACAGCCCTCGCCGCCGCCCCTACACTCCGCGCACGAATGCCGGAGTGGCGGAATTGGCAGACGCGCAGGATTCAGGATCCTGTGAGGTTCACTCCTCGTGTGGGTTCAAGTCCCTCCTCCGGTACAGAGAGCAGGGGGGCCTGTGGGACCCCTTGCTCTCTGTACTTTGGGAGCCACCTTGATCCTCCGGAGTTCGCGACGTCCGCGGGGGCGAACTCCCAAGCCGCACGGAGTGCGGCCTGGGTTACAAGTCCCTCCTCCGGTACCAGGCGAGTCACCCAGCACTCGCAGTTCTTGAACACCCCTGCCTTCCAGTTGCCCTAATGGCCGAGTCGAGATGCCACCACGGCGAGCCCGACGAAGAACCCTTGCGCGATCCAGAAACGGACGGCGACCTTCGTCTCGGGCCACTCGCAGGCCGGCAAGAGGTGCGGGCGCACCGAAGCGCCCGGCGACGCTTCGAAGTGGTGGTGCAGCGGGCTCATGCGGAACAGACGCTGGCCGAAGAGGCGCAGGCTCGTCACCTGGAGGATCACGGCGATAACCTCCAAGACCGGTACTCCGGCAAGGATCGGGAAGAGGAACGCCGTCCCCTGAGACAGGGCGACAGCCGCCAAGATGCCGCCAAGCCCGAACGACCCCACGTCGCCCATGAAGAGGCGTGCGGGGTGCGCGTTCACCCACAGGAAGCCGCCGAGCGCGCCGACGAGCGGGAGGACGAGCGCGAGGTCGGCGCCGGGTGCAAGAACGAGGAATCCCAACAGGATCAGGAGTACGATGCCAGCCGCGAGGCCGTCGAGGCCGTCGGTGAAGTTGACGGCGTTCGTGGCCGCGAGGAAGACCACCACGACCAGGGCGAACAGAGCCCAGTGCGGCAACGCCACGATCGCACCGGAGAAGGGCACCCGGAGCGCGGATTCGATCGCGGCGGGAAACGCGAAGAACAGCCCGGCCGCGACGGCGGCGGTGAGTCCGATCTTCTGCCATCCCGAGAGGCCGACGGATCTCTTGCGTCCGAGCTTCACGAGATCGTCCGCTGCGCCGATGGAGGCCATGGCGAGTCCGGAGACGAGAATGAATCCCCCTCTTCCGCCGAGCGGAACCCAGAGGGTGAGGACCCCGACAGTGGCTGCCCAGATCGTGAGGAAGACCAGGCCGCCCATCGTCGGCGTTCCCGCCCTGTCGCGGTGGTGGGCAGGGCCTTCCTCCCGGATGGGCTGCCCGAGGCTCCGCCGCCTCATCCAGTCGGCGAACCCCCACGAAACGAGCGCGGTCAACGGACAGACGAGGAGCGATGCGACAAGACTCGGGATCACGCCTCTCCCGCTTCTCTCAGTTCCCCGTCCGTTTCGAGGAGGAGTCGCCTAAGCCCGCCGAGCGTCTTCTTGCTCTTCTCCGCAAGGGCGCGAAGGAGCATCTTGTGGAGTTGGTAGGACGACAGGAGGCAGTAGCCGTGCGCCTCGCAGCCACGAAGCACCTCGGCGGAGAACTGCGTCGGCCTGCGTCTTGGATCCAACTCGCGCGACCCGCTGACGATGAGGATCCCTTTCATGGGGTCCTCGCCTTCCGTGATCGCGCGGTCCATCTCGCGGTGCAATCGGCGATACGCGGAGAGCCCGATTCGCGCATCCTCGGAAGCCTCCATGGCTACGAGCGCGTTCCCCTCCTCGCATGCCACTCGCCAGATTTCGCCCCTGGGTTCGACTTCGAATCCGAGTTCCTGAAAGGCGTCGGCGGCCGCGCGGTCGAACAGAACTCGCCCCTTCCCGTAGAGCATGCGCTTGAACCGCGTCTTCTCCTCGAGCTTGCCCTGGATCTCTTCCACTTTTGCTTGCAGGGTGTCGCGCCGCTCTACCAGACCGGCGAGCTCGTCGGCGAGCGCCTCTTCTCCCGGCAGGGCATACGCGGGCAGCCAGTCCGGCTCGGCGACGAACGCCGACCGCGCCGCAGCGGAGCGAACCGACTCGAGGAGGACGTCAGCTTCGCGAGAAGGCGAGACACCCTCCAAGGGCGGAAGGAGAACCAGGCAGCCCTCGTCGACCGGGATCTCGAGGGCGATGGCATCGCCGACGCGATTGCGCGCCAGCACGGTCGCGAATCGCTCGAGGGGAGTGGAGAGGAGGTCCTGATACACGGCGCTGTAGGAGATCCGCTCCTCGAACGTGCGTAGGTACTCCTCGAACGGACTCCCGCTGCGCTCGACGATGACGTCCTGTCCGCGGCGCGCCACGAATCGTCCGTTGGCGGGGAACGCAAACTGATGCTGCCGATCGACCAGAGCGACGTGCGGTAGCCATGTGTAGCGATCAACGCGCTCGGCGGGGACTCCGGGAGTCCCGATCTCCAGGGCTTCTCCGCGAGGATAGAGGCGGCAGATGAGGAGTCCTCCGCGTCGCCGCAACAGGTCGTCCGCTTCTTCGCGGCGCTTCGACATCCATCCGGCCATCGTGCGGCCAAACCCACGATCTCTCTCGGGATCCGTCCTGCGCGTTCCATCGGAGCCTGGCGCGGTTCCGTCCGTCCAATGGCGGGGGAGTGCTGTGGGATCCACGAAGACGGCGTCGAACGCGGAGAACGACGAGCGGTCGAAGAACCCCTCACGATCGATGGTCGCGTGATCCAAGAGCCAATCCACGGCGAGGTATCGCTCGTTCATGGTCGAGATCATAGCGCCTGGTTCCGCGAGCCGGCAAGCGCGAAAAGAGAAGCGGGGCCACGGCGGCCCCGCTTCTGAGAGTATCTTAGAAGTCTAGAGGCTTTCGAGTGCGCCGATCGTTGTCGACCAGAACACGAACCGCGTCGTCTCCGTATACGTTAGAGCGGTCCCGATCCGGAAGTTGAGCGACGGGATGAGGCTGCCGCTCGTTCCGCTCGGGAGTCCCACGACGAACGGATTGGCCGGCGGGTGGACCATTCGATAGCGCAGGTACACGAAACTCGTGGATTCCTCCAGCGTGCCGTCGCCGTTCTGATCCATCTTGAAGCTCATCCACATCGTCGTCGACCCGGGGATGGTGAACGTGTAGTCCACCGATCCGGTCTGGATCGAGCCTTCGAGGATGATCGTCTTGCCGCTCGTGGACGGAGTCGGGATGATGCCCAACGGGGCGACGCCGCCACTCCATACCTCATTCAGACCGGCGAACTGACCGTCCGTGCGCAGCTCGATTCGATAGTTGTGCGGTGTGGCCCATCCGGCTCCGGCATTCACGGTGACGTGCCACGTGTCACTGCCCCACACGAAGAACCCCGCTGTCGTTCCCATCGCCGGCGCGCCCGAGGACCCACCGCCCGATAGCGACACGACGATCGTCTGGGTTGTCGACGTGGAGAGCCCGCTGTTGTCCGTGACCGTCAACCGCACGAGGGCCGTGCCCGGACTCGAGTAGGTGACTTGCCCCGTGGCTCCAGTCGTATCGACCGTGCCGTCTCCGTTGAGGTCCCACTGGTACGACACGATCACCCCATCCGGATCGTACGAGGACGAGGCGTTGAACACGACGGGAGACCCGACGATCGGGGACGAGGGCGAGAACGTGAACGAGGCCACCGGCGCCTGCATCGGCGTTCCAACTTGCACGGGCTGCGTCGTGGAATTCGTGGTGCCGCCGTTGTCGGTGACCATCAGGGTGACGGGGAATGTTCCCGCAGTCGTAAACTGGTGGTAGACGATGTTCCCGGTTGCCGTCGCTCCATCGCCGAAGGTCCACTGGTACGACACGATCGAGCCGTCGGGGTCCGTGGAGGCCGTGGCGTCGAATCGCGCCCATGCGGCGACGGACGGCGAGGCCGGCAACACCGTGAAGATGGCTGAAGGCGGCAGATTGGTCGATCCGACCTGGATCGTGCGCGTCAAGACGCCTGGTGCGCCGAGGTTGTCGGTTACGGTCAACGAGACGACGTAGCTTCCGACAGACGTGTATCGGTGCCAAATGACGGATCCCGTGCCCGTTGCGCCGTCGCCGAAGCTCCATGCGTACGAGCCGATGGCTCCGTCCAGGTCATACGACGCCGAGGCGTCGAACTGCATCCATCCGCCGGGTGTCCCGATCGTCGGGTCGTTCGAGAATGCCGCGACAGGCTGCTGGTTCGCCGATCCGACCCGCACCGTCTGACTGCTGGGTACGGATGCGCCGCGGTTGTCCGTCACCGTGAGGGTGACGTTGTAGTTGCCACCCGAGAGGAAGCGATGCCAAATCACCGATCCAGTCCCCGTCGAGCCGTCCCCGAAGTTCCAGGCATACGTCGAGATCGAGCCGTCCGCGTCCGTCGAGGCTGACCCATTGAACTGGACCCACTCTCCGACGGCGGGCGTCGTCGGCGTGTACACGAACACTGACACCGGCGGTCGGTTGGACGGCGCCGACGCGACGAGGTTCACGTTGATCGTCCTCGTGAGGCCGCCGATCACGTAGATTGAGTTCTGCCACGTCTGGTAGCCGGGCATGACCAACGCGAGGCGGCGGAAGCCCGCCGGAACGTACACTGAGCGGGGCGTGTAGCCGATGTACTCCTCGTCAATGTAGATCGAGGCTCCGGCTGGAGTCGACGTGATGCTGAGCCTACCGTACGAAGGGACCGAGCCCTGCACGATGTCGAAGCTGGTGAAGTTCCAGGTCCGTTCCGTAACGGGCAGAATCCCGAGGATTTGGGCCTGGACCTGCGCCTGCAAAGCCTGCGGATCCCCGGTAAACGCGGCGAAGGGATCGACGGGCGACGTTGTCGCCAAGATCTGCAAGTACTCCGTCCCGAGGGGCGGCGCGACCTGCCAACTGCCCGGCACGGTGTGCTCCCCGGCCGTCACGTAGTTGTTGGATCCGCCTGGCAAACTGTTTGGGAAGAACTGGTTCGCCTGCCCGTCGGGCGTGATGTCCCAGATGTAGACGTAGGCCGGCTTGTTCACGCTGTAGTGGATGGTGATCGACTCGCCCACGGCGTACGCGCCGCGGTCGACCCAGATGTTGACCTGCAATGCTGTACTCTCGGGAGGCGTGGGGATGATGCCTTTCGGCGCCACTCCCTGACCCCACCCCGCCAGCGTGACCAGCGACAGGAGGAGGACGAGGATCGTCCCCGTTCGCCACATTCTTGCGTTCATGATCTCCCTCCCTAGAACTCCCTTGTCCATGTCTTCCATCAACGTAGCGCAGCAAGTACGACCTGCGTCAAATCCGTGGGCTCGATGCGGCTGAAGACGAGATCGACATCGCTCGTGGTGAGCACGGTCCCGCTGAGCTGCGTCAGGCGTTCGTGCACTCCGTCATAGATCTGTTGACCTTCGAACGGGCTGCCCCCGCTCTCGAGATAGTCGCCGAGGGCGTCGCCGAAGTTCGACAACAGGCCATCGAACTGCGAGGGCTGGAGAGCCGTCGCTCCGGCGGCCACCGACGCGCCCGGCGACGCGCGGAAGATGCCTCTCGAGTAGAAGAGGTCCCGACTCTCCAAGAGGAGCCGAAGACGCTGCTCGAGAAGCTGCCCAAGGGGCGCGAGTGGGACTGCTCGCGCCAGACCCTCAAACGCCTTGTTCAGGAGGCTGTCCACGGGAATTCCCTGCTCGATTGCCTGGGTGATCGCGAGCACGATGGCTTCCTTGTCCGCAGCTGAACCCGACACGGCGGCCAGCCGTTCGAGAAGTCGATACGTCTCGCTCACGGGAAACCCGCAGCAGCTGCTCTTGAGGCCGAGCTCGAAGGCCGCCATGACGCGCGCCTCGTTCACGATGGGAATTGCGGCGAGGACGCGGCCGAAGTCGTCGAGCGTCACCGCGGCCGTCGCGATGCCTAGGGCCGCGATGCACGCCAACGCTGCGACGAGAGCGATGGGTCGACGTCCTCTCATGCGCCGTCACCTCCTCCTCCGACGTAGCGCACAGAGCTGTACTCACCGAAGCTTCGGATGTACTCATCCGCCGAGGGATCCTGCCCCCACCAACGGCCGTCGATGATGAAGGCGTACTCGTAGCGGCCCGGGGGGAGCGGGATCTCCGTCGTCCAGATACCGTCTCCGTCGTCATCCGATAGCGGCACAGGCTCCCACTCGCTGAAGCTGCCCACGACGGAGACCACTCGCGCGTTGAGGGCAGGAAGGATGAATAGGACGCCGTTCTCGGCCGACGATCGCGACGCGACGCTCTTCGTGGCGGCCGCGGGAACTGCCCCGAGCAATAGGGGCTCCTTGTGCCGACCGAACGGCAGCCGGTCGCCAAGTAGAGTTCCAACCAGAAGGAAAGCGGCAGCGGTAGCTCCCACGACGGCCAATTGCCCCCACCGCCCGCCGCGTGTGGGGGCGGCCAACGCTTTCAGGTTGCCGAGGATGCCGCGCTTGGGAAGTCGCTCGCCGAGACTCTCCATGACTCGCTCCTCGAGTCTCCCCAACGAATCTGCGGCGGCTGCGACGTCCTGGCGGAGCGTTTCCCGAAGCAACTCGTCCAATGGATCGCGTGCGTCGAGAGTCATGAGGGATCACGCTCCTTGTCCAACATCTCCTTCAACATGGCTTTGCCTCTGTGAATCCTGGTCTTCACGGTTCCTTCCGGAATGGCCAGGATGTCCCCGATCTCTTTGTACGAGAGGTCATTGTAAAATCGCAGAACGAGCGGCGTCCGATACGCATACGGAAGCGAGTTCAGCGCTGTCCGCACGCGGACCTGCCTTTCCTCGCGGGCCACGGTTCGCGCCGGGTCCGCACTTCCCTCCAACTCGAAATCGACTTCCATCACCGGATGGTTCCGGCGGTAGCGAAGGCGATTGCGGCACAGGTTGGCCGCGATCGTGAAGACCCACGTCGAGAACTTTCGCTCCAAGTTGTAGCGGCGTAGGTTCACGTAGGCCCGAATGAATGCGTCGTGGGTGATGTCTTCGGCATCGGCGCGGTTCCTCAAGAACCCGAGGCATAGACCGAACACTGCGTCCTTGTACCTCATCACGATCTCTCCCCAGGCCGCGGTTTCCCCTTCGAGCGACGCGCGCAACAGGCTCACCTCGTCTTGCGTCCGGTACACGATCCCGTCGTCCTCCTCGGTGCTCAATATACACGGTGGGGCCGGGTTGGTTTCGGGTCGACACCGGTCACCTTCTTGGAGGACGAACCCTCCGCCTGAGGTGACCCAGCGTCTGGGAGCGCGATTGGCGTGCAGGCATAGACTATGAGGACAGGTTTCTCGGCTTCCCGACGCCTACGTAGGGGGAGCTGGACGCTGAAGGAGGTCATTACGATGACACGGGAGAGAACGGCAGCCCGGCGCAGCGCAGGGAAGCTCGCCATCGCGGTCTTCCTGCTGGGCAGTCTCTTGATCGGGCTATCCGCCTGCAGGGGATTCTTCGGACAGGGTCCCATCGCCCTGATGGTGATCGATAACGGCGGCGACACGGAGCTTCCGGTCGTCGTGTGGTTCGACGTTTCCGGATCCACTGACCCGGACGGCATTATCGCCAGCTTCACGCTCGACTTCGGTGACGGCACGACGGAAGACGGCGTCGCCGTCTCTTCGCCGATCGATCACACGTACATCGTGGCGGGCACGTACACCGCCGTGCTGACGGTGACGGACACGGACGGGCGGATTGGCATGACCAACGGGATTGTGGTCATTGGTCCGGCCATGATCACGTTCGCCGCGAACCGTGGCTCCAGTTTCGACATCTATCGAATGAAGGCGGATGGGACCAATCAGGGGGCGGTGTTCGCCTCAGCCTACGACGAGTTGTTCCCTGATCTGGTTCGCGGGGCGAGGGATCGGATCGCCTACGCCGCCGAGGATGGGCTCCGCTGGAACATCTGGACGATGACGGTCACGGGGACCAGCCGGACGCCGCTGACGACCCAGACGCTCTCCAATCAAGTTCAGCCGTCGTGGTCGCTTGACGCTTCGACCCTCGCGTACGCGTCGAATGCAGCGCAGACGCCTTCTCTCACCACGTGGGAAATCTACACGGTGACCGCGGCCGGGACCGGTGCGGAGAAGCTTACGACCCAGTCGCCGTCGTGGGCAATCGCGCCATCGTGCTCTCCGGTCAGCGACGACATTCTCTTTGTATCGGATTCGGATGACGACAGCGGTACGGCCGACGGCGGCAGTGCGATCTGGAAGTGGCATGACGGCCATGCCGCTATCCTCAAGGATGGTTTGGGGCGCGACGGGGACGCCTCTCCGGCGATCGCTGGGCTCCTGCTGCCGCTGGGGCTCCCAACCGGGGCTGGCATCTCGCGTCCCGTCTGGTCTCCCGATGGAACGAAGATCGCGTACGCTGCAGAAGCGTCTCTGGGCGGCCAGATCGACATCTTCGTCATGCACTCCGACGGGTCGGACGCGAAGACGCTGGAAGCGTACGTTGCTGAAGTCGGCGTACCGAACTCTGACATCACCACGACGGATGATGAGTTCTGCCCGTACTGGCTCGAGGATGGAAGCGGCATCGTCTACGCGAAGGAGGACGGCCTGGGGAACTTCCAGCTCTACAAGGTGACCTTCGCCACCGGCACCATCACCGACCCCGCGTTGACCGAACTCGGCAGCAACACTTCTCCGGCGTCCAAGCGGTAGGGCGCCGCAAAGAGAGCGGAAGACCTCCGAACGCGAACAGGGGGGAACGAGACGGCGTCTCTCGTTCCCCTTTACGTTTTAGGTTCGCGTCGCCTTCGCCTTCTTCCTGAGGAGCGACGCGCGCCGGCCTCTCTCGCTCGGCGCGCTGCGACCCCGCGGGACTGCAATGAGGATCGTGAGGCCGAACGCGCACAGCGCGGGCAGATCGCCCCACCGCGTGTAGGCGGAGACGTCGCTGCGCTCGAATACCTCTCCGACGACGACGTCCTCGTCTCGCGTGGATGCGGTGACTCGCCCGGAGGGAGAGACCACGCCCGACACGCCTCCGTTGGCCGACTGGATCATCCACCGCCGGTTTTCTACCGCGCGGAACACGGCGAAGGCGAAATGTGCGTCTCGCTGGGAACTCAGGCTGAACCACGCGTCGTTGGTGACCGTCACGATGAGCGTCGCGCCGCGGCGGACTAAAGCTCGCGACCCGCCGGGGAACGTCGACTCGAAGCAAATCGGGGTTGCGATGCGCTCGATCGGGGGTTCATCCCTGCCCGCACGGAGGTCGGAGGGAAGGAAGGAGTCCATCAGCGGCCCCATCCCGAGAACCTCCCACGCTCCTCGGCCTGGGATGTACTCCCCAAACGGTACCGGGTGCATCATGTCGTAGAAGGCGACGACGTCTCCTGTCCGGTCGAGCAAGACGACGCAGTTGTACAGGTCGCCTTGTCGCACGTCTCCAGTTCCGAACAGAACTCGCGTCCCGCCCTCGCGTGCGACGGCCGCGAGGCGGGCGAGAACGGGCGGGTTGCGCAGGATGTACGCGGGGAGGAACGACTCTGGGAAGACAACGAGATCCGGATCCGTGGCCACCGCTCGATCCGCGAGCGCCCCGTAGCGCGCCAACAACACGGGCAAGTTCCGGGCGTCAAGCTTCGCTTCCTGCTCGACGAGCGACGAGATGACCGCCACGCGTTCGCGAGAGCCGGAGTCGGGCGCGACGGGGACGAGTGAGGGAGCCACGAGCAGCGCAACGGATGCGAGCGCGCCGAGAGCGAATCGCGCGTCTCGCTTTCGCAGCACGGCGTAGAGGAACGCGTTGACTCCGACGATCGCCGCCGTGATGGCGTACGGTCCCAGGAAGGCCGCTAGCTGGACGAAGCTTGGGACGCGGTGGAATGACAGGTACAGCGAAGAGAAGGAGATGCCGAGCGGGCCAAGCGAGCGCAGGAACTCTAAGAGCGCGAATCCGGCGGCCGCGGCAAGCGCCCAACGCACGTCCCCGCAGCGGCGACGAAGGCGCGCGAGGACGAACCCGAGGAGCCCGACGGGCAGGGCGAGATAGATCACCATCAGGACGAACCCTGGGACCACGAGGGGGGTGAAGCGGTAGAGCGTCAGGACCCAGCGCAGGTCGGTGGCGAAGAAGGCCACGCCGAACAGGATCCCGGCCCTGAATCCGCGCCCGCTCGATATCTCGTGGAGGAGTGGGATGAGGGCGACGAGGATGAGAAAAGTCCCATCCAGTCCGGGCATGGCCGCCGCCGCGAGCGCGCCCGAGGCGAGCGGGAACAACCATTGGCTCCAGTTCTTCCATGCCATATACTTCCGAATCATACGGGGAGACGAAGGGGGCGTCATGCATCCGATCTTAGTTCAACTAGGACCGATCACGATCCGCTACTACGGCCTGATGTACATCATCGCCATTGCCGTGGGCTTCTACCTCTTGTGGAAGGAAGTCCGACGCAAGGGGATCGCCTTGACGATGGAGTCGTTGCTCGATCTCCTTCTCCTTACGATCCCCGTGGCTCTGATCGGAGCGCGCCTCTACTACGTCGTCTTCCGGCTTGACTACTACGGGCGTTACCCGCTCGACGTGTTCAAGATCTGGGAGGGCGGGCTTGCCATCCACGGAGGCGTCCTCGGGGGCGTGTTGGCGGTGCTCCTCTTCGCGCGGTGGAAACGAGTCTCGTTCTGGGGTCTCGCCGATGCCATGGCGCCAAGTCTCGTCCTCGGCCAGGCGATCGGGCGCATTGGGAATCTGATGAACGGCGATGCGTACGGCGTACCGACCACCCTCCCATGGGGCATCCACTTCCCGGCCGACTCCCCTGCGGGCATGGCCTACCCGGGCATGGCGACGCATCCCGCCATGATCTACGAGATGATCCTCGACCTGGCAATCTTCGCCTACCTGTGGGCCACCCGGAAGCGCGGGTATCGGGATGGCTTCACGACCGCGATGTACTTCATCCTCTATGCGATCGCTCGCTCGGTCGTGAGCCTCACGCGGGGCGACGACCTCTACCTCGGGCCGATTCGTGCGCCACACCTCGTGAGTGCGATTCTCATCGTGGTGTTCGGCGTACTCATCTGGCGCCGCAGGCTCTACACGAGGACGCAGAACGTCTAGGGCTGGAACGTCTCCCCCAAGTAGACACGACGTGCCGCGGGATCGGCGACCACCTGAGGCGGCGTCCCTGCTGTCACCTGTTTGCCCCGGTCGATGAGGTAGGCGAAATCCGTGATGGTCAGAGTATCGCGGACGTTGTGGTCGGTGATGATGATTCCGATGCCGCGTTCTTTCAGCGAGCGGATCTCGGCCTGCAAGTTGGCGATTGAGATCGGATCAATGCCCGAGAACGGCTCGTCGAGGAGAACGTAGCGGGGCGACTTCGAGAGCGACCGCGCAATCTCAAGGCGTCGCCGCTCTCCCGAGGAGAGGGACCCCGCGAGTTGATCGGCGAGCGAGGCGAGGTGGAACTCCTCGAGAAGGCGGTCCCGGTGCGCCGCGGGGGAAGCGGCATCTTCGAGCGCCATTTCCAGGTTCTGTCGCACCGTGGCCTTGGTAAACACGGACGGCTCCTGCGGCAGGTAGCCGATCCCGAGGCGGGCGCGCCGATAGAACGGTAGGTTGGAGATGTCCGCGCCATCGAGGAGGACGGACCCGTGATCGGCGCTCATGAACCCCATGATGAGGCTGAACGTCGTCGTCTTGCCGGCACCGTTCGGGCCGAGGAGGCCCACGATCTGGCCGGGCTCGACGACGAGGCTCAGCCGGTCCACCACGGCGCGCCCTCCGTACCGTTTGACCAACTCGCGTCCTTCAAGCCCCATCATCCTCTCCTTGCGGTGCGAACTGGATGTCGATCGACACGTTGCCGCGCGCCGTGAGTCCGTCCGGAGAGAGGACGAGCGAGTCTGCCGTCATCGCAAGACCTGGTCCGGACGCCGTTGCCTCGAGTGCGTCGGGTCGGAGCGTCTCGTCTTCCGAAGTCATCCGAACGTTGCCCAGAAGGCGGATCTCCTCGCGCGTGATCTCCCCCTCGTCGCTCGACACGGAGAGAGGCTTTTCGCGCGCCAGAGTCGCCCTAACGCCGACGAGCGTTCCGTGCTGAATTCTCGCGTTGTACGTGAGCCCGTCGGCTCGGAGCTCGTCCCCTCGTAGTGTGAGCAGTGTGGCCGCCGATTCGAGCGCACGCTCGTCCTCACGCCACGTCATCCGCTCGGACGAGATCCTGAGACCCTCTTTGGTCTCCGCGCGAACGTCTCCGGTCAGCGTGACGCTTCCAGCTTCCTGCGCCAGCTGATCTGCGCTAACCTCGAGAGTCGACGCTCCGTCGAACACGCGCAAGACGACGCCCGTCAGTTGGCCGGCGGCGGAGTCAATCTGCCCGCGTCCGGCCTGGGTCTCCCAGGTCACATTGCCGTCGTCGTAGCCGCGCATCACGAGTCCTGTTGCCTCAGTGGGTTGCGGGGCGTCGGCGGTGGGACGTGGGGCCAGCGTGTAGAGCAAGGTGACGGCCACCGTCACGACGACGAACGCGGCGAGGACGGCTTTGAGCTTTGACATGCGCGGACGAAACTGCGGAATAGGGGGTGCGGGGAGAGAAAACGAGACGTGAATTCCGGATGGAATTGAACGCCTACGAACCACGGGTGGCTTGGGAGTTCGATGATCTCGACCAACTTCCCGTCGAGGGACGTTCCGGCAATCTGCATCCCGGCGCGCTCGAAGCGCTCGCGATAGGTCGGGTTGAACTCGAAGCGATGGCGGTGCCGCTCTACGATGTGGTCTTGGCCGTAGCTCTCTCGGCTGATTGTCCCCGATCGGAGGGTCGCCTCGTACGCGCCAAGACGCATCGTGCCGCCCTTCTGCACCACGCGTTCTTGTTCCTCGAGTAGAGCGATGACCGGGTCGGGCGTGTCCAGATCGAACTCGCTGCTGTTCGCCGACCTGAGCCCGAGAACGTCCCGCGCGAACTCAATCGCCATGCACTGCATTCCCAGGCAAAGGCCGAAGCACGGCACCTGATGCTTGCGGACGTAGCCTACGGCCTGAATCTTGCCCTCGATGCCACGATCTCCGAATCCCCCAGGCACGAGAAGCCCGTCCACGTTGCGGAGGAGACTGTCCGCACCTTGCTCTGCGATCGCTTCGGACGAGATCCACTCGAGGGCCACGTCGACCCCCTCGGCGATCGCGGCGTGAGTGAAGGACTCGCGGATGCTGATGTACGAATCCTTGAGTTCGACGTACTTGCCGACAATTCCAATGCGGACTCGGTCCGCCGCCGTCGTCATTGCGTCGACGCGTCTCGCCCACTCCGACAGGTCGAGTTCTCTCTCCTCCAGCCTCAGCCCGGCGGCGATGCAGCGGGTGAGGCCGTTCTCGTGCAGGCAGATGGGGGCGTGGTAGCTCGATGGCAGGTCAGGGTCCTCAATGACGTTGTCCTGCGGGACGTCGCAGAAGAGCGCGATCTTCTGCTTCACGGAGTCGGGCAGTGGGAGCTCGGTTCTGGCGACAATCGCGTCCGGTTGGATTCCGATTCCGCGTAACTCCTTCACGCTGTGCTGGGTCGGCTTCGTCTTGATCTCATCCGATGTGGACAGGTGCGGCAAGAGCGTCAGGTGGACGAAGAACGTGTCATCGCCCGGCAGTTCGTCCTTCATCTGGCGAACAGCCTCGAGGAACGGGAGACTCTCGATGTCGCCGACCGTTCCGCCGATCTCTACGACGCCGATCTCCGCTCCGGACTCGAGAAGGGGTTTTCGGATCAGCCGTTTGATCTCGTCGGTGATGTGAGGGATGACCTGGACCGTCTTCCCGAGGAAGGCGCCGATGCGTTCCTGGCGAATGACGTTCCAGTAGACCTGCCCCGTCGTCATGTAGTGGGCTGCCGACAGACGCTCGTTGACGAATCGCTCGTACCGACCGATGTCGAGGTCCGTTTCCTTGCCGTCGTGCGTGACGAACACCTCGCCGTGCTCGTACGGACTCATGGTGCCGGCGTCGACGTTGACGTACGGATCGATCTTCTGAAGGCTAACGCGGTACCCCTGAAGTTTGAACAGCAGACCGATGGAGGCTGCGACGACGCCCTTTCCGAGCCCGGATAGCACTCCCCCCGTGACGAAAATGAACTTCTGCAACGCAGATCCGCTCCTTCACGCTGCTGGGATAGCATATGAGAGGGTCCTCTGGCGCGCAACCCCGGCTGTTGAGGCGCACTGCGGGACCCGCTACAATAGCGCATCATTCGGAGGTCGGTCGAGGTGCCATGGTAGCATTGAAGGTTGTCCTTGAGGTGCTCTTCTTCGCGGATTGTCTCGCCCTGATGGGGATTGTCCTCTTGCAGATGAGCGAGCACTCGGGCATGGGCGGCGCGTTCGGATCGGGAATGTCGAGCACCGTGTTCGGGCGCGACGAAGTCAGGGATCCGAAGCGGACGCTCACGGTCGTTCTCGCGTCCGTGTTCATGGCGATCGGGTTCCTCCTTTCGATTCTCTAGACGAGATCTCACGAGCTGACGTCCGGCATCTCGATCTACCTTTCCGAGGTCTTGACGTGCCGGTCCGTGCAGAGCGCCGCTGTGGAGAGACCGTGGCGGCCACCGACGCGCTCTCCTCGTCCTTGCGATCATGAATCGACTGCTTCTGGGAACGAAGAACGAAGGCAAGATTCGCGAACTGCGGGATCTTCTACAGCAAGTTCGCGGCCTCGATCTCCTGACGGGGTCGAACCTCGGGTTCTCGGACGTGGAAGAGACGGGAGAAACGTTCCTTGAGAACGCGCTCCTCAAGGCGCGCAGCGTCTGCGCTGAGGTTGGGCTTCCCGTTCTAGCCGAGGATGCCGGCCTGGAAGTCGTCGCCCTCGGCGGGGCGCCCGGCGTGAGGTCGGCACGGTTCTCCGGCGAGCCCGTGGACTACGCGAGGAACAACGCCCTTCTGCTCGACAAGCTTCACGGAACGGTGGACCGCCGCGCGCGATTCGTCGCGGTGTCCGCTCTTTGCCTCCCGGATGGGCAAGCCTTCGTGACCTCCGGCATCTTGTCGGGGAGGATTGCGCAACGGCTGACGGGAGATGGCGGATTCGGCTACGATCCCCTCTTTGTGCCCGATGGAGAGGCGCGAACGTTGGCCGAGATTCCCTTGGCGGAGAAGAACCGAATCAGCCACCGGCGGCGCGCCGTCGAGAGGATGGTCGCTGTCCTCGCGGCCCTGTTGAGGGACGGTGAGCTCGAGAGCTACTAGCTCAGAGCTAACGGGTCGGATCCAACGCTTTGGCCAACTCCTCGAGCGCCTGACGCTGTTTGGATGTCAGCTTGGTCGGCACATCGACCGAGACCTCCACGATGTGATCTCCCTTCCCGTTCATTCCATGAACGCTCGGCATGCCCTTGCCGCGGAGGCGGAACTCGCTGCCCGGCTGGGTGCCGGCCGGGATCGAGAGCGTTTCCTCACCCCACAGCGTCGGCACCTTGAGCTTGCTGCCCAACGCGGCTTGTGGGTAGGACGCGGAGATTGTGGAGAGGATGTCGCGACCATCGCGGCGGAACTGCGGATGCGCGATGATCTCGATGAGGATGAAGAGGTCGCCGTTCGGTCCCCCCTCAATGCCGGCATTCCCCTGGTCCCTGAGCCGCAGGCGGGATCCCATATCGACGCCTGCCGGTACGGAGATGGAGATCTTACTCTTCTCTTTCACTCGAGCGTGGCCATGGCAGCGGGGGCACGGCTTCTCGACGATCTCGCCCTGCCCTCCGCACTCGGGGCACGTGCGGACGTTGACGAAGCTTCCGAGGAAGCTCTGCTGACGGTGCTCGATCTGGCCGTGCCCCTTGCACGCCGAACAAGCGTGTTTCTTGGAACCCGGCTCCATGCCGCTCCCCGAGCACACAGAACAGGCGACGAGGCGTGGCACGGTCAGCGTCATCTTCGTGCCGTGTGCGGCATCCTCGAGCGTGATGCGCAGCCGATACTCGATGCTCTCGCCCGCGAATCCGCGCGCTCGCGGCGAGGCGCCCTGTGGGGCTCCCTGGCGGAAGAAGAGGTCAAACAGGTTGTCGAACCCTCCGAAGCCGAACTCGCGGTACGCATCGCGGGCGCGGCGGAGGTCGGTGTCGCCGAACGTGAAGCCCTGATCGGGGCCGGCGTGGCCGTATCGGTCGTACTGCGCGCGCTTCTGTGAGTCGGAGAGGACTTCGTAGGCCTCGGCGACTTGCTTGAATTCCTCCTCGGCGCGCTTGCGATCCTCGGGGTTCCGATCGGGGTGAAGCTCCTTCGCCTTCTGGCGGTACGCCTTCTTGATGTCCGCCTCGATCGCGTCGCGCGGAACCCCGAGGATCTCGTAGTAGTCTAGTTTCGCCACACCGACCTCCCACCATCGGCAGATGCTACTTCTTGTCGTACTCCGCGTCGATGTAGTCGCCGCCGTCTTCCGGGACGCTTCCGTTACCCCGCGATGCGCCGCCGGAATCGCTGGACGGCTGCGGTCCTTGGGTCTGCTCGTAGGCTTTGGAGACGACGTCCTGCGCACTCTTCGAGAGGTCGTCCATGCCGCGCTTCAACTCCTCCGTCGACGCGTTTTGGTCGAGCTTCGCTCGAAGCGCTCGGATGCGGTCCTCGATCTCCGACCGTTTCGCTCCGTCGACCTTGCCGCCCAGATCGGACATCGCCTTCTCGGCCGAGTACGTCAACTGATCTGCGCGGTTTCGGACCTCGGCATGCTCCGCCTTACGACGATCCTCCTCTGCGTGCTCTGACGCCTCCTTCCGCATGCGTTCGATTTCGTTCGAATCGAGATGGGAGGAGTCTTTGATAGTGATCGACGACGTCTTTTCCGTCGCTTTGTCCTTGGCGGTGACGTGCAGGATTCCGTCGGCATCGATGTTGAACGTCACGTCGATCTGAGGGATCCCGCGCGGAGCCGGCGGGAGGCCCGTGAGCTGGAACTTGCCGAGCGCCTTGTTGTCGGACGCCATCTTGCGTTCACCTTGCACCACGTGGATCTCGACGGCCGGCTGGTTGTCGTCGGCCGTGGTGAAGGTCTTGGTCTTCTCCGTTGGGATCGTCGTGTTGCGTTCGATCAGGGGCGTTGCCACGCCCCCCAACGTCTCGATCGACAGCGTGAGAGGCGTGACGTCGAGGAGAACGATCTCGTCAACTTCTCCGGCGAGAACGCCGCCTTGGATGGCCGCGCCGGCGGCCACGACCTCGTCGGGGTTGATCTCACGGTTGATCTTGCCCGGGATCCGCTGGCCGACCAGTTCCTGCACCTTAGGAATTCGCGTCGAACCTCCGACGAGCACCACCTGGTGGATCGTGTCGGCCGTCTTCCCCGCTTCGCGCAGGGTTGCGTCGACGATTGAGATGGTGCGTTGCAGGTAGTCGTCGATCATCGACTCGAACTTCGCGCGGGTGACCTTCTTTTCGAGGTGCTTCGGGCCCGCGGCGTCGGCCGTGATGTACGGCAGATTGATCGTCGTCTCCATGCGGCTGGACAGCTCCTTCTTCGCCGACTCGGCCGCATCTCGCAGGCGCTGCATGGCGCTCGCGTCCTGCGACAGGTCGATGCCCGTGTCCTTGCGGAACTCGTCGCGCAGCCAATCCATGACGCGCTGATCGAAATCGTCGCCGCCTAGACGCGTGTCGCCGTCGGTCGCCAAGACGTCGAACACCCCGTCGCCGATCTCGAGGATCGACACATCGAACGTCCCGCCCCCGAGGTCGTAGACGAGGATCGTCTGCTCGTGCCGCTTGTCGAGGCCGTACGCCAGCGCCGCGGCCGTCGGTTCGTTGATGATGCGCATGACTTCGAGGCCGGCGATCGTGCCCGCGTCCTTCGTCGCTTGGCGCTGGGAGTCGTTGAAATAGGCGGGAACAGTGATGACCGCTTTGCTGACCTTTCCCCCGAGGTGAGCCTCGGCGTCCTGCTTCAGCTTCTGCAGGATCATGGCCGAGATCTGCTCCGGCGAGTACTCGGTGACCTTCCCGTCGGCGTGGATCTTCACGCGATGGTCCGTGCCCATCTGCCGCTTGATCGACGAGATCGTGTTCGTGGGGTTCGTGATGGCTTGGCGTCGAGCGAGGCGCCCGACGAGCCGCTCCCCGGTCTCGGTGAAGGCGACGACCGACGGGGTGATCCGCTCGCCTTCCGAGTTGGTGATGACCGTCGGGGAGCCTCCCTCCAGGACGGCGACGCAGGAGAATGTCGTCCCCAAGTCGATGCCGATAATCTTCTCTCTCATTGTTCCTCCTTCTCTTCCTGCGCCGGACCTTGGCTTACCGTGACCGTGCTGGGTTGCAGAGTCCGGTCACCGCGAACATATCCGGGGGAGAATTCCTCAAGAATTACGTTCTTCTCTTTCTGACTGTGAATGGATAGAAGGGCCTCATGGAGCGAAGGATCGAATGGCTCCCCCATCGCCGCAATGCGCCGCACGCCCTTCTGATCAAGAAGCTGTGCGAACTGACCGAAGATCCTTTCCGTGCCGGACACGAACGCGCCGACATCTGCATCCCTAGCGTACGCCGAGAACGCGCGCGCCAGGTTGTCGTACAGCGGCAGGAAGGCAACAATCTCCCGGTCGGACGTCCGCTCCTCGGCGGCGGCGAGATCGCGCAGGATCCGCTTCCGGTAGTTCTCGAATTCGGCCTGGAGACGCTTCAAGCGATCGACGAGCGAACGGACCTCATCGTCCTTCGCGGCCAATTGGGCACGGAGGTCCACCTCGACGACCTGCGCCCCGTCCGGCTGGGCCGCGGCGGCGTCGGCCATCGGGTCCTGTCTTGTCTCTTCAGGCAGCATGGGCGTTTCCTTCCTGTCCTCGAGATCGCGCGGCCACGAGCAGAGCCTCGAGGCGGCTAGCCACGAACGTCACCGCCGACATAGCGCGTCCGTAGTCCATCCATATAGGAGCGATCACGCCAAGGACGCCGCTGTGCGGTCCGTAGTCGCAGCTCACGACGCTCCAGTTCTCGAGTCCTTCGAGAGGCAGGTCGCCGACATTCACGACGATCCCGCGGCGCCCGGCACGCGCCCTCTCCAGCGCGCTGGGGAGCGCCTCCTCATCCTGGATTGTCCGACTGAGACGGGAGAATCTGGCCATTGCCTCCTGTGGAACAAGGTCCTGCAGGGCATCGAGAAGGTGCAGGAGGCCATCGACGACCCCTCGTGGACCCATCCGCGCCTCGAGAAGCCGGGTGACGATGTCCAGGGCTTGGCGTTCCGGCCGTTCGTGCCAGTCCTCTGTGGCCTTCTCGGCGGTCGCCATCCGCCGAACCTCCTCGAGGTTCGCACCCCGCAGTGTCCGGTTGATCGTCCGCATCATGCTCTCGATCTCGGCCTCCGTCGTGGCGGATTCGAGGGGAATGAGTCCCTGCTCGACGATGCCCGTGTCGGAGACGATGACGAGGAATGCTGTGCGGTCGGACATCCGTGCCAGGACGACTCGTTCGAGGCACGCTGCTTCCAGGCGCGGCGGGATGACGAACGCTGCGTAGTGCGTCATGCTTCCGAGCAAGAAGGCGGCGTGTCGCATAGCTTCGCCCATGTCGAGAACGCGGGCTTCGAACGTTTCGATGATGTCGAAGTGCTCCTTCTTGGCCAGTTCTGACAGGTCCAGCAGCCACTCGACGAAGAAACGGTATCCCTTCTCCGTTGGGATGCGCCCCGAGGAGGAGTAGGGCTTGGCAATGTACCCCTGGCGTTCGAGGTCGTTCATGTCGTTCCGTACGGTGGCGGAACTGACGGCGAGCCCGTAATCCTCGAGGATCATCCGCGAGGAGACAGGTTCGCGGAGCCGGATGTACCGGTCCACAACCTCCTTCAGGATCAGTCGTTGCCTCTCCGGGAGCGGCATTCGAGGGGCTCCTCCTTCTCGGTTAGCACTTCCCAGCTCTGTCTGCTAATCATAGAGAAGCGGTCGCTCCTTGTCAACGCGTGGGCATCCGCTTGCGAGGGGAACCGGGATGAAAGAGGAGCCGAGGGCTGGCTCGTGGGCGTTTCTGCGCCACCTACTGTGGACGTCCGCAGCACTTCTTGTACTTCTTACCGGAGCTGCACGGGCACGGGTCGTTGCGTCCCGGAACGACGACGGCCTTCACCGGGCGCCTTGCCCCGGGTTGCTCGGCGCGTGGTGTCGGCGCCGTCTGAGACACGTCGGGCCGCTCGAAGCGCAGCGAGCGCGTGGGCGCCGTCTTTGCATCCGGTGCGCCCTCCTGCGCGATCGTGAGTCGAGGATTGAGCAGGATGCGTACGATCTTCTCGGCGGTCTGTGCGAGCATCTCCTGGAAGAGGACGAACGACTCGCGCTTGAACGCCACGAGCGGATCGGTGCCGCCGAACGCCGTCCACCCGATGCCGCCCTTGAGGTCGTCGAGGTTGTACAAATGCGTGCGCCACGCCTCGTCAAGCGAGGTGAGGATCAAGTAGCGGGCGACGAGGGGGAAGGGGGCGCCGAGGCGCGCCTTCTGCTCGATGAGCGCTTGATCGAGGTGGCCGATGGCCCGCGGGACGAGGTCGGAGAGGGCGATCCCATCGAGCGACGCGACATCGAATGGCTGGAAGACGGCAAGCTCGCGGGCGAGCCCGTCGAGATTCCATTCGCCGGCCGGCCGGGCCTTCCCGGCGTGGGCTGCGATGAGGCGCTCGGCGAACTCCTCGAACAGGTCGTGCAAGTACAGATCCAGGTCGGCCTCGGCGGTCTCCGGCAGCCGGCCGCCGTCGCGGGACGGAAGCAGGAACCGATCTCGCAGCGAGTAGATGGCGTTGCGTTGCTTGGCTAGGACGAGATCGAACTCAAGAAGGCGCTTGCGGATCTCGAAGTTGCGGCCTTCCACGCGCTTCTGCGCGCGGCGGATCGCACCCGTCAGGAGATTGTGCTCGATCGCTTCCCCTTCCTTCATCCCGAGGCGATCCATGACCGCGCCGATCGTCTCGCCGCCGAACACGCGCAGGAGGTCATCCTCGAGCGAGAGGTAGAATTGTGAGGAGCCCGGGTCACCCTGGCGTCCTGCCCGTCCGAGAAGCTGATTGTCGATGCGCCGCGACTCGTGCCGCTGGCAGCCCAGTACGTGAAGGCCGCCGAGCTCGGCGACGCCGTCGCCCAACTTGATGTCCGTGCCGCGGCCCGCCATGTTCGTGGCGACGGTGATGATGCCCCGCTGGCCGGCCTGAGCGACGATCTCAGCCTCCTTCTCGTGGTACTTGGCGTTCAGGACATGGTGCGGCAGCTTGCGTGCTTTCAGCAGGTGGGAGACCAGCTCCGACACGTCGATGGAATTCGTCCCAATGAGGACGGGACGGCCTTGCTCGTGGAGACGAGCGATCTCGTCGGCGGCCGCTTCGAATTTTGCCTTGCGCGTTCGGAACAACGTGTCAGGCTTCGAGTCGCGACGGAGCGGCCGATTGGGCGGGACGACGAGGACCGGGAGCGCGTAGATCTGCTTGAACTCCTCCTCCTCGGTCTTCGCGGTTCCTGTCATGCCGCAGAGTCCCTTGTAGAGCTGGAAGTAGTGTTGAAGAGTGATCTGGGCAAGCGTCTGCGACTCGCGCTGGATCGTGATACCCTCTTTCGCCTCCAGCGCCTGATGTAGGCCGTCCGAGTACCGTCGATCGGGCATGAGGCGGCCGGTGAATTCGTCGACGATCATGACGCGGTCTTCCCTGACGATGTACTGCTCTTCCACTTTAAACATGTGGAGCGCGCGCAATGCGTTCTCGATGTAGTGCTGAGTTTCGACGTGGTCGGGAGAGAAGAGGTTCTCCACGCCGAGTTCACGCTCCGCCTTGTGGATGCCCTCATCGGTCAGGGTGAGGCGCTTGGATTCCTCGTCGATCTCGAAGTCCTCGTCGCGGCGGAAGCGCCGCGCGAGGGACGCAAATTTCTTGTACAGGTCGTAGGCATCGGCGGTCGAGCCCGAGATGATAAGTGGCGTGCGGGCCTCATCGATGAGGATGTTGTCAATCTCGTCGACGATGGCGAAGTCAAGCGATCCCTGCACTTTCTCGTTCGCCGCGAGGACCATGTTGTCCCTCAGGTAGTCGAAGCCGAACTGGTTGTTCGTCCCGTACGTGATGTTGGCCGCATAAGCGATCTGGCGGTCCGGAGGCGGCGTATCCTCCTGCAACAGGCCGACCGAGAGCCCGAGGAACTCGTAGATCGGCCCCATCCACTCGCGATCGCGCTTCGCGAGGTAGTCGTTGACGGTGACGATGTGGACGTTCCCCACCAGCGCGTTGAGGTAGGCGGGAAGGGTGGCAACGAGCGTCTTCCCTTCTCCCGTCTGCATCTCGGCAATGCGATGCTCGTCGAGAGCCAACGCTCCGACGATCTGGACGTCGAACGGACGCATACCGACGGTGCGCTTTGCCACCTCGCGCGCAACAGCATACGCCTCGGGCCGCACGGCGTGCTTCGACTCGCCAGCGGTCAGACGCGCGCGGAACTCGGCCGTCTTTGCCTTGAGCTCTACATCGCTGAGCGCGGCCATGCCGTCGGCCAGACGATTGACCTGGGCGAGCTCCCCGTCGTAGCGCCGGAGCTGCTGGGCGTTCGTCTGTCCGAGAAGGAAGTCGATCGCGCGGCGAATGCTGTCAAGGGCCATGGCAAGCGGTCAGTATAAGGACCCTTGCTCCTTTGTCGCAAGGAGGCCTCGGGTCCTTGCTCGCTTGGCGAGTAGGTACGGGGACTCCGCAAGGGGAACTAGGAACCCCTAAGCGGCTTGAGACGCTCGAGGATCGAGTCCCGCTCCGAACGTAGCGTGGCGATCGTCGAGCGGAGCTCGCCGTACGCGGAGGCCGCCATGCGGGTGGCAGACGCGATCGTCTTCTCAGCGGCCGCCAGCTTCCCTTCGACGATCGCGAGCGCTCGTGTGTACTCGCTCGCCGCGGCGTCCCGTAGGCCGCGGGCAAGGAGCACGTTCGCGAGCGCGATGCGTGCTGCCTCGAAGTCCGGAGCATCGCGGACGAGATTCTCGAGCTCCACGCTCGCTGCTTGAGCGTCCCCATCGCGGAGAGAGACGATCGCGCGCACGTAACGCGCCCGCTGCTCGATGTCCGGGGCAGGTCGCGTCGCGAGCAACGTGGCGATCGCTTCTCGGGCCACCGCCGTCTTGCCCGCGTTGGCCGCCAACTCGGCGTAGATGAGATACGTGTTCTCCTCGAGGAACCTCGTCTGGCAACGTTCGAGGCTCCGGAGAGCGGCCTCGAGATTGCCGAGTCGGGCGTCGGCCATGCCGAGGTAGAAGTACGTCATGTGAGGCGCGAAGTCGAGGCGCAGGCTGCGCTCGAGCGTCGCCTTGCCTGCCTCGGTCTGGCCGAGCTGGAGCTGTTCGATCCCCTCCTTCATGAGGGCGTTCGACGCCAGGTCGCGGACGGCGACGACTGAGATGGCAGTACCCGCGACCGCCATGACGACCACCGCGGCGCGAAGCTTCCACCCGCGCACGCGGAAGCTGGCCGTCGCGCGATCTCCGTACGCCGGAGACAGCGCCAAGCCGCAGAAGAGAATCGCCGCGAGACTTGAGGTGGGAAGGTGGGCGGGGAAACTGACGAGGGCGTGGACGACGACGGCCACCAGTCCAGCAGAACACAGAATGAGATCGAGTCGGTCTCCCTCGTCTGCATTGCGCCGGAGGCGGCTGAGGAGCGAGGTTGCGAGGAATATGAGGAACGCGGCGACGGCCGCCAACCCGAACACGCCGACCTCCGCCAGCACTTGAACGTACTCGTTGTGGGCCTGCGCGGCGCGGGGGATGTAGAAGTCGTAGTTCGCTCCCCGCGGGGTTTGCAGGAATTGAGCCTTGTACGGAAGGAACTCGAGCTTGTAGTTCCCGAGACCTACGCCGACCCACGGGCTTTCCTTCCACATCTCGAGCCCGATCCACCAGTCCCACGTTCGAGTGGCGCCCGAGTTCTGCCGCCAAACGGTCCCGATCCACGACGTCCCGTCCGCCGAGAGTCCGACGACCGAGTTGAGAGGTCCGGATGGCGCCTCGACGAGGTAGGCGAGGCCGACGACGAGGATCAGGGCGAGGATCCACGCACGAGCTCTTCGAAGGGGCTCCACGGGACGAAAGATGAGCCACCCGATGACGGCGGCGAGGAATGCAGCGATGAGCGCGACGTTTGCGCCGGCTTGATCCAACAGCATGAGCGCCCCGAAGTTGAAGGCAATGAGCACGAGGGCGGCGAGCCGCACGAGGGTGGAGCGGAGGCGGAAGATGAGGATCACGGCCGGGAGGAGGATGTAGGCGAGAAGGCCCGCGATGTACTCCTTGTTGCCGAGGGTCGAGATGACCTGTCCCAATCCCTTGCCCGCGCCGGGGCCGGCGAGGACGCCCGCGTACTGGAGGAGGCCGTAGAGCGAGACGAGGGAGACCGACACGAGGAACGACCCGAGGAGGAGCGTGACGTCGCGCTTCTCCCGCGCCGCGTTCGAAGTGAGAACGAGGAGGAAGAAAAAGACGACGAGAAGGACGAGACTCTGGACGACGAACCGGCCGTTCGTCGCCCCGAGGAGCGAGAAGAGTGACGCGGCGACGAACGCAAGGAATGGCCACGTGATCCACGGGATGCGAACGGCCCACGTCCCCTTGCGCCACGCATCGATTCCCCACAGGATGCCAAGGATCGAGGTGAGGACGATCGCGAGGATTGTCTTCGTGTACCCGTACTCGGTCGCATTCGGCAGGATGAAGAGCGGCAGCGCGAACAGCGTGAACGCAAGACCGTAGACCAGGATGCGGTCGGTGCTGAGCCCCGGGCGCGCGACGCTTGCCGTCTTCTTCGTGACCTTTCCCTTCGTCATGGCGCGATTATAGGAACTCGTCGTGGGGTGGGGCAACGCCGAGGACGTCGCTTGCAGAAGCATCCCCTGCGTGAGCGCGAACGACTTCCCAGAGACGAAGGAGGGTCCGCCACAGGCGCGGATGGCCCACGACGTGGGGGACCATGTGACGTAGGTGGTCCAGATCGATGCGTTCGGCGACCAGCGCGAGGAGGTCGGGGTCGTCGAGGATCGCGAGAACGTTGTTCCATTCTTCGTCGTCGAGGGCATCCCGAATGGAACGGACCGTGGCTCCGAATCGCGTCTCGGCGCCGATGAGCTGCCGACATGCGTCTTGGTAGTGGCGCAACGGCGCGAGCCGGTCGCCGGTGGCGGCCGCGGCGGCTGCGGCGCGGCCGGCGGCGCGGGCGCACAGGCCGCCGAAGTAGAGCCCACCGCCCGAAAGAGGCTTCACGTGAGCGGCCGCGTCGCCTACCAGCAGCACGCCGTCCCCGGCGATGCGCCCCCCGGGGGCGAGAGGGATCACGCCTTTGACTCGGGACACGATGCGGCCCTCCGGGAAGCGGGCCGCGAGGAGCGCCTCCAGGTGCGGTGCCGGATCCACGCCGGTGCCGACGGCGAGGCCGACGCGAAAGCGCCTGTCCTGTGCGGGAATCGACCAGGCGAAGAAGCCGGGCGCGACGCGTCGACCCACGAACACGTGGACGTTGTCCACCTCCCCGGGCGGAAGTTCGATCTCGACCTGAATTGCGCGCAGTTCGCCGGAGGCGACCCGAACGCCGGACCACGACGCCACCTGGCTCTCGGGACCATCGGCGCCGACGAGCACGGCACAAGAAGCGGCCCCTTCCCCGCCGGGGGAATCGAAGCGAACGATGCCGTCGCGCCAGCCGGTGGCCGTCGCCCCCAGACGTACGTCGGCGCCAGCTTCCGCCGCGCGCGCGAGCAGTTCCTGCTCAAGCACCGAGCGGTCGACCACCAGGGCGCGATCGGATGTGGCGCGCACCGAGAGGCTGCCGCCGCCCGGCGCGTGGAACGTGACGCTGCGGAGGCGCCGGATCACGCAAGCCTCCGAGGCTCCGAGGACAGACAAGGTCCGGGGGCTGATGAGACCGGCGCACGCCGAGGGCTCTTCGATACGCGCGCGCCGTTCGAGCACGAGCACCGAGGCCCCGGCGGCCGCGGCGACGCGCGCCGTGACCGCGCCTGCCGGCCCTCCTCCGACGACGATCACGTCGAATCGTTGCATGGAACCTAGTGTCCCTCGGCCTTAGGTTCGCGGGTCATGATCTCGTCGACGAGCGACAGCGCGTCCACGGTTCCCTCGAGGAGGCGATCGACGGCCTCGGTAATCGGCATCTCGATTCCTCGCGTTCTCGCCACGTCGCGAACGATGCGCGTCGCAAAGACGCCTTCCGCCACCATCACCATGTCCTTCAGGATGGCTTCGAGAGGCTCGCCGCGGCCGAGCCGAACCCCAACAGCGCGGTTCCGGCTGTGCAGGCTCGTGCACGTCGCCACGAGATCCCCGAGGCCCGACAGTCCGAAGAACGTCGACTCGCGGACGTCGAGCGATCGCGCGAACCGCACCATTTCGGCAAGACCGCGGGTGATCAGCGCCCCGCGACTGTTGTCGCCGTAACCCAGCCCATCCGAGATCCCCGTCGCGATGGCGATGACGTTCTTCACGGCGGCGCAGAGCTCCACGCCGCGGATGTCGTTCGACAGGTAGATGCGGAAACGACTCGTCCCGGCGGCGGATTGGAGCTTGCGACCGAGATCCTGATCTTCGCCCGCGAGCACGACGGCGGTCGGCATGTCGCGCCCGACCTCCTCGGCGTGGCTCGGACCCGAGAGTGCGAACACGGCCGCTCCTGGGATGCGAGCTCGAATGACTTCCGACATGGTCTGACCGGACGCGCGGTCGAGCCCTTTGGATAGACTAACGAGGACGGGGCGATGGGTGAGGAACGGTGCGATCCGTTTGCACGTGTCGTCCATAGCGAACGACGGGACCGCGAGGAACAGCGCATCGCCACACGATGCCGCCTTCAGATCGTGGGTCACCGTGAGCCCACGTTCAGGAAGCCGCACCCCGGGCAGGTACTTCACGTTCTCCCGCGCATGGGCGATGGCCTCGGCTTGCGCAGGATCGCGAGCCCACAACGTCGTCTCGTGGCCGGCGTTCGCCAGAAGTCGAGAGAACGCTGTTCCCCATCCTCCTGTGCCGAGGACAGCGAACTTCATGGCGTGACGGCAACGCCGAGGTCGATCGGCATGACCGTGCCGGCGTGGTCTTGGATCCACTGCACGGCGACGGCAACGGGATCCCCGTCCTCCTCGACCACGATGTCGGGGGTCAGCCCGACGTTGTTGACCACATGTCCGGCCGGCGTGAAGTACTCGCCAGCCGTGATCTTGAGCGCCGAGCCGTCGGGGAAGTCGATCAACTGCTGGAATACTCCCTTGCCATACGAGGTCTGACCGATGAGGATGCCCATGTTGTTGTCTCGAATCGCGCCGGCCGCGATCTCTGACGCGCTCGCGCTACCGCGATTGATGAGCACGGCGAGAGGAAGGTTCGGCACGCGGTTCCCCTTCGACCAATAGAGTTTCTCGCCCGAAAGGCGATCGTTTGTGCGCAACACGATCCCCTCGTCGACGAAGCGGCCGGCCGTGGAGGTGGCCGCGGTCATCAGGCCCCCCGGATCATTGCGAAGGTCGAGGATGAGTCCGGTCATCGCCTCGAGGTCGAATGTCCCGAGAGCCTCGTCGAGTAGGGCCACGGTCTCCGACTCGAATCGGAGGATGCGGATGTAGGCGATCGTCCCATCGGCCAGCGTATCGCTCGTGACGGGGTCGATGGTGATGGTCGCTCGCACGATGGGGATGTCGACGATCGTCCCGTCCTCGTGGCGGATCGTGAGGGTCACCGACGTCCCGGTCTCGCCGCGGATGCGCACGCCGGCCTTGGTCAACGTGAAGCCCTCGGTGCTCTCGCCGTCGATGGCGAGGATCTGGTCTCCGGCGATGATGCCAGCCGCCTCCGCCGGAGTGCCGACGAGTGGGGTGACGACCGACAACACGCTGTCCTTGATCGAGATCTCGATCCCGATGCCGCTGAATTCTCCCTCGAGGCTCTCGTCGAACTGCTGGCGATCCTGCGGGTCGAGGAACTCGCTGTAGGGATCGTCGAGTTGCTCGACAAGGCCCTTCATGGCTCCGTAGAGGGCGCTCTGGTCATCGATCAGCTCGGGCTTGTAGAAGTAGCTCTCGACGTACTGGTAGATCTGGTAGACCGGGTCGAACAGGTCGGCGGGCGTCTGCTGTTGCGAGCCGCCCGTGCTGACCGCACACACGACCAGGAGGGTCGGAACCAACACTGCAAGGGCCCTTCGTACGATGGTTCGCATCATGTGACTCACCCCGCTTTGCGAGGATTGTACTCGCGACGGCCCGCGCTCGGTAGAGCCCGCACCTCGATACCGACCTCCCGATACGCCCGCTGAGCTTCCGTCCCCTCGTCGATGTGGGTGGACGTGGCGGCGAGACGGCGTGCGCTTGCGCCCCGCTGAGTTCCCAGGTCGGGGCGGGATTCGAGCGGTCACGCGCCGCCTTCGTTCATGTACGAACGTTGGGCCTCCGTCCATTCGTCGATGAGGGTGGAAGTAGCGGCGAGACGGCGGTGCGCCACGTCGACGGTCACGCGCCGCTCATGTAGACCCGCTGAGCTTCCGTCCACTTATCGATGGACGTTTCGACCGCAGCGAGACGGCGGCGCGCCACGTCGCGGTCCACTTCCTCCGGGACGGCATAGACTCCAGGAGGAAGTGTCGGGCGAGAGGCGATGTGCCGCAGGGTGAGAGCCTGAAGCGCGAACGAGATGTCCATGATCTCCACCGGATGCCCGTCGCCGAGCACGAGGTTGACGAGGCGACCCTCCCCGAGCAGGTACACCCGCCGGCCGTCGTGGAGCGTGTGCTCGTCGATGCCGTCGCGGACGCGTCGGGACCTTCGCGTTAGGCGGCGCACGTCGTCGAGGTTGATCTCTACGTTGAAGTGCCCGGCGTTGGAGAGAAGCACGCCGTCCTTGGCCACGGCGAGGTCGTCTGCGGACACCACGTCGATGCACCCCGTGGCGGTGATGACGAAGTCGGCCTCTCGGATCGCCTGACGCATGGGGGCAACGGAGAACCCGTCCATCGTGGCCTCGAGTGCCTTCACCGGATCGATCTCCGTCACCGTGACGCGGGCGCCGAGGCCGCGGGCGCGAAGGGCGATGCCGCGCCCGCACCAACCGTAGCCGGCGACAACGACGTTCTTTCCGGCGACGAGCAGATTCGTCGAGCGGAGAATGGCATCCCAGACCGACTGGCCAGTTCCATGGCGATTGTCGAACAGGCACTTCATCCGTGCGTCGTTGACCGCGAACATCGGGAAGGCGAGCTCGCCGCGGCTCGCCCGCCGGCGCAGGCGGGCCACGCCGGTCGTCGTCTCCTCACACCCTCCGTGGATGCCGTGCGTGCCGTCCTCGTGAAGGACTTCAACCAGGTCTCCGCCGTCGTCGAGCACCAGGTCCGGGCGCACTGCGAGAGTCTGGCGAAGGTGGTCCGTGTACTCCTCTGGCGAGACTCCTCTCTTTGCGTGCACCGAGATTCCGTCTTCCTCGGCGAGAGCCAAGGCCACGTCATCCTGCGTCGAGAGCGGGTTGCTGCCCGTGACCGCCACGCGCCCTCCGCCGTCGCGCAAGAGGACGGCGAGGCACGCTGTCTTGGCCTCGAGGTGAATGCTCATGGCAATGCGGCGCCCGCGGAACGGCTGCTCCACCGCGAACTCGCGGCGCAACTCCCCGAGGAGAGGCATGTGACTAGCCGCCCACTCGATCTTCTCCCGCCCCCGACTTCGTTCCATCGGTGACCTCCTTCTTGTCGCGAAGACTGATCGTGATGCCGGCGAGAATGATCGCGGCTCCGAGTGCTCCAAGCCACGTCAACGTCTCGCCGAAGACAAGATACGCGAGGACGGCCGCGCCGACCGGCTCCCCGAGAATGAGGATCGACACCTTGGCCGCCGGGAGGTGCCGCAAGGCCCAGTTGAACGTGCTGTGCCCGATGAGCTGAGGGCCGATCGCGAGGAGCGCCAGCCATAGGTAGGTCGGCGGAGCGAACCCGACGAGGCGGACGCGGAAGACGAGGCACGCCGCGAGCGTGAGGATGGCCGCCGTACCGTAGGTGATGGCCGTGTAATCGACAAGGGATACGTGAGGGCGCAGGCGGCGGCCGATGAGGAAGTACACAGCGGCAAACAGACCGCCACCGAGCGCGAGGAGGTCGCCTGTCCACGCGCCAAGATGGAGATCGCCAAAGCCCACGAGGACTCCGCCGGCGAGAGTCACCGCGATGCCGACAGTGAGGCAACGGCTGACTCGCTCACGGAGGAAAAGCGCGCCGCCCACGCCGACGAAGATCGGGTGCGTGCTGACGAAGAGGACGGAGCTTGCCACCGACGTGAGGCCGAGCGACGAGATCCAGAGGACGAAGTGGACGGCGAGGGCCGCGCCGCTGAGCACCCCGAGAGCCAGGTCCTTCCGCTTGAGAGCGCGCAGCTTGCCCTGCGCTAGGGCGATCGGGACCAGGATCGCGGACGCGAGGACGAGACGCCACGCGGCCACGGCGAGCGGAGACACCCCAGCGGCGAGCCGAACAAGGACGGCGCCGGACGAGACGGCGACAACTCCGATGGCGATCTTTGTGTAGAGCGAGGAGCGGCCAGCCATGTCCAGGCGTGGCCTATCCGGCCGCGGCAATCGCCTGCCGGATCGCGGGGAGAGCACGTCGAGCTGCTTCCGCTCCGGCCTCGATTCCGCAGCCGACGCGGCTGTAGGTGGGCGGATCCGCGGAGAAGTCGGGCCTCACGCGGACGTCGGGGGGGGAGGAGGCCAAAGCAAGATCGCACAGTCGCCTCTGGAAGACGGTCGACATCTGGAACAGGACCGAGAAGACGCTCGGGTGGTATCTGCGCGCGCAGCTCGCGTCGGGACGCGGACTCTTGGCGACTCCGAGCTGCCGCTCCTTGGTCCCGAAGTACGGGAGACCGGACATGTGGACTTCCGCCGGGTCGACGAGGACATCGATGGCGATGACGATGTCGGCGCCCATCTCGCGCACGACGTCGAGCGGCAGAGGGTCCGAGACGCCGCCGTCGACGAGCAGGTGGTCGTCCAGCCAAACGGGCGTGAACAACCCGGGCACCGAGAGGCTGGCTCGCACGGCGTCGACAAGGCTCCCCTCGGTGATGACGTAGGGCGTCCCGGACTCCAGATCGGTCGCCACCGCCGCGAAGGGGCGGTCGAGATCCTGGATGCGGCGGTCACCGAACGTTCGCCGCAAGGTGCGCACAATCTCGCCGCCCGACGTCCATCCCGACCAAGGGATCGTCGGGAGAAGAGTCTTTGCCGCTCGCAGGACCGACATGGAACGCCACGCAGCTTCCAAGTCATCGAGACAGGCTCCCGACGCGTAGGCTCCGCCGACGTAGGCGCCCATGCTGGTCCCGGCGATGACATCGGGGACGATGCCGTTCTCCTCGAGAACCCGAAGGACGCCGATGTGTGCCGCCCCACGCGCTCCGCCGCTTGACAGAGCAAGTCCGATCGTCGGTTTTGCCATGCCACCTCCCCGGCATCATCCTAGCCTTGACGGGAGTTGGAGACAATGAGCCGCCGGCCCGCCCGGTGGCGGGCGCGACCAAGCCAAACGCGGAGAACGCGCGGCTTTCGAGCCGCGGGGCTCTCCGCGTCCGACAACTCTACTCGCTGATCGCTCCGACCGGGCACTGATCGACGGCGTCCTGGACGCAGTCGTCATCGTAATCGGCGCCCTTGATGATGTGGGCCTTGCCGTCCGACTTCAGTTCGAAGACGTCCGAACACACCTGGGCGCAAAGACCGCAGCCAACACACATGTCCTGATCGACAACGGGCTTGGACATCGACTCCTCCTTCCTATCGATGAGGTGGCGGAAGGATAGCACAGCCGCGGATGGCCGCCAACCGACCCGTGCCCGAGTTTGAGCGCTTCAAGCGATCGGCTATAGTCAGGGCCATTCGAGAGGCAAGGAGGGGGACCCGAATGGTGAACCGAGTGGCTTTGTTTGCTGGCATCATCTGCCTCGCGATCGCTCCCCTCGCGTGGGCCGACGCGGCGCTCGATGCCGCCCTGGCGCTCATTCCCGACGACGGGGACGTGGCCATTACCTACGACGACGCCGGGCGCGGTGCGCTCGAGACCGCGATTAGTGCTCTCGAGGACGCGGTGGGAGTGACGGCCTCGTTCGACCCGACGAGCGAGGACGACTACACGGCGCTCGCCATCCCGGTCGAGCAGAAGAATCTGGCGAACAAGCTGTCGCAGGCGTACTACACGCTCGGCGACGTGTTCCTGCACGGCGAGGACGGGGCGAAGACAGCCTTCGACAGAGGGCAGCTGTGGGGGCTGAAGAGCCTGCGGATGAACCCGATGTTCGCTCAGATCGAGACATCCGGGGACAAATTCGCCGACGCGGTCAAACAGGAGACCGACGTCGCGGCCCTCTATTGGACGTATGGCAACTGGGCGCGCAAAGACGAGTCCGACATTCTTGGCGCCGTCTTCCGCAACGATCCCCCGAAGCTTCAAGCGTTGATCGAACGAGCGCTCGAGATCAACCCAGCGTACATCTCGTACGGCGCGTACCGCTCGCTCGCCGCATTCTGGGGCAGCCTGCCGTCGCTACCCCTGATCCAGTATCGGCAAGACCTGCCGCGCGCGCTGTCCTACCTCTGTCCGGTGCTCACCGAACCCGCGACCTGCGTTGAGTGCGCCGTGTGCCCGTTCGATCCCGACTGCAACCAGTACTTCGAAAACCGCCTCATCTTCGCGCAGTACTACCTGATGAAGAAGTCCGAGTGGACCGAAGCTGCCCGCGTGCTCCAGAGCATCCTCGACGAGCTGGTCGGCGATCTCTATCCGCTGTACAACGCGTTCGACCAGGTCCTGGCCCGCGAGCTCCTCGCGGACGTGGAGAAGCATCTCTAGGCTCGGTGCCAAGATCGGCGCGGCCGGAGCCGGCAATGCCGGAGCCGGCGAGGCCGGAACCAGCAATGCTGGAACCGGCAAGGCCGGGACGATGAGGATGCGGACTCTATCTAGGAGGTCCAACATGATGAAGAAGATTCTTGGGCTCGCGCTGGTTACCCTCTGTGCGATCGGCGCGAGCGGCCTTGCGATGACGCTTGGCGAGGCGCTCGCCCTTTTCCAGAACGACAACATCGCTGTGACCTACACCGACGCGGGGCGCGAGCAACTGCTCGAGGTCATCAGCACCCTGCGTTCGGCGCTCGGCGTGACCGACGCCCTGAACGAAGAGAACGAAGAAGATGTAGGCAAATTCGTCGTCGACGCCAGCCTGAAGGACGTCGTCACGAAGCTGTCTCAGGCGTACTACACCCTGGCGAACGTGTTTTACACCCCCGAGACGAACGAGGCGACCTACCTCAGGGGCAAGCACTGGGGACTCAAGAGCCTGCGCATGAACCCCGCGTTCGCCGAACTCGAGAAGAAGGGCTTCGTCGACGCCGCCAAGGCCGAGACCGACGTCGCCGCCCTCTACTGGGCGACGGCCAACTGGCTGCGCGTGTCGCAGAAGAACGCGCTCGCGGCTGTGTTCGCCGGCGTGCCGGCGAAGACGCAGGCGATGTCCGAGCGCACTCTCGAGCTGGATCCAGGCTACGTTGCCGGCGGCTCGTACCGCTCGCTCGGCGCCTACTGGTCCGGCCTTCCGATCGGCAAGGACATGGATAAGGCGCTCCAATTCCTCTGCCACGTCGTGACCGAACCCGTCTGCAGCGCCTGCGGCGACTGCCAGCCCGCGCTCGTTGGAGCGAACGAGTACTTTGAGAACCGCACGTTCATCGCCGAGTTCTACTACATGGAGAAGGACATGTGGGCCGAGGCTGCTGCCGTGCTTCAGGCCGTGCTTGCCGAGCCGATCGGCACCAAGTACCCGCTCATGAACGCCTACGCGCAAGACAACGCGCGGAAGCTGCTCGCCGAAGTTCAGACGCACCTCTAGACTTCATTCTCATCTGAAGCGCTAGGGCCTCGGGCATCCGCCCGTGGCCCTTCCTTCTTTCATCTCGGCGCCGTCCGCGTCGGAGCCGCGGCCGCTAGACTCCCCCGAGAAGCGCGAAGTAGGCGAGCGCCACGGCTCCGATTCCCGCAGTCATCCACCCCGCGACGAGCTTGCGTCTTGTGGTCCGAATCAGGACGCGGCGCAGACCCATGAACGTATGGAAGGCGAACGTGATCAGGAGTGGGATGTAGAGGTTGTTGTGCAACGTGAAGGCCCGCCCCGGCGTCATCAGGCCTCCGGTGAGCGTTTGAGCGCGGGCGGCCTGGGTCATTCCGTATCCGCTCACGATGTAGAGGACCATGATCGCGGCTGAGATCCACGCTGCCACGTGATCGACCCGCGAGAGCAGCCATTCGAGTCGTATCGGTCGCCGCCTTCTATCCTCTCCGTTGTCCTGCATGTGGTTTTCGTCTCCTCTCGTCCGCAGAGCTATGACCTCACCGTAGGGGAGGCGCGTGGAGAGATCGCGATTCGGCGATGGCAAGCGTGTGAAGGCGTCGCCCGACGGGCTGCCGCCGGTGGTGCGCCGGTGGAGTCTCAGTCGGTCGCGGTCCCCTTCCTCGCGCGTTCGCCCGGATGCGTGAGGGCCGTGGCGGCGGGGATGAAGACGATCGTGATGAGGAGCGAGAACCCGATGCCGAGCAGGGCGCACGTCCCGAGGAAACGCAACCCCGGCGTGCGCGCGAGCAGGAGCGATGCGAAAACGAGCATCGTCGTGAACATGGAGGCCAGAATAGCGACGATCGTCGTCGCTCCGGCGCGGACCATGGCGTCGTGTCGGTCCTTCTCTTGCTCTTCCTTGTAGCGAAAGAGGAGCGTCACGCCGCTTTCGATCCCCAGGCCGATGAGGAGCGGCGAGATCGTGATGTTGATGAAGTTGAAGTGGACGCCGAGAAGCCTCATCCCGCCGAGCATCCACACGTAGCCGAGGATCACGGGGGAGAGCGCGAGCAGCGTCTTGGGCAGCGTGCGGAAGGACCGCCACACGATGAACGAGATGAGAAGGGCGGCCAAGGCGGTCGAGATGAAGAAGTCGCGCTTCATCACGCTCTCCAGGTCGCGGACGACGAGCGGGACGCCGAAATAGTCGGACGAAATCGAGTCCGCGAACTGGATGAACCCGATCAGGTTCGATCGGCCGTACAGGTTGGGGCTCATGCGGGCGCGCACGATGTAGCGGCCGTCTTCCGTCAAGTAGCGTGTCCTAATCTCGGCGGGGAGGCTGCGGAGAATGTCGCGTAGGAGCGTCTCGGCGGGCGGAAGGTCGCGAACGCCGGCCAGCCGGGTGTCGAGCGACCGGACGGCAGACTCGAGCTCCTGCGTCGCAACGCGCGCCGAGGGCACGTCGATCGTGCGCAGCGCGGTCTGAATCTCGAGGAGCTGGCCCTCGGCCTCGGAGGCCTGGAAACCGAGTTTGGCGTAGCCATTCAGAGTTGCTGCGTACTGCACGAGGGTCAACCGCGTCAAGAGGGTGCGGGTTTCTAGAAGCAGCTCGTCGCGTGCCGCGAGGCTTCGATCGAGCGCGGCGAGCTGGTCCGCGTAGGCCGTCAGGTTCACCTCGCGCAGCGCCGCCTGCTGCTCTGCAAGGTTCGCCGGCAGGTACTGCACTGCCGAGTCTACGGCCAAGACGAGCGGGTGCACGGCGAGGCGGCGCCCCAACTCCGCCATCTCTCCCTCCGTCCTAGCGAAGAAGAGGAAGCTTGTGCCGAGCTGCGCGTTCGCGCCGCCGAGTTCGAACGACGTGAGGATCTTGTCGAGGTTCTCGTTGCTTTGCGTGCGTGGGACAAGGTCGTTCGACGAGAACTGGAAGCGCACGCCGGTGGCGAGGTACAGGGCGAGCCCGGTGACGCAGCCAATGACCACCACGACCACTGTGGCCCCGACGGGGTGGGTCAACGCCCGGAAGAAGCCAGCGAAGTGGGGGGAAAGCGCGGCGACCTTCTCTCGTCGCCGCCGTCTGCCGCGCAGGAATCTTGACAACGTCAGCAACGTCGGAATGAGCACGAGGGCGCTGAGAATGGCGAGCATGATGCCGACGCTGGCGATGGCGCCCAACTCGAACAGGGCGCGGGAACGCGCGGTGAGGAGGCCGAGGAACACGAGGAAGATCGTCGTGGCGCCGAGGAAGATGGCCGGCCCCTTGCGAGCCAGCATGATGAACAACGACTTGCTGAACGTCAGTCCGTGGCTGCGTTCCTCGGTGTAGCGCGAGATGAGGTGAATGGCGAAGTCGTCACCCATTCCGAGGATGAGCGAGGGAACGAACGTGGTGAGGAGGTTGAAGCCTCCGAGCGCGCCCTTCGTCCACACGGACGTGAACAGGAGCGCGACGAGGAGGGGAATCGTGGCGATCAGACTGTAGAGGACGGAGCCGAACGAGATGAGAAAGACGACCATCACGCCGGCGGCCGTGATCAGCCCCGTGCGTTGCATGTCGCGGCTAACAACGTCGTTCGTCTCGGCGATCAACGAGTACGAGCCTGCGACGCCGACCGTCACCCCGAGCACGGCGAGATCCACCTGATCAAGGTCCTTCTGGAGGGTCTCTTGGACCTTCCGGCAGTACGCGACGCTCACCTGAGCCGCTTGTTGCGGCAACGCGCTCATGAGGAGACTCGTCGCGTCGCGGGAGAAGAACGGGATCCCTTCGCGCGCGACTTGAGCCGTTGGCGCGAGCAGGTCGGCAATCTGACTCACCGCCTCGGTCATTCGCGGGAACTCCGAGAGACGGTCGGTGCCCGCGAGCACAGCCTGGTTGAGGGTAAGGAGGCTCGAAAGATCGGGGGGCGTGCCGCCGCTCGCGAAGGAGAAGCCGCCGGCCACGACGTCGTCGACCATCGAGCTCGTGGCGTGGTACACCCCGGCGAGGTTCACGTCCGTCGGGACGCTCGCGACGGTCTGTCCGAACGACTCGCGGACGAGAGCGACGCTGTCCTCGATCTTGGCGAGACTCTCTCTGTCGAGGCGCCACAGCGCGACGTACTGGTCGGGGATGGCGGGCGCCGGCTCAATGAGGTAGATCACGGACTTGAACTCCGGATCGGCGCGCAGGGGCCGTGCGATCGCTTCCGCGGCCTGGAGCAGAGTCGCCTTACGTTCGTCGAGAGTCATGCCCTCCGAATCGCGAAGCGTGAGGAGAAGTACGACCGAATCCGTCGAGGCGAGGTAGATCTGGTTTTCTTGGTACGCGAGGATGAGCGGGTCGTTCTTCGGCAGGAGATCGAAGTACGAGCTTCGCAGCGGCACGTCGCGCGTGTAGATGTAGGCGAAGGCGGCGAGGACCGCGATGACAGCGGCGACCCACACCGTCCGGTAGCGGACAACGCGGAAAAGCCCCTTCCAAATTGCGTCGCCGCGTAGTCTGAGCTTCATCGATCCTCCGCTACAATTTGTACCCGATCTTCCTCAAGAATCCCTTGCGCCACGCCACCCCGTCCGCGCCCTCCACGCCCTTCGGGGCGGCGCCGTCGATGACGCCGAGGATTCCACGTCCCTGCGGCGTCTCCGCCACCACGACCTCAAGAGCGTTCGCCGTGGCGCAGAAGATCGAGCAGACCTCCACGGTGGCCTTGACGGAGGCGAGGACGTTGATCGGAAACGCGTTCCCGAGCACGATGAGGAACGAGTGCCCGGCGCCGATGGCCGCAGCGTTGCGCACTGCGAGTGCCTCCAGGGTAGGCTCGGTGCCGCTGTGGCGGACGAGGCAGTCGCCGGACGCCTCGCAGAAGGCAAGGCCGAACTGGATCCCGGGCACCGAGTTGATCAGCGCCTCGTGCAGATCCTCGACCGTCTTGAGGAAGTGGCTCTGCCCGAGGATCACGTTCAACCCGTCGGGGTTCTCCATGGGCACAATCTTAAGGTCCATTCTCGTCTCCGTTCAGCCTCCGAGGACTGTGATGAGGGCATCGACGTCGAGAGAAGACTCCCGCTCGACGCCCGTGTCCATCTCCTTCACCTTGCCGCGTCCGGTCCGGGCCTCCTCGTCGCCCAAGACGAGCACGTGCCGCGCGTTCATCTCGTTCGCCGCCTCGAGCTGTTTCCGAAGACTGCGTCCGCGTACGTCAAGGTCGACGGACACGCCGCGTTTCCGCAGAGTCCCGGCGAGCGCAAGGCCCGCCCGACGCCCCTCGTCCCCGAAGGGCACAAGGTACAGGTCGAGGCGCTCGATGGGCGGCTTGCAGCCTCGTTCCTGGAGCGCCAAGACGAGGCGTTCGAATCCGCCGGCGAACCCAATTCCGGGAGTGGGCGGGCCGCCGAGCATCTCGATCAGGTCGTCGTAACGCCCGCCGCCGAGGAGCGTATCTTGGGCTCCAAGGTCGGACGACACGAGTTCGAACACCGTTCGCGTGTAGTAGTCGAGGCCGCGCACGAGGCGGGGGTCGATGTCGTAGCGGAGACCGAGCCGGTCAAGCCACTGGCGCACGGCGGCGAAGTGGCCGGCGCACTCGGGGCAGAGCGAGTCCATGCTGCCCGGCGCCCCCGCGATGAGTGGCTGGCAGATCTCTTCCTTGCAGTCGAGGATTCGCAGCGGGTTCTCCAGGAGCCGGCGGCGGCAGTCGGCGCACATCCGATCGGCCGACGGAGCGAAGAACTCGCGCAGGATCTCGCGATAGGTGGCGCGATCCTCGGAGCAGCCGATCGAGTTGAGGCGCAGGCGCAGACCGCCGAGGCCGAGGTGCTCCATCAGCGACCAGGCGAATCCGATGACCTCGGCGTCCACCACGGGATCGAGAACTCCGAGGACCTCGATGCCGTACTGGTGGAACTGACGATTGCGCCCTTTCTGCGGTTTCTCGTAGCGGAACATCGGTCCGAGGTAGAAGAGCTTCTGGAATGGCGCTTTGGCCGCGAGCCCGTGGGTGAGGTAGAGCCGGGCGACCGACGCCGTGCCTTCCGGCCGCAGCGTCAGGCTGCGCCCCTTCCGGTCAGGGAACGTGTACATCTCCTTGGTCACTACATCGGTGGACTCGCCGATTCCGCGCGAGAAGAGCTCGGTTGGCTCCACGACGGGAAAACGCACCTCGTGGTAGTGGCAGCGACGCGCGATTTCACGCACCGCCTCCTCGGCGAGTCTCCACCAAGGGATCTCGTCGGGGAGAATGTCGTACATTCCCCGGACTCGGTCGTAGCTCATCGGACCTGTCGCAGGACGCTGATCATCTCGATCAAGCCCTCGGCGGCGTCAGCCCCCTTGTTCCCGGACTTGGTTCCCGCTCGCTCGATGGCTTGCTCGATTGTGTCCGCGGTGATGACGCCGAACGTCACCGGGACGTCGGCCTCGAGGCTGATGCGTGCGATCCCCTTGCTGATCTCGCTCGCCACGTACTCGAAGTGGGGCGTTGCGCCGCGGATCACCGCCGCGAGGGCGAGGATGCCGTCGTACCTTCCGGTCGTCGCCATTTCCTTGACCGCTCGGGGCACCTCGAACGCGCCGGGCACCCAGCACACGTCGGTCGACTTCTCCGGGACGTTCGATCGGCGGAGCCGGTCGAGAGCTCCATCCAGGAGCTGCCCGGTGATGAGATGGTTGAAGCGGCTCGCGACGATGCCGATGCGGAGTCCGCTCCCATCCAACTTGCCTTCGAATACCTTCCCCATCGCGTCCTCCCGTCCCCGTTCGTCTCCTAGACCTTGTCCAGCTGGTGTCCCATCTTCTCTTTCTTGGTCCGCAGATACTCGCGATTGTAGTCGTTCGGCGTGATCTCGATGCGCACCCGCTCGACGATCGTCAGCCCGTACCCCGAGAGGCCGATGACCTTCTTCGGGTTGTTCGTCAGGAGTCGAATCGACGTGAGTCCGAGGTCGCAGAGGATCTGCGCTCCGATGCCGTAGTCACGCAGGTCGGCGTCGAAGCCGAGCCGCTCGTTGGCTTCCACGGTGTCGAGGCCTTGATCCTGCAGCTCGTAGGCGCAGAGCTTGCTCCGAAGCCCGATGCCGCGGCCTTCTTGGCGCATGTAGACCACAACGCCGAGACCCTCCTTGTCGATCATGTCCAGAGCCCGAGCCAATTGCGCCCCGCAGTCGCACCGATACGAGCCGAAGACGTCGCCGGTCAGACACTCGGAGTGCACCCGGACGAGCACGTTCTCTTTCCCAGCGACGTCGCCGCGCACGAGTGCGACGTGCTCTCCGTCCTCCACCGGACTGGTGTAGCTCATGATGCGGAAGTTGCCGTACGCCGTCGGAAGTTCGGCCGTGGCCATGCGGCACACGAGGTGCTCGGTGCGTTTGCGATGGGCGATGAGGTCCGCGATGCTGGCGATCACCAGGTCGTGCTGTTTCGCGAACGTCTCGAGTTCCGGCAGCCGAGCCATGGTTCCGTCGTCGTTCAGGATCTCGCACAAGACGGCCGCCGGCTTCAGGCCGGCGAGTCGAGCGAGGTCGACGGTGGCTTCGGTGTGCCCGGCGCGGCGCAGGACACCGCCGTCGCGAGCGATGAGTGGGAAGATGTGGCCCGGACGCGCGAGGTCGTCCGGTCGGGTGTCCTCCTCGATGAGCAGCCGGATCGTTTGCGCGCGGTCGAAGGCCGAGATCCCGGTCGCTATACCGTGCCGTGCGTCGACCGACACCGTGAAGTGCGTGCCGTGGACGGCCGTGTTCTCCACGCACATCGGCGCGAGGACAAGCTCTCGCGCTCGCTCCTCCGTGACCGGGACGCAGACGAGGCCGCGCCCGTAGGTGACCATGAAGTTGACCGCGTCGGGCGTCACGTGTTCGGCCGCCATCACGAGGTCGCCCTCGTTCTCGCGGTTCTCGTCGTCCACCAGGACGAGGATCTCTCCTCGGGCGTAGCGGCGGATCGCCTCTTCAATAGGCACGAACATCGCGCATCATCCTCTCCACGTACTTCGCCAGAATGTCGTACTCCAAGTTCACCGGATCGTCCGCCCGCCGTTCGCGAAGGCACGTCTTCTCGAACGTCTCGGGGATGATGGCGCAGCGGAAGCTGTCCTCGCGGACATCGAACGGCGTCAAGCTGATGCCATCTACGGCGATCGACCCCTTGTCGACAACGTATCGATGCCCCGCGGGCGGGAAGGAGACGATGAGGGTCCATGCCTCCTTCTCCCGGTGAAGACTGCGGATCCGCCCGACGGCGTCGACGTGCCCCAGCACCCAGTGCCCGTCGAATCCGCGGTCCGCGGTCAACGGTAGCTCCAGATTGGCCGCCATCCCGGCGCGAAGGGTCCCAAACGTCGTTCGCGACAACGTTTCCCGAGAGACATCGGCCGAAAACGAGCTCGCGCCGACCTCGCGAGCTGTCAGACACACGCCGTTCACCGCGATGCTCCCTCCCACGGCGAGGGAGCGGCGCAGGTCGCCCGTGAGGGCGACCTCGATGGCGGTGGCCGAGATTCGCACCACGGAGCCTGTCGCTTGCACAATTCCTGTGAACATGGGCGAGCCCGAGTGTAGTGCATCCGAATGCCCTGTTCAACGGAGTTGCGCGCTCTGGGCGGGGCGGGTACTCTCTGTTCTGGAGGTCATTGTGGGAAAGCGCCGAATCGTTTTGGGATGGGTGTGTCTTGGTTTGGCCATATTGTCCTGCGCGGCGGTTGCAGCACCGCGCGACATCACGTTCGAGAAGCTGCCGCCGCGCGATGGATTCCTCGACATCGAGGTGACGACGCCTCTTGCTCGAATCATCCTCTCGGAGCAGGGTGGGGTCATGAAGTCCGCCTTCCTGTCGTTTGCGCCGTACGGTTCCACGGTCTCCGAACTGGTCCCCGGCACGACGACGAACGTGAAGACGTTCGCGCGTCAGTACGTCGCCGACGCGGTCTTCCCGTTTGCCCTCTCCGTGAATGGCGAACGAGAGGGGCGTTACCAACTCATCGACGTTGGCGTTGACGAGGCCACGGGCGTCTTCCGCGCCGTCTTCCAGGGCAGCGTGGCCGGGACCGCGATCGAGAAGCGCTACACCATTGCCCCCGACGCTGTCTACACCATCGGGTTCGAGCTCTCTGTCAACAACCCGACGGCCGCCGCGGCTCAGGTGCAGATGACGGTCGGCAACTATGTCCAGAAGGCCGGCGGACTGGAGATCACGTACTTGTTTGACGGGCAGCCAGGGACGCTGCTGCTCGCCCGCGAGTCGTACCAAACGTTCGGCGGCGTCGGTTTGATGGACAAGCAGACGGTGTTCTTCCTCGCGCCGGGGGCGGGCGCCACGATGCTCCCGACGTTCGAACGAACGGCGTCGGGCTCGCAGCACTTCGGCTTTGCCTTCACCGCAGAGCCACAGGCAAAGACGAGCGCGAAGAGCATGCTTTACGGCGGTCGCCGCCGATTCCTCCTGATGCAGGAAGCCGGCCTGCAGGCTTTGGATCGGCCCGGCGTCGGCGCGCGGTTGATGATCCCCGTCATCCAGTTCATTGACATCCTCTTCCGCGCGACGGGAAACTACGGCTGGGCCATCATCCTGTTCACGATTCTGTCGCGCGTCCTGTTGTACCCGTTGATGAACAAGCAGATGCACTCCATGGCCAAGCTGCAGCGCCTGCAGCCGAAGATGAAGCGGGTTCAGGAGCGGTTCAAGGACGACAAGCAGCTCTTGCAGCAGCGCCTGATGGAGCTGTACAAGAAAGAGGGCATCAACCCCATGAGTGGATGCCTGCCGATGGTGATCCAGCTGCCGATCATCTTCATCATCTGGCGTGCGATCCTCTATGCGGGCGAGCGGATCCACCTCTCTCCCGGGTTCCTGTGGATGCCCGACCTCAGCCTGTACGATCCGTACTTCATCCTCGTCATCCTGACGACGGCGATCATGATCGTGCAGCAGTGGAAGCTCACCCCGCAGACCGGTTCCGACGGCGCGCCGGGGACGAAGTACTTCGGCTACGTCTTCCCCGTCTTGATGGCCATCCTGCTGTGGCGGTTCCCAGCGGGTCTGTGGTTGTACTATCTCTTGACCACGGGGGCGCAGGCGGCTCAGCAGGCCGTGGTCAATCGTCAGCTTGCCCGATCCGACCGCCTCACAGCCGCAACCTCGGAGGGCGACCTCGAGTTGGGGGACGGCGATGATCCCGGACGAAGCCCGGAAGGAAGCTGAGACCTTTCTCCGTGCCGTGTTCGGCATGCTCGAGGAGGACGTTCTCTTCGAGATCGACTCGGAGGGCAACGACGGGCTGTACGTCAATCTCGTCGGGAACGTGCTCACGCTGCCCGAGGAGCGGCCGGTCCTGGCGGCGTTGGAGCACTTGTTGCGCGGCGCCGTCCACCGCAAGATGGGCGCGGACTTCGAGATCGTCCTCGACGCGAATGGAGCCGTGAAACGCCGCCGCGCGGAGCTCATTGGCCTCGCTCTATCGAAGGCCGAGGACGTCGTGCGCGAACGCAAGCGAGTCCAACTGAATGCGATGCCGGCGCACGAGCGGAGGATGATCCACGAGACGCTGGCCAACTACCCTGGTGTGCGAACCTACAGTATCGGCGTGGGGGATGGACGACGCGTCGTGATGGAGCCGGAGTCGGGTCCCGAGTCAGGCGGGGAATAGTGCTCGGGGACACGATGGCCGCCATCTCCACGCCGATGGGGGAGGGCGGAATCGCCGTGGTCCGGTTGAGCGGACCGGACGCCATCCTCATCGCCGACCGCGCGTTCCGCTCTCCGCGAGGCGCTGCGCTCTCCGCCCAGCCGAGCCACACGATTCACTACGGGCACGTCGTCGTCGATGACGAGATCGTGGACGAGGTGCTCGTCTCCGTCCTGCGAGCGCCGCGGACGTACACGCGCGAAGATGTGGTCGAGTTCAGCTGCCATGGCGGGATCGCGGCTGCGCGTGCCGTGCTGGACGCAGTCCTCGGGGCGGGAGCCCGCCTTGCGGAGCGCGGCGAGTTCACCCAGCGGGCCTTTCTCAACGGGCGCATCTCCCTCGATCAGGCCCAGGCGGTGCTCGACATCGTGCGGGCACAGACCGCGCTAGGCCTCGAAGCCGCCGTCGACCGACTTGGCGGCCGCTTCTCCAACGACATCGCGAGTCTGCGCACGACGCTCGAGGCGCTCCTCGCGGACCTGGAAGTGGACATCGACTTCCCGGATCTTGACGTCAACGTCGATGAGTTCCTGCCGCGCGTGCAAGCCCTTGCGGAACGGACGGCGCAGCTGCGCGCGCGCGGCGAGCAGGGGCGCGTCGTGCGCGAAGGCCTCACCGTGGCCATCATCGGGCGCCCGAATGTGGGCAAGTCGACACTCCTGAACGCGCTGCTGTCCGAACAACGATCGATCGTGGCGCCGACACCCGGCACGACGCGGGATACCGTGGAGGAAGTGGCGTCGATCGGCGGGATTCCCGTCCGCCTGATTGACACGGCTGGACTGCGAGTGCCGACGGACGAGGTGGAGGCCGAAGGCGTCCGGCGCGCCGAGGCCGCGACGAAGCGCGCCGACCTCGTCCTTCTCCTCCTCGATCGCAGCGTCGCCCTAGAGGACGACGATCGGGAGCTTCTCCTGCGCGATTGGGGCGTGCCGACGATTGTCGTTCGCAACAAGAGCGACCTGCGCGACGACCTGGGCAGCTCGGCCTTGCCCGGGACGGCGATCGACACGCTCGACGTCTCGGCGCGTGACGGACAAGGTCTTCTGGAGTTGCGGGAGAGGATTCTCGGGCTCCTCGTCTCCGGCGGTGTCCCATCTCGCAACACGGTGCTGCTTCTCGACACCTGGGAGCGCGATCTCCTGCGGAGGTTGGCCGAGGCCCTCGACCGAGCCGCCGCTGCGTTCGAGTCTGGGGTGACGGCCGACATCGCGGCCGAAGAGCTCCGCGCAGCGCTCCATGCGGCCGGGGAACTCCAGGGGATCGATCTCTCGGAGTCGATTCTCGAGCAGATCTTCTCGCGGTTCTGCGTTGGGAAATAGGCCGCTTGCACTCTATGGGCGGCTGCGCAAGCGGCTAGGGTCTGCGCAAGTTCGCTCGGTCTGCGCAGACTGCGGCTGTCCGCGCCGATGGCCCGCTGCGCGGACAGCTAGCGCCTGCTCGGCAGGGCGATACGCAGGCGTGACCATGACGTTTCCATTGCGCAAGCGGCCAGGGCCAGCGCCGGTGGGGGCGTTGCGCTGTGGACGAGGTCACGGCTCGCCACCCGGCCGAGTCTTGAAAAGCTCTTCTCCAAGGGACGAGACAAGAAGGCACGTGACCGGCAGATCCACGCAGCCACCCGCGCCCACGAGTACACGCTTCAGGCAGTAGCTGATTTCCTCGGTCTCCATTACTCGACCATCAGCATGATCGAGAAGCGCATTGCTGAGAACGAGAAACACCAAGAGTGAAGATCTGACCCCGTTGCCTGGAGTGGCTGTCACATCGCTCGACCGCTGATCCACAGTAGGGTCACGGCGAGCTACGCAGCGCACGGCGAGTACTCGGGCATGTCGTGTCCGCAGGTATCAACCCTGAGTCCGCGCGCTACCACACGCTCAGCAGATACAGAGGGCTGTGGGCAGGACCCTAGCGACCGACAGCAGAGCGACCTTCAGCCATGCCATCTGCGTGCAGATGCCGCCTACGAACGCAATCCAGCCAGCCACAACTAGGGCAGCAGGTGCCAGTCTCCTGGCCCAACTGAGCATTTGTTTCACCATAGCTACCACCTCTGATCTCGCTTTCCGAGTCCCAGTGATGTCGCTAGGGCTACCCTGCTCCGCATTGCGTAATGCCCGCAACCCTCTGCTGGACCAAGTATACACCGAGCCTGGGCGACCGAAAAGCGTGCTCCCCCACCGGCCACGCATCTGCACTCACCGCGCGAAGAGCGTCTGTAGGCGAGGTCAAGGCCCTAGGTTCCTTCTGCCCCTCTCAGCAACCGCTCTAGCAGGCAATTCGTCAGGTTAGCGTCTCCCCAGGCTGTGACGACTGCATGCCACGTCTCGAACGTTCCGTACCTGAAGCCCTCTGAGATGAGAGGGAACACTGCCCGAAGAATGACGCCACACGCAAGATCGCTCCTGGGTCTCTGAAGCGCCTGGTTGTGCTCGCTATGGATGAAGGCCGCCAAATGACCGCCAACGACATGCTGGGCATTCCTCCAATGCACAACAAGGGTCCCCGTAGGATCCAGAATCCGCGATACGTCCATGAGAACCAGGCCAGGGACATTCGCACCCGCAATCTGCTTTGCCGCCTTCGACAGGTTCTTCTCGACTCCCCCCGAGCCACTCAGCCGCTTTGCGGCGACAGAGAAGGTCAGCTGACCCGTGTCGAAGAGGACGTCTGGCTCTGCCAATCGAGTGGTCAACCCTGAACGCCGCCCTAATGCGGCAATGAAGAGCTCAAACTCCCTGTCCCTTGCTCGGCTGTCTAGGCTGTCGTCTCCCGGATACAGGTTTCCGGAAACAAGATCTCGTATCTCGGATTCCCCTAAGTCGCCGAGAAGTTGCTCAATGATCTCGATGAACATCCTTGCATCGACTAGAGCGCGAAACGAATCCTGGTATGGGTGTTCGAATCTTCCTTGCTGGAGACTAGGAACCATCATCTCAAGAGCCGACCGTCGGTCGGCGGCCTGAAGACGACGAAGCGGATCTAGCCACCGGCGTACCCGCGAACTCGGATTCACGTGGACACGCGTGCCGACTGCGTTCAGCGCGCTCTCAAGCCGGGCGATAACGTCTGTCAAAGAGCGGTCGCTCTGACAGTCATCGTATCTGACTTCATGGATGTCGCCCTTCACGCCGCCCCCTTCTGCTGTGGTAGGGTACCACGGTCGCAGCGTCCGTTCCGGTCACGCATCCGCGGATGCTGAGCCGCACTCATCGTGTCTCGTAGACCTCTCACGACTGAGCTTAAGGGATTCGAACTCAGTGCAGCGACTCCGCGAACCGTCGCACGAAGGTTCTAGGTACGGTGACGTCAGGCGTACCAGATCCAGAGTGCCTTTCCCAAGTAGCTTCCGCGAGCCGAGACCTGAGGGGACTCGAACTGCCGTGAGACGCCAGGGGGTCAGATCTTCATTTCACGTGTCGAATCGGGTAGACTGCTCCCATGGCACGACCCCTGCGTGTGGAGTACGAAGGCGCGTTGTACCACGTCACGAGCCGCGGCAACGCCAGGCAGGGCATCTTCCTCGTCGACCCAGACCGCAAGCTGTTCCTCGAGACGCTCGGCGACACGGTCAGGCGCTTCGGTTGGGTCTGTCACGCCTACTGTCTGATGACGAACCACTACCACCTTCTCGTCGAGACGCCGGAGGCCAACCTATCGCGCGGAATGCGTCACTTGAACGGCGTCTACACCCAGGCATTCAACCGCCGGCACATGCGAACAGGCCATGTGCTGCAAGGTCGATTCAAAGCGATCCTCGTCGAGAAGGAATCTCATCTGCTCGAGCTCGCGCGGTACGTGGTGTTGAACCCCGTACGGGCACGAGCTGTTCGGAGCGCCCGCGACTGGTCGTGGTCAAGCTACCGTGCGACGGCGGGCATGGTGGACGCGCCCGATTTCCTCACGACGAGCTGGATCCTCACGCAGTTTCATCGGAGCCCTCGCCGCGCGATCGAGCTCTACCGCAAGTTCGTGAAGCAGGGCCGTGGCGTCGACGCGTGGGCCGAGCTGCGGGGTGGCATCCTGCTGGGCAGCGACGAGTTCGTGGACAAGCTCAAGCCACTGCTCTCGGACTACGAGGCGCTGAAAGAGGTCCCGCGCCGCGAGCGGCTCGCCACCCGACCGAGCCTTGACGAGCTCTTCTCCAAGGTGCGAGACAAGAAGGCACGTGACCGGCAGATCCACGCAGCCACCCGCGTCCATGAGTACACGCTTCAAGCAGTCGCTGACTTCCTCGGTCTCCACTACTCGACCATCAGCATGATCGCGAAGCGCATTGCTGAGAATGAGAAACACCAAAAGTGAAGATCTGACCCCGGCGCCGTTGGCTGGCATCGCCAACGCCGGGCGCAGACTAGCCCGGACGGTGGACTCTCGACTGGGGGCGTCAGTTGGGTACGGACTGATTCGCAGACAGTCTGCTGAGTACTTGGCGCGCGAATGCAGAGGTCCTAGACTGGAGCCATGGCATTGCGATTCACTCGGAGGCTGCAGCATAGAGCCCGAGACGTGTTCAAAGCATCACTCACCGGGCGCCTCTATCTACTCTGGACCGGGGCCTACTCGGTAGTCCCATCGACTGCGGCCGGCTTCCTCTTCGATTGGCTATTCGGGGCTCTTGGTGGCGTGGTGGCGGGCGGCTACGTCATGATTGCCGCCAGTAGCGTGTTCCTCGTGTTCTCGATTGAACTGCGGAAGAAGGACGGGATTACCAGAGAGCGCGTACAGGATGCGTCTTCGCAATTGGCTGTGTCTCGCATTCAATCAACAGTGGACGCACTCACGTACGACAAGGTCACAGCCTGCTACGTGCTGCACGCAGGAAGAGAAATCCGGACGCTCGACGCGCGTGCTGACGGTCGCCCTGTTCTCGGCGATGTGTTGCTCTTCCATCTCGCGGGCTGCGAGCCGGCCGATATCAGCCGGTGTGAAGCCCATGGCGCTACAGCAGCCGGGGCCGTGCAAATCGTCCCCAGAGTGGCCTTCCAGGCGCACGAGACTTACCAAGTTCCCGTGCTGTTCACGCCTGAACTGAAGGCGGGTTGTGTGCTTCAGTACAAGGTGCTTGTCGATGCGAAGGACCGGTTTGAGTCCATCAGGGATGGGAAGAGCATGCAACTGGACTTGCAGACCGACCGTCCGTCACGAGAGCTCGGGATTGTGGTCACGGTACCGAAAAGATGGAGGCAAGCGCCAAGTCTAGAACTCGTCCAGGGGGTCGCGGGAGAGACCGTTGTCGAGGACTCTGCTATCGAGGATCTGGACTCGGACACTATGGCCTACAGGTGGAAAGTCGCAGGTGACATCCCCTTCCGCCCCCAATGCCGGAGATTGAGCGTGAAGCTGGCAAAGCCATGAGGAAGAGAAGCGGTGGTCGGAAGAGGCGTGCAATGATGAAAGTGAGAGCAGCCCTGTGGCGCGTCCTGAGATACACGTCAGGGATCAGATTGCGGGATGTCTGGCGCGGTGCCTTGCTTTCTCTCCCAGCTACACTGGTGGCGGCCGGCGCCATGGCGTATGTTTTCCCAAGTCGCGCCGCGGCAGTGGGCGTTGCCGGGGCCTTCGCGCTCAGCACGCTTGGCATGACATTCGTTTCCAGAGCCCAGGCGCTGTACGCGCAGAGCAGCCTTGCGAAAGCCGTTCTGCTACTGAGATACCTGGACACAGGTGCCGCTGAGTCATGGGAAGTCGTCGAGTCCACCGTTCGGTACGACATCGCAGATGGGCGGGTCTGGCGAACCTTCGTGCTCCGGAACGCGACGGACCGACCGCTAGTTGCGTTTCCGTTCAGTGTTGGAGCCCTCGGGCAGGTTCCAGAAGCCAGGTTCGAGGAACTCCATATGACCGGCACACCGCCGAACTCATCGCAGCAGATCAACATCATCCAAGTGTTTCCTGAGATGGAGGCGCACCAGCATACCGTCTATGCAGTGTTCATGCCGCCTGTCCCACCGATGAGTTCGCTGGAGATGTCAGTTGCGTACCGATGGAAGGGCCTGTGGGACCCGCTCTTCAAGGAAGGTGCGGACTTCGGGAGCTACGGTTTTGGGCATGGCACGCGGAGCGCCTCACTCATGTTTACGTTCCCGCCAGGGTACCACGGCAGCATCTCGGCAGTGGGTCCGCTGCGGGGAGTCATCAGCTCTGACCGTCTTGCAGACGGACGGCAGCTTGTGACCTGGAGGCTTTGGAATCTTGGTGACGGTGAGACAGCCCAGTACGAAGTTCACATGGAAAGGGATGTGAGTGAGAAAGGAAGGCAACAGAGTGGAGGCACCTAGGGGTGTTGAGCCCGACGCTGAGGCCTTCGGTACAACAGACGGGCTCCTGTCGATGCGCTCTTCCTTGCAGGCAGGCGCCGATATGCTCCCAGCGCCTCGACTTCCAGTCCGTGATCGCGAACCACGCCTGACCTACCCGCCGCGAGTCGGTCAACAGCGAATACCAGGATCGCCTGGGAAATTGCGGCGAAACCAGCGATGGGGGCGATCCAGTTGACTCTCATAGCAGGCTCGCGATCAGGTCGGACTTGATCCATGGAAAGGTTCCAGATTCATCCGCTAGGGGGTGAGGCAACACGGTGACGTGAGATGGTGTGACGTGAACGGACCTGGCTCGTCCGGGGGCTCAGGTACTGGGGTCTCCAGAAAGGCCGGGGCGGTTCACTCGACTGCCGTGGCCTCAGCGAGGCCCGTCGTTCGAGTTGACGCATCCGAGCAGAGGCCTACGGGATCTCAGGCAGCGGGTGATACTGGTATGCGTCTGCGGTCCCCTTGAGGGAGTTCCAGTCGAACTCATACCGTTCATCGTTGGGCCAGTGCGGGAGCGCCCGAGTGCTGAACATGTCCGGGGGATCCATGAACGGTACTCCGACCACGGTTCCATGGACCGCACGGTCAAACCGCGGGCCATACTGTGCCACCAAGAGGGTGTACACCGCCCCGATTGCCTGGATGGCATTCCACAGACTCGCGCGGTCGAACTTGCTCATGCGATTATGCTTTGCGTCGTTATAAGCTCTGTACCACTCAGGGCTGCGCTGGTCTCTGATTGCGTTGGCGAACGCTGCAAAGGGCTGGAAGTCCTGACAGGTGAACCCATAGCAGGCGATCTCGTAGGTCGAGAGCTGCATTGGGTGCTCAAGGTCGCTGTATCGTCTGATGTCGGTCTTCCCGCGCATGTCAACGCCGTTCTTGTCGAATACCTGCTTGCACAAGGCCTCGACTTCTGTGCAAGCACGTAGGAGGAGCTCGTACGTACGATGCGAGTACGTATCCATGTTCGGTTTGTCCGGCTCGATGTACTCGAATGCAGCGCGCAAGTCCTTCTTCAGCAGCTCGTATGAAGCAAAGCAACGAATCGCCTCAGGGGACTTGCAGGCGTCGCGGTAGGCCTCGGTCACATTGCCGGGTCCGTCGCGATAGATGTTGGGGTACGGTTTCGGCTGTGGCATGATTCCTCCGTGGGTGCAGGGCAACTGCTCGAAGATACACGAACAGCCAGTGACAAGGTCAATTCCCTGGTGGCGTGACAGCGTCCATAGCAGTCGTGCGGCCAACTCCAGCTCAATCCATGGCATGGTTCCAGGTGACCTGCACGGACACGACTGGATAACTGGAGTCATGATCGGCTCGTTTCCCACCAGCACAGTGAACGACTGGCTCACGTGGGCTGGACCGGCGAGGATGCTGAAGGAGTGGTAAACCGCCCCGGGTTCTCTGGTGGGTGGATTACTTGAGTCCGGCCACCTCGACCCCGACCTTTTGATCTCGATCGTACGGCTCGATCTCCTCCATCAGCCGAGACGGCAGTGTCCTCTGATCGTCCTCCTCTGCCAGCCTAGAGAGCCAGAACCTGCACGGTCTCAGCGTCGAGCTCTGAGAAAGTTCGAAGTCTGTCCAATACGGGGAACCGGATGGGACTACCCTCGGAACAAGGCGCCCAGTTCGGAAGTGGTCCACTACGGGGTACTAGATTGCAGCCGCTCTCGAGTCTGAACGCGTCTACAGAAGGAAGCAGGCGCGCGGGCTTGGCACCGCAAGACTTCGCAGACGATGGGAGAGGGGCTCCGACGACCTGAGGCAACCGCGCTGCACTGCCTGGACGAGGTCGACGCCATGTTTCTCGATCGACCTCGTCGGTCAACCTTTAGACCGCGCGAACGAGGTCGACCGTGATCGACCCGTTCCTAATCCGATGCGCTATCCGCTACGCTATGGACGAGGTCGACGCCTTGTTCCACGATCGACCTTGTCACATCGCGCGGACAAGGTCGACGCCTTGCGCCCATGATCGACCCGTTCCTAGTCTAGTCAGTTACGCTGTGGACAAGGTCGACGCCTTGCACCTGGATGTCGTTTCGCCAGTCGTCGAAGCCAATCTGGCAGACGAGATCGAACTTCCCTGCGTCCTCGAACGTCTCGAGGTGTTTCCCCAGGCGAAACGCGATAAACGGGAGAGCTACTCCGTTCTGCACGACGCGGCCCTTCAGGTGCTGGCGGCGGTTGCCCACGAGGCTCAGGCCGTCGAACAGGCAGTCGCGCAGGAGGAACCTTGGCGGCGGGTTTCCGGGCCCGTAGGGCGCGAGGGACGTCAGGTTCGTGTAGAACCGGAGATCGACGTCGGAGAGCTCGACCTCGGTGTCGATCTCCTCGGGATGGGACGCAGCGATCGAGCCGCGGTGCTCCGCCACGTGCTCCGTCAGGCGCTCCTCAAGCTCCGGCAGCGATTCGTTCGATACCGAGAACCCGGCAGCCATCTTGTGCCCGCCGTACTGCAGGAGAAGACCTCCGACGGCTTCTAGAGCCGCGCTCATGTCGAAATTGCCGACGCTGCGGCATGACCCGCGCGAGATGCGATCTCCTCGCGACAAGACGAGCGTCGGCACCCGGTAGCGTTCAGCGAGGTTGGAGGCAACGAGGCCGAGGATCCCCTCGTTCCAGTACTTGCCCACCAGGAACAGGAAGCCGTCCTCTTGGGGATCCATGCCCTCGTCGCGAATCATCGTCTCGGCTTGGGCGATGAGGTCGTTCTGGGCAATCTCGCGGTCTCGGTTGTAGTCGAGAAGAATCTCCGCCAAGTACTCCGCCTGATCGGCGACCTCGGTGATCAAGAGGAGGAAGGCCACCTTCGGGTCTCCGGCGCGGTTGGCCGCGTTCAGCTTGGGCGCGACGAGGTATCCGAAGTCGGTCGTCGTGAGCTTCTTCGGGTTGATCGACAGCTTGGCCATCAACGTACGCAGTCCGAGGCACGATCCTTGTCCGGCGGACAAGAGGCGGAATCCTTCGCGAATCAGCCGCTGGTTCTCGTTGTCGCCGTCCGCGCAAAGCGGCACGAGGTCTGCGATGGTGCCGAGCGCGACGAGGTCGAGCAGCGCGGACGGGGTTGGCCTCTCCAACCGTTCGTAGAGCGCGCAGGCCAGCTTGTACGCGACGCCGACGCCCGCGAGGTGGGCGTTTGGGTACCCATGATCGCTGCGATGAGGGTCCACAACGGCGACGGCGGCGGGAAGGTCGCCCACCGGAAGGTGGTGGTCGGTCACTAGGGTGTCGATTCCCGCGGCGTGCAGCTCGGCAATCTCCGCGTGGCTTGCGACCCCGCAGTCTGCGGTCACGACCAGAGTGAACCCCTCATCGATGGCGCGCAGAACGAACGGCCGCGACAAGCCGTGCCCGGCCGCGCGGTCGCTGACCTCGACCTTGACGGAATTCGGCGGCAAGAGAGGGCGCAAGGCGCGATAGAGGACGGCGGCGCCGGTCAAACCGTCAACGTCGAAGTCGCCATGGACAAAGATCCGCTCGCCCTTTTGGATCGCCTCGATCAACCGCGACACTGCGCGATCCATGTCGGGGAGACCCGATGGCGGATGAAAGCGCTTGCCCACGGGATCGAGGAGTGCATCCCACGCTGCCCCGCCGCGCTGGGCAAGGAGGACGGCGATCGCGCGCGAACACCCTAGAGAGGTCCGGATGACGTCTATGAGGTTCGCGTCGGGAGGAGGAGCAAGCCGCCACTCTCTCCTGTCGCGGAGCAGCGATCGCATCTAGGTCTTTTGGCCGGCTCGGGTCTTGTCGGCCTTCCTCGCCCACCAGTACAAGATCGGAGTCCCGATGTACCACGACGAGTAGGTTCCTGCGATGATTCCAACCAGCATGGCGACCGAGAAGCCGCGCAGTACGCTTCCCCCGAGGAAGAGGAGGACGACGATCGGCAGCAGCGTCGTCGCCGATGTGTTGATCGTCCGCGTGAGCGACTGGTTGATGCTCAGGTTGATCGTGTCGAACAGCGTGCGCTTCTGGTCGAGCCTCAGGTTCTCGCGGATTCGATCGAAGACGACGATCGTGTCGTTGAGCGAGTATCCGACCAACGTCAGGAACGCGGCGATCGTTTCGAGGTTGAACTCAAGCCCGAAGAGCGCAAAGACGCCCAGCGCGATCGTCACGTCGTGGACCAGCTCGAGAATCGCGGCGACCGCGTAGCGGAAGCGGAAGCGCCACGAGATGTAGACGAGCATCGCGGCCATCGCGATGAGAATGGCGAGGAGCCCCTTCTGCGCGAGTTCCTTGCTGATCTGCTGACCGATCAGCTCTCGGTTGACTTCGGCTTTCGGGAACGTCGCCTTCAGCGCCGCCTCGATCTTGTTGATGGCTTCCTGGTCCGTTTCCACGTTCAGGAGCTGGGTCGTGATGGTGAACGTGTTCGGCCCCGCACTCTGGACCTTGCTCGTTCGAAGGTCCAGTCGGCCGGCGTCGACCGTTCCCAGAACGTTGCGGATGGCCGCCGAATCGACGCGCTCAGCGAACTTCACCGTGAATTCCGTGCCGCCGGTGAAGTCGATCCCCATCTTGAGTCCCCGCACGCCTGGGACGAGCAATACGGCGCTGATGAGAACGAGACACAGGGACAACGGGACGAGGAACTTCGCTTTGCCGAGGAAGTCGATGTGACGCATGCCAGATCCTCCTACAGGGCTTGGACCTTCTTCACCCAACGAGACTTGATCCGCGATGCGCGGTTCTTGTGGATCGTGTTTCTTTTCGCGGCCTTGTCGGCGGCCTTGGCCAGTTGCGGCAGAAGGGAAACGGCCTCGGTCTTTTCGCCGGCGTCGATGTGCAGTCGGATCTGCTTTACGACGTGCTTGAGAGCGGCCTTTCGGAACCGGTTCAGACCTCTCCTCTTCTCGCTCTGTCGCAAACGTTTGCTTGCGGAAGCAATGTTCGGTATCTCACTCACCTCACTACTGCAGCGTGATCGTGACCGATCAACTAGGGCAGGATTCAGCCTGATGGTAACGAGACGCTTTCCGTGAATCAAGAACCTCGAGGCGGGAGACGAATCCCGCGCGATGTCACTATCCCGTCTTGGGAGCGTTCCTGCGGCGTGACCGGTGACACCTGTCCACCCTTGGCGTCCCTGGGCAAGGAGAGATCGTCGCCATGCTCATTCTCGCCTCCCGGGCGAGCACGGGGAGGATTGCCTCGCTTCCGCCTCGAAGCTAGGATGACCGGGTCTCTGGGGTTTTCCATCGAGGTGTGAGGGGGGTTCATGGAGTACATCGTCAAGCGCGATGGTCGCGTCGTTCCGTTCAACCCAACGAAGATCACCACCGCCATCTGGAAGGCGATGAAGGAGGTTGGGGAGGGCGACGAGTATCTTGCGCAAGGCGTCGCGGACCGCGTCCTACGTTCGCTCGAATCTCGATTCGAGCAGGAGCCGCCGACGGTCGAGGAGATCCAAGACGCCGTCGAGGAGGCCCTCATCGAGAGAGGGCAGGCGCGCACGGCGAAGGCCTACATCCTGTACCGTAAGCAACACGAGGATCTCCGTGAAATGCGCGGCCTGCTCCGTGAGATGCCCCTCGTGGAGGACTACCTGAACGACCGCGACTGGCGCGTCCGCGAGAACAGCAACATGACCTTCTCCCTTCAGGGCCTGAACACGCACATCACCGACAAGATCATCTCCCAGTACTGGCTGAACAAGATCTACCCGCTGCAGATCCGACCCGCGCACGAGAGCGGCGACTTTCACCTGCACGACTTGGGAACTCTCGGTGCGTACTGCGTTGGCTGGGACCTGCGCGACGTCCTCCTGCGCGGGTTTCGAGGCGTGCGCGGCAAGATCGAGTCGCGGCCGGCCAAGCACTTCCGTGTCGCCCTGTTGCAGATCGTGAACTTCATGTACACCCTGCAAGGGGAGTCCGCGGGCGCGCAGGCCTTCTCGAACGTGGATACCTACCTCGCGCCGTTCATCCGGGCTGACGGGCTCTCGTACGACGAGGTCAAGCAGAACGTCCAGGAATTCGTCTACAACATGAACGTCCCCACGCGCGTGGGCTTCCAGACGCCGTTCACGAACATCACCCTGGACCTCAAGGTGCCGCGATTCATGGTTGGAGAGCCGGTTGTTCTGGGCGGCGCGCTGCACAAGACGTGCTATGGGGACTACCAACCGGAGATGGACCTCTTCAATCGTGCGTTCGCCGAAGTCATGCTTGAGGGGGACATGCAGGGGCGGCCGTTCACGTTCCCGATTCCGACCTACAACATCACCGAGGATTTCGATTGGGACAATCCCATTCTCGAGCCGATCTGGGAGATGACGGCGAAGTACGGGATTCCTTACTTCTCGAACTTCATCGGCAGCGACATGAGGCCGGAAGACGCGAGGAGCATGTGCTGCCGCTTGCGCATCGACAATCGCGAGTTGCGCAGCCGCGGCGGCGGACTGTTCGGAGCTCATCCGCTCACCGGCTCGATTGGCGTCGTCACGCTGAATCTCCCGCGGCTCGGCTACCTCGCCGAGAACGACGCCGACTTCTTCCGGCGTCTCGGCGAGCTGATGGACCTGTCGCGGAAGGCGCTCGAGATCAAGCGCAAGACGCTCGAACAGCTCACCGATCAGAGGCTGTACCCGTACTCGCGGTACTACCTGGCGCGGATCAAGGAAGCGGAAGGCGGCTACTGGCGCAATCACTTCTCGACGATCGGCATCATCGGCATGAACGAAGCGCTCTTGAATCTCAAAGGGTGCACGATCGCCGACCCGGAGGGACACGCCTTTGCACTCGAGACCCTCGATTGGATGCGCGACCGCCTTGGGTCCTACCAAGAGGAGTCCGGCGAGATCTACAACCTCGAGGCGACGCCAGCCGAAGGGGCGAGCTACCGCCTGGCGAAAAAGGACCTCGACCGCTTCCCCGACGTGCGCATCCACAACCTCGAGGCTCACGGGGGCAAGGTCCCGTACTACACGAATTCGACCCAGCTCCCCGTCGGCTATACCGACGACCTCCTGGCCGCTCTGCGCCTGCAGGATCCCCTTCAGGTGAAGTACACAGGAGGGACGGTCTTCCACGGGTTCATCGGCGAGCGACTCCCGAGTGCCGAAGCCACGAAACGCCTGGTGAAGAAGATCGCGCACTCGTTCCACCTCCCGTACTACACGCTGACGCCGACCTTCTCCGTTTGCCCCGATCACGGGTACATCGTCGGCGAGCACCGCACGTGTCCTGAGTGTGGGTCTCCCGCGGAAGTCTACTCGCGCATCGTCGGCTACCTGCGGCCGGTCGAGCAGTGGAACGACGGCAAGCGGGCCGAGTTCGCCAACCGAAAGACGTTCGCGACGCGCGCCGTGACCTCGACGTAGCTGGCGGCGAGAGGAGGAACCGTGGACGTTGCAGCCTTCGTTCCGTTGTCGCTTTCCGATCACGAGGGCCACGTCGCGGCCGTTGTCTTCGTCCCTGGCTGCAACTTTCGCTGCCCGTTCTGCCACAACCCCGATCTCGTCCTGCCGGAGCGCGCAGCTGGCGGGCTGCGCGTTCCCGTTGACGAGGTTCTCGATCAACTCTGCGATCGCCGGGACTTCCTCGACAGCGTCGTCGTCTCGGGCGGGGAGCCGACGCTGCAGCCCGGCCTGCAGGAGTTCCTCGCCGCCGTCCGAGTCATGGGACTGCGCGTCAAGCTCGACACGAACGGCTCACGCCCCGATGTCTTGAGGGATCTGTTCGAGGGGAAGCTCGTGGACTACGTGGCGATGGACATCAAGGCGCCCCCGGCGCGTTACTCCGAATTCGCCGGGGTTCCCGTCGATCTCGTCCGGATCGAGGAATCCATTCGTCTCATCCGGTCCACGGCCCCGGACTACGAGTTCCGGACGACGGTCGCTCCCGGGCTCGCGGCCGAAGATCTGCGGACGATCGCCGACTGGATTCTTGGAGCCAAGCGATACGTGCTCCAGCCGTTTCGCGTCCCGCCCGAGAAGGGGCTGCTCGACCCGACATGGTCCGATCGAGAGGCCCTGTCACCTCATGCGTTGCGGGGCATCTGGGACTTGGTCGCTCCCCTCGTAGGTGGGGGCGGAGTGCGCGCGCCCACCTGGGCTGGACCTAGCCTACGTCCGATGAGCCGAGGCCGACGCGTCGTCGGACGTCGGACATCGTCTCTTCGGCGATTGCGGTAGCGCGGCGGGCGCCGTCGCCCAGGATGTCAAGAACCTCCCCGGATGCGGCGAGCTTTGCCCGCCTCTCCTGGATCGGACGCAGGACGTCCATGAGCCGCTCGAATACCGTGTCCTTGAGACGCGAGTAGAGGAGCTTCCCTTCGACGAAGTCCGCTCGCAGCTCCGCCACCGTCGTCGCGTCGCCGACGAGCTCGCAGGCAATGTCGAGAATGAGGAACAGGTTGGCAACCCCCGGGGACATCGTCTCGCCCGGCGCGAGGCCGACGTCGGTGACCGCGGAGCGAACCTTCCTCCGGATCGACGCCTCCCTCTCCATCACCCCGACGTAGTGCGCCTCTCCAGCGCTCTTCGACATTTTCGACGTCGGATCGGCGAGGGACATGATGCGTGCCCCCTTGGTCACGATCGGCTCCGGCTCCGGGAAGACCTCTCCGAAGCGAGAATTGAATCGGCGTGCGATTCGCCGAGACAGCTCAAGGTGCTGGACTTGATCTTCGCCGACGGGAACGCCGTCCGCGCGATACATGAGGATGTCGGCCGCCTGGAGGATCGGATAGGTAAAGAGGCCGGCGGTCACGAACTCTTGCTTCTCCGACTTGTCCTTGAACTGCGTCATGCGTGCCACGTCCCCGTACGAGGTCACGCAGCTGAGGATCCACGCGAGCTCCGTGTGCTGCGGGACGTCGGCCTGGACGAACAGAATCGACCGCGCGGGATCGACGCCGCAGGCGAGGAGATCGAGCGCCATCGAGTGGGATGCGCTCCGCAGCGTTTTCGGGTCCACGTCGATCGTGATGGCGTGGTAGTCGACGACGCAGTAGATGCACTCGGCTTGACGTTGGAGGTCGACCCAGTTGCGGATCGCTCCGAGATAGTTGCCGATGTGGAGCGTTCCTGTGGGCTGGATTCCTGAGAAGATCCGCTTCGCCATTCCGGCGACCTCCTTCGCGCGTGAGTCGGGCAGGGAGTGTAGCCTGCGTGTCTGCATTTCCGCAAGCGGAGCGCCGCAAGGGCGACCTGCGGCACGCCTACAAGCTCGGGACAGCGCGGGAACCGTCCGTTCGCAAGCGGGATGCGAGTTGATGCTGACTTCGTCGCTCGCGTATCATCCAAGCGGGAGCGAGATGAACGCAAACGAGATGGTTGCCGTCGTCCTGGCCGCACCCGGAGCGCGCTCGACCTGGGGGGCGGAGCGATTCGCGGTGCCGGTGTGCGGTGTCCCCGTGCTTGTCCGCGTTCGCCGGGCTCTGGCCGCGGCCGGCCTGCGAGACCTCTGCGTCGTCCATGACGGGACGTCGGACGTGGCGGCAATCGCTTCATGGGCTCTGAGTGTTCGTGCGGACGAGACGCAGACGTCGGCCGCCCTGGCCGCGTTCTCCGCCGGCCGTTCTGTCTTCGTACTCTGCGGCGACCTCCCTCTGCTCACGGCCGGAACGGTTCGCTCGTTCCTCGAAGCGTTCGGGAGCGGGCGGGCGAGTCAGCTCATCGAATCGTCGGGCGCGATGGCCGCATTTCGCGCCGGCGCAGACGGGGAGAGATTCCTTGCGGGTGCCGTGCGCAGCCTTGGCGGCCATCCGTTCGGGCAATGTGCAGAAGGGACGTGGCTTGCCGGCGACGCCGACGACGTGCGACGCCTCGATGCCCCCGACGCCTACTCCGCCATCAGCGAGGTGGCCCGCTTCCGGAAGCTGGCGTCCCTTGCCGCGGCCGGAGTCCTCATCGTCGACGCCGCGCGAACCTACGTCGACGACACGGCAACGGTCGGGTCCGGAACAACACTCCTGCCGGGGACCCACCTGCGGGGCGATTCGGCGGTCGGGGCCGGCTGCTTCATCGGGCCGGACTCCTGGATTGAGTCGAGCGTCGTGGAAGACGGCGTCGTCATCCGGTATTCGGTCCTCGAAGGGGCTCGCGTGCGCGAGCGGTCCACGATCGGCCCATTCGCCCACCTTCGTGCTGGCAGCGATGTCGGACCGGACGCGAAGGTCGGCAACTTCGTCGAGGTCAAGGCCTCACGCCTCGGACGCGGCGTGAAGGCGGGGCATCTCTCGTATCTCGGCGATGCCGACATCGGCGACGGCACGAACGTGGGAGCCGGGACGATCACCTGCAACTACGACGGCGCGGCCAAGCATCGCACGGTGGTGGAAGACGGCGTCTTCATCGGCAGCAACGTGTCCCTCGTCGCGCCGGTGACCATCGGCAGGGGAGCGGTGATCGGTGCTGGGTCGACGATCACTGAGGACGTTCCGCCGCAAGCGCTGGCCATCGCCCGCGCCCGCCAGGTGATCAAGGAGCGCGAAGAGAAACCATCCAGGGAGGAGACATGATCGACCGGGAACTCAAGCTGGTGGCGGGAAACGCGAATCGCGCCCTGGCGCAGGAGATCTCGTCGTCGCTTGGCATCGAGTTGTGCGACACCGCCGTCGACCGCTTCAGCGACGGCGAGATTGGCGTTCGCATTCGCGAGACCGTCCGCGGAGCTGACATCTTCGTGATCCAGCCGACGTGTCCCCCGGTGAACGACCACCTCATGGAGCTCCTCCTGATCATCGACGCCGCGCGACGGGCCTCGGCGCGGTCCGTGATCGCCGTCGTCCCGTACTACGGGTACGCTCGTCAGGACCGAAAGCACACCGGGCGCGTTCCCATCTCCGCGCGCCTCGTCGCCAACCTCATCGAAACGGCCGGAGCCGACCGTATGCTCACGATGGACCTCCACGCCGGGCAGATCCAGGGATTCTTCAACATTCCGGTCGATAACCTTCGCGCGGACTGGATCTTCGCCGAGCACATCCGTACGCATGTCGAAGGACTCGAGAATGCCGTCATCGTCTCGCCGGACGCCGGCGGAGCGGTGCGCGCCCGCATGGTGGCCGAGCAGCTCGACCTTCCCCTGGCGATTCTCGAGAAGCGTCGAAGCCACGACGGCTCGGTGGTCGACGTCATGAACGTGATCGGAGACGTCAAGAAGAAGCGAGCGATCCTCGTCGACGACATCCTCTCGTCCGGCGGGACCCTGGTGAAGGCCGCCGAGCTCCTCCTCGAGAGCGGGGCGCACGACGTGCGCGCGTACGCAACGCACGGGCTCTTCTCCGGCGATGCGCTGAGGATGCTGTCCGAGTCTCCCTTGAAACGCGTCGTCGTAACCAATACCATCTCTCGCGAACAAGCGGAGAAGAGTGGAATTGTTGATTACATCTCCGTTGGCGAGCATCTCGCCAAGACCATCCACCGAATCTTCGAGTACAAGTCGGTGAGTCATCTCTTCCCGCACTACTAGGGGCGTAGGAGTCACCATGCACACGCTAGAAGCGAAGACGAGAGCGTCAGGCAAAGCGGGCGCCTTGCGACGGCAGGGGATTGTCCCTGGGATCGTGTACGGGCCGGCCATGGACAGCACGGCCATTGCCGTCGCGCGCAGAGACCTGCTTGCCCTCTTCTCCCATATTACGAGGAGCTCTCGGATCAATCTGAAGATCCAAGGCGAGAGTGGGTTGCGCGAGATGGACGTTTTCCTCAAGGTCATCGACTACGATGCCATCACCGACGAGCCCGTGCACGTCGACTTCTACCATCCTGAGGCGAACCGCCCGCTCAAGCTGAGTGTCCCGACGAAGATCACCGGCGAGGCCAAGGGCGCCAAGTCGGGCGGAATTCTGAACATCCAGTTCCGCACGATCCCCGTCCATGGCATGCCGAAGGACATCCCGCATCTCATCATGCTTGATGTCACCGATCTTGACGTCGGGGATTCCCTCCACGTCAGCGATCTGGACTTCGGGAAGGTCGAGCCCCTGTTGCCGCCCGAGCGCGTCATCGTCACCGTCATTGCTCCGCGCAGCCTCGTGGCCGCGGAGGCCGAGGCGGCGGTTGCCGGTGAGGAAGGCGAAGCCGAGGGCGCCGAAGAGGCCGCGGCTGAGGGCGCCGAAGAGGCAGAGTCGTAGGAGACGCAGTGAAGGCCGTGTTCGGGCTTGGGAACCCGGGTTTGGCCTACGCGCTGACGCGACACAACGTCGGTTTCGAGGTCGTCGACCTCTATCGGAAGGTCCATCGACTTCGGGCACGAGGGCGGATCGAGCACTCCGCCCTTGTCTATTCCTGGGACGACCTCCTCTTGGTGAAGCCGATGACGTGCATGAACGACAGCGGCCGCGCGGTGAGGGGCGTGCTTGCGAAGCACGGAATCCCAGCGCGCAATGCGCTCGTCATCTTTGACGATCTGGACCTGCCACTCGGCCGGTTGCGCGTGCTTGCCGCGGGTGGGCCAGGGAGCCACAAAGGGATGGGCTCCGTCGTGCAGTTCCTCGGCACGGAGGAGGTCCCGCGGCTGCGCGTTGGCATTGAGGTGGAGGGTCGAGACGCAGCCGGCCGAGACTACGTCCTCGATCGGTTCCGTCCCGAGGAGTGGCAGGCCGTCGTTCCCGCGCTCGAGCGCGCCGTCGAGGCGATCGATCTCTTCCGTGCAGTCGGGATCGACGCGGCGATGACGCGCATCAACCGAAAGCTGGATCTGTTGTAGCTCTCGGCCGAGCGGATATACTTCGTCGGGCTTGAAAAGCCGGATGGGAGGAGGCCGGATGTACGACCGTTTCTCGCGCGAGTCGATGGAGATCATCGCCGTGTCGCAGGAAGAGGCCGAGGCGTGGCGCCACAGCTACGTCGGCACGGAGCACCTCCTTCTGGCGTTCGTCAAGATGACGGGCAGCGACGTGTACCGGTTTCTCTCCACGCACGCCGTGACCTACGAGAAGGTGGCCGCTCTCCTCGAGGGGGAGAAGGGACGCGGCGACGTTCGACTCTCCGCCGATGACCTCGAGCCAACGCCGCGCCTGAAGCGCGTCATGAAGATCAGCTTCGAGGAGGCTCGGCGGTCGGGGGGCAACACGATTCGGCCGGAGCACCTCCTCATGGGCATGCTGCGCGAGGGCGAGGGCACGGGGGCGATGCTGTTGCAGCAGCTCGGCATCGATCTCGCGAAGACGCGTGCCTACTTCCTTCCGCCGTCTTCCGGGATCGGGATGACCATCCGTGCGGCACGGCGGCAGCCGCAGCGAAAGGGCGATCTGGCCGAGTTCGGCCGCAACCTCGTCGAAGAGGCGATGGCTGGAAACCTCGACCCGGTCATCGGCCGCGACGCGGAGATGGAGCGCATCATCCAGACCCTAACGCGGCGCAAGAAGAACAACCCCGCGCTGATCGGCGAATCCGGTGTGGGCAAGACGGCCATCGTCGAGGGGCTGGCCCAGCGGATCGCCTCGGGTGACGTGCCCGCGATCCTTCGATCGAAGGAGATCCTCGAGCTTGACATGGCGTCGGTCGTCGCCGGAACGAAGTACCGCGGCGAGTTCGAGCAGCGGCTGAAGGCGCTCATCAATCAGGTCATGGAGAACGACAACGTCATTCTGTTCATCGACGAGCTGCAGACGGTTGTCGGCGCCGGGGGTGCGGAGGGAGCGATCGACGCCTCGTCCATCCTCAAACCGCCGCTTGCGTCCGGCGCGATCCAGTGCATTGGCACCGCGACGCCGGACGAGTACCGAAAGTCGGTTGAGAAGGATCCGGCGCTCAAGCGTCGCTTCAAGACCATCGTCGTCGAGGAGCCCTCGATCGAGATGACCGTGGAGATTCTACGCGGCCTACGGCCGCACTATGAGAAGCACCACGGGGTGAAGATCACCGACGACGCGCTGGTCGAGGCGGCCCGCCTTACCGACCGCTACGTGACCGACCAGTTCCTCCCCGACAAGGCCATCGACGTCATCGACGAAGCGGCCGCTCGCATGAAGCTGCAGAGTTCGCAGGTTCCCGAGGACGTCCGCGAGTTGCTCGACCAGGCGGACGCGCTCGACAAGGAAGAGCAGAAGGCGGTTGCCGCTCAGGACTACGAGACGGCGGCGCGCCTCCGCGACGAGAAGGCCGAACTCGAGGCCCAGGCGCGCGCCAAGAGCCAGTTGGATCTCGAAGGCAAGGAGTTGCAGGTGACCGGGCGGGACATCGCGAAGATGGTGGCGATGTCGACGGGCATTCCGATCGGCCACGTCCAGGAAGAGGAGACCGCCCGCCTCGTCAACATGGAGGCGAAGATCCACGATCGGCTTATCGCACAAGAGGAAGCCGTGCGTGCCGTGTCGAGATCGATTCGCAGAGCCCGCGCCGGGATCAAGAACCCGAAGCGGCCGGTCGGCGTGTTCATGTTCCTCGGCCCGACGGGCGTCGGGAAGACCGAGCTGTCGAAGACGCTGGCCGAGTTCCTGTTTGGCGACGAGGAAGCGCTCATCCGCGTCGACATGTCGGAGTACATGGAGCGGTTCTCCGTGTCGCGCCTTACCGGCGCGCCTCCGGGCTACGTTGGTTACGAGGAGGCCGGCGAACTGACGGAGAAGGTTCGCCATCGGCCGTACTCCGTCGTCCTGTTCGACGAGATCGAGAAGGCGCACCGCGACGTGTTCAACATCCTCCTCCAGGTGATGGAGGATGGGATCCTGACCGACTCGCAGGGGCGGCGCGTCGACTTCCGTAACACAGTCCTGATCATGACGTCGAACGTCGGCAGCGAGCTCATCACCGACCGCGACACGCTCGGGTTCAGCGACCAGCGGGAGGGCTCCGACGACTCGTACCAAGAGATGAAGGGCCGCGTGATCGGCGAGGCGCGCAACGTCTTCCGCCCCGAGTTCCTGAACCGACTCGACGACATCATTGTCTTCCACCAACTGAGTCGTCCCCAGGTGCGCCAGATCGCCACGCTGATGGTGGACGAACTCAAAGCACGGCTCCTGGCCGAGCGCAAGATCCACTTCCAGCTCGACGATTCGGCGTGGGAGCTCCTCATCCGCCTGGGATACGACCCGAAGTACGGCGCCCGCCCCATGAGGCGCACCATCGAACGCCTGATCGAGAACCCGATCTCGGAAGAGATCCTTCTCGGCCGTTTCGCCGCGGGGGTGCCCGTCGTCGGCACGGCGGACGGGGACGAGCTCCGGTTCAAGCAAGACGGATAGCATGCCGTTCATCTGCTCGGGCTGCGGCCAGCAATCGGTGAAACCGTTCGGCCGATGCCCACATTGCGGCGCATGGGACTCGTTCTCCGAGATCCAGGAGAGCCGTTCGTCCGAACGGCGCGACAGCTCGTGGCTTGGCGAGGAGCTGCGGCCGATTGCCGACATCAGCCTGGCCGACGTGGCGAGAATCCCGTCTGGAATGAGCGAGCTCGACCGCCTGCTGGGCGGGGGCTTCGTGCCGGGAGGCGTGATCCTGTTCGGCGGGGAGCCGGGAATCGGGAAGTCGACGCTTCTCCTTCAAGTGGCTCAGGCCTTGGCCGAACGGGTCGGAAACGTTCTCTACGTCTCGGGCGAGGAGTCGGAGAGTCAGGTCAAGCTACGCGCCAGCCGCATCGGCGTGAACAGCCGCCGCCTGTACGTCCTCTCGGAGCAGAACCTCGACCGGATCGCAGCCGCCATCGAGAAGACCGCCCCCTGCGCCCTGATCGTCGACTCGATCCAAACCGCGTGTTCGAGCGCCGTGGACGGCGAGGCAGGAAGCATCCGCCAGCTGCGCGAGGTGTCGAGCGAGCTGATTCGAATCACGAAGTCGCGCCGGCTCGTCTCCTTCCTCGTTGGCCACATCACGAAGGACGGCGCGTTCGCCGGCCCGAAGTCCGTCGAGCACCTTGTCGACGTCGCGCTGTACCTCGAGGGCGGCCGCGGGGAGGACGTGCGATTCCTGCGATCCGTGAAGAACCGCTTTGGATCGACTGACGAGGTCGCCGTGTTCCGCATGGCGGCCGAGGGACTCGAGGAAATCACCAACCCGTCCGCCTTCTTCCTCGAGGGGCACAGCGACAGCCAGCGGCCGGGCTCGGTCGTCGTCCCCGTCCTCGAGGGCACGCGGCCCATTCTCGTGGAGCTTCAAGCTCTGGTGTCACCGACAGGCGGGTACGGCGTGCCGCAGCGACGCTGCACGGGCCTCGACATCAATCGAGTGCTCCTTCTTCTCGCCGTGATCGAGAAGGAGCTGGCCGTCCACATCGGCGGCGCCGACGTGTATCTGAGCGTTGCGGGGGGACTCGAGGCGAAGGAGCGGGCGAGCGATCTCGGCGCGGTGGCCGCGATCGTGTCGAGTCTACGGAATCGCCCGATCCCCGCGCGAACGTGCGTGGTGGGCGAGGTCGGGCTGTCCGGCGAGGTGCGCGCCGTGCGGCGCGTCGCCGAGCGAGTTCGTGAGGCCGAGAAGATGGGCTACGAACGCATTCTCGTTCCCGCCGGGAAAAGCTGAAAGAGAAGACGACGATCGATGTAGTCCCGGTGGAGTCCATGGACCGCGCGATCTCCGAATTGGGACTCGGGTAGGAGGGATGATGCGTGACGAACGGTGGGACAAGCTGGCCAAGGCGGCGGACGCGGTCCGCGCCCGCTTGGCGGAGACGCCGGCGGTGGCCGTCACCCTAGGTTCGGGGTTGTCGGACGCGTTCGGTGTCCCCGACGGCGGCACGAGGATTCCCTGCTCGGAGATTCCGGGCTTCCCCGCGCCGACCGTCGCCGGGCACGCGGGCGAGTTCTGGGCGGGCCGAATCGGGCGAGTGCCCGTTCTCCTGCAGCGTGGGCGGGCGCACTACTACGAGGGCCGGTCGATGGACGATGTCGCGTTCGCGACGCGCCTGTTCGCCGTGCTCGGCGTCAAGACGCTCATCGTAACGAACGCCTCGGGTGCGATCCGCCCCGATCTCTCCGCCGGAGACCTCGTCCTGATCACCGACCACATCAACATGCTCGGCGCGAACCCCCTGCGCGGGCCGAATCTGGACGAGCTCGGCCCGAGGTTCCCCGACATGTCGGCGGCCTACACGCCCCGCTTGCGGGAGATCGCGCGGGCGGCCGCAAGTGCGGAGAAGGTCGAGCTCAAGGAAGGCGTCTACGTGGCGGCGCTCGGCCCGTCGTACGAGACGCCGGCCGAGATCCGCGCCTTCCGCGCCATGGGCGCCGACCTCGTCGGCATGTCCACCGTGCCCGAGGTGATCGCCGCGGCGCACGCTGGGCTGGAGGTCCTCGGAATCTCGATCGCCACCAACCTTGCGGCCGGGGTCAATCCTGACGCCATGCTTACGCACGACGAAGTCATCGAGACGACGCGGAGGAAGGGCGCCGAGTTGAAGCGCCTCCTCCTCGCCATCCTCTCCCGGCTTTAGGTGTCGAGGCCTCCAAGCTGCTGCAGTTGAAGCCACGGTGGGCCTCTGTATAATGACCCCGCCGTTCGTTCCGCGAAGTGAGTGCGTCGCTGTCGAATGGCAGATCGCAGAGAAACCCTAGGAGGTCTGTTACATGGCAAGTGCTCCCACGCTGAACCCGTTTGAGATCTCTCAGCGGCAGCTCGACATGGCGGCGAAGAAGCTCGACCTGGATCCGCAAGTTCACGCGATGCTCCGCGAGCCTATGCGAGTCCTACAGGTCCACTTCCCCGTACGCATGGACGACGGCAAGGTGAAGACGTTCACCGGGTTCCGCGTCCAGTACAACGACGCGCGCGGTCCTACGAAGGGCGGAATCCGTTTCCACCCCGAGGAGACGATCGACACCGTCAAGGCTCTTGCCGCATGGATGACGTGGAAGTGTGCCGTGGTCGACATTCCGTACGGCGGCGGCAAGGGTGGCGTCATCTGCAACCCGAAGGAGCTCTCCACCGGAGAACTGGAGCGAATCTCGCGTGGGTTCATCCGAGCGATCGGACGGTTCATCGGCCCCGAGCGGGACATTCCGGCGCCCGACGTGTACACAACCCCGCAGATCATGGCCTGGATGATGGACGAGTACTCGACCATCGTCGGGTACAACGCTCCGGGCGTGATCACGGGCAAGCCGATCGCACTGGGGGGATCTCTCGGTCGCGGTGATGCGACCGCCCGCGGGGCCGTGCACTGCATCGTGGAAGCGGCCAAGGAATTGGGGATCAACCTCAAGGGCGCCACGGTCGCAGTCCAGGGATACGGAAACGCCGGGTACTACGCGGCCAAGCTGATGAAGGAGATGGCCGGCAGTAAGGTCGTGGCCGTGACAGACTCTCGTGCCGGCGTCTACGATCCCAACGGGATTGATCCCGATGGCGCGAACGACCACAAGCAGAAGACCGGCTCCGTCAGCGGCTACAAGGGGCTCAAGGCGATCACGAACGCCGAGATCCTCGAGTTGGACGTCGACATCTTGATCCCGGCGGCCATTGAGAACGTGATCACGGACAAGAACGCGGCGAAGGTCAAGGCGAAGATCATCGCCGAGGCCGCGAACGGCCCGACGACGCCCGAGGCCGACGCGATTCTGTACAAGAACGGGAAGTATCTCATCCCGGACTTCCTGTGCAATGCGGGCGGCGTGACGGTGTCCTACTTTGAGTGGGTCCAGAACATCGGTGGCTATTACTGGACGATCGACGAGGTCTACAGTCGCCTCGAAGAGAAGATGGTCCGTGCATTCCACGACGTGCACGACATGGCCAAGAAGCATCACGTCGACAACCGCATCGGAGCCTACATGGTGTCCATTGCGCGCGTCGCGGAGGCCATGAAGCTACGAGGTTGGGTATAGGCAAGGCACACAACGGGAAGACCCTGAGGTCGCCGGGAGGGGGTCGCGAGACGACCCCCTCCGACTTGTTCGGCCTGGAGAACCCCATCCCGATTCGCTTAGAATGCTCGTACCATGACCGTCGCTACGCGGCACAGTGAGACAGCCGAACGCAAGGCGTTCCTCAAGCAAGTCCTCCCCGCTCTGACCGACAAGGAGGTCATGGAGCTCGAGGAGATTTCGCTTCTCGTCCATCACGAGGAGGGCGACCTGATCGCCCAGGAGGGCGCATATGCCGCGGGTGTGTTCATCGTCCAGACAGGGCTGGTGAGCATCGGCAAGTACGCGAGTCGCGGCTGGGAGAAGCGTTGCCTCCGGTTCCTCGCCGTGGGGGAGATGTTCGGGCTGGAGGCTGCGTTCCTCGAACGCGAGCCGATCAACATCGAGTATGCCAAGGCGCTGGTCGAGTCGACGCTTGTCTTCTTCGAGCGATCGAACTTCCTCGCCTTCGGCAAACAGCACCCACGGCTGTTCGCCGATCTCTGCCGCTGGCTCGCTCGGGAAGTCATCATGCTGGAGTTCAAGCTGACGCGGGCGGCGGTGGAATCCATGGACCGGAACCTTGCGCTCCTGCTCATCGCCCTCGGGAACAAGTACGGGACACCGCGCGACGGCGGCACCGTCCTCAGTCTCGTGATCCCGCGGCAGACGATGGCCGAGATGCTTGGCGTCTCGCTGGAGACGCTCATGCGTGGGCTGAAGCGATTCCGTGAACTGGGTCTTCTCTCGACCGATCGTGGCGAGATCTGTATCAGGGATCTCGACGCCCTTGTCGCACGAGCGCGCGTCAACCAGTTCTACCTATCGATCATCCAGGAGACGCTCTGACGCCTCGCCTTCGCGAAGGAGAAGCGCGTCCTGCGAAAGATCGCGCGGGTTGAACACCATCTGCCCGCTAGCCGTTCGTAGGCCGGGCAACTCACGAAGAGCGCGCCTCATCTGAACCGACGAGAGCCCCGACAGCTCGCCGAGCACCCGAGCGTCGATCGCCTCGGGCAGCGCGAGCGATTCCTCCCCTTCGACAGGTTGGCAAGTGGGAGTCACATCGAGGAGGGTGGCCGCGAGCCGAGCGACAGGATCCAGAACCTGCCGCGCTCTGGCGCGGCGGAGCCGGAAGCAGCGCGTTGCCAGATGCCCTACGAGCGATGCGGAGAAGCGGGAGTCCTCGGCCAACGCCCGCTCCAACGAGGCTCGGTCGAGGAACAAGAGGCTGACCTCCGTGAGCGCGCGGCACGACGTGCGGTGACGCTCCTCCAATGCAGGGAGCAAAATTTCGATCCCCATGAGGTCCCCCTGGCTCAAGAGGTCCGGCGGCGCGTCCGACTGGCCCCGGGCGCTCCCGCCCTCAGTCTCCAGCACCAGCCCCTGCGTGATCCACTGCAGCCCCGCGGCGAACGCGCCCTCTCGGCAGATCAACTCTTCTGCAGCATAGCGGACGTGCAGAGGCCGATAGGCTCCGAGGAGGTCCGTGAGTCCATCGGGGCACGGAAACGATTCTTGACTCAGCATGCGCATGACCATTCTGAAACGATACGCGAGACGAGGAGATCGCCGCCATGCTGTCGTACGGGGTTTGCGGAGTCCTTTCGCAGCCGGACGCCAGCACGAGGGACAGCGAGCGATATGTCAATTGACAGGTCCCGATGACCGGGACGGCTCGCCGTGCTGTGCTCTCAGCGCCGTGCGTGGGGTGCGAGATGAAGCGCCTCCGAATGCAAGAATGAAGGAGTTTGCATGGCGCCTTCGGTGTAGACGCTGCGGAGGGTTCGATACGCTTCCTGGGTGGAGGTGAACGCCGTATGGCGATTCAAGATAAGACGAGGACGATCCCGGGGGGCATTGCCGAAACCCAGATCAACCCGTATGCGATGATGTTGCAGCAGCTGGACATGGTCCGAGAGCAAACGGACATCCCAGCTGGGATTTGGGAGATCCTTCGCCGCCCCGAGAGAGCCCTTGAGGTGAGCGTTCCGGTCACACGAGACGATGGGACCATCGAGGTCTTCACGGGCTACCGCGTGCAGTACAGCAGCGCTCGCGGACCCTGCAAAGGCGGAATCCGCTTCCATCCTGGCGTGACGGCCGATGAAGTCAAAGCGCTCGCCGGGTGGATGACGTGGAAGTGCGCCGTCGTCAACATTCCGTATGGCGGCGGAAAGGGCGGCGTGATCTGCGATCCGACCCGCCTGTCGCGCGGCGAGCTGGAGCGCCTCACGCGAAGGTACACTGTGGCCATCTTCCCGCTCATCGGAATGCGACGTGACGTTCCGGCTCCGGATGTCAACACCAACTCCCAGACCATGAACTGGATTGTCGACACGGCGGGGCTCCTCAGCGGCGAGGCCGTTCCCGGAATCGTGACGGGCAAGTCGCTCGAGCTGGGCGGCGCACTCGGTCGACGAGAAGCGACGGGACGCGGAGTCATGGTTGCAGCGTTGGGGGTCTTGCAGCGCCTTGGCATGGACGTCACGAAGACGCGCGTTGCTGTCCAGGGCTTCGGAAACGTGGGCTCCATCAGCGCGCAGCTCCTGGCGCAGTGTGGAGCGAGGATCACGGGAATCAGCGATGTGTCGGGCGCGTTCCATTGCCCGCGCGGATTTGAGATCGACGACGTGCTTCGCTACGTCGCGACGTCGCCGGGGCACCTGCTCGCCGGGTACAACGGGCGCGGCGTCGAAGAGATCAAGAGCGACGAAGTCCTCACGCTGGACGTCGACATGCTCATTCCCGCGGCTCTCGAGGCGCAGATTACGGCCAGGAACGCACAGGACATCCGGGCCAAGATCATCGTGGAGGGCGCGAACGGCCCGACGACGCCCGAGGCGGACCTGATCCTCGGCGAGCGCGACGTCATCATTGTGCCGGACATCCTAGCGAACGCCGGCGGCGTCGTCTGCTCGTACTTCGAGTGGGTCCAGAACATCCAGTGCTTCCCGTGGGAAGAGGAAGAGACCAACCAGCGCCTGGCGCAGATCCTGCAGCGTTCGCTGAACGAAGTATGGACGCTGGCTGAGAAGCGAGGGATCTCCCTCCGCCTTGCCGCGTTCGTTCTCGGCGTTGAGCGCGTCGCATCCGCCATCCAGCTGCGGGGGATCTTCCCCTAGGTGCTCGGGCCACGATGAACGTCGAGACACCCAGCGGTCTTCTTCCTTCCGAAGCTCCGGCCGTCGCGCTCATCGAACGAGCGATCGATCGATGCGCGCGGCGGCGCGGCGAGCCTTCGGAGTCGGCGCTGTAGCGGCTGCGACGGGGAGACCCCGAGACCCACAGTTCGTTCCGCTACGCCCTTGCGAAGGAGCTTGGGGAGTACCTGGGAGGCCTCGGGGTCTCCTTCCGCGCGTTGTACGTGTACGGAAGCGCGATGGGAAACACCGCCTCGCTGTGTTCCGACATCGACATCCTTGCGGTCGTCGAGCGGCGTCGGGACGAGGTGGTGCGGCTCCTATTGCGGATTGACCTTGCGTTGTCCACCTGCTATCGCGAACTCCTGCAAGGAGCGCCGGCTCCAGCATCTCTCCTCGACATCCACGTCGTGGACGCGAGCGAAGAGCGCGAAGGGCGAGGGTACGGGGCGCTCCTGACCGGGCTGGGTACCTGCCCGGTGTGCCTGTGGCGTTCTTCTCGCCAGGCCGTCGTGGGGACTCCCTCCTAGGCCGCGCCGAAGTCGGCGTGTCCGCCACGCTAGCGAGCGCTGATGAACAGCTGTTTCATCTCCGACGGATCGTAGACGTTGAACTGCACCACGCTCAGGACATCGATGTGCGTCTGACTCCCCGGGTTGACGCACCACGTGTCACCGATCTGCGTCTTGTAGCTTCCCAGGACCACGGCCTCGTGGCAGTGGCCGCATAGAACGAGAAATGGCTGCACGCGCTCGATGAACTTCCCGATCTCCGAGCTGCCAACGTGGTCGGGAAGCCGCACGTGGTCGTGACGTCCCTGGGGCGGCATCGAGTCGAGCGGGGTGTTGTACGGAGGCGAATGGAAGAGGTGAATCGTCCGACCAGCCTCGTAGGAGAGATGTCCATTCTTGCCTGAGCGTTGCAGGTAGCTGCCGTAGTCCGCCAAATCGTCGGCGATCGTTGTGCGCGTTCGCGCTGGCACGGTCTGGATCCCCACGTCGTAGATGTCGGCGCAGGGGTCCATGCCAGGCGGGCTGAGGCGAACGCAGTTCTCGTACTTGACCCAATCGACCAGCAACCCGGCTCCGGGGGGAACGTACGGATACCCCGTCACCGCCAGGAGCGGGATCTCATCCGTGAAGAACGCGTGCATCTGCTTCGCATCGCGAAGCTCGACCAGTCTTTCGTTCACCAAGTGGAATCCCGGCGTCGCCTCATCCAACTGGCGCAGCAACGCCTCGTTGGCTCTGCAGTCGTCGTTCCCCATGATGGCGTAGATGTTCGTGTGCCGGTGCGCAGCGAGGAAACTCTGCAGCAGCGGGGCCAACGTTCGCTCGATGAAACGACGTTGCAGGTCGACGAGGCCCGTGCCCACCTCCGCTTCGGAAACAGAAGAGAACTCCCCTCCTGGAAGCAGGTCGCCGGTGATGAACACGGACGAGATCCGCCACGCGTCGGCGATCCGCAGCAGGAGCTCATACAAGCGGACGTTTCCATGCAGGTCTGCTACGGCCACCGCGTGCACAATGGGCCAAGAGTACAGAGAGGCTGCCAGTTGTCAAGCGGAAACCTCCTGGCGGGACGTTGTGTGATGTGCTACAAAACAGTCTCGCAACGTGCGAAAGGACAGGAACATGACAGCAGATCGACCTCAGGTGCGAACGATTTACGACAACGTGGAGGCGCAGTTCGACAAGGCCGCCGATCTCATGCGGCTGGATCCGTCCATCCGCAAGATCCTGGCGACGACGACCAACGAAATCGTCGTCCACTTCCCGGTCAAGATGGACGACGGCCGGGTGGAGATGTTCACGGGGTACCGCGTACAGCACAACAACGTGCTCGGTCCGTTCAAGGGCGGACTGCGCTATCACCCGGCGGTGGACATCGACGAAGTGCGCGCGCTGGCGACGTGGATGACGTGGAAGTCCGCCATCGCCGACATTCCGTTTGGTGGAGCCAAGGGTGGCATTCAGTGCGATCCCTCGAAGTACTCGCGAAGCGAACTCGAGCGGCTGACGCGGCGGTTCGCCTTCGCTCTGGGCAGCAACATCGGTCCCGAGTACGACATCCCTGCTCCCGACGTGAACACGAACGCGCAAACCATGGCGTGGATTCTCGACACCTACCTGTCCATGATGTCTCCACAGGAGCGAAATCGCTGCGTGCACGTCGTCACAGGGAAGCCGGTCGAGGCCGGAGGCAGCCTCGGCCGCGACAAGGCGACGGGCCAGGGTGTCGTCTACTGCATCGAGCAGTGGGCGAAGGACCGGCGGTTCGACCTGTCAAAGGCCACGTACTTCGTGCAGGGATTCGGGAACGTCGGATCGTGGACGGCGAAGCTTCTGAAACCCCTTGGAGCAACGCTCGTCGCGGCAGAGGACCACACCGGCGCGATCGCCAACGCCGCCGGAATCGACCCCGAAGCGCTGAGCACCCACGTCGCGGCTCGTGGCGGCGTTGCCGGATTCCCCGGAGCGAAGGCGGTGGACCATAAGACGTTCATGGCCACCCAGGCCGACATCTTCGTCCCAGCCGCGCTGGAGAGTCAGATCACAAAGGGGACCGCTCCCCTGCTCAACGTGCGCCTCGTGGCCGAGGGCGCCAACGGCCCGACGGATCTTGACGGGGACCGCATTCTCACGGAGAAGAAGATCGATCTAGTCCCTGACGTCCTCTGTAACTCAGGAGGAGTCATCGTCAGCTACTTCGAATGGCTGCAGAACAAGCGCAGCGAGTCATGGGATCTCGAGGAGGTCGACGCGAAGCTCGAGCGGCGCATCCTGGGCGGCTACGAGCGCGTGAAGGCCGCCGCGAGCGAGTTCGACACCGACTGGCGAACGGCGGCGTACGTCGTCGCATTGCGTCGCCTGCACACGGTGTACACGAGGCGCGGGATCTTCCCTTAGAGCGTACGGCGGTGAGTTTGGGCGTAGAATCGTCGACGCGGGCTCTCTGGAGCTCGCGTCTCTCTCTGGAGGTGTCGATGAGTGGCGTCGTCCGCATGCACACGGCCGAACACCTTCTGACTGCCGTGATGCGGCGACTCTACGGCTCGCCGCGCAACCTCGAGATGCACTTGGGCGAAGCGAAGACGAAGTGCGACTACGAGGTGGGGCGGCCGCTTGGGGACGACGACGCGCGCGCGATCGAGGCCGTGGTGAACGCCGAGATCGCGCGCGATCAGGGCGTGAGTGTGATACACATCACGCGGGCCGAGGCGGAGGCGAGGTTCGACCTATGGAAGGTGCCACCCGACGCCGAGACGATTCGCGTCGTGTCGATCGGCGATGTCGACGCGACCCCGTGCTCTGGCGAGCACGTCGCGCGAACCGGCGAGATCGGCCGGTTCGTCTTGCGGAGCCATGAGATGCGCTCGCCGACAGTCGTCCGCATTCGCTTCGGACTTGACTCGAGCTAGGCTCCCTGCCCGAGTTCCTTCACGAGGCGCACGCGGCGCTCGGTGTGCGAGGCTTGGAAAGGGAGAGCGGGGTTGTAGAGCCAATGCTGAAGGACGTCGGCGTCCTTCAGGAGCTCGTCCATCGGCCCATCGATGGATGCCTTGTCGCTGTGCTTGGCGATGGCGTGCGAGATCGTTGCGATCTCTTGCGGCGTGAAGGTCCCGGGCCGCTCAAGGAGTCGGGAAGCGAGCCGGGCGCTCGCGGCGGCGTGCTTTGTGGATTGGCCCGTGGCGTAGGTCGAGAGGTCATGAAGCATCCCGGCGACCGCGGCGAGCTCGACGTTGAGCCCTCGTCGCTCCGCGAGCCAAGTCGCGGCGAGCGACACGCCGTACAGATGGATGAAGCCACAGCGGCGGTCCTCATCTGACGCGAGAGCGAGGAGGATGGCGTCCACTCCCTGGCGCACGGATTCGAGGCGGTTCATGGCACGATGGTACGAAGGCGCGGCTCGATGTACACCTTGACGAAGCGACGCGCCCAGTAGCTGCGATCCACACGCCGGCGACGCGGCGTACGGCCCCGCGCATCGTACACTGCGCGGAGTGGAGGAGGTTCGGACCGGTGAGAGACGAGATGACGAGCGGCCGGATCCGCGTTCGCGCGTTCCGCGAGGGGGACGTCCAGCCGCTCTACGAAGCGGCCTGCAAGTCGATCGCCGAGGTCGCGCCGTTCGAAACATGGTGCCATCCCGGCTACGCGCTCGACGAGGCGAGGGAGTACGTCGAGTGGTGGATCAAAGCGCGCGAGAGGCGCAGCGCCTTCTACTATGCGGTCGAGGATACCGGCTCGTCGCGCCTCCTCGGGGTCTGCGGCGTGAGCGACGTCACGAGCGAACATCGGCACGCGATGCTCGGGTACTGGGTGCGCACATCCGAGACGGGGAAGGGCGTGGCGACGACGGCGGCGCGCCTCGTCGCGGCGGCCGCGTTCGCCGACCTCAGCCTTCTGCGCGTGTCGATCGGCGTGCCGGTCGCGAACGCAGCCAGCCACCGCGTGGCCGCGAAACTCGGCGCCGTCCGCGAGGGTATCCTGCGGCAGGAGCTTGTCCTCCCAAGCGGCCCGTCGGACGTTGTCCTCTACAGCCTTCTCCCCGGCGAGCTTCGCGAGGCATAGGCCTCGCGCATAGGCTTCGGGGGAGCCTAGGCTCCCGGCATAGGCCTCGCGCATAGGCTTCGGGGAGCATAGGCTCCCGGCTAGCTTGCACAGCCTGGCTCTGAGACAGGGGCTCCCGAGGCTTCGACCTTGCAGGATTTCGCAGTCATCGGGGCGATGCCCCGCGAGCGGGTACACTCGCCCGCCATGCGCATTGGGTACCCGTGCACGAATCGGACGCTTGGATGCCGCGGCGGCCGCGCGTTGCGGCTCGCGTCGTTTTCCCTCGAACGCCTCGACGAGGTCGTGTCGGGCAACCTCCGCTGTCTCGAGACGATGCTTCACTTCAACGTCGAGCATGGGATCCGCTTCTTCCGTATCAGCTCGGACCTCATCCCCTTCGCCAGTCACTCCGAAATCGAGCCGCCGTGGCGCCACCTCTACGCGCGGGCGATCGCCGAGCTAGGACCGCTCATCCAGCAAGAGGGCATCCGCATCGACATGCACCCCGCCCAGTACACGGTGCTCAATTCGCCTGACGAGAAGGTCCTGAAGAACACGATGCGCGACCTTGTCTACCACGTCGGCGTGCTCGACGAGATGGGTCTTGACCGGACGGCCAAGGTGCAGATTCACCTTGGCGGCGTCTACGGCGACCGCGAGGCGAGCCTTGCGCGCTTCATCGCGCGCGCCAAGCTCCTGCCGGAGACCATTCGCCGCCGCCTCGTGATCGAGAACGACGAGCGCTCGTTCGGGCTCGCCGACTGCTTACGCGCCGCGGACGGCGCGCACCTCCCCGTCCTGCTCGACGTCTACCACCATCGTCTCAAGAACGCGGGCGAGTCCCTGGAGGACACCCTCGCCGCCGCGGCCGAGACGTGGTCCGCCGCGGATGGGGTCCCGATCGTCGACTACAGCTCGCCCTTGCCCGGCGGCCGGTTCGGCCAGCACGCCGAGACGCTCGACGACGACGACTTCGGCGCGTTCCTCGCAGCGAGCCGCGAGGTCGACGTGGACGTGATGCTCGAGATCAAGGACAAGGAACTGAGCGCGCTGCGCGCCGTGGAGCTCGCTCGCGGCGACCCGCGGCTCATCGCGTGAAGGCTGGCACCGGGGGCCACGCGATTCCCACGGCCGGCGGATCTTCCACGAAGACGCGCCCTTCGCTATGCTGGGTCCGTTTCAAAGGAGACGAGATCGGCATGAACTGGGATCCTGTCACGACATTCAACTTGGTGCTGAGCGCGGCGATCTTCGTGCTGGCCATCATCGGCTGGGCGAGGGTGAAGAACGCTCTCGCGTTGTTCATCGGGCTAGCGTTCGGGTTGTTCGCCCTCTCGCACCTTGCGACGGTTCTCCGGTGGAACGAGTCCCTCGAGGGGCTGCTCATCATCTTCGGCGCCGTTGGATACGTCTTCGTCATCGTCGCGGTGTACAAGGTGGCCTTCCCGAAGAAGAAGACGGAGAACTAGGCCGCGGTCGGCGAGGCTGGCTGCGCGGTCCGAGGGACAGCCTAGGGACGACGGTCGGAGCAGCTTCGCGTTGGGTTTGACGAGATCGGGCTCGCGCCGTGTGCCAGCGAGTTGACAACTGAGAGGTGGGGATGATCGGGCTTCTCGTGATCGACATGCAGGTTGGGCTCTTCGAGGGAGAGTCGCCGCGTCACGACGCGGACGACGTCGTCAGCAGGATCAACGTGCTCGCCCGTGCGGTGCGCGCCAAGGGCGGCAGCGTCGTCCTCGTTCAGCATGAGGACGACGAGGCGTACGCCCATGGATCGCGCGAGTGGCAACTCCTGCCGACGCTCGACCGATGCCCCGAGGACTTGAAGGTTCGCAAGACCGCTTGCGACTCGTTCTACCGTTCCGACCTCGACAAGGTGCTGCGCGAACGCGGGATCGACCGCTTGCTCGTGACCGGATGCGCCACCGATTTCTGCGTCGACACGACCATCCGCTCGGCGGCCAGCAAGGACTACGAGGTCGTCGTCGTCGCCGACGGCCACACGACGAAGGATCGCCCGCACCTCAAGGCCGAAGCGATCATCGCGCACCACAACTGGATGTGGGCGAGTCTCATCCTCCCGGCCCGGCCGGTGAAGGTCGTTCCGACGAGCGAAGTGCTCGGCGCCCTCTAGGCTGTCCAGTACCGGAATGGTGTTGACACTTCAGACCTCCTGACGGACCTCGGTGTTGATCGCGCCCCAGAAGATCTCAGCAGGGACGCGCCCTTTGGTGCGGTAGCCTTGATGGGGCCGCTCGAAGTTGTAGAACCGGAGGAAGCCGTCGAGCGACGCCTGCAGCTGGAACCGCTTGCGGAAGTAGCGCCGCCGGAATGCGATTCGCCAGTGCTCGTGCAGAATCGTCCCCTGCAACCGCTCGACGAATCCGTTCGTCCACGCATGACGCGGCTTGGTTCGCGTGTGCCGAACGTTCAGCTCGCTGCAGACCCTGTCGAACTCGCCTTTGAACTCGCTTCCACCGTCGGTGAGTACCCGCTGGAGTCTCTACCCCGCCTCGGCCAGACTCGTTGCGACAACCTGCTTCAGGAAGGCGCCAGCCTGTTCAGCGTTGCAGGCCGGGACAACCTTCGCCAGCGCGTACGAACTCGCGGCATCACAGGCCGTGATCTGCCACATCTTGCCGACTCCCTTCAGCTTTCCGATGTAGAACGTGTCGATGCACACGAGCTCGCCGGGCTCCTCCGCCTGAACGTGACGAGTACGCGTTCGCGACAGGCTGCGCCGAGTTCGTTCGGTGAGCAGTCCGGCGCTTGCCACGCTGTGCCCCTCGAGCGCCAACAGTCGCTCCACGCGAGTTCCGAGACCCACACGGCGCAACGCTCGCCACACGGTGGTCGACGAAACGACAACGCCGTCTCGTGCCAGCTGCAGTGACACCCGCTGCGGCCCCCACGTCGGCCACGACAACGCCGCGGCGATGATCTTCCGCTCGTCCGTGGGGATCAGCTGCGGCGGACGCCCTGGCCGTGCCTCGGTGTGGCGTGGGTGTAGGCCGTCGGGGCCGTACAGCGTGAACCGCTCTTTCCAGCGGTAGAAGACCGTGCGCGAGATCCCCGCTTCGCGGCACGCGGCGCTGACATTGCCCAGTTCCTCTGCGCGACGCAGGACGTGGAGACGAGAAGCGTGTACTTTGTCTTCGACGGTCATCGGGCTACCTCCCAGGTCTCTTGAGCGATTCCTGAGAATGTTGCCTTGGTGACCTCGCCTTTCTTCCCGCGTTCAGCGGTCGCCAACTGTAAACACTACTGCGAAACTGGACACTCTAGGCTAGGGTACGACGTCGAAGCGGTGCCGACTCCCCTCGCCGAACCGGTAGACCCGGAAGTGGGCGTCGAACGCAAACGCCCGCACGATCTCTTCGCGCTCCATGACGGCAAAGCTCGTGGCATCGACGAGGGAGAACGTTTGATCGGGGAATCGCACGAGGACTTCCCGCGCACGCTCCAAGTCGTCGTGCCTGACGTCCAGCACGGCAACGATGCCCGCACGAAGAGCGTCCCAGAACCGGATGGCCGCGTCGCGGCCCAGGCGGCTGCCGAGAAGGAACCAGCACTCCACAAGGATATGATCGCTCGTCGACAGGCGCTCGCCGATGAGCACTTCGTACGCAGCCTTCGCCTGCCGGTGATTCCGGTCGCTCTCGTCCGCGAGGGCGTAGAACGCGGAGGTGTCGACGAAGACGCTCATCCTCGCGAGACCGCCTCGCCGATGTGGCGATCATGGTCTTCGGATGCGTCGGCGGCGCCGCTCTTGCCAAGGGCAACGATCCGCGCGAAGTCCTCGCGGTGCGGCTCCTTGTACAGGTGGTCCTTCGCTAGTTGCCGCAAGAGTTCAGCGAGCGAGACGCCCTTGGCGGCGGCCTCTCGCTTCAGCAACCGATGTTGCTCGGGTTCCAAGTAGATCTGCGTTCGCTTGAGGGACACGGCCGCCTCCTTCGCACTCATGCCGACATCATAATGTCTATGTCGCCGCAGGCCAACCGTCGCCCCTTGCGTGCGATGTCGTTGTGGATGTAGCGTCGCACTCGGGCTTAAGAAGAGAGTGCCAATGCGCTACTCTGTGAAGGCGCACACGCTCCTCTATGAAGGCGCGCACGCTCGGTTCTGCCGAAAGAGCGCACCGCATGTGTGTGCGAGGCGGCTCGACGGTCTCGCTTGTCGAGCCGCTAGGGAGAAGCCGTGGTGAGTGCCGGCTTCTCCTGACCGGGTTCCTATCGTAGGGGTCGGAGACAACGACGTCGGAGACAACGACGTCGGAGACAATGACGTCGGAGACAAGCTCCGACGCTACAGGAGAACGCTGTCATCGTCGCAAATCACTGTAGCGTCGCACCTTGTGTGCGACGTCATTGTGGATGCGACGTCGACGTGTCGAACGCGGCGTCGGGCGGGCCCGACCGGGGGCCATTCAGGTTGTGCGTCGGGACCAGATCGCCGAGCGCTGCACGAACCTGCCCTTCGTTCTCGGCGTGTGCGGCGCGCACGAGCGTATCCAATTGGTCGCGCCATCCGGCAGGAGGTTCCTGCAAGCGGGCGACGAGCAGTCGCTCGTACTCGGTCCTCTCGGTTCCTTCTTCCGCCGTCAGCAACTCCTCGAACAGCTTCTCACCCGGGCGGACGCCCGTGTAGAGGATGGGAATGTCGACGTCCGGTTCGAGGCCGTAGAAGCGGATCACATCGCGTGCCAGGTCCAAGATCTTGACGGGTCTACCCATGTCGAGTACGAAGACCTGGCCTCCCGCGCCGACGGCACTCGCCTGAAGCACGAGCTGAACGGCCTCGGACGTGAGCATGAAGTAGCGCACCATGTCCGGGTGCGTCACCGTCACCGCCTGGCGCCGCTCGACCTGACCCTGGAACGTCCTCAACACGCTTCCGCGGCTGCCGAGCACGTTGCCGAACCGGACCGCCAAGCACCGTGTCGATGTGGACTGACACGAACGCACCAGGATCTCGGCGACCCGCTTCGAGGCGCCCATCACCGAGGTGGGGTTAACCGCCTTGTCCGTGGAAATGAGCACGAACGCCTTGCTCCCGGCTCGGCAAGAGGATTCGAGCACGTTTCGAGTCCCCTCGACGTTCGTCTTGATCGCTTGGGTCGGGAAGCGCTCCATCATCGGCACGTGTTTGTAGGCGGCGGCGTGGTAGACGACGTCGGGATGAACGCGCTCGACGAGCGCGTCGATTTCGGCCGCGTCGCGCACATCGTCGATGACAACGTCGACCTCTTGTTCGGGGAACCGATGACGCAGCTCGGACTCAAGGTAGAACAACCCCGTCTCGTCGAAGTCGAGGGCCACAAGGCGCTTGACTCCGAAGCGCAAGATCTGACGGCACAGCTCCGACCCGATCGACCCGGCAGCGCCAGTCACCAACACACATTCCCCCTCGAGAAACGCACGGATCGGAGCCGCATCGACACGCACCTCTTCTCGGTGAAGCACGTCGGCCGGCTCGAGCGTGCGGAGGTCGGCCGCCGAAACGCGGCCGGCGTAGAGCTCACTCAGGAACGGGAGGATCTTTACATCGGGCACCGCCGCCGTGCGAGCCAAGGTGACCGTCTCTTGGATCACTCCCGGCTGCGCCGAGGGCATCGCAATCAGAACTGCCCTAACAGAGCGGCTCTTGACGATCGCGCCGAGCTGCTTGCGCGAGCCAAGGACCCTCACTCCTTGGAGCAGCATGCCCCGCTTTCGTCGGTCATCGTCGACGAATCCGACGACGTGGTACGTCAACGCAGGATCCTGCTGCAACGCGCGGGCAAGCTGCGCTCCAGCGTCCCCAGCGCCGACGATGATCGCACGTGTCGCCTGTCTGCCTAGCTTCCCACGACCTGCGAGATGCGCCACAAGGCGAGGAGTGATCCGACCCCACGTCACGAGCAATAGCGTCAGTGCGAAGTCAATCCCGAGTGCGGATCGCGGCGCGGCGCCCCACGCGCTTTCGTGTCTCAAGAGCAGCACGGCCGTAGCAACCAGCGACGAGCCCACGGCACATGCGAGAGAAGTCTTGAGTAGCTCCGAGACGCCGACGTGCCGCCAACTGAAGCGGTACATTTGGAAGACGACGAATACGGGGATCTTGAGCCCGATCGATAGGACGAGCGTCCGCCACAGGACGTCTACCATGGGAGCCGGGATCGCACCCTCGAAGCGCAGAAGGAACGCGAGGAAGAGCGCGACCGCGATGAGGAGCAGATCGGCCCCGGCCAAGGCTGCATGGCGCGCCCACAACGGCGGGTTCCACATGACTCGTCCTTGCTTACCGGTCACACCGTGCCCCTCTTCCCAGCGACGAGCGCAGCGCGTCGGCGACTCGGCTCACTTCTTGCTGCGTCATCTGTGGGTAGAACGGGAGCGCGATCGTTCGATCTCCGACGTGTTCGGCGACCGGGAACTGGCCCGGTCCCGTTCCGAGTGCCTTGCGGATGAACGGCTGGAGATGAATGGGCTCGAAGTAGTTGCGGCAGCCGATTCCGGCCCGCGCTAGCGCCGCCAAGACGCGATCGCGGTCCGCGCGCGAGAAACGATCCGCAAGCCTGACAACGAACACGAACCAACTCATGCCCACACCGGGTGCGACCTTTGGCAGCACGATCTCCTCCGCATCGGAGAGCGCGCCGAGATACAAGTCGGCGACGCGCGCCCGGGCCGCGACGATCTCGCGCAGGCGAGCGAGCTGCGACAACCCGAGTGCTGCCGACATCTCGTCGAGACGGTAGTTATAGCCGAGACGCACGTGGTGCAGCCAGGCTTCCTCGGCGCCCCTTCCCTGGTCGGCCATGCTGCGGCACAGCTCGGCGATGCGAGCGTCGTCCGTGACGATTGCGCCGCCCTCGCCAGTGGTGATCTGTTTATTGGGGTAGAAGCCGAAGATTCCTGCGTCACCAAACGACCCGCATTTCCGTCCGTCGAGCGACGAGCCGAGAGACTCCGCGGAGTCTTCGATGAACCGCAAGTCGTGATCCCTGGCGATCTTCTCCAGGGCGGGGAGCTGCGCCGGATGCCCGAACACATCGACGGCAAGGATGGCTTTCGTGCGTGGCGTGATCGCGCGTTCGACGAGCGCCGGATCGATGCACAGGGTCTCCGGTTCGATGTCGACGAAGACGGGCGTCGCGCGTTCGAACAGAATGCAGTTCGTCGACGCGATGAAGCTAAACGGCGTCGTGATGACCTCGTCGCCCGGTCCGATCTCAAACGCGCGGACGAGAAGGTGCAGGGCGCTCGTGCCGCTGTTCACGGCAACCGCGTGCTGGACGCCGATAGTCTCAGCAAGCGCGCGCTCGAACGCCTGTGTCCTAGGCCCGAGCGACAAGCGGTCGCTCTTCAACACATCGACGACGGCTGCGACATCTTCCGGCCGGACGTCGTGCCGTGCGAGAGGGATGGACCGTTCTCTTACGTCGCTCACACTGACTCCTTCCGCAGCGGACGTGCCGGAACTCCGCCGACGACCGAGCCCGCCGGGACGTCGTTGATCACTGCGGCTCCGGCGGCGACCACCGCATGGTCGCCGATCCGGACCCCCGGCGCGACGGAAGCTCCGATCCCCACATGAGCGCTCCTTCCTACGGTCACATTTCCAGCGAGACAGGCGCCCGGCGCAATGTGGCTGAAGTCCCCGACGTGGCACTCATGCTCCACGATGGCGCCGGTGTTGACGATGGCGTGGCGGCCGATCGAAGCGGCGGTGTGGACGACGGCCATCGGCAGGATCATCGCTCCGTCGCCCACCGAGACGCCGTGCGCCAGAAAGGCCGTGGGGTGCACAATTGCGGCGAACCCCAAGCCGGCCGCCTCGACGTGACCGGCCGCTCTCTCGCGAGCGGCTGCATCGCCGATCGCGACCACAACGCGACACGAATGGAATCGAGGGTCCGGCAGGATCGAGCCGTCGCCAAGGACCTCGACGCCGAGGATCCGCTCGCCGCGTCGGGCGAGATCGTCGTCAACGATGCCGACCACGCGCAGGCCCGACTGCCGCAACGCCGCGTCCAGCACCACGAGCCCGTGGCCGCCGGCTCCGTAGATCAGAACACCTTCAGGCTCTGTCACACCTACTCCCTGTGTCGCGCTGTCCTTCGCGTTCTCGACTCTCGTCGGTCCGTCACTGAGGGAGGAGCGACCGCACCGCTTCACGGACGCGGGGCAAATCCTCTTTTACCGTTCGCCATACAAGAGTGGCGTCTACACCGAAGTACCCATGGATGACCTTGTCTCGCATCCCCGCCATTCCACGCCACGGGATCTCCGGCCGCGCCTTCCGAAGGGCGGGAGCGACGCGCTTCGACGCTTCGCCGATCACCTCTAGAGCCCGAATCACGGCGAGAAGGGTCTTCTCGTCTCCGGCCAGTTCCTCGGCACTGGGAACCGACGCGAGGAACAGCTCGGCCTTCTCCGCGTATTCTAGGATGTCCCTCAAGTAGTCCTCGGACGTTCGCTCGGATGGGGCTTCATACGTTGACGACCTCCGCGAGGATCCGATCCCCAATACGGGGCTTCAGGGCGCTTCGCATGACTAGGTCGACTTTCGCTCCCAGCAGTTCCGCCAGCCGGTCCTCCAGCTCGATGAACTCGAAGAACGTCGGGGTGCGCTCGAAAACCACGAGAATGTCAACGTCGCTTCGCGAGCGTTGCTCGCCCCGCACGATGGAGCCGAAAACACCCAGGGACCGGACACCGTGGCTCTGCTCCAGGTTGGGCAGTTCTGCTCGAAGCATGTGAAGCACCTCATCGAGCACCATGGTCCTCGGATCTCTTCTCGCCGTGGTCTTGCCCATGGCGCCATTGTAGTGGAATCGCAGAGTCGAGCGAGCGCGCAGGGCGGGTTGTGCCGCCGCACCGCGGGATCGCGGCCGCGCTGAGAGGCAATGAGTTTCTGGCTCTCTTGGCGATCTTGGCGCGCTTCGCGTGAGGCACGGGCCGTCTCACGCCAAGAGTGCAGAAGGCGCAAAGAATGACAGGGTCACTGTAGCGTCACGCGTTGCGTGCGACGTTCACTACGTGTCACTACGTGCGCGCAGTGCCGCCCGGCGGATCGACGAACGAGTCGTTCACCCCGTCCTTTCCGTACAGACCCTCGCGCGTCACGAGCACGCACCAAAGGGTACGGAAGAGGATCTTGAGATCCGATTTGAGTGACCAGTGATCGATGTACCAGACGTCGAGTTCGATTCGTTCCCGCCAGGGGAGCGCGTTGCGGCCGGACACCACGGCAAGGCTCGTGATTCCCGGGTGAACATTGAGCCGTCGTCGCTGGAACTCGTCGTAGTGCTCAACCTGGTACGAGAGCGTCGGCCGCGGCCCGACGAAACTCATCTCCCCCGCGAGGACGTTCAGCACTTGAGGCAGTTCGTCGAGCCCCCAGGTTCGGAGAATCCTCCCCACGCGCGTGATCCGCTCGTCGCCCTCGGCCACAGTGACTCCAAAGCCCTTGGAGATGGCATCGACGACCATCGTGCGGAACTTCCACACGCGGAAGGGCCGACCGCCCTTTCCGGCGCGTTCCTAGCGAAAGAAGACGGGACCCCGGTTGTCAAGCTTGATGGCGACGGCGATGGCCGCGAAGGGGCACGCGAGAACGAGGAGTGCCACGCCGCTCGCCAAGATGTCTAAGGCTCTCTTCGTCCCTCGCCCGATGGTCGTCACGCCTTCTCCTCCCGTCTCGAAGCCTCCCAGGGTCCTTGCCTTTGGCACTCAAGGATAGCCGATCCGCAGAAGGTTCTTGCCGTTTGCGCCGCCACCTACGGCCGATTCCCCTGGAGAAAGATCTCATCCCACAACTGCAGGGAAAGCGCCGCGAACAGCTCGTACGTCCACGTGCCTCGGCTCGACTGATGCTCGGCCAGAAGCCTACGCACGCCGGCGGCGTCGAAGTACCCCTTGCGTCGCAGCGAGGACTCGGAAAGCAGGTCGGCCGCGAACTCGGGCAAAGGTTGGCGTAACCACGCGGTCGTGGGAGCTTGCAGCCCGCGCTTCTTGCGGCTCGCGATCTCGTGAGGAAGGCAGTCGGCGACGGCCCCCCGGAGAACGTGCTTCTCGCGCAAGCCCTTCATCTTGAGCGAGGGAGGAATATGTGCGGCGAACTCCACCAGTTCGTGGTCGAGGAACGGAACGCGCGCCTCGACCGACCGCGCCATCGAGCACCGGTCGAGCGTGTGGTTGACGAACGACGGGAGGCGGACGTTGAGCTCGTAGTACTGCAGTTGCGCGAAAGGATGCCAGCGCGAGAATCCCTTGGGGAGATCGAGTTCCCACGCGCAGCCTTCGACGTCCGCGGCGCGCGACGCCAGGTCCGCCGAGAGGAGTCGGCGGGTCACCGTGGGGCGCCCCCATCCGACGGTCACGCGATAGCGCTCCGCGTTCATTTCCGGCGTGGCGAGGAACATGCCGCCGATGCGCGGGTAGCGGTTCGGAAGGAACGATCCGAGCATCATGGCGCGTTTCATCGGCTGCGGGAGCTTAGCCAGCGGGCGTAGGAGCTTGTCGAACTGGAACCACGGGTACCCGCCGAAGATCTCGTCGGCTCCTTCACCGGTCAGAATGACCTTGACGTCTTGCGCGCTCTCCTCGGCGGCCAGTAGACGCAGGATCTCAATGCCCGAGGTGCTGGGATCCTCCGAGAACCACAACGCCTCCGGGAGTCGGGCGAAGTCCTTCGCAGTGCACACGCGGACGCGCGAGATCAGGTCGTACTCTGGAAAATCGAGCAGCGTGCGCTGCGTGTGAATCTCGTCGATTCCGGGGCTGTCGAAGCTGAGCGACGCGACGTGCACGGGTCGGCCGAGCTGGCGCAACATGAGGCTGACGATAGCGCTCGAGTCGAGTCCACCGCTCAGCCACGCTCCCACCACCACGTCGCTTCGAAGATGCAGGCGCACGACCTCTTCCAGCTTCTCTCCGAGCGCCTCCACCCAGGTGTCCTCGCGGACCCGCGGGGCCCGCTCGTCTCGCGGGGGAAAGCTCGCATCCCAGTATCGGTGGATGGATGCTGAGCCGCCCTCGTACCGGAGCCACGTGCCTGGCATCAACTGGCGGATACCCGCGAACATCGTGGCGGGCGCGGCGACGAACCCGAGGGTCAAGAGATCGTTCACACCGCGAGGCGAGATCTCGCGCGGCACATCGTCCGCTTCCAAGAGGGCCTTCTGCTCGGAGGCGAAGTAGAGGGCCTGCGCCGTCTCCGCATAGTAGAGCGGCTTGATGCCCAACCGATCCCGTGCCAAGAACAAGCGCCGCCGGCTCGAGTCCCACAGGGCGAGGGCGAACATGCCGCGCAAACGCTCGACGCAGCCGACGCCGTGCTCCTCATAGAGGTGCACGATGACCTCCGTGTCCGACTGTGTGCGGAACTCGTGCCCCGCCGCCAAGAGCTCGGCGCGCAGCTCGACGTAGTTGTAGATCTCCCCGTTGCAGACGACGACGATGGATCCATCCTCGTTCGCGATCGGCTGATCGCCGGTTTCGAGGTCGATGATGCTCAACCGCCGCGAGCCGAGGCCGATGCCTGGAGCGGAGAACGTCCCCTCGGCATCGGGGCCGCGGTGGCGCAGCCGGTCCGTCATCGCCTGGAGGAGCGCGGCGTCAACCGGCCTGGACCCCTCCTTGAGCGCGATTCCCGCTATTCCGCACATGGTCTCACCCGTCAGCCGCCGGGAGTCGGCCCGCGCTGCTTCGCGCTTTCGCTTGCGCCCTGCGCACCGCGCGTACGATGAGGGGACACTCGGCGCACCCTGACTTCAGCCCGCAGGCCCCGATGTCGCAAGGCATCGGGCGGCCCGTGAGATGGAAGGCCACTCGCTCCAGTTGCTGCATCGATCGCCCCTTGATCAGAACGATGTCGCCCGCGCGGAGATCCTCCCGCACCAACTCGGCGGCGCGCCGCGAGCTCCTGCCCGCATAGGCGACCCTCTCCTTAGGCATTCCAGTGCCACGAGCTCCACTCGCCAGGCTCTTGTAGGCCTTTTCGCCGCCGACGAACACGACCCGCGTCGCGATGCAGGCGAGGCGCGCGCCGAGGTCTTTGTAGAGAAGCCCCTGGCTTCCCTTCGGCTCCTCGATGTCCCCCAGGACGACGATCTTCCGATCCGCCTGAAGTGCAGCGAGAGTCTCGAAGCTCGTCACGATCGTTTCCAGCACGGACTTGTACGTGTCGACCAACAGGAACGCCCCGCCCTCGGCGGGCACCACCTCGAGCCGCTCCGGAGCCGCGGTGACGCTCCGGAGCCGTGGGAGCGCGTCTTCAAGGGGCAAGCCCTCGCCGACGACCACGGCGACCGCCGCGAGGATCGAGTGCACCATGTGAGGCCCGATCAGACGGCTGGTCATCTCGTACGTCGTGCCGTTGGCGTGCAGCGTAAATCGCATTCCCGTCCGGATATCGAGGACGACCGAGCTTGCCCGCACGTCGCACGCGTCGCCAAGGCCGAAGGTGATGACGCGGGCGAGCGTGGCGTTTCTCATCCAGACGACATTCGGATCGTCACCGTTGAGCACGGCGAGGCCGGATAACGGCAGCGCGCGAACCATCTCGACCTTCTCGTTTCTCGTCTCTTCGAGCGTTCCAAGCGATGGGTGATGTTCGCTCCCGATCGACGTGACGACGGCGATGTCGGGCCCGATCAACCGGGCGCAGCGAGCCATCATTCCCTTGCGGGAGATGCCCACCTCGAGCGCGGCGTGGCGCGCACCGGGGCGGATGCGAAGCAGGCCGACCGCGAGGAAGCCGCCGGAGTTCCATCCGCTGGGAAACCGTATCGGCAGGCCCAGAGCGGCGTAGACGGCCCGCGTGGCCGTTGTCTTTCCGAAGGAACCCACCACGGCGACGACGCGGGTGCGGCGGATCAACGTGCGCCGGTACGCCCTCGCGATCGGGAACAAGACTCGCCACGTCCGAAAGAACGCGCCGAGGAGGAGCCTCTTGCGGCCCGGCGCGGTTCTCAAACGGCCGACGATCTCGATCAGCCTGGCAGGCATGTCTCGATCCTACACAATGTGGAGGCGAGCCGAAGCCGATCGTCCACGCTGCTTTGTCAGGCCCCGGCCGGACGTGGAAGATAGGCGCGTGAGAGAGGGGATGGCAGATCGCTTCTTGAGGTTCAAGCGGGGCAAGAGTTCCCGTGATGTGGACCGTGTTCTCGGCTTCCTCGTCCGCTCCTGCTATCGGAACATCCCGGTCTACCGCCGTCTACTCGATGAGCGGCGAGTGCAACCCAACGAGATTCGGTCCGTCGCCGACCTCCCTCGCCTACCGATCGTTGAGAGGGAGAAACTCTTCCGCGACGCCCCGATCCGGGACCGGATCCATGCTCACGCGAGCATTCCCCACTGCGTGCGGGCCGCGACGAGCGGCTCGACAGGTTTTCCCCTCGACATCTACATGAGCCGGGGCGAGGCAATCTACCGCAGGGCGCTGCTCCTCTCCGCGTGGCGACGCTATGGCCCTCTTCCGCTTCCTCTTCGGGTTGTCGACGTCGGCTCGTGGGTTCAAGGCACGTCCGGCGTCGACATAAAGCGACGAACGGCCGCCTCGATCGTCAGGATATCCATCGCGCTTCCCGTGGAACGCCAGATCGACCTCCTTGCCCAGCACAGGCCCCACGTCGTCTCGGGCTATCCTACGGCGCTCGAGATCCTCGCTGAGGGACTTCGTGACTTCTCAGCGGCGCTGTCTCCGCGGCTCGTCGCCGCCCGAGGCGAGCTCCTACATGAGACAACCCGGCGGACCATCGAAGGTGCGTTCGGCAGCCGCGTGGCTGACTTCTACAACTGCGAGGAGATCGGAAACGTGGCCTGGGAGTGCCCGCGAGATCCGACGATCCTTCACGTCCATACCGACGCCTGCCTTGTCGAGATCGTCGACCGGGAGGGGAATCCTCTCCCTTCCGGCGCCGAGGGCCAAGTCCTCGTAACGAATCTCTATAACCGCACCATGCCGTTCGTCCGCTATGCGCTGCACGACCGCGGGATCCTTTATCCGCCCTCGAAAGGCCGCTGCGCCTGCGGGAGTCGCAGTCCACGGATGGCCGTTCTGAGCGGGCGCGACGACGACTACGTTCACTTACCGAGCGGCCGCAGGGTCTCGCCGCGTCTCGTCGCGACGGCCGTGACTCGCGCGTTTGACCCACTTGCTCAAGAACGAGGCGTCGAGCGCTTCTTCTGGAAGTTCCAGGTCGTGCAAGACGCGATCGACCATCTGACGATCCGCATCGTTCCTGACGTCGATCATGGCCTCGCGTTCGACGAGATCCTCGGCCCCGCACTGCGCGGGCTAGATCCGGGACTGCGGTGTACGGTCAATCTGGTCGACGCACTCTCCTACGAGCCGTCGGGCAAGTTCAAGAAAGTGATCCAAGCTATTCCCGGTCGGGCAGCAGGGAGCCCGTCCTAGGGAACGGGCCGTGATGAGAGACCACGGAGGCGGAGCCGAGAGCTAGCCCTTTAGCTGACTCGATCGCACGATGCGTTCCAGCTTGCCCCCTTGGCCGGGCTCGATGCGGTCGACGAACTCCACCGCAAGAACATTCCCCTCTCCGAGCACACGCCGAGCGGCATCGAGGATGCCGCGTTGGAGCGCGTTGCGATCCGCGTCGAGAGCGGCGACGACGCGCCACCTGAAGTCGCCCGGTCGGCTGTGGACGATCTGGAATGCCAGCGCCTCCTTGAGCACATCCTTGTAGGCGTGGGTCAGAACGTGGTCGAGGATCTCGCGGCCGTCGGCGAGCCGGAGCGTGGAACTCGATCTTCCCTCCAGCTGTTCGAGGACGGGCAACGATCGGCCGCACGGACAAGGCCTCAACGACATGGCCCCGTAGTCGCCGATGCGGTAGTTCAGCAGAACCATGCCGCGGTTGTAGAGGTTTGAGATGACAACCTCCCCAACCTGCCCCGGAGGCAGGTCGTTGCCTTCCGCGTCCACAATGCGGACTGGGCAAAGGTCGATGTTGAGGTGGAATCCGCGTCGCTCTTCGCACTGGAAACCGATCCGCCCGACCTCCACCGCCTGGTAGGTCGAGTGGACCCAGCAGCCGTAGCGTTCCTCGATGAGCGCGCGACCCCCCCTCGGAGAGGCCGTCGCCGCCGTAAACCCAGACGCGCGGCGGAGTCACGTGGATTCCGTGGGCGGCTACATGGCGGAAGAAGGCCTCCGCGATCGAGCCGTATGAGTACACGATGTCTGGCCGAAGTTCGTTGATTCGCTGAGCGATTTCCTCGTACGTGGCTTGGGACGACAGCGACTCGGTCCGCGCGAAGGCCGCGGGCACGAACAGCCGGGCGCGATGAAACCTCGTCACCTCGGCCGTGGAGGACTCCGCGGGGAAGAGGGACAGGCGTCGCTGTCCCCACGTCTTTCCGAGCAGATGGTAGAGCACGACTCGGTCCCGCTCGCCGTAGGCGAGCTGGCGGAACAGCGCCCGTGTGTCCCATGAGATTCGCTTCTGTCCCGTGGCCGATGTACCTGTCGAGAACAGAGCGTAGTTGTCCCGCGGTCGGTAGGCCGTCGACAGGAAGGCATCTGCGTGGCGGTACAGGAAGGGGCCGTCGATCAACGGGAGCCGTGACAAGTCGTCGGCGGTCCGGAAGTCGGCGGGGCTCAAGCCGGCGTGCCGCATGGCATCGCGATAGAAGGGCACGGTTCGGTAGGCGTGGGCGACGATCGCTCGCAGGCGACGCCGCTGAAGCTGCTCAATCCACGGGGTGGGTAGAAACGGCAACCTCCGCTCGATGCGGCCGCGCAGAACGACACACGCCGAGTTCCACAGGCGGAAGACCGCAGGCTTCGTCATCTCTTCGGATCGCGGAGAGCATAGCCTCTTGCCGAGCGACCGCCAAAGACGTGTGCCGCAGGCGGCGGCTTCGATGATTGATTGCCGTCGGAGTCCTGACGACGTAGGCTGGGAGGGGACACAAGTGGACGGCGTCTGCGGGATGCTGCCCGAAGGGAGAAGGGGCGATGCGAATTGCAGTCGTAGGCGCTGGCGGGCATGGACGCGTTGCCCTGGACTGCCTTCGCGTTCGGAGCGGAGACGATCTCGACCTTGCCTTCTTCGACGACCGCTGGGCGGAGGTTCGTGAGGTCGACGGCGTCGCGGTGTTAGGCCCGGTGGAAGCGTTGTACGCGGTGCCCGAATGGGATCTGGTTTTCGTGGCTGTCGGCGACAACGCAGCGCGCCGGCGGATCGCCGAGGATCTCGTTCGACGTGGGCGCCGGCTCGTGACCATCCTCCACCCGCACACGGCCATTTCGCCTCGATCGACAATCGGCGAAGGGACCATCGCCGTGGACGGCAGCGTCGTCAACGCGGGGGCACTCGTCGGACGTTGCGTCATCCTCAACACGCTGTCCTCGGTCGGCCATGACTGCGTCGTCGAGGATTTCGTGCAGATTGCGCCCGGAGTGAACCTCGGCGGAGGCGCCGTGATCGAGCGCGGTGCGTTCCTCGGCATCGGAGCCAAGGTCGTCCCGCTCGCGCGCATCGGTGCGTGGAGCGTGGTCGGCGCAGGATCCGTGGTCCTCGGCGACCTTCCCGCGCGTTCCTTCTGCTATGGGACCCCGGCGCGCGCCGTGCGTCCCCTGACCCTCGAGGAGGTTCCGGCGGATGCGGTGTGAGGGCGCGGCCGAACGGCCCAACGGATGGAGGGGGAGCAACGTGAGCGGCGGATGGGTTCGGTTCAAGCTGCGTAAGCGCGCGGGCGACGTCGATCGCGCCGTGCGCTGGATCGTGCGCCACGCCAACGACCACATCCCCTTCTACGCCAGGACCTTCGCGCGGGCCGGAGTCCAGATCGACGCGATTCGCGGCGCCGCCGATCTTCCCGGGCTTCCCGTCGTCCGCCGCGATGATCTCCTGACGGCCGGCACCCAGGGTTTTCTCCGTGCCGGTGCCGACGTGCGAGCGCTCGTGTGCAAGCACACCACGGGGACCACGGGAACGCCTGTCAGTGTCTACATGACGCGGACCGAGGCCCTGTTCCGGACGCTGTCTCTCCTCGACGCTTACCGACGCAACGTTCGCATCCCTCCTGCGTTCACACTGGTCGACGTGGGGCCCGAGCGGAAGGACCACGCGACGCGCAGCACGCAGCGCGTCGGACCGGTCCGCATCGTGCGGCTTTTTCGCTCCCTCCCCGTGGCGGAGCACGTCGCGCTCCTGCGGCGCACACGACCCACCCTCATCGAGGGCCGGCCGAGCATGCTGTGGCAAGTCGCGCGCGCGCTGGAGGCGGAAGGGGTGACGGCCATCCGTCCTTGCCTCGTCATCTCGTACGCTGAGGTGCTCTACCCTCACGTTCGGGAGTTGCTCGAACGGGTCTTTTCCTGCCGCGTTGTGGACTACTACAACTGCGAGGAAGCCGGGAACCTCGCGTGGGAATGCCCGGACCGGCCCGGGATCATGCACCCGAACCCAGCCACTGTCTGCCTCGAGGTCGTCGGCCCCGACGGGCGGGCGGCCCGATGCGGAGTCGAAGGATCGGTCGTGATCACCAATCTGTTCAACGCCACCATGCCCTTCGTGCGCTACGCCATGGGTGACCGGGCGATGCTCGTCGAGCCCGACCATTGCTCGTGCGGCTTTCGCGGCGCCGCGATGCGCCTCGTCGGCGGTCGCGACGAGGACTTCTTCGTCATGCCGGACGGCCGAGAGATCTCCCCGCGCGTGATCTACGACGTGGTCAATACCGCGCTTCCCTCTGGCGGGATCGGCGACGTGCTCGCTCAGGCCATCCGGACGTTCCAGATTGTTCAAGAGGAGTGCGACCGCATCGTCGTCCGCGTGGTGCCCGGGCCGCAGTACTCGGACGACCTCTGGCGCAAGCTGCCCGACAGTATCCGAGCGCTTCATCCCGCGGTGCGCGTCGAGGTCACCCGCGTCGACGCGCTCGAGTCCGAGTCCGGGGGCAAGTTCCGTCAAGTCACGAGCCGGGTCAGAAGCTCCTGGCACCCGTCCGGGAGCGATCGCGCGGCCTCGGCCTAGATGACGCCGTCTCTCCTGAGAGAATCCAGGTCGGCGTCGCTTGTTCCGAGCCAGCCGGCCAGGACTTCGTGCGTGTGTTCGCCAAGCCTCGGCGCGGGACCGTAGGTGGGCTCTGGTTGGCCGGCGAACCGCAGGGGCGTGCCACACACGGGGATCGAGCCCGCGCCCGGCTGCTCGACGCGGGGCAGCATGCCGCGCGCCTCGATCTGGGGATCCTCGAACAGGTCCGCGACCGTGTTTACCGGCGCGGCAGGGATGCCGGCTGCGAGCAAGAGCTGGAGCCACGACGAGGCAGGTCGCTGCGCGAGGAGATCGCCCAACAGCGCGTACAGGGCCTCGGCGTTCTCCGTGCGCGACGCGTTCGTCTCGAAGCGCGCGTCTTGCGCCAAATTGGGGCGATCGAGGACCTCGCAGAACCGCAGCCAGAGCCGGTCGTTGCCCACGGCTAGGGCGATCGGACCGTCGGCCGCGTCGAAGATCCCGTACGGCGTGATCGACGGATGGCGGCGGCCGAACGGCTCCGGCGGCGCGCCCGTCATCCCGTGGCGCACGATGGGGTTCTCCATCATCGCGACCAGCGAGTCGAGCATGCTGACATCGATGTACTGGCCGCGTCCCGTCCGCTCTCGGGCGTATAGCGCCGTCGTGATCGCGAACGCGGCAAACATCCCGGCCGGGATGTCGCCGAGCGAGACGCCGATGGGATACGGCTTGCCGCCCGGCTCGGCGCCCGTCGGTCCACTGGTCGACATCACGCCGCTCAGCGCCTGCACGATGATGTTGTAGCCCGGACGCTCACGATACGGCCCCGTCTGCCCGAAGCCGGACACGGAGGCATAGACGAGCTTCGGCCGAATCGCGGATAGCGCGTGGTAGTCGATGCCCAGGCGCTTGGCAACCCCGGGCCGAAAGTTCTCGACGAAGACGTCGGCTCTGCGGACCAGCTGCTTCAGAAGATCGACTCCGCGTTCCGCCTTCAGGTTGAGCGTCAGGCTCTTCTTGTTGCGGTTGACGCTGACGAAGAACCCGCTGACATCGCCTCGGAAGGGCGGTCCGAGGTGTCGCGCGTCGTCTCCTCGCCCCGGCGCTTCCACCTTCACGACGTCGGCTCCCTGGTCGGCGAGAAGCATCGTGCAGAACGGCCCGCTGAGGACCCGCGTCAGGTCGAGGACGCGCACTCCCGCGAGGATCCCCTCTCTTGCGCTCTCGGAACTCACGCGCTCCCCTTCTCTTGACGCTGCGTGGACGTGCCGTCTGCGCCGACAAATGGATCGTTCGAGCCGTCGGGTCCGTAGAGACCCTCGCGCGTGACGAGGACCTTCCAGAGAGTCTTGACCAGGATGCGGAGGTCAAGGCCGAGTGATCGATGGTCGACGTACCACACGTCGAGCCGGATGCGTTCCTCCCACGAGATCGCGTTTCGCCCCGACACGACGGCCAGGCTCGTGATCCCGGGCCTCAACTCGAGACGACGACGCTGGAATGCGTCGTAGCGGTCCACCTGGTAGGCGAGCGTCGGGCGTGGGCCGACGAGACTCATGTCGCCGGCGAGCACGTTCAGGAGCTGCGGAAGCTCGTCGAGTCCGAGGTTGCGGAGCAGTCGGCCAACCCGCGTGATCCTGGGATCGCCGCGACTCAGCAAGTCTGGCCCCTCGGGTGAGACCTCCATCACGCTCATTGTCCGGAACTTCCACACTCGAAACGGCTTGCCACCACGCCCGATCCGGATCTGCCGAAAGAAAACGGGACCGCGGCCGTCGAGCTTGATGGCAAGCGCGATCGCGGTGAAGGGAAGCGAGAGGAGGATGAACGCCAGCGCACTCGTGACGAGGTCGAGTGCCCTTTTCGTGGTGGATCCTATCTTCGCCATCTCTCCTGTCATGCTCTTGTGGAGGTGCCCCGGATGCGATTCCCGCCCGTGGTTAGCCAAGCCTATCCAGCTCGTCTCGCGTCAGACGAACGTGGCGAAGGATATTCTGGAGTGTCTCTCTCTTGAGCTCTCTGTGGTCGGGGACGCAGACAGTCAATGTTGGCTCCAAATCACGCCGCAGAATCATGTGACTTCCCTTCTGGCGTACGATGCGAAAGCCAACCCGCTCCAGCTTCCTGACGAGCTCGCGGCCGGAGATCGGGTGCGGTCTCGGCATTTTCTAGAGGGACACCTCGACGGCTTCGGTGAGAACGTCGCTTGTCGGGATGTCATCGCCGAACTCCTGGGCGACCTCGAGCCACCCTCGAATCGCCTCTCGGATGTTGTCCAAGGCTTCTTGATACGAATCGCCCTCACTGACACAGCCGGGCAACGACGGAACGTAGACGGAGTAGCCTCCGTCCTTGGATGGTTCGAGAACTACCTTATAGGACAGCCTCCTCGGCATCTCTAGGTCACCTCAGCCTCTTCCGCAGCATGTCTAGCCATTATCGCACGTCCGTTCCCGCAACGACAAGACAAGCGCAACACTCAGAGGCAGAGCGAACGGCGTGCCTCTTCCGTGCGGGTCCAGCAGTGTGCCTGGCCTTCCATCCGATGGCCAGCGGGTAGAGAGGTCGCTTGGACCCTGAGCGGCTCTTCTCTCAGGGTCTCTTCGACCTGGCGACCCGGTCGAGCACGCCGCAATAATGCTCAGTGAGGAGAGCCCAATCGGCGTGCGCTTCCGCGTAGGCGCGTCCGAACCGCGGCCCTCTCCCGAAGTGCGAGCCCGCGCGACTCTTCACGAGACCTCCTGCGAATTCGCTTGGCGAGAGCCGGCCTGCATGGCCAACGGTCCGTCTCCCCACGGCTTGCCGTGTCTTTTGGCGAGACGGCGGTACGCCTCAACCTCCTCATCCAAAACCCTCCGCTGGTCGAAAGCTTTCTCCACGTGAGCTCTTCCAGCGAGCCCCATCGCTTTGGCTCTCTCCGGCGCCACGAGCAGCGACAGAATCGCTTCGGAGAGGCTGCGAGGATCCCGCGGCGCAACGATGATCCCAGTCAACCCGTTCACGACTTCCTCTCTGCAGCCCCGAACGTTGGTGGTTACCACGGGTTTGCCGGCCGCCATCGCCTCCAGAATCGTGAGCGGCATGCCCTCTCGATAGGACGGCAGGGCGAAGATGTCCACGAGCCGAAGCAAGGACGGGACATCCCCGCGGAAGCCGAGGAAGACCACGTTCTTCTCGAGCCCGTGCGCGGCGATGAGGTTGCGGATCTCGCTCTGGACTCCCCGCCCGCGATCCGATGCCAGCGTGTCACCGATCACGACGAGGCGAATGCCCGGCACGCGCTCTCGGACGAGCCCGATGGCTTCAAGCAGGTCGAGCACGCCCTTCTCGCGCACCAGTCGGCCGACGTAGGCGACCACGGAATCCGCGTCGGAGATGCCGAGGTCAGTTCGCCTCAGACTCTGCGGCGAGGACAGATCGAATCGCTCCAGATCCACCCCCAGGCTGGACAGACAGTGCGTCCGGTCGGCGTCGATGATCCGCTCGCGCAGGGCGGTTGCATGGTCCTCCGGGCTGACCGTGAACAGGAAGTCCGTGCACAGCCGACCGAACAGCCTTTCCTGCCAGATGAGGATTCGGCGCAGGCACGGCCGCATGCGGTCGTGGAAGTAGAAGCCGTGCGTGGTGTAGAGGACCACGGGCCGTGTTCCCGACAACCTGGCTGCCGCGCGGCCGATTGCCGCGGCAATCGGCGTGTGAACGTGGACAAAGTCGTAGCGCTCCCGGCGAATGAGCCGCGCTAGCTGGACGAGTGAAACCAGATGCCGTGGCGACAGGATCTTTCGCGCGATCCGCACGGGCTTCACCGGGACGCCCTCTGCAGCCAGCCGCTCGGATACGCCGCCGGGCGTGCATGCGACGTGCACCTCGGCCCCCGCCTCCCGCAACGCGAGGACCAGAGGTCGAAGCAGCGGGCCGACGGACACGTCGACCGCGCAGACCTGGAGGACCTTCGGGCGACTCACCGGCCGATCCACTCTTCTCGCCACCACTCAACCGTCTTGGCAAGGCCGTCTCTGAGATTCACCATCGGCTCGAACTCCAAGACAGATTTCGCTTTGGTGATGTCGGCGCAGGAGTGCCGAACATCGCCCACACGCGCCGCTCGGTGCATCGGCCGCAAGGAGGAGCCTGGAAGCATGGTGGACGTCAGTGTGGTGGCCAGTTCGTTGATTGTCGTGGAGCGGCCGGAGCCGATGTTGAAGACCTCGCCGCTCGCTTCGGGCGCCTTTGCTGCGCGGAGGAATGCCGCGACAATGTCGCTCACGAAGATGAAGTCCCGCGATTGCTGGCCGTCCCCATCGACGAGAGGAGCCTCGCCGGCCGCGAGCCTTGAAAGAAAGCGGGTGATGACCCCCGAGTCTTCGGATTCCGGGTTCTGGCGCGGTCCGTAGACGTTGAACAACCGCAGGATCGCGGTCTCTATGCCGTAGACGTGCGAGAAGGCGTGTGCGAATTCCTCTCCAGCCAGCTTGCTCGCCGCGTACGGCGAAAGCGGCAACGTGGGCAGTGTTTCCGCCTTGGGCGAGGTAGGGTCGGCGCCATAGACGGCGGCGGATGAGGTGAACACGACACGTCGCACCCCGGCCTCGCGTGCCGCGAGAAGCACATGCAGAGTCCCGCCCACGTTGATGGCACCGCAGGCCAGCGGGTCGGCAATCGAGGGGGCGACGGCCGGCATGGCTGCGAGGTGGAAGACGATGCCCACCCCCTTCGTCACACCGCGGAGAGCAGCGAGATCCCGCACGTCGCCCTCCACGATGTCGACCGAGCCCTGAGACCTTTCCAGGTTCCGCGCGAGGCCGGTCGAGAAATCGTCGAACACGACGACGCGCGATCCGTCGGCGACCAGAGCTTCCACGAGGTGGGACCCGATGAACCCTGCTCCGCCAGTGACCAGAACCTTCTCGCTGTGTGCCATGGCTCCTCTTGTCTCACTCGCTACATGACGTTACCACATCGGCGAAGCCGTCGCGAAAGCCCGCTTGTCGAGAGCGAACGTCGAAAGACCCTACTCAGCTCTGCGGAGATCGACTAGACTAGTGGAAAGGGCGGACCGTCGTTCGGGAGCGAGCTATCGTCAGAACGGGCATGAGACAACTTCGAGGTCGGTCGCGGCACATCGAAACAGGTAGCGCGACGCAGATGCACCGGCATCCCGCGCCGAACCGCCGGCCCCGTTTGACAAGAAGCGAGCTGCATGGACTTCCGACATGGCTGACGGGGGGAACGTGAAGATGCGCTCGGCCGATGGACCCGCGAGACCCTCGTTCCTCCCACGCCTCGGGCCGAAGACGATCGGCTTTCTCTGGGTGGCTCGAATCGGAGCGGCAGGGGCCGCCTTCCTGACCCAAGTCCTCCTGGGTCGGGGATTGGGGTTGGAAGGCTATGGCGCCCTTGCCATGTCTCTTGCTCTCGTCGGCTTCCTCTTGCCTCTTGCCGGCTTCGGAGTCCCGGTGTTCTGGCTTCGGGTCTTCGGAAAGGAGGGGCAGAGCGCAAGACGCTGGCTCCGCCCCACGCTGATTCTCGTTGCAGGGTCCTCGGTCGTCGTCGCCGCTGTTGCCATTCTGCTGGCCTTTGTCGTCGACCTACCCAGCACATCGAGAACACTAGTGTTGGTTCTGTCGATCGTGATTCCCGCTCAGGCGGTGGTCAGCGCCGCTGGATCGGTTCTCCAGCTGGGATCGCGCTACGTCGCGCTGGCGATATGCTACGCGCTTCCCTACTTCGCCCGGTTCCTCGTCGCCGCGGTGGCCGTTCTGTTACAGGGTTCACCCTTTGCCGTCGCCGCCGGGTACTCTGCCACGGCGACAGGAATGGCCGTTCTCTACGCGCGGGAGCTGCGCTTCCTGGCAAAGCAGCACTCTGGCGGGGCCGACGAAGGAGGGAAGCCTCCTACGAATCCAGCTGCCAGCGAACCCGTCCCCTCCCTGAGAAGGACGCTTGGCCAAGTGTGGCCCTTTGCCCTATCGGGCTTCTTCTACGCCACGTACTTCCAGGGGTCGACGGCTCTCTTAGGGATCCTCGGCGGAGAGGCGGAGGCCGGCATCTTCGGTGCCGCCCTGTCGATTCTCAGCCTGGGGTATCTACTCCCTGCCGTGGTCTTTCAGCAGTATCTCCTTCCGCATCTCAATCGCTGGCTGGAGCACGATCGCGGCCGGTTTGTGGCGGCGTACCCTGCCGGCGTCGACCTGATGCTCGCGACATCGCTTGCCTTTACGGGCGTCGCAGCCGGACTGGGCCCCTGGGCGATGCCCTTCCTGTTCGGGGCGCAATTCAAGACATCAGGCCCCGTGTTGGCTGTCCTGGCGCTCTGCTTTCCCATTCGTTTTCTCGCTTCTGCCGCCGAGGCCACCCTGCTGACCGAGAGCGACATGCGCTATCGCGTAGGCTGCCAATGTGTCGGCGCAGCGGTCGCTGTCATTGGCGGCTTCTTGTTCGTTCCGCGAATGGGTGTCTGGGGTGCCGCCATCGCTCTCATCGCCAGCGAGGCGGCGGTCCTCACAGGGTATCTTCGCGGGGTCCGTCGGCGGGTCCTCGGTGGCGGTGCGCTGCGCACGGTCGTCCATGGTAGGCTGTGGGCGGCTCCGCTCGGGTGTGCTCTCGTGGTTGCAGGAAGTCTGCTGTTCCGAGGAGTCCATCCTGCGATAGGTCCCCTCCTAGCGTTCGCCGCCGTCGCGGTCAGCGCCTGGCTGACGAAAGGAGTAACTCACTCGAAGTGGCTACTCGGGTAAGATCGTCTGCCGGTGCGGCGAAGAGCCAGCCGGTTCGAAGAGGCGTGCTCTAGGGGGTCAACCGTGGAAGACCTGCCGAAGGACTGCGACGGATTGGGACGGATACACGGCCGCTCAGTGAAAAGAGGTGTTCGCGGACTCACCACGTCGACTGCCCCGAATCCGGTTCCTGCAACCGGACTGGGCGATGTCCCCGGCGTGGCCCCCGTCTCGGTGATTGTCCCCTGCTACAAGTGCGCTGCAACCATCGACCGCGCGGTGGACTCCGTCGCTCGACAGAGCTGGCGCCCCGCGGAGCTCATTCTCGTGGATGATGGCAACGCAGAGGACACCTTGAATGCCCTCCGCATGCAGGAGCGACGCCTGGGCAGCGCCTTCCTGCATATCATCAGCCTCCCCCAGAATCAGGGTGCTGCGGCCGCGCGCAACGCAGGTTGGGATGCTGCGACCCAGCCCTACGTGGCATTCCTTGATGCCGACGACGCGTGGCACCCGCGGAAGATCGAGATCCAGCTTCGCTTCATGCTGGAGCACCCCGGCGTGCGAATCTGTGGCCATCGCGTGCATTGTGCCGAGAACGGCATCCCAATGCAGGATTTCTCTGATGGCGTTAGGGCGAAGGATCTCACGAAGCGGAACTTGCTCCTGGGTAACCCAATGTCTACACCCTCAGTCATCCTCAGGCGAGATCTCTCTCTACGCTTCGATCCCAGGAAACGCCACAGCGAGGACTACGGGCTGTGGCTTGAGGCCGTGTCCAACGGCATCAGGATCGCTCTGCTCGACACGCGGCTCGCATACATCTACAAGGCTCCTTTCGGAGCCTTGGGGCTTTCTGGAGCGCTCTGGAAGATGGAGCAGGGAGAGCTAGGGAACTACCTCGCGCTTCGAAAGAGCGGACACATCACACGAGCGACGTGGCTTATCGTGTCCGTGTACTCACTGGGAAAGCACGCTCGTCGCTTTCTCATCGTTTGGCTCAGGAGATTGCACCATCGCGGCGAATCATGACGCAGCGGGAGTGTCGGAGGAGGGGCCTTCAGGAGGCTCCTTCGCGAGTTCTGCAGACAAGGCCAGTCGGCCCTGTGAAGTCCTTTGCCGCAACAGCTCCGCAAGAGCGAACAGTAACCACAAGGGCCGCTGATACAGCGCTTCGATCCCCACAGCGAACCCCAGCATTGCAGCGAAGGCTGCTGTGCCTCCTACTGCCAATCCCAGGTTCCAGCCTGTTCCGCGCAATGCGGCTGCCCAGTTACGGCCGACTCGAACCAGCAACAACAGGAGGACAACGAGACCGATGAGGCCCATCTCCGCCAGAAGCCAGACATAAGTGTTGTGGATGATGGAGGGGGCCCCATACTCGCGGTACGTGCCAAGCCCAATTCCCCAGAGCGGCGACGCGGCAAAGCATCGCAGGCCGCCCGCCACCTGGTCCCATCTCTGCATGATCGCGCTCGGCCGGAGTGCCTCCCGGAAGAGGGATGCAATGGTATCTCCAGCGAGCAGCCACAGAAGCCCACCTGCGCACGTGATGACAACTCCCGAGAAAAGCGCTCGCCTCCATGTCATCTGGCGACGAAACAGCCACAGGAGTGCCGCTCCCCCGACGATGAGCGCGAGCCAGGCGCTACGAGATCGCGTCAGCACCAACCCAGCGCCAAGCGTGAGCGCATTTCCCATCCCGGCTACCTTGATCCATCGCGACTTCGACTGACCACCGATGAGTATTGCCAGCTGGACCAGAAGCGCGACAGTCAGGAGCGCGCCGCACGCGTTCGGATCGATCAGGAAGCCCGCTAGACGTTCCTGCCCAAATACGACCGCGCTCTGCCCTCCCCAATGCAGCCACACTCCGAATAACACCAGGCTCACCACATTGGCGGCAGCCACCGATCCAAGCAGGGTCACCAGAATAGTGCGCAGCCGGCCTGTTGGACCTGCCAGCGCGACGACCATGTAGAACGATGCAATCAGCACGATGATACCGACGCTCTTGTTGATGAGCGCGTAGGATGTCAACGTGCCGGTTCTCGCGCACGCGACCACGAGACCCATTGCGAAGACCCCGACAAGCGCCGCCAAGTAGCTGTCGAGGCTCGTCCTCCGCAGCCGCCGCTCCGGCCTTTGACAGGCTCCAAGAACTCGGCAGGCCAGGCCAACGAACAACGTCCCCGCGAGCGCCACGTCCGACAACGCCAACCGCAGGCCCAGCACGCGCTCCAAGGGGAGCTGAAAGGGGAGTAGCGCAACCCACAAGTAGAGCCCCCAGTGCAGCCGTGGGCTGATGTGTGTCCGCAACCAACGAATCGCCCTCATCTTCCCCCCCCCCCCGTGGTCCCGTCCACTGACCAACGGCCGCCCGCAACCGCGCACAAGAGCCCGCCACGCTTCCTTACCACCACACGTACGACGTGATCGCGAGAATTCCGAACAGCGCCTCGATCCCCATCAGAAGAAGAACAAGCGACCGCTCGTGAATCCCGCCAGCCAGCTTCATCATCAGCTGTGGGAGACTGACAGGACCATGGGGAGGGCAGTACAGCCTCCCGTCGTCGTGGATCTCCCCACTCCACCCAGACGTGGGAAACCGATGGGCGGCTTTCAGCAGGAAGTCGACCGCGTGGGGAATGAAGATGATCACACCCGCAACCTCGAAGCCCCCGACAATGACCGCTGTGGCGACAATGGCGCCAATCGATAGTGTCCCGACATCTCCCACGAAGACTCTCGCTGGGTGCCAGTTGAAATAGAGTAGACCCAGAAGAGCCCCCAGGCCTGACAAGAGAATGACCAGCGACGTCGTTTGCCCCAAAATGACCGCAACGACCGAAAGGGCGATCATCTCGATGATGCCTAACCCGAGTTCAAGGCCGTTGTAGCCCGCCAGCATGTTCGTTGCATTGGCAGCCACGGTTACGCCCACAGGGACGAGGAGCAGCGGGTAGAAGATCCAGAAATCTACTGCTCCCACACAGGGGATCATCATCGATGTCTGTCCAGCGCGAATGGCCATCAACGGGATCGCCGCCAGGGCCGGCAGGAACGCCTTGACCTCCTGCCTCAGCCCCAAGAGATCGTCGACCGAGCCGATCAGACCGGACAAGAGGACCGTCGTGAGTCCGGCAAGAAGCACAACCAAGTCCATTCCAGGGAGAACGTGAAAGAAGCTGACCATGGCAACAGCGACCAGCACGGCCCCGGAGAATCCCAGCAGGAGTGCCAGGCCACCCATCTCGGCAATCTCCGGCCGGCCCGGCTTGTGGAGATCCCGGCCGTAAAGCCCAGCACGGCGCAAACGTGGAATGAACAGGCGCGTACTCAGAAATGACGTGACAAGGGACACAAGAAGAACGATGCACGCCGGAACAAGCGTCACTGGGTCCCCCCCGAGTAGATGGCCCCCCGTGATTCCACCCCAGGAGACTCGAACACTTGCCGTGTCCCCGCCGGTATCCTGACCAGAGAGCAACCCTCCACAGCCGTTTCCCTTCCTGTTTGCGCTATCGCCAGGCGGAGAGCTTCGCCGTCCAGGAGCTTCTGGATTGCCACCGCCAGTGCCTCTTCACCGTTGGGCGAAACGCGGCATCCAGTGGCTCTACCACCAACAGGTTCTGCGATGCCTCCCACGCTGGATGCAACAACTGGCCGCGAACTCATCATCGCCTCGAGGGTCGTACACGGCAATTCCCAAGAAGCGGCGAGAGCACAAGAGCAGCCTGACGTGGCAAGGAGATCAGGAATCACCGTCTTCTTGACGACAAGCCCGGCCGAGCCGCCGAGGATGTGCACCCTGATGTATGGCGCTGCCTCACCGTGCATCGCTCTGTCCTCCATAAGGTGCGCACATCCCAACGAGTCCTTGAATGGACACGACAGCGCGAGCGGATCCTTCCAGGAGACAATCGCCCTACAAACGCAAGAGTCGGGTTTTCTTCCAGCCCGAGGTCCTTGCCTAGGCTGCCCCGATGCACGCTGAACAATGGAGATGGATCCACTCCGTCATGGATCGTAGCGAGTCTAGCCACGGCCAGTCAAGTGGCCGCAGTTTTCGGATATATTGCAGAGGAGGAAGCGGATCTCATGTCTAGCATCACTAGGCGGAGCAGGAAGACACTCGTGGATGTCGTGCTGATCTGTGACCACAAGTGGCGCGATTTGCCCGGCCTGGCGGCGCTAGCTGTTCAGCTTGAGGACCTTCTGGGACTGAAGACCGCCGTGGTCCCGTATAGTCTCTGGGCGTATGCTCTGTGGAGGTACCGCCCGCAGGTTCTTGTGGCTACAACGCTGTATGGACGCCGAGGGTGCCAGATCGTCGATGTTGCCCACGAGATGGGAACACAAGTGGCCGTGATCATGGTGGAAGGACGGCCCAACAACAATCACACGATGGACTACAGCACAGGAACTGAGTCGGGAGCATCTGGCGCGGACCTCTGGTTTACCTGGAGCGAGGTCGTCCGCGCGTACATGTTGGAGAGAGAAGTCCTACCGCCGGAGAAGGTGATCGTGGCTGGTGGGCCCCGTTTCGACTTCTATCGTTCCCCTCTGAATCAGCTCATCCAGTCGCGAGAAGCGTTTGCGGAAGAGGTCGGGTTCGACGCTGGACGACCGATCGTGAGCTGGGCCACGAACTTCACGACTGCCAAATTCCACACCAGGAATCAGGACTTCCTAGTTCGCAACTGGACAGATCTTGGCTTGACGAAGTACTCAGCCTACTCCAATCCGCAGGAATTCGCGCGCCTGGACTGGGAAACGCGTGAGCAGGCCAGCGAAGCAATGCGCCACCTCATGCGGGCTCGTCCCGAGCTGCAGCTCGCAGTCAAGCCGCACCCTGCTGAGGAGCACGATTACTACGAACAGTTCGTCCAAGACTGCCGCAGGGAAGTCGGGCCCCGCGTCACCCTGGTTCATTCGCACTACATATGGGACCTTCTGAGTGCAGCCGACGTACACGTGCACCGGATGTGCACCACAGGCGTAGAGGCGTGGTTGTGCGGAGTGCCGTCGATTGACTTGCATCTGAGGGATTACTATGCGTGGTCCACGCAGATACCGGGTGCTGCTTCTGAGGCTGCCGAATGCGATGACACCGCGCACGACGCGAATGCGCTCATTGATCGGGTGGATCACTACCTGCGAGGCGGCCGACCGTCGGCGGGACAGATCCAGGCGCGAGAAGCCTACATCGAGCGGTGGTTCCACAGGATCGATGGAGCGCGGTGCGCGGTTCATGCGCAGGCGCTGGGCCTCCTCGTACGTGAGGACGGACGAGTGAAGAGGCCGCAGCTCAGCCGACAGAGGGCGGGCCTCCTCGTGCGAAGCGGCATCAATCGGTTCTTCGGAGGTCAGGCACGCGCTATCCTTCAGCGTTCGGTGAGGAATCCGAAGGGTAGGAGGAGAGACGCGCTCGGACATGTCGACCGCGTGGCTTCGTTCTCGGATGTCAGACGATGGAAGAGGAGCATCCGTAGCTTGATCTCATGCATGCCAGAAACCGAAACGGACAGGACGTGAAGCAGCTCGCTCCTGAGCTGAGCAGGACGGGCTCATGTGCCAGCATCCTGCTTGTGGCAGACATCTTCGCTGCGAGGGTCGTCCTGCCGGTCGGGGCCGCCGACGGCGGATGCTCTGCCGTCGTCTCCCTGAATGCAATGAGGCGCGGCGGGGCGGCTCCGGATGGCTAAAGCAGCGGGGGTGACTGTCCTGGGCAGTTCGCAGGGCATCGAACTCGGGAGACGTAAGCGCATCGGCATCACCCTCCTCTCCTTGTACATGGTGTTCACGATCGTGAACTACCTCTACGCTCTGGCCTACTCGCGGCCTGACATGCATACGCGAGTCTCGGCCCCAACCTGGATCTTTCTTCTCAAGGACATCCTCTGGATCGGGATCTGCTTCCTCATGGTCGTGCGGGCGCTCTACGCTGGGGCACGAGCGACTCCAGGGCCTGTGTACGTCTCCCGCGGCAACAACAGGACGGCGATGCTGCTCGCTGCCTGCTTCCTCTTCTTTCTGGCGGTCTCCTTCTCCCACCTAACACACCAGGAACCGACCCTCTTGCTCCTCGAGGACTGGAAGAACCTTGCCCTGTACGCGTCGGTCGCCTTTCTCCTTCCTCTCTGGATCAGAGAGGAGGGCGACGTACGAGGCTATGTCAGTCTGCTCCTTGCTTTGGGCGTGGCAGAGAGTGTCTGTGGGTGGCTCAACCGAGCCCTCCTCCCCGCATACACTCTGGGTGGAAGGGTGATTGGCACACTCGAACACCCAAACCACCTTGGCTTCTTCCTGGCGATGATCCTCCTGCTGATGACCAGCAAGCTTCTTCTGTCTCAGCGGCGCGGAAGAGCTCTCTGGTACGTGGGAATCGCTAGCTGTCTTGCCGCCACGCTCCTCACGTATTCGCTCGGTGCTTTCGTCACCCTGGGCGCGGGTTTGGCCGTTCTGGCTGTCGCAAGTAGAAAGCTTGAGAGGCTGGGGTGGGTTCTGCTGATCATGGGGCTGACGGCCGCATCCATGGCTGCGGGGGGCCTGCTCCAGCCGGCATACGAGAAGACGGAGCTTGCCATTGCCTCGGCAGCGCAGCCTTCGATTGCTGCCGCAGCAGGATCCACCACGGTTAGCGGACGTCTTGCCGCAACGCAGGACGTGCTCGCCTACATGAAGCAGGCGAGCGTCCCCGACCTTCTCTTCGGCGACTACAGCCTGACCGTCCGCAAGGACTACGACAGCTTCTGGTGGACGCTGGCGCGGAACGACGGGCTTCTTGTCGTCCTGTTGTTCATTCTTCTCTTCCTTGCCATTGCGGGGGTTGGCTTCCGCAAGTATCGAGCCTTCCGGAAGCAGGAGAACGATGAGATGGCATGGATCATGCTGGGGAGCGCGACGTTCGTTCTTGTGGCGAGCGCCATCTCCTTCCACATCACGTCCTACCTGACGAAGTTCCCGCTGCAGTTCTACTTCTACTTCCTCTGCGGCGTCATCCTGGTGGCGAATCCGAACTCACCGCGAGAGCAGGGGACCAACGACTGACGGCCGCTCTCTGCCGGAAGGCCGCGCGGGTGCCCGCGAGCGCGGCGTGAGGAGCTCATCTCGGCACATCTAGTGCGGGACACGTTCCCACGCAGCCCTCTGCGTTCGAGTGAGGCTGCGGAAGAAGCCCAGGAGAAGGGCGAGGTTCATCGCAACAAGGTAGTAGAAGGGGGCAAACACGTTGCGGCGAGAAGAGAGACGATCCTCCGCGCAGCCGAGCAGAGCGCCAAGGTAGACCAACGCCTGCACGGCCAATAGCGCGGCATAGACCCACGCGCGTCTCACGATGAGGAGATTCGAGGAGAGGGCCGCAAGTGCGAGGAAGGGCACGATCCAACGCAGCACTTTGTGAGACCACAACGCGAGCGAGGCAAAGCCAGAGAAGGGGTTCAGTAGACCAAGGATGTAGGGGAAGGCATTGAAGTTCGCTGCGGCGATGCGGACCTCACGCCTGAACTCCCCGTGCATGTTCGGGGACATGTTCTCCGTGCCCACAGCCTCGGGCTCGTACACCACCCGGTACCCCTCTTCGACTGCGCGCAGAGGGATGATGAAGTCATCCATGAGGACGCGGTCTGTGGGCACCGGGCGGAAGAGCTCCTTCCGAATGGCGTAGATGCCCCCGTTCGCCCCGATAACAGTGCTGACTGCCCCTTCAGACGCCTTGAGCATGTTCTCGTAGCGCCAATACAGGCCGCCTCCCTGCCCGCCCGCACTCCCGCTGGGATCGGCCAACTCCAATCGTCCGCAGACGCCCCCCACCTTTGAATCGGCGAAGTGGCGGACAAGCTTCCGCACCGCATCTGACCGATACATCGTATTCGCATCGGAGAGCACAAGGATGACGCCCGTCGCCTGAGGTTCGATCTTGTTCAGAACGCTCGCCTTGCCGGCGCGCTCCTGGAACAAGAAGGGCCTAACCTGAGGGGAGCTTCCTGCGTTCAGGATCTCGGGCGTCCGGTCCGAGGAGGCATCTGAGCCGAACAGAAACTCGATGCGGTCCGCGGGATAGTCAAGCTCGCGGCAGTTCTGGAGCTTCCGCTCGATCACGTCTTCTTCGTTGTACGCGGCGACGAGCATCGACACGTGGGGGAGAGCCGACTCGTCGACGCGAGATGGTCGGGGGAAGAGAAGGGCCCAGACCACGATGAGAACCGGATAGAAGAAGTACGTATAGAGAATCAGCCCGACGCAGACCCAGAAGAGGGCGATCACTTAGTCTCACCACCGGCGGATCGCTGGTTGCACGAGGACCCGTGCCGCGCTCTGCGGAAGAGATACTTGGCAAACGTGCGGAACGACTTCACGAAGCGTCTTCCCTCGCGTGGATGGGTCAGGATCTCCCAGGCCTTGGCCAGCATGTAGCGCGGGCGCAGGTAGAATTGGCGCCGAGCCTCGTCGCAGAACGCCACCAGGTCCTCGTTGGAAAGCCCAGGGCGGCTGACAATCGTGTTGTGCAGGCCATCCTCCGTCAGCCACTCTCCGAAGTTCGTCGTCGTGAGGTACCCGTTCCCCTCTGCCCAAGCGTAAGCCTCTGTGCCGGGGTAGACCATGATGGGATAGAACTGCGCGGTATCGGGACGCAACTCCTTCGCCAGCCGGAGCGTGGCCTGAAGTGACCCCGGGGTCTCGCCGGGCCCGCCGACGAGGAAGCAGCCGTGGACAAGAATACGTGCGGTCTTTGCGTGCTTGGCGAACCGATGCACCTGCTCGAGGGTGAGGTTCTTCTTCATCGCATCCAAAACGCGCTGGTCTCCGCTCTCGTAGCCCACGCAGACAAGGCGACAGCCGGCTGACCTCATCCGCTGGAGAGTCTCAAGGTCCACGTCCGCTCGAGTGTTGCAGGTCCATCTGAGCCGGAGCCGACGGCGAACGATCTCATCACACAGGGCGCGTGTCCAGAGCGGATTTGCAGTCAAGGTGTCGTCCTCGAAGAAGACGTCCTTCACCTTGGGCAGGCTCTTGGCGATGTATTCGAGCTCGTCGACGACGTTCTCAACGCTGCGGCGCCGGTAGGCCCGCCCGTTCATGACCTGGGGAAGAACGCAGTAGACGCACCGGTTGGGGCATCCGCGGCCGCTGAGGATCGTGACGACAGGATGTCGAGCATTCGAGTAGAAGTAGTCCTCGATGTGGAGATGCCGCTCGTAGACACGAGTGACGAAGGGCAGCTCGTCGAGATTGTCGATGAGCTGTCGAGCAGGGGTACGGACAACCTCCCCGCGCGGACCGCGGTAGCACAGCCCGGCCACCGATCCGACGTCATGGCCCCGCTCCAGCGCGGCGGCAACGTCGCGTACAGTGTAGTCGTACTCGCGGATAGCGCAGGCGTCGATGCACGGACTCAGCTCCAGTGTCTCCTCAGGCAATGCTGAAACGTGCGCGCCAACCAGAAGGATGAAGAGCCCATCCACCGCAGCTTTCAGCGCAGCGGCCACTTCGACATCGTGGTATACACTGGGAGTCGTAACATCCACGACGGCCAATTGCGGCCTCCAGTCTCTTACCAGCTCCAGTACGCGGGCGACCGAGAGCCTTCTCGCAGGCGCGTCAACCAACCTGACCTCGTGGCCGGCCTGTTCCAGCACCCCCGTTGCGTAGGCCAGCCATATCGGGTAGTAGAACGTGCCACCTTTGGCGATAGCGGGGCTTCTCGACGCACGAGAAAACCGTCCGTGCTCCTCTTTGTATGGCGAGTTCAGAACAATGATCCTCATCTCTTGCTTCTCCCAGCTCCATTCAGACTACTGAAGCGCATGCTCCTCAGTCAGGGGTGAAGCCTCCCGGCCAGACTGAACGAACTCCATCAACGAAGTGGCGAACTCCCGCTCTTTTTCCTCACTCCCAACGTACAGCTCGCCAGGATAAGTCGCTGCGTACACGCGGGCAAGGAAGTCACCTACCTGATTCGGACTGGGCGGTCGGCCGATCGCCTGGCGGATTACCTCGCTGAGGCACCCGAGCGAGTTCACGTCGTGCGTTATGCCTTGTCCACGGTAGAAAGTCTTGCCAAGGACAACGACAGGCTTGTTCTGCATCAGCGCTTCGACCCCGACTTTGGAGTTCACCGTCACAACGCACGCCGCGTTCTCTATCAGGGCGTACGAGTTGACCCGCGGATGGATCAGTTTCGTGTTTCGGGCTCGCAGGTAGTTCCGCGTCGCCCCGAGCGAGTGCGCCCCAATGGCAGCCGGGTGCTCTTTGACGTACAAGGCGTACCCGTAGGGCAAGCAACGTCCGATGTACTCGACAAGAGCCTCCTGACTGACGTACTCCGGCGACCGGACGAACAGCTGGACGTCGTGAGGTACGTGTAGAGGGTAGTAGACGTACTTCTCCGCAGGCGCCGGGTGACAGTAGATGCCCCTCAATGCCTGACGGCGCAGGAACCGCTTGACGTTCAACAGTACCGCAGTGGCAATCGCGTTGTACTCCTCCCGCTCGCGCGTGACGTACTTGTGGTAGAGTTTGCGGCCCACCCTGCGCAGGTTGCTTGGGGCGAAGAGCCGGGAGAGTCCCATGTCGGAGAAGTGGTGTGCGTCCTTGCTGGGGATGTTGACCGCTTTCGACGCGAGATAGGCTGACACTGCCCCCTGGGACGCTTGCCGCGCCTCATCTGCGACGGGTCGCGCGTCGTCGATCTCAGCGAACAAGGCATTGCTGAAGAAGACCCTCCCAGGGTACATCGATGGTTCTACGAAGACATGCCGAACCCCCGCATGCCTGCTTGAGTAGTAGACCGTCTGGTTCGCGATGAACCCCCCCAACTCCTGGACCACGCATCGGACATCGTTCTCCGCGAAGATGCTATCGAGGACGGCGAAGTAGCGTGCCGCTTTCCCCAGGAGTTGAGCCTCATCAGGTCGGTTCAGAGTCAGACGGTCATGCACCAGCAGCGTTCGGATCAGCGGGACTCCGTAGGTTCGTTCAAGCCGTTCCGCGAGATCCTCGCTTGCCGCCTCCCGTGCTTCCCTGGCGGCCAATTTCTGCATGCTGAAGCAGGGCCATCCCTCAGCCGCAAGCACGCGGTCACCGGCCTCGTGAAACGTGACGAATCCGACCTTGTAGCCAGCTTGCTCCAAGTACCGCGCGACACGCGAGAAGAAGGCCACCTCTCGCAGAGCCATGATCGAGAAGACGACGTCACACTTCATAGCGCACCGACCGCTTTGCGGCAGATCCTCGTCTTGCCGGAACTCGCTAGATGGCAGCAGGTCGCTGACCCACCGTTCATCCCACGCGCCGCAGACGGGCGATCAGGGGGAGCTCGCTCTCATAGACGCGCTTGACTCCGTCCCCGAGGGCTGCTTCGATGACGCGGATATCCCGCACCAGGCGGATGAGCCCCTGCGGCTCGACCGAAGCTGCTTGGTCGCTTCCCCACATCGCCCGATCAAGGGTAATGTGCCGCTCGACGAAGCGCGCACCGAGGGCCACCGCTGCTTCGGTCGTCTGCAGGCCCACTTCGTGGCCCGAGTAGCCTACGGGGCAGTCGAACTCCTCACCCAAGGTCTGAATCATGGACAGGTTCAGCTCTTCAGGCTTGCACGGATAGCTGCTGGTGCAGTGCGCAAGCAGGAGAAGCTTCTTATCAAAGAGGGACACAGCGTGTCGGATCTGGTCCATCGTGGACATGCCGGTCGACAGAATCACGGGACGCTTCATGCGAGCGACATGGCGCAGCAGACCGTCATCCGTCAGAGAGGCGGAGGCGACCTTGTAGCAGACAGGCTTGAACCGCTCGATGAAGTCCACCGAGGGCTCGTCCCAGCATGACGCGAACCAGGAGATGCCCTTCCCTGCGCAGTAGCCGTCGATCTCCTTGTACTCGTCTTCTTCGAACTCCACTCGGTGCCGATAGTCGAGGTACGTCATGAGACCCCATGGCGTCTCCCGCATGACGCTGCGCTGTTCAGGCGGAACGCACAGCTCCGGAGTTCGCTTCTGGAATTTCACTGCATCGCACCCGGCAAGAGCCGCAGCGTCGATCAGCCGCTTGGCAATTCCAAGGTCGCCGTTGTGGTTGATCCCTATCTCCGCGATGACGTACACGGGACAGCCTTCGCCGACGTCTTGTTTCCCGACCTTAACCTTGTGCGGCATTCGTCTGCGCCTCCTCCTGCTCCAGTATGAGGTCACCTATCTCCCGCACGGCACCTCGTCCCCCGCTCGCCGTGAGCACAATCTGCGCGGCGGCCTTCACGTATGGGTGGGCGTCTGCGACAGCGACCCCACAGCCAACAGCCTGAAGGCACGCCAAATCGTTGATGTCATTGCCCACATAGACAGCACGTGCGGCATCGATTCCGCCTCTTTCCAGCCAATCAGTCAGCGCCGGAAGCTTGTTCTGGACACCGTACAGACACTCGAGGCCCAGCTTGTCGCAGCGAGCCCGTACAACGGGGTTCGTCTCCGCAGTCAGCACCAAGACCGGAATGCGGCGTCTCTTCAATCCCGCCAATCCCCAACCGTCGCCACGATCGCACATCACGGCCTCGCGGCCATCCTGGAAAACAATCACCCGATTGTCTGTGAGAACTCCATCGAAATCAAGAATAAGAGCGGACACAGGCTGCGGAAGCGAAGCGCGGACCTTCTCGCGTCTGCCTTCCTTCATCAGGCCCTCAGCAAGAAGGAAGTCCACCGGTTCATCGATTTCGAGGCATCGCGCAGCAGGCATGACATAGAAGGCTGTCTTGCCGAAGAAACGGTGCCTGGCTGCTCTGAATCCTCTCGTCTTCATTGCGTAGACGGCGCCTGTCTCGAGGAACTGAGGCTCGCGTTCTTGGCGCGGGAGGCGCACGCACTTGTCGTGATGGACGGGGACCGCTTCTCCGTCTTCGCCTCTCTGCCAGAGGAAGTAGTGAAACGGCGCGACTGACAAAGCCGAATCCGCTCCCTCCTCCAGAAGCGTGTTCACAACGCCGTCGATATCTTCAGGCAGAGTGAGAGGCGATGTGCACTGCAGGAACACGCAGATCTCTGGGTCGTACCCCTCTCCTCCGGAGAGGAAGTCCAGGGCGTGGAGCAGCGCCGACTCGGAGGACGCACGGTCGCCGCTCAGCTCCTTCGGTCGCCAGATCACCTCTGCGCCGTAGTGAGTGGCGACATCTCCAATTTCAGGATCGTCCGTTGAGACGACGACTCGGGCCACCGTACGGGCGGCGCGAGCGTTCTGGATCGTGTATGCAATGAGCGGCTTTCCGGCAAGCATCCGTACGTTCTTGCGCGGGACACCTCTTGAGCCCCCCCGGGCGGGGATGATCGCGAGAGCTGCCGTTTCTTGGTGAACCATTCCTTCTTTCATCTGTGATCTCACTCCGAGTGCCTCACGCCGCGGCCGATGCACGAATCAACTACCGCAGAGGAGCGACCTTCACACCCACGAGATGTGGCACTCCGCCTGCGCCGGTCAAACTCCGCTCACCACGATAACATACAAGGACTTGCCGGTCCGGGGTTGCATGGCGATTCCCGACCGGCCCACCCTATCCTCCAGATCTTCGCCCTGTCAAGCCCCACTGAACCAAGCGGCGCGCTGTGCGATAGGCGGGGTAGCAGAACAGGGCGCCGAAGATGAGCTCGCCAAAGATGGTCCTCAGCAGAAGGCCGTCTCCTCCGTCGGCAGACAAGTGCAAGGCGCGCGACAAGATGATGACGACGACAGCGATGCCTAGCATGGGGGTAAGGACTTTCCCCAGAAGGAGAGCGATTTCGCGCGCCGACGCGCGCGCGTAGCGCATGGCCGCTACGCAGGACACGCTGAAGTAGATGAGATAGCCGATGGACGATGCTACCGCGACGCCGACAATACCGTATCCCAGTCTCAGGGCGCCGTATCCCAGCCCGAGATTGGCGAAAGCTGTTCCCAAGAGTATTCCCAGCCGAAGAAGCTGCCTATTGACCGTCACAAGCATGTTCCCAGGCATGCCCGTGACGGCGTAGAAGAAGAGTCCGACGAGTAGGATCCTTGCCGCGTCAATTCCCTGTACATACTCGGGCAAGAAGACTCGCACCAGGAGTGGCAGAGCCATGTACAGCCCACCGATCAGGATCGGCACCAGGAGCGCCAGATTCTCCATTGGGATGACAATGTACTTCTTGAGGGAGCCGGGATCTCCTGTCTCGCCATATCTCTCGGTGAATCGTGGGTACATGACCGAGGTGCCTGCCGTGAGGATCATCAATAGAGGTGCGAAAGCGATGGTTCCGAGACTGTAGAGTCCAAGCTTCTCAGTGCTCACGAACCTCAGTATGAGCAGACGATCACCAGTGTGGAAGATCACATTAGAGAAAATGAGAAGCATAATGGGAAAGCCAACAACGATCAGGGATTTCAGCGTCGTAGCATCCCAACGCCAGGACACCGGGTAGGGATTGCGCCTCCAGGAGTAGACCGCGACGACGAGCAGACCGAACACCTGACCAAGCAGGAAGCCCGGGAGCCCGAGCAGAAAAACCAGACCGACGCCAAGAAGGTTGGCCGCGCCGTTGATGATTGCTAGGCGACTGACTAGTCCGAACTCGTTCTGGGCCCGGAAGAGCGAACCGTAGAACGCAGTAATGTATGTCAAGAAGAGCGTCGCCGGGATCACGCGAAGGCAGATTCGCACGCTGGAGTCTAGATCTGGCAGGAAGCTTGCTCCCAGGACCAAGAGACTGACTATGCACCCGACGATGAAGCTGAACGTGAAGGCAACGTTGGTGGACAGTGCTTGCCGCTCGATGTCCTTCCTCCCTCTCAGAATCGGCAACTCGCGGTGCATGCCGTTCAGGACTCCCAGATGGAGGTTGGCCCCGTACTGCAGGATCAGACTGGCGCCTTGCCAGATCCCCCACACGGCTGGGCCGAGCAGCAAAGCCGCGAAGTAGTTGCTCAGGAAGATCCCCACGCCTCCGATCAGATTGGCGAGCGAGAACTGCGCCACATGCCCAATGACTTGCTCCCTCAAGGTGTCGCTGCGTTGCGCGTTCATTCGCAGATTTGCCTCTCCGTCTTTGTCTACCGTGCCCAAGGAGATGTCGCTGGCAATGCATTCATGCGACCATGTCCCATGTGAGTGGAGTTGCGCGCTTCAGGTCCCGAGCCGCCCGCCGCCCGAGCACGTCTGGAAGGTACCGTGGGAGCAGGCCATGTCCCGGGCGAATCGAACGCACATTCTCTTCCGTGAAGGTCTCGCCAGCTTTCATGTCGCGTACCACGAACAGAGACCGCCGGAAGTCTCGGCTTGGCCGTTCGCGCTCTGTAACTCCGTAGCGAACCTCACCCAAGGCCTTCTCGGCCTCGCGAACAGCGATCACCATGGCGCTGAACTCCTGAGGTTCGAGGGAAAAAGCGCTGTCCGGTCCCGGGATTGCTCGTGACAGGGTGAAGTGCTTCTCGATGATCAACGAGCCCAACGCGACAGACGCAACCGCAGCTGATATGCCCAGAGTGTGATCGGAGAGACCTGCGACGACGCCGAAAGCCTGGGCAAGGTGCGGGATAGTCCGTAGGTTCATCTCCTCAAAGGGGGCTGGGTAGGCGCTCGTGCATTTCAGTAGGGCGATCTGACGAGTCCCCGCCTGACGGGCCGCAGAGACAGCGTCGTCGATCTCTGCGAGAGTCGCCATGCCGGTAGATATTATGAGGGGTTTCCCCGTGTGCGCCATGTGCTCGATCAGAGGAATGTCGACAATCTCGGGAGACGCCACTTTGTGGACTGGGACCTTCATCTCTTCGAGGAAGTCCACGGCCGAAGAGTCGAACGCGCTTGAGAAGAGATCGAGGCCAAGCTCGTCTGCGATGGCCTTAAGCTTCGGCTGCCACTCCCAAGGCATGTATGCCTCGGTGTACAGGTCATGGAGAGTGCGGCCATCCCACAGAGTACCTCCGCCGACTCTGAATCGATCGCTGTCGGACCGCACCGTGATTCCGTCAGGCGTGAACGTCTGAAGCTTGACTGCGTCAGCGCCCGCTGCCTTTGCGGCGCGCAAGATGCCTACTGCGTTCGTATAGTCCCGACAGTGGTTGGCTGACATCTCAGCAACGATGTATGTCTTCTGGTCTTCTCCGATGCAACGCTCCCCTATGTACATGAGAGCCTTCACTTGCCACCTCCTGCCTGGCGGACGGATCGCACCAGCCCAAAGGCCTCCACAGCCTGCAGCCCTACGACGCTGCCCCACCTCTGAGCCATGGCCTTCACTACATCGCTCGAACGTGGATGAGGAAAAGCACGGCACTCGCTTCCGTAGAGCTGCATTGCCTGTAGCTTGACTCCGAGCGTCTCACGAATATCGACGAACACCAAAGGTTGGAACGGTGTGGCGAACTGGCCGAACGACCACTCCGTTGAAGACGGCACCTCGAAAGTGTAGATGTCTTTCACGGAGCAACCAGGAATCGGTCGCGTAGCCGTCAGGACTGCTCGATGGACTACTGCGTGGTCAATGTTCAGGTCACCGCCATGATGAGTATAGATGGCCCGTGGTCTGATGCCGTCCACGAAACCCTCTACGGTCTTGACCACGTCAAGCAGTGGAATCGTGTCGAAGCGGTTATCCGGTAGGTCGCACATGATGAGGTCTCTTGCCCCGAGCAGCGCTGCCACCTCGTGAGCTCTTGCACGCAGTTCTCGAACCTCAGTTTGGTCTGCCTTCTCTCGCCCCTGGTAACGGGACGTGACGCCCTCACCGAGGATGGCAATATGGACTTCGTGCCCCTCACGAGCGAGCCGAGCGATGGCCCCACCACAGCCGAGGACTTCGTCATCAGGATGGGCTGCGATAACAAGAACACGGTCTTGCGCCGGGTCGCACATGTCGACAGCTCTCCTTTCTCCTCCTGCTAGTACACATCGTTGTCGGCCAAGCAGAACCACCAAGGCCCATCTTGCACAGCCTCGTTCGTGCCGTAGTTGAAGTGGATGATGAGCAGGTCCTGACTCTCTCGTTCGCTGAATCCACAGGCCAGAAACTCGTTGGCGTATGGGTTGTGAGGATTGGTCCACAGGTTCAACTCGTCCTGCCCCTGAGCGAGTGACTCAGCGGCCGCCAGCAACTCGCGCAGGATTTCGCTAGAGTCAGCGTGTATGTCGAGAATGTGGGCCTTCCGATACCCTTGCTCCTCGAACTGCTTTAGCACCACATACCCTCGCAGCTCCTGCCCCTCCTCGCACACGAATCTCGTGTACTGCCTGCCAGGGCGTTCGGCCACTCGCCAGTTCATGAAAGCATGATCTTTAAGAATAATAAAAGAGAAGCGTTCAGATAAGCGCGCATGGAACTGATCCATACGGCTATCGAAGGACTCCACCTCACGGCACGAATGATGTCGAGAGGAGCAGTGGTGCTTTACCAGAAACGGGAGCGGACACATCACCTGCCATCCGACAGCCATGTGCCCGGGATACGCCTTCCTGTTTGGCATCCCAAGGGACACTCGCGTGGTCTGCTGTGCCTCGCCGGCGAGTGCATAGCGTCCGAGCTTGGTGAATAACCCCCTCCCCTGGTAATCTGGATGGGTGTTCACGTTGGTGCAAAGGGAAGCCTTGGTCTCCTGTCCGTTGAAACGCAGCCGGATAGGCAACAGGCTATAGCTAGCAACCAGCTGGCCGGACTTCACGTCTTCCACCAGGGAAGTGCGATTGCGACCGGTGGGACACTTGGAGTTCAGCCAATCCCAAACGCTAGGGCTTATCTCACGCGCGAAGGAAGCACGAAACAGGTCAAGAATACGCGGGTCATCACGCAGCGCAGCACGCCTGAACCTTAGGCCCTCGGGCAGCTCGGTCACGGCATACTCCTCCTTGCCTCTCGGCGGACTCCATTGGCACCACTTCGTATCGCGTTGTGCTTCAACTCAAGTCACTGCACGAGTCTTCGGAACAGTGTGGCGTTGCTAGTGCCTTGGCCCCCACGGCAGCTCCGACTGGCCGCTGGCGTCCTCTTGCTCCGGTCCTCAAGCGCGCACGTGGCGATAGAAAGGCCGTCCGAATGGTGAGTACCTGTTCGCTCAGAGCCGAACAGTGCCTCACCATGGTGAAAGCAGCAACACCTGATACACCCGCAGTAGTCACGACAGAAGATCTGCGTCGACGGTATCCTTGCGCGAGTGGCACCCAGTCGCCTCTCACGACGGCTCGGGCTGCGCCACTCCTCGCCGGGCATTGCCAAACATGGCCGCCCTGACGCAACAAGAACCAGCCATCCCCGCGTTCGCACACGCTTTGTCCTACGTACTTCAAGTCCTGCGCGGGCTCGAGAGGCTGGTGCCATGTCTCCCGCAAAGCCACTTCTGCCAGCCATAGCGCCCCACCATACTCCACAGATGCTAGCTGAGCCAACGGTGGAACGTATGCCCCGAGGCATAGATCTCGTATCCAAGGCGTTGCCAGACGCGTTGCACACTGTAGTTGTTCACCTGGGAGTCGACCTCCATCACTTCCTTGCCCTTGATCCTGCACCATTCGAGGCTATGTGCGATCAGCGCGCGGTAGATGCCATGGCCTTGGGCGTTGGCGTGCACGCCAAACAGACTGCCCTCCGCTACGCTCGTCGTGAGGGCCTTCAGGGTGGCAAACGCAACCACGTGACCGTCCAATTCCGCCACCAGGACCTCATCTGCCAACCGCTTCTCCTGGCAAGAGTTGGCTGCCCATTCTACGTAGAGCTGGTCACATCGCGCGCGGTCCAGTCGTAGATCACTGTGAAAGTGGCCGATGTAGCCCTGGAAAGCAGATGCTGCTACCTCTCTGATAGCGGATACATCTCCGGGTCGGAAGGGGCGCACCGCCAATTCCCCTGCCGCCGGTACTGGCTTGCTCCGCAAGTCAAAGCGGTAGCGCACAAACGTGTCCATCAGCAGAAAGCCAGCACTCTCCATCTGGTGAATGGCAGCTGTGTCCGCGGCGTCGCAGCGGGTGATCAGCAGGCGTACGCCGTGAGCGAGACTCCACTGCAGGGCAGGATTCACGTCTTCGGGCTGTCTGACGAAGCATCTCGCGACACTAAGCCCGAAGAACTGCGAATCCCAGCGCGAGAGCTGTACTGGGGCTGCGTGTGCATTCACTCTCTTACCTCCGCAACGGGCGACGGGTACAGTGTCCTCAGGATGCTGGCGGCTTTTGCCCCCACCCCAAGTCGCCGAGCATGCCGGCACAGCACCATGCGCTCACGTGGGCTGTTAACAAGCATCTCCAGTTGACATACGATTTCCCTCACCGTAAGTGCCGAGTCGGTCCCCAACACAATAGCAGCTCGTTCAGCTGCAAGGGCTCTTGCTGTTCTCTGTTGGTTCTCAGCTACGCTGAGCAGAAGAGCTGGCAATCCCATGAACGCAAGTTCCCAACACGTGCTACCCGCTGCAGACACCGCTATGTCCGCCCACGCCATGAGCTTGGGCATGTCAGATGAATTGAGCACCAAGCTGATTGCCTGACGGGAGTCCCGCACGGCGCTCTCCAGGGCATCGTAGTGCGGATTGGCTGGGCCAACCACGACAACTGCTTCCAGCGCCGCGCTGACTTCGTTGAGCGCGTGCATCACTTTCAGAGTGACATTGTCCGGGTCGCCACCGCCTATCGTGACTAGCAGTCTGCGCGCAACCCTTGGCATCTTCCGCTTCCAGGTGCGCCATTCAAGGAACTCCCGGCGAAGAACGGCGTACTGCACGCCCAGAAACACTCGCGTGTGACTTGGGCAGACGTACCGCAGATCTGAGGCGTGAAGGTTCTGATTCAGGATAACGTCGGCGAAGTATTGGCGGAGGTGAGCCATGTCGTCGATGGCGAGAAGCGGGTGGCCTGAGTCCTTGATTTGGCGCTGGTACGGGGAGTCGAAGTGGTATCCGTCGAGAACGACCCACGCACCTGGGTGCTCCTCCAATGTCCCGGAAGTGATCTGCCAATCGGCTGGGTCCGGATGCGGCCGCTCGATCGGGATCACGAGGAATCCTTCTCGCACAAGGCGAGCTCGGAGCTGCTCACTCTCACATGCAGTAATGAACGCGGCTGTGCCGCCGCGATCCTGCCACGCCTGCGCTAGGGCCAGGCAACGCATCAAGTGCCCCGTGCCCATGTCTTCCGTTGCATCGGCGCGGATGAGTAGCCGTCTCCCGCGAGACTCCTCCACCTAGATCGCCTTCTGTTGGATGTGGCTGTTGATCTCAAGCCAATCTGGATGACATCTAAGCACGTCCACGGCATCCCGCCACGCGAAAGCATCCTGCCCGAAGTGCATGAACAAGCGGCGCACAAACGCCAAATCCTCAGGCGTGTCAACGGTCCATCGCATGGCTGAGCAGTCAATCTCGCTCACGACACCGTGAATCCGGAACTTGTCGGGATGCTGCCAGATGTATGGGGTTACATGCTCGCGCCGCTTGGGGTCGCGATCCTCTTGCCAGGCGCGGCCGAGCACACCGAACGGAAGGACCTCCGTGTCGAGTCCACGGGGGAAGGTGCGACGGGGAAGTGTGTTGCAGACATAGTCGAGGTCGGATGTTCGGGCGAGGTACTCCCCCACTACCCGGTCAACAACCTCGGTGTCGATGAACGGGCAGTCCGACGTGATGCGTACAACGACATCAGCCTCGAAGTTGCAGGCAGCGCGATAGTAGCGGTCCAGCACATCGCTCTCGCTGCCGCGGAAACAACCCCAGCCCCGAGCGCTGGATACGGCTGCGATGGCGTTGTCCGCGGGATTGTCGGTAGTCGCAATGACGACCTCATCCACCAAGCTAGCGCGAGCCACGCGGTTCGCGCAGCGCACGAGAATCGGTTCGCCGCCCAAGTCCATTAGCACCTTGCCCGGAAGGCGCGTGCTGCCCATTCGTGCCTGAATGATCGCCACGACTCTCATCGTGCGTAGGCTCCTAGGACTTTCGTGAGTGCGGACACCACGTCGTTCGCGTCCCGGTCCGTCATCCTCGGGAAGATCGGTAAGGACAGGATCCTCTCGTACGCGGCCTCCGCGACCGGGCAGAGTCCAGGGCCCGTCCCGAAACGGGTTCGATAGAAGGGATGGAGATGAACCGGGATGTAGTGGACGTTGACGCCGATTCCCTCTGCGCGGAGCGCAGAGAAGACCTGTGCTCGCGACACACTGAGCTGTGCCAGGTCGAGCTGGACAACGTACAGGTGATAGGCGTGCGCCACACCGTCGCGCACGGCAAGCGGCCGGATACCTGGCAGCTGGGTGAAGGCGCCATCGTACCGGGCCGCAATCTGCCGGCGGCGCGCGAGCCACTCCGGAAGTCTCCGAAGCTGACTCAGACCGAGAGCGCACTGGAGGTCTGTGAGGCGGTAGTTGTACCCGAGGTCGACCATCTCGTAGAACCACGAACCGCAAGCCTCGCGCTGTCGATGGTCTGACGTGATCCCATGGTTCCGGAAGGCGCGCATTCGGGAGGCCGCGGCGGAGTCATCTGTCGTCACAACGCCACCCTCTCCTGTGGTGACATGCTTTACCGGGTGAAAACTGAAGCAGTTCATGGCAGCCAGGGTGCCCACGGGGATACCTTTGTAGGTACCGCCGACGGCATGGCATGCGTCGGCGATGAGAGGAGCCCCATGCCGGTCTACGATGGAGTGCAGTGCGTCGTAGTCGCACGGGTGTCCGGCATAGTCGACGGCCAGCATGGCTTTGGTGCGAGGGCTGAATGCCCGTTCGGCGGCGACGGGATCGATAAGGAGCGTATCCGGTTGGACATCGACGAAGACGGGCGTCGCGCCGAGGAACACTGCGGCATTTGCACTTGCGGCGAAGGTCATCGCGGGGACGATGACCTCATCTCCTGGGCCGACCCCGGCAGCGTACATCGCAGCGTGGAGCGCCGCAGTGCCGTTGCACACGGCGACGGCCTCGCGTGCTCCGACGCGCCGGGCAAACGCCTCTTCAAATTGGGCGACTTTGGGTCCCGTTGTCAGCCAATCCGACGTGAGCGCCTCAACGACCGCGGCTACGTCTTCGTCTGTGATCCACTGGTGGCCGTACGGCAGCATCGCCGCCCGCACCGGGACTCCCCCGTCAATCGCCAGGAGCTCTCGCTGCGACACGCCCTTGCCACTCATAGGGCGTAGCCCATCCTGAGCAATGTGGTTCTGAGCTCCTCCGGCGCAAGCTTCTGGGGATTCGTGTCGCTCTGGTAGCTGAACCCCTCCGGAAGCGAAGTTCCCGCCTCCCAGGCGGCGGAGTTCCAGAACTGATGCTCAGGCTCAATCACGAAGAACCGGTCACATTCCCTTGCGTGACGCGCCTCGTCCTCCGTGATCAGGACCTCGTGCAGCTTCTCTCCAGGCCGGATTCCAGTCACATTCAACGTGGCGTCAGGTGCGATGGCCGCCGCCAGATCTACAACGGTCATGCTCGGCAGCTTGGGCACAAGGATCTCGCCTCCGGACATCTGTTCCAGGCACTCAAGTACGAGCTGAGTCCCTTCTTCGAGAGTGATCCAGAATCGCGTCATTCGCGGATCCGTGATGGTGAGCGTTCCCGTCTCCCGTTGCCTGAGAAAGAGAGGGATCACGCTGCCCCGACTCGCAACAACGTTCCCGTACCTCACGACGCTGAAGAGAGTTCTTCGCTTGCCGCGGTAGGCGTTGGCCTGAACGAACAGCCTTTCGGCGACAAGCTTCGTAGCACCGTAGAGGTTCACCGGATGGACCGCCTTGTCGGTGCTCAGGGCCACGACCTTCTCCACTCCGTTGTCGAGGGCGGCATCGATCACGTTGATGGCCCCATCGATGTTGGTGCGCACGGCCTCGATCGGGTTGTACTCGCATGCGGGCACCTGCTTGAGGGCTGCGGCGTGGACGACGATATCGACTCCGTTCATCGCTCGGTAGAGTCGGTCCCGGTCTCGGACATCGCCGATGAAGTAACGGATTCGCGTCTCACGGGGGAACTGCTCCTGCATCTGCAGCTGGAGCAGCTCTCCGCGCGAGAAGACGCGCACGGCCAGCGGCTTGTGCTCGCGCAAGAGGATCTCGGTGAACTTCCGCCCGAACGATCCCGTGCCCCCGGTGACCAGAATTGTCTTGCCCTCGATCACGATCTCACGTCCTCTCCTCAAGGCATCGGCCGAACCGGCGCCTCAGAACCCCATGCAAGAATACAGCTCGCCGGCCGGCCGTCAAGCACACTCCAACCAAGTGGCGCATTGAGCGTCAACTTGCGCCGTCACTCGCACACGCTGCTATCTAGTCAGCCGGCGGGGCTGCACGGTACGTGACCAGGAATGCATCACGGCTGACGCCGGACTGCGGGGGGCTAGCGCCGCGTGACCATAGGCCGCGACGACGGCCTACCGAAGCATTACCTGCGCCGTGATCGTCGCCACTCCCTCGCGGAGCGGCTCCATGGCCTTGCCGACAACACGGCCGACCGAGACAGCGGGATCGCCCTTCATGGCGACGCCCGGCACCGAGGACGACACAAGGAGATCCCCTACCGCGATGGGTCCGTTCTCTGTCGTGACCTTCACGGGAACTCGCCCGGCGATGGCTAGTACGGGTCGAGCGTCATCCCACTTGTTTCGCGTTCCGCCGGGGCTGTTCCCAAGAACAACACCTGGGGAGGTCGAGATGATGCCCGCGACCCTTGTGCTGTACGGCGAAGTCGTCTTGCGGAAGAAGCCGGGGTGCTCTGGGTCGATCTCTACCACGCAGCCCGCGTCTACCCACTCGCTCACGTTGATGCGCTCCGCCACATCGGCGCCGCCGCCGGCGATGACAAACTCGCTGGCGTACACGGATCCGTCGGCGTACGTGTCTCCATCGTTCTCCACTCGGAATACCGCACTGCCGGCTGTTCGAGCGGCGTTGGGGTAGCAGGCGATGAGGTTCCCCGTCGCTCCCTCGATCGTGAGCTTGTCTGTGGGGTTGCTCGTGCCAATCCCGACGTTTCCCGAAGGAGCGACCCGCATCCGCTCGACGTCGGAGGTGCCGAAGACTAGCGGGCTCGCTCCGCCGGTGGTGAAGATTAGCCCGGCGACTGTTGAGTCGCTGCGGAATCTCGCCCAGTTCGCAACGGACATCCCAGACCACGTGATTGCGCTGAATCCGGAGCCGAACTTCTGGACCGCGAAACCGTTGCCTGCTCCCGTGGTTACGATCAAGTCTGCGAAGCCGGTGGCTCCCGTGTTTGGATTTTGGATGCACATACGCGCTCCACCGTCGAGATTCCTGGATACATCAACATCGTAGGTGGGCGTGTCCGTTCCGACCCCGAGTCTGCCGCTGACGTACCAGTTTGCCGCACTGAAGCTCTTTGGGCTGGCGGGAGGATCCTGGGAGGGCGCAGGCGCCGGCTCGAGTCCCACGGGTGCCGCTCTTTCGGGTGCCGGCGTGAGCCTCACCTCGTCTCCAGGCAACAGCCAGAGCTTCCCGGTCGTGTCGAGCAACGTCGTCCCACCGATGCCCCGAGCCACCGCTCGGTAGAGATAGGCTCCGTACGCCAGCCGCTCCCCCCCCTCCGTCGTCCGGTCCCAATCGACAACCCGTCCCGCCTCTGCACCCGAGTCCCACAGCAGGTGACTTGAGAGGTCGTAGATTCGAATCTGCAGCTCCGCGGCGGAGGCTTCCACCTCAAAGCGAACCACATCAGAATAGGCCGTTGCCGTAAGAGCGCCGTCCTTCTGCGCTCCCCACACCATGAGCGAGATGAGGACTGCCGCGACCACGGCCGCTACCGCCAGAACCACTCCCCAGATGCGCCAACTACGCACAATCCGCCGCATCGCTGCCTCCTCATGCCTCCACAGCGCTTCTCTGCCTCAACCGGCTACTTCATCAGGATCGCCAGGATCACTCCGTTGGCGTCGGACATCCCTAGGAGCGCCTTCCCAACGAGCCCGCAGGGCTCCGCGCTTCCTGGATCCCATCGCATCGCGTACCCTGGAGTCGACGACGCGACGAGAAGGTCTCCCGCCACGATGGGTCCGCCTTCATCCGTCACCTTCACCGGCACCATCCCGGCGAGTGCGAGCAGGGCACGCCCCTCGCTCTCGAGACCCGTTCCGAGGGTGATTCCCGGCGATTGCGAGACGACGCCGGCTACAAGAACCGAGCAGGCTCCGTTCGACTTGCGATACTGCCCCGGATGCGCCGGATCGAACTCCAGGACATCGCCCGCCTCCACCGGCTCAGACACCGAGACCCACTCCGCGACGTCTGCTGAACCCGCGAGGAAGGCGCTGCCGTAGAGCGCTCCTCCCGCATGAACGTCTCCCGTCCCGGTGACGCTGAAGGCCACAGCCGCCGGCTGCTCGGCGACGATGGCCTTGATACACACGTTGCACGTCGCGTCGCCCCACCACGCAGTCACGATGTCCGTCCACGAGTTCCCGTCGGAGCTGATGTAGCTCTGACCGGCACTTGCGGTTGCCCCGCTCGAGTAACCAGCTTCGTAGCACTCTGCCGGGATGGGGTAGTTGTAGCCTGGCGTGGTATAGCGCACGACGACGACGAACGTCTGGCCGGACGTAACGGCCACAGGCGTGTCCAGGTCGACCGTGTGGTAGCCGGCGAACGGCCAGACGCCGGTCTTTGTCGCCAAGACGGTTCCGTTGAGGCTGCTTCTGATCTGAATCTGATAGCTCGTGCTTACGGTCGAGGCGTAGGTTCCGACGGACGTGATCGAACCATTCGACGTTGCGGTGAAGACGTTGGCGCCCCACGCGATGGTCGAGTCGTAGCCCCAGTTGGTGACCCAGCCGAGGGGGTCGTATTGATACACGGTGGAAGTGACTGGGTTGACGGCGTTGATGAATGCGGCGTTTCCGCTCCCGGCTCTCGTGTCGTAGTAGGAGATGTAGAAGTAGCCGCCTTCTCCCCAGCCTGTGCCCCAACTGTTGCGGGCAATCCACGCCCCGTCGCCCGGCGGCGCGGATGTGAACAGGGTCCGGCTGTAGGTGTCGTTCCAGCCGACGATGGCCACGGCATGGTTCGCTCCGGAGCTGCCCGAGTAGTAGAAGGAATGGTTTGTGGCCGAGTAGGACGCCGAGGTCCAGTAGAGGTCGGTGGCAATGGCGCCGTAGGTGATCACGGCTTGCTTGATCGTGTCGTTGTCGAGCGAGCCGCCGCGGTCTGGCGGCAGGAGCACGTCGCGTACGGTCTTGCGCACGGTGAGGCCGGACGTGCAGCCGACGACGTAGTCGCGATACGGGTCATCGGCTTCGCTGATCGGGCCGCTCTGCCTCGCGAAGTACGCCATGGCGATGGTGCTGTTTCCGCCATCGCACGGGCTCCAGTCGAAGCCGTGGCATTCCTTGAGGTTGTTCTCAGAGAAGTTCCAGGTCTCGACCGGCGTCGTGAGCATCCAAGACTCAAGCGAGCTCATGGCTGCGAAGCTCCAGCACGAGCCGCACGCACCCTGGTCGCGCACGGCGGTCAGTCTTCCCAGCGTTCGCAGGTCGTATTGGGCGGCGAACCCCAGCGGTCCCTTCGACTCCAACCCTACAACCGATAGGCCGGTCATGTGGCTGAGGTTGACGGGGCTGGGAACGAGGCCGAGCCCGTGTCCGTCCTCCGTGGCGGCGCGAGGCAGAGCCATGCTTTCGACCGCTTCTTGGTACGCGACGAACTCGGGATTGAGGGCGGCACGAGTCGCACGAAACGGGGCCGCAGACCCGATGCCGACGATGAGGAAGACGCTCGACAGCGCGAGAATACCGAACGCAAGAAGCCGACGCTGCAGGCCCGAGCTGTATCGACAGGCCGTTTCCATGACTTGCGGGGAGCCGCTGCTGCTCCCGATTCGGGCGGTCTTGCGTGAGGCCGGCAGAGCATCGGGAAGCGACTCGTGTGCGGCGGGCATCTGACCCAAAGCTCTCCTTGTATCCGGACGTCCTACTAAGGGGAGTATACCTCGCGGCGCGCGCAGCCAGCGGCAGGACGCTCTTGCGGCCTTCCGCCAGCGGCGCGGGGAAGCCCCCATCCGATTCATTGTCGATCCGCACCGCGAGGCCGAAGACGTCTCAGCTCGCTTGCAGCCCGGCGCCTTGAGGGTCGAAGCGGCTCCGTCGGGGAGCGGATCCCGAAAGGCGCCGGAGTCCACGGGTTGGCATAGGACCCCGCGGCTCTGCCCTAGGGAGGGGCGTCAAAGACCAGAGGAAGCTCAGCATCCTCGAGTTGTTTCGTGAGAGCAGTGAGATCCAGTTGTCCCAAGAGAGTGCCGCTTGCCGCCCCAGCAACCATCTCGCGCAGGATGTACCCCATGCACACTTCGCCGGGGTGAAAGCCATCCCACATGTACTGGTCAGAGATCCCGAGGTCTTGGGGTGAGCAGACCGGGAAGACATCGATGCCGCGCGCCCTAATCAGGGCGGGCAGTTCGAGCTTGTAGAACTGCCACCAGTCTCTCAGTTCGCCGCTCTCTTCGAGTGCCCGATACACCTCGCTCGAAAACGGGGGCAGAATCACGTGAATCTCCACCCCCGCTTCGCGTAGAGCTGACAGCGCGCCCGTCATGAGCGTGACTCGATTCCTACCGACGCGCGCTGGAAGAGAGAACTGCCCCTCGAACTCCCGGACGCGCTCGATGATCGGTGGAGTCTCTCGATCAGTGTACCATGGGCCCGCCATGCACTCATGGAGTACCTCCGGCGCGAATGGAGAACTGCCGTCCTTGCGGAATCCAGCGCCCCCCAGCTTGGCCGTGGATCCGATCGCTCTGTAGTTGTAGAGCGGAGTCCTTGCGGGTGGGAACACCGCACGCAACCCGTCGGTGAGCAGCTTTCCGAGGAATGTGCGTATCGCCTCGACGTGCGCAGCGGGGACAAGTGCAGCGTCCTGTTCCAGGGTTTCCTGCGCCACCGCGCCCTCTTTGATCCACCACGGATCAATGCAGATCAACAGCATCTGCGGCTTCGGGATGTCCGAAGACAGGACCATCTTGGTGAACGACAGCAGATTCTCGGTGCTCGTCAGGAGTCCGCCCGCATTGTAGAAGTCCGCCGCGAACGGCTCGAACAGGAAACTGCGCAACTGCATCACCCGGGAGCTGCCAATCGCCAGGATCTTCGCGCCTCGTTGCCTGACGGCGGCCAGCTTGAAGAGCTCATGCTGTGAAGAGAAGTACGACCGGTAGTAGATCGTCTCTTCCACCGACTGCTGCTGCTTCTCGTAGGCAAGAGCCAAGGGCAGTGCATCGCCATTGAGCCAGAACACGCATTCTACGGCAGCGAACAGCCCGAGCAGCGGGCAGAGGAAGATCGCTGTGCGACGGAGGAAGCGGGCGAGTGGCGATCGTCTTCTCTTGTTCATGTCAGAAGCGGAAGTAGATGAAGGGTACATGCCCCGTGTACGCGAAGAGAATCAGTACGACCACGACCGCATAGTACACGGCCCACCGAACCCAGGCAGGTCCGCCCTCGATTTGAAGAGCGTGCTGCTTCCGACGTTGCACCCATTCCAGCCCTAGGACGAGAGCGGCAAGGAGTCCCCACCGAAGATGCGGAGGTCGGACGGCCCAGCTCGTTGCGAACATCCTCGCCAGGTACTGTAACGCATCGCGGAGGGACGCGGATCGAAAGAAGAGCCAACCCAGTGACACAAGGCCGAAGGTGCCTGCCATCTGGGCGAGTGCCACGATGCCCGGAAGCACGCGGTGTTGAGTCGACGGCGCGGCGGGTGCCGGGGACCGCCCGAGCAAGGCGCCGGGAACGAGCAGAGCGCCGTTGTACAGTCCCCAGAAGATGAAGTTCCAGCTTGCTCCGTGCCACAGGCCGGAGAGCGCGAATGTGGCGAGCAGGTTGGCGGCATGCCGGAGTCTCGACTTCGTGCGGCTGCCGCCAAGCGGGATGTAGACATAGTCGCGAAACCACGTGGAGAGTGAGATGTGCCAACGCTTCCAGAACTCCCGCGGACTGCGCGAAAAATACGGAAACGCGAAGTTGCGCATCAGGTCGAACCCGAAGAGGCGACCGACGCCAATCGCGATATCCGAGTAGGCGCTAAAGTCACAGTAGATCTGAATCGAGAAGTAGAGGATCCCCAAGAGAAGCGTAGGCCCTTGGTAGACAGGATAGTTCCGGAAGATGTCGTCCACGACAGGCGCCAGCCTGTCTGCGACTGCGCACTTCTTGAAGAAGCCCCAGAGGATCTGCTGCATCCCGTCTCGCGCAGACGCATAGTCGAACGTACGGCGATGAAGGAACTGCGGCAGCAGGTGCTCCGCGCGGTCGATGGGTCCGGCCACGAGCTCCGGAAAGAAGCTGACGTAGGCGAAGTAAGCGATCGGATCCCTTGCGGCCGGGATCTTGCGCCGATAGACGTCTACAGCATAGCTGATGGTTCGGAACGTGTAGAACGAGATGCCGAGAGGAAGGATCAAGGAAAGAGTGGAGGCGTGGATGTGTAGCCCCACGATCTCGAAGGCTCGGACGACAGAGTGCACGAAGAACCCGTAGTACTTGAAGAGGCCGAGCACTCCCAGATTCCCCGCGAGGCTCACGACGAGCAGCCACGTTCTCCGCTTCCCTTCCGAATGTTCGACAGCGCGGGCCACCGTGTAGTCGAGCGCGGAACTGAAGACGAGCAACGACAGGAACCGCCAGTCCCACCACGCGTAGAAGATGTAGCTGGCCAAAAGAAGAAAGCAGTTCTGGAGCCGCAACGGACGCCCCTGCAGCGCCCAATACACGAGGAAGACCGTGGGCAGGAAGACGAGGAAGGCAACCGAGTTGAACTGCATGTCAGAATGGCTCAGGGCGGCGGCGGGATCGCCGTCTCACGTCCTCCTTTGTGATCCCGAGTCCCGAGGTTGGAGGTTCCACTTGGTCCAGCGAAACCCCTCATCCGCCTCGACCACCTATCGGCTGTCGGCCGAACGCGTCCGGCTCTTGGCGTGGGCTGGTCATGACGGAGGCTCACGTCCCCGCAGCAACGCTCTGGAAATAGGGCAGAGTCAGTCGGAGTCCCTCTGCGCGCGACACGCGCGGCTCCCAGGCGAGGATACGCCTCGCTTTGGCGATGTCGGGCCGCCGTGTGCGGGGATCATCCTGGGGCAAGGGCTGGAAGACGAGCTGGCTCGAGCTTCGCGTAAGATCGATCACCTCGCGCGCCAGCCGAAGGAGAGTCACCTCCTCGGGGTTGCCGAGATTCGTCGGATCGTTCTCGTTGGAGCAGAGAAGCTTGAAGAGCCCGTCCACCATGTCAGAGACGTAGCAGAACGAGCGTGTTTGGGAGCCGTCCCCATAGACGGTCAGGGGAGCTCCCCGCAGAGCCTGCATCATGAAGTTGGGCAGCGCTCGCCCGTCCTCCGGCTGCATGCGGGGTCCGTAGGTATTGAAGATCCGCGCAATACGCGTCTCCAGTGCGTACTTGCGGCGGTAGGCCGCGGTCAGGGCCTCGGCGTATCGCTTGGCTTCATCGTAGACGCTTCGTACGCCAATCGGGTTGACGTGGCCCCAGTAGTCTTCGGGTTGTGGATGGACCGCCGGATCTCCATACACCTCAGAGGTCGATGCTAGGAGGAAGACCGCCTTCTCTCTTCTTGCGAGTTCGAGCAGGTTGAAAGTCCCCCAGGCTCCCGCCTGCATCGTCTCGATGGGGTACCGCAGGTAGTCCTTCGGGCTCGCCGGGCTGGCGAGATGAAGGACGTAATCCAGTGGGATGTCGACCTCCAGGGGGCGGGTGACGTCGTGCTTCACAAAGGAGAACCGCGATTGGGACAGGAGGTGAGCGATGTTCCCCTTGCTCCCCGTGAGCAAGTTGTCCACGCAGAGAACGGTGTGTCCTTCGGCGAGGAGTCTCTCACACGTGTGAGAGCCGAGGAATCCCGCTCCGCCAGCAACCAACGACGTTAGCATCTACGCCCTCCCTATTCCGTAGTAGGTGAACCCCAGCTGGCGCAACTTCGCGGGGTTGTAGATGTTGCGTCCATCAAAGACGACGGGTGTCTTCATCAGCAGCTTCATCCTCTCGAAGTCCGGGTTGCGGAACTCGGACCACTCGGTAATCAGTGCCATCGCATCCGCGTTCTCGAGCGCCGCGTACGGGTCGGTCGAGAACTCCACGCGCTCTCCGAAGGCCGCTCTTCCTGCGGCTAGGGCCTTGGGATCATGGACGCGCACCGCAGCACCGTGTGTCAGGAGGCTCTCAATCACGGTGATCGCTGGGGCATCGCGTACATCGTCCGTCTCCGGTTTGAAAGCCAAGCCCCAGACAGCGATTGTCTTGCCCGCCAAGTCGACAAAGTGATGGCGGATCTTCGAGACGAAGAGGTCCCGTTGAAGGACGTTGACGTCTTCGACCGCCTTGGCAATCCTGAGGTTGCAGCCGCAGTCCTCCGCGACCTTGATTAGGGCCTTTACGTCCTTCGGAAAGCACGATCCGCCGTAGCCGACGCCTGGGAAAAGGAAGGCGTAGCCGATTCGGTTGTCCGCGCCCATTCCTTTGCGCACGCTCTCGACATCGGCTCCGACATGCTCGCAGAGGGCAGCGATCTCGTTGATGAAGGAGATGCGCGTAGCGAGAAAGGCGTTGGAGGCGTACTTCGTCATTTCTGCGCTTTCGAAATCCATGACGAGGATCGGGTTCTCGGTGCGGACGAACGGGGCGTAGAGCTCCTTCATGATCTCCGCCGCGCTGGGGTCATCGACGCCCAGGACGACACGATCGGGCTTCATGAAGTCCTCGACGGCCTTCCCCTCCTTGAGGAACTCCGGGTTGGAGACCAGGGCTATCTTATGTCGAGAAAGGGTGGACATGGTTGCCTGAAGCTTGCGTGTCGTTCCTACCGGGACGGTGCTCTTCGTGATGATGATCTTGTAGCCATTGACGGCCTTTCCGATGCTGGTCGCGACCCCAGAGACCGCGCTCATGTCCACGGACCCATCGGGTTGTGGGGGAGTCCCCACGGCGACGAAGACCAGTAGAGACTCTTGAACAGCCTTCTCCAGGTTCGTCGTGAACTCGAGGCGTCTCTTGGCCATGTTGCGGCGAACGAGTTCCTCCAGGCCGGGCTCGTAGATTTGCACCTCTCCCTTGCGGAGGTCCGCCACCTTTTTCTTGTCGGTATCGACGCAGATGACATCGTTCCCGCTCTCCGCCAGGCAAGCTCCAACGACCAAGCCGACATAGCCTGTACCGACCACCGCTATTCTCATAGCTCTCCTCAGTCTGTCCCTTCTTGGTGCCTCGACCACCACTCCAAGGCTGTCTCCACGATCCTCAGCAGTTGCGTAGGGCGCAGTTTCCAGCCGAGCTCCTCTTGGGCTCGGTCCGGGTCAGCGACGAACTGCTGCGCATTGCCAGGGAGCCTCCACAGTGGAATCCTGCGCCTGTAACCTCACTACGGATCTCGACGACTTCCCGTACGCCCCCTTCCGTCCCAGTCCCGAGGTTGATGTCGCTGGGCAAGAGGTTGCTGTCAATCGTGCAGCGCCGCAATGGATTCCGATCCCCAATCGCCATATTGGGTCCGATCTCTGAGTCTGAGGTGTGTGTCCCATTCACGACGACAGGTGGGACACGAAAGACCCGACGTGCGCTGTCGACACGGGCTTCGATCGCGACCGCTCGATGCCCCGTCGCATTCCCGTAGGCATTCTCATCGTTTCGAGACCCAAGCCTTGCGATGAAGAGCGTGTTTCCGAGGATCGGGTCTGTTGACAGCCCTACGTCCCCCCACCGGCTTTCCACAAGATTCACGGTGACCTCGTATGGGTCGAATCCGGACCTCGCAGCCCGGACTCCGAGGTACTTCTTCCGATCTCGCTGGCGGCTCTCCCATAGCGGTCCTTGAGGCGAACGACGTCCGCGAGATGTGGGGTCGATACCTCGACAATTCGTGTGTCTTCGACCGCCTCCATCTGATGAACGGTCCCCGGTGGAATCGCCATCGCATCGCCTGCCACAAGAATGTGCTCTTCGAGCTCCTCCTCCGATGGGCCGATCCTGAGTCGCATCTTCCCTTCGATGACACAGATGGTCTCGTCCTTCGTTTCGTGGTACTGCAACGAAAGGCTCTCACCCGCTCGAATGTGGAGGAACTTCCCGACGTAGTTCTGGTTCATCGCCCAGACGCGCTCATGTCCCCACGGCTTCTCGACGTGCACCAGCTCGCTACGCAGAGAGTCCCAGGTCCCGACGCCATTCCATCCGATATCGGAGACTGGAACGAGGAGGATGCGATCGCTCTTTTCCATCACGCCGCGGTCGATGGACTGCTTCTCGAGGGGCTGATACGTCTTCTCCAACTCCGCCGCGAAGCGATCGCTTCCGAAGTGAGGAGTCAGCCTCGTTACGGCAGCGACCAACGAGGGCATGTACCGCTCGAGTTCTTCGAGAATCGTTCGGACGTGCCAGATGAACATCCCGCTGTTCCAGTAGTACTCGCCGCTTGCGAGATACCGCTTGGCCGTTGGAAGATCCGGCTTCTCCACGAACCGATCCACCAACAGGACATCGCCCTCCGCGCGTTCGCTCCATGCACGGCTGGCGCGGATGTACCCGTAGCCTGTCGCGGGGGACGTTGGCACTATCCCCAGCGCGACGAGATGGCTTCCTCTCTCCGCCATCGCAACAGCTACACGCAGCGCTTGGCGGTATCTCTCCTCATCATGGACGAGATGGTCGGCGGGAAGAGTGATCATCATAGCTTCCGGATCCCTCTCCCGAAGGATCGCCGCGGCAAGCGCCACACAGGGAGCGGTATTTCGACCCATGGGCTCCGACACAAGGTTCTCCGGCAGGAGCCACGGAAGCTGCTCTCGAACCAGCTCCTTGTGCTCCGCTCCGGCCACTACGAGAATGCGATCCTTCGCTGTGAGCGGGAGAACTCGCGCAGCCGTGTGCTGGATCATCGTTCGATCGCCAAAGAGCCGGAGATACTGCATGGGTCGTTCGGGTGTGCTCAGTGGCCACAGACGCTCGCCCTGGCCGCCGGCCATGATGACCGCGTAGGTGCTCATTGACATCAACTCCCACAACGTCTGAGGATCCCGCTACTCCGCCCCAATTCCCACTCCGTAGGAGCTTCCGAGCCAACCTCGATGTCGGATAGAAGTGACGGTCCGGCGTTCGGCGGTTGAGGGCTGAATCGCCACTTCGCAGAATCGACGCCCAGTTTGCGGAGTCGGCTCGCCGGCCCCGCTGCAATAGCGCTTCTTCGTTTCTTCCATTGCAGGTTTCCTATCCTCGATCCCCGAGGCGATCTCGCCCAGATTGCGTACATCGTAGCGGCCGGGCTGCGAGTTCAGCAAGCGATGTCCTGCGCTGTTCCCGCAGGGGAGCATCTCCAGCAGCGCGTAGATCCTGCTCTTGCAGCGGACGAGGTCCCGGAAGCAGAAGTGATACAGGGATTCGCCGGCGAGAGCGCGAACGGCTCTTCGAGGGTCTGACGCGGGTCGTGACCCACAACGACGCTTGCGCCAGTCCAGAGGATCCCGGCCCACGCGAGCCTCGTTCCGATCGAGGATGCTGCATCGGCGTCGATCTGGCCGGGACGATGCCTCGGATGTCGAAGGCCTTTACGATGTCCGAATCCATGTCCCTCCAGCTGCCACAGGAGTTGATCTTCGGTACAGCGCTTTGAGCCGTCCTGAGAGTTACCCCTTCTGGAGCCATACGGCCAGGGTGGCGTTGCGCAACGGTCGCATATGGCTTCCCTTCCCGCTTCGAATCGCCTAGAATGCTCAATGAGCAGGAACTCACGATGCCGAAGAGGTGATGTGGGTGCAGCAGGAGTACGAACTTGAGTTGATGGACTATCTCCGAGTCCTCTGGTGGGGAAAGTGGATTGTTGTTGCGTGTTTTCTGCTCGCGGTGGGCATTGCCGCAGCCTTCCTCTGGACGAAGCCGCCGAGCTACTCGGTGACGGGGTCCTACGAGGTACAGGAGACGCTGTCTCTCTACGCGCCGTCCCTGGAGACGCCGTCTCTCTACGTGCCGCCCCAGTACGTGGCGATCCTCACGAAATTCGCGGTGCAAGCCTTGCCAAACCCTAATGCGGCTGGTCTCCAACGGAGTATGAACCAGAAGGATCCCAATCTCGTCGACATCACCATCAGCGGCACGGCTTCTCCGAAGGCGGTCGAGAGTGCCCTCGTCTCGTCGATTGCCGCCCTGGAATCTGGTCTTGTGGCTCAAGTCGAACAAGCGCTTGCCCGAGAGCGCGCAAGAGCCGAAACAGAGTTCGAGCAACTCACTGGACAAGTGGCCATACTGCGCGCACGGATGGCCGGAGAGACGAATGAGGCTGTTTGTGTCGCGCTCGGCGAAAACGTCGCCGCCCTCGAGATGACTCTTGCAGGAGCGAGCGTTCGACGCGATGGCCTAGGCACTCTTGTCTCGAAGGACCTGATCTCCTTGCGCGAGATCGATCGCTCCTCGGTCGTTGAGGTGGCGCGGAACGCGAAGACCACTCTCGCACTGGCCGGCTTCCTAGGCCTGTTTCTTGGGACACTTGGGGCGTTCTTCGCGCACTACTTGATCTCCGCCGCGCGCAGGGACAAGGCGGCGTGTCGGGGGGCGTAGAGCACACCAAGCCCTTGGCTCGGTGGCGTTCCGATGCCGGGGGCTGGGATGATACACCCCGCCGGGGTTCTGCTCGATACGTCGGCACGGATTGCCTTCTTCGCCCCTATCGGCCATGACGTCTTGAAGGCAGAGGTTCGGAAAGCGCTGAACGAGGAACGCGTCTTCACGTGCGCTGTCGTACACACGGAGCTTCTCGTGGGGGCGCGTGACCGCGCGGCCTTCACGAAGCTCGATGAGCTCCTGAGCTCTCTTCCCCAAGCTTCCATGGATGACGAGCTGTGGTCGGGCGCCGCTGCGCTAGGGTTCGCGCTACGGAAGAAGGGAAGGTCGATGCCGCTTCCCGATCTGCTCATCGCCGAGGTGTGCCGATCTCAGTCGCTCGAGCTATGGCACCTCGACGATTACTACGAGGAGATTCGCGAGCAGGCGCGGTTCGCGACGCGGAGCTTTCTCGGCGCGTAGTCCATGGCTGCTCGGCGATCCTTGTTGCCGAGCAGCTAGGGAGTTGCTGCCTGCGAGTGGTACCGCAACTCCTGGGATGAGGCTACTCGGCGATCCTTGTTGCCGAGTCGCTAGGGAGTTGCTGCCTGCGAGTGGTACCGCAACTCCGGGTCCGTAGTTGGGGGCTACTCGGCGATTCTCGTTGCCGAGCAGCTAGGGAGTTGCTGGTTGTTCCGGTTCCCGCACGGGGTGGCAACTCCGGGCATGCGCAGCTGCTCGACGATGACGTCTGAGCTGAGCAGCTAGGGAGTTGACCGCACCGTCACCGCGAGCTGATTGCTGCATTGGTTGCAGCGCTGTATGCTGAGTGCATGAAGACCCTGCAGTACGTTCATTGGCAGCACGAGACCATGTGGCTCGGGTATCTCGTTGAGTTCCCCGACTACTGGACTCAGGGCGAGACTCGCGAGGATCTGGAAGAGAACCTCAAGGATCTCTATCAGGAACTGGCGAGTGGCCGCATCCCCGAAGTGCGGCAAGTCGCTGAACTGCGTATTGCATGAACCGCCAGGATCTGATCCGCGAGATCGAGAAGAACGGCTGCGTTCTTATCCGGCATGGAGCTCGTCACGACTGGTACCAGAATCTGCGAACTGGCGTGAGCCAGCCTGTTCCGAGACATCGAGAGGTCGCTGAACCGCTGGCGCACCACATCCTGAAGATGCTCAAGTAGCAGCTGCAGGACGGCCAGCGGTTGGGAACTGAACCGCCGGGTTCCACGTGGGCCCGATTACGTGGATCCCACAGTTATCCGGGCAGCCGCTTGATGTTGATGGTACTCGTCGATCACCTGCAGTGGCGTCGTCTACAACTAGGACCACTCGTCAGCAGAAGGTGCGGGGACGTGGTCCGCGATCGCGACGGTGAGCCCGGCGTCCCTCACCTGTAGACATTACTCAACGTCCTGAGTAATATTACTCAACGACATGAGTAACCGGACAGGGGGAGACTACTCACGTTCCCAAGTGGGGACCCTGACCGAACGTCTGGTCGAGCCGCGGCGATTCATGCAGGTTGTCGCCGGACCGCGACAGGTCGGAAAGACGACGCTCGTGCGCCAGGCACTCACAGCGTGGGGGGAACGCGCCCACTACGCCTCGGCCGACGAGCCGACGTTGCGCGATCGAACCTGGATTGCCGCGCAGTGGGAAACAGGTCGACGACTGGCTCGAGAGGCAGGAAAGGCTGGAGCCGTCCTCGCGCTTGACGAGGTCCAGAAAGTGCCCGGTTGGTCCGAGACCGTGAAGCGTCTGTGGGACGAGGACACTGCGAGTCGCTTGCCTCTGCGAGTTGTCCTCCTCGGCTCCGCGCCTCTCCTCATCCGGCACGGCCTCAGCGAGAGCCTGGCCGGCCGGTTTGAGCTGCTCTTCGTGCCGCACTGGGCGTACGCCGAAATGCGCGCTGCGTTCGGCTTCACGCTCGACGAGTACGTGTTCTTCGGCAGCTACCCAGGCGCCGCATCCCTCGTCGGCGACCCGGAGCGCTGGGCGCGGTACATCAAGGATTCGCTCATCGAGATCACCGTGGCCCGCGACGTGCTACTGCTCACGCGCGTCGACAAACCCGCGCTTCTCCGCCAACTGTTCGAGCTTGGCTGCCGCACCTCCGGGCAAATCCTGTCGTACACCAAGATGCTCGGCCAGCTTCAGGATGCCGGCAACACGACGACACTCGCCCACTACCTTGATCTCCTCAGCGGAGCCGGCATGCTGACCGGGTTGCCCAAGTACACCGACTCGGCCGTGCGCCAGCGCGGTTCGAGTCCCAAGCTCCAGGTCTTGAACAACGCGCTCATGACCGCGCAGAGCGGACTGTCGTTCGAGGAAGCGAAGCGCGACACAGCCACTTGGGGCCGACTCACCGAATCTGCGTTCGGCGCACACCTGGCGAACGCCGCGGCGGCGGGCGAGTGCCGACTCTCCTACTGGCGCGAACGCAGTCGCGAAGTCGACTTTGTGGTCCAGGTTGGACGGCGGGTCGCCGTCATCGAAGTCAAGAGTGGACGCTGGCGGGAGGCGATGCCCGGACTCGCTGCATTCATCCAGGCCAAGCCCAGCGCGCGGCCCTTTGTCGTCGGAGCTGACGGCATCCCCCTCGAACAGGCCCTCACGCTACCCGTCAAGGAATGGATCTCAGTCTAGCTGCACGGTGCGCCGTCCGACTGAAGAGCCAGCGACATCAAGACGCCAAAACGCTATGATGCCTCCGAGGTGGTTCCCGATGCCCAAGCGAGCGACTGTCTATCTCGAGCCTGAGCTGCACACTGCGCTGAAGGTCAAAGCCGCCCATACCGAGCGGTCGATGTCCGAACTCGTGAACGACGCGGTCCGCGAATCCCTGCGTGAAGATCAAGAAGACCTACAGGCATTCGCCGACCGCGCTGCCGAGCCCGTCATGACGTACGAAGCGCTGCTCGCCGACCTCAAGGCGCATGGCAAGATATAGCTTCCAGGTCAAGAAGAGCGTTGCCAGCGACTTGCGTGCAATCCCGAAGCGGGATGTCGCGCGGATCCTGAAGCGGATGGCCGCACTGGCGGACGAACCTCGGGGAACGGATTGCGAGAAGCTGAGCAGCCGTGAACTCTACCGAGTGCGACAGGGCAAGTACCGAATCCTGTACGAGATCCGAGACGCCGACCGCACCCTTGTCGTCGTCAAGGTGGCCCATCGCTCGAAGGCTTACGACAACACGTAGCCTGGGGTGGCCAGTCTCACAGGAGTGTTTCCAGTCGGCGGCAGTTGAGCTCGGGGAGGGCTGCGAGCGCGCAGCGGACGCTCGCGACAAGAGCGAAAATATAGGCAGGGTCACTGTAGCGTCGCACTCGGGCCTAAGAAGAGAGTGCCAATGCGCTACTTTGCGAAGGCGCACACGCTCCTCTATGAAGGCGCGCGTTCGGTTCTCACGAAAGAGCGCACGGCATCGTTGCGTGCGACGTTGACGTCCGTCGTGGGCGTGCGACGTTGTCCGGACAGAGCTTCCGGTAGGGGTGCATGACCGCGCGGCCTTCGTTCTGCTAGCCGTTTTCGCGGCCTGCAACTTGGCGTTCAAGGCAATCAGCTATCTTTGACAGGATCGTCGCTAAGCGGTGAGCCGAGATCTCGCCCAGCACACCCTCGAGCATTCCCTCTTCGACTGTGGCCAGTTTGCCAATCCTGATCAGGGAATGCTGCTTGAGCCCCGAGCTCTCGAAATCGTCGTCCACTTCCTTTATTTCCTCGTCCCAGTTCGCGACCGCGTGTCTGAGTTGAGAAGTGATCGCACAGACAAGCCAGTCGCTGAAAGGGCCAGGCATCCGAGCCAACAGGAGAACAGGTCGGTACTTCCCCTCCACCAGATTCGTCGGTGGAAACCGAACGAGAGAAACATGGCCGGGCTTTAGCTTCATACTTGCGGCCTGAGGTCATCCAATGAGTACTCTACCTCTTCGCGGCGGTTCCAGAACTCGAACGCTCCGGTACTCAACGCGAAGCTTCCCCATGAGAGCCCTTCTCTGTCCTCTAGCCTCTTCTCCTGGATGAATGCGACGAAGTCGTAGACCTCCTCAAGGACCTCCTCCGGGAGCTTCTCTATTCTCCTAAGCAGCTCGTCTTTGACCTTCACTCCGCCACCTCCCCCAGTCGAGCATCCGCCGCGGTCTACGATACCCTGCGCAGCTCGCACAGGCCCCTGACGGCAAAACCGGCTCTCTCAAGCGCTCGACATAACTCGCCGGGCTCAACTGCGCGAAGCCGGTTCACTTGAGCGCCACTTTCTGGAGGCCCACGAATTCCGGCTGTTCCTGGTCAGGATCCTCTTCCAAACAGAGAGCGATCGCTTCCCGGATGTTCTCGAGGAGTTCGTCGACGGTCCGACCTTGGGAGTAGCATCCACTCAGCCCTGGCACCTCGCCGACGTAGAATCCGTCTTCGTCCTTCTCGATCACCACATAGAACTCCCGATGAGCCGTGGTCGGGACCTCCCCTCCGCTTGCGCGCACACTCTTGGCGCGGCACCGGAGGGCTCATACTACCTCATTGGAGAACACATCGGGAAGAGCGGGGCTGCTCGGCCGCTGCGTCGTTGCCGAGTCGCTAGGGAGTTGTTTTCTGCGTGTGACGCCGCAACTCCTGGCACAGATGGTTTCGCTAGGTTCGGGGAGTGGCGGGTGGGAAGGCTCGCTCGGGCGGGGCGCCCGTGTTTCTCGACCTACAGGCTACGTGCTACAAGCCACGAGCTTCGTTGGGAGGGCGGGCCGCGCTACGGTCTCAGGTACGCGAGGACTTCCTGCTTGAAGGCGACGAAATCCTTGATGCACTCCTGATCGAGTTCAGCCATTGGCAACGGCCTCCAGGTATCCCTCGTGGATGTGCCGGAAGTCCTCGAAATGCCGGGCAGTCTGGAATGCCACGGCGTATAGCTTGTCTTCGTCACGACAGAAGAGGACTTTCCCCTCCCTCAGCACCCTGACGCGAAGGTGAAGCGGGATCTGCTGGAAGATCTGGATGTCAAGGTCGACGGACGCGAGGTACCCCATTCTCTTCTGGGACTGCCCGAGGGTGTCGAGCCGCTTGTCCTCCAATACCAGGCACACGTCGACGTCCGATTCGGCGCGAGCCTCTCCTCTTGCCTCGCTGCCGAACAGGATGACGGCCAGCACGTCACGATCGTTCTTCGCAGTCTCAACGAGACGAGCGAGAACTGCGGCGTGTCCGGCCTGCATCTGTCGACCCTCCTTCGAAGACCTGTGCGTGAAGTGACACCAGGACCTGATTGTAGCACGGCGGGCGTCTCCTGGCACGCATGGTTCTTGGCTACTCGGCGATCTTCGTTGCCGAGCAGCCAGCTGTGTGTGGGGCTTCTGGCTCCGCGGCGGCGGTGCACAGCCTTGGACAGCCGTGCAGTGCGGTACGTGCTGTTCCTCGCGGTGGTGCGGTCGGGCAAGGTTGTCTGCGGTCAGAACGCGATCTCGTCGACGGGCCTCACTTCGGCGAAGCACGCGGCGAGGATCTCGTTGTGGTGCTGCGCGATGGTGGCTGCGGGCAGGGTCTTGCTGTCGGTGCAGCCGTGGGCGTCCTTGGCGAGGATGACACGATATCCGAGGCCGTTGGCGCGGCGGACGGCGTTATCGACGCACCATGGCGACGCGATGCCGGCGACGACGACGGTCTCGACGCCCTTGCGGTCGAGGATCTCGCGCAGGCCGCTGTCGAGGAACGCGTCGTAGCGGTGCTGGCGGACGACGGGCTCGCCGGACTGCGGGGCGACGGCGGGGTGGATCTGATACGCCTTCCATACCGGACTCCCGGGTGGGTACTTCGCCTCATCGAAATCCTCGACGACGTGGACGACGAGAGCCCCGGCATCGCGCGCCCGGCCGAGGAGGCGTACGACGCTCGGCAGGACGGACGCGTCGTCGCAGTTCCGAAACGCGTCGCCGCCAAGGGCACTGGCCAGCATGTCAATCAGAAGGAGTGCGGACTTGTGCGGCATGGCGTCGATGGTAGCTCGGTGGAGGCTCAGCCTCCAGAGTCGCCGAGGCGCGCCGCCCGGCGGCCTGCCTCGTTGCTAGAGGAGTCTGGCGAACTCGTCGCGGGTCAGTTCGCAATTGCGGAGGATCTTCGAGAGGAGCCCGGGCCCTATCGTCTCGCCTGCGTGAGTCGGAATCACGGTCACGCGCCCGTCGGAGTGTCGCAGAATCTGGTGGCTTCCCCGGACTCGCACGACGGCAAACCCGGTGCGGACCAACGCTCTTGTCATCTCTTCGCCCGTGACGCGGGGCAGCTTGGTCATGAGCGGACGGTGATCTTCTGGATTCCTACGAAGTCGAGCGATTCAACATCGGCGCCCTGCTCCTCGATGCAGAGTTCGATCGCCTCACGGATCCTCTCGATGACCTCATCGAGTGACTTGCCCTGGGTGTGACATCCACGAAGCGAAGGCACCGACGCGACATAGGTGCCCTCGGAATCCTGTTCGATGATGACGCTGTATTCGCTCTTCATCTAGACCGTCCTTCGCAAACCCACTCGTCATTATACAGAACCGCCTCGCCGCAGAATCGCCTGGCCCCTAAGGTCGAGTCTGCTGGATCTCGAACGTCTCGTACTCTCCTTTGACGAGATACCCGAGCTTCTGGGCCAGCCGAACGGAGATGTCGTTCGAGGCGAGCCACAAGGGCTCGATGCCGCGCTGTACGCACTCAAGCGCCAGGGCCGCGCCGACGGCAGCTCCGAGGCCTCTGCGGCGATGCGCCGGGGCGACTTCGATGTCGATGTCAATCGCTCGCGAGCTCGAGACGGCTGAGGCTGCGCTCCCGACGACGCGTCCGTTGTGCAGGACGACGTAGCCGATGCCGCGCGCGAGGAAGTCGTCCATCGACGCGTAGCTACTGAGCAGCCACTGCTTGCCGAGATCTCGGATGAGCGCCTCGGCGAGTTCCGCGTCGATGCGGGCAACCGTGAAGCCCGGCGGAAGCGCTTGCGCCAACTCATCGAGTTGGCCGGGATCGAGGTCCTCGGCGGAGAGTTCGACGAAGCGAATCCGTCGGATGCGGCCGGCGTACTCGGTTTCCAGAAACCCGCGCCACGCGTCGGTCTCCGGCGTGACCCAATCGATCGGAGCATACCGAACGAGGTCGCGGGCGGACGGCGACGCGGGATCCCCGGCGAGTGCCGCAAACGGGCCGCAGCCGAGGCGCGCGACGGTCGGTACGGCGAGATCGTCGGCGAACGTCTCCCCGACGTGGCCTTCGAGGACACAGTCGATGATCGCTCGGTCGCGTCGGTGCGCCGCGAACAGCGGAACGAGGACTTGCCGCGCTCCAACCGGAACGACGACGACAGACATCGTCAAACTCCTTGGCGATCGAACCACAGGCTGCACAAGCGTCCTCTAGGTGGCGTGGGCTCAGCGACCGGATCCTTCCGCGAACGAGGGGCAGCTACGACTCCTACCGTGAGGCCTGATCATACTCGACTCTCCGCTTGTGGCCCCGACGCGCGGGGTTGCGCCCATCGAGTCGCATCGGCGGAGCACATGTGCGGAAGTCCCCTTACAGCGAAGGCCAGATCGATCTCCTGGCCTCTGTACAGGCGCTGCCGCCGATTGCCCGAGCCGTCTCCGCTCCGTACACTTGGCGTCGGAGGTGCGCGGTGATGTACAGAGGAGCTCTGGCTCTGGCTCTGACGGCGATGCTCGTGGCCGCCGCGTGCTGCGCGGAAGCCCGCGAGATTCGGGTGCCGGAAGAGGCTTCCCTCCGAGGCACCGTGCTCATAGCGGAGGCCTTTGCTCAGGTTGTCGAACGAGAGACCGTTCCCATCGAGTACCAGGTCTGGCCGGGAGACAACGGCAACAGACCGGCGACGTGGTTCTCCGTCCGCATCGAGGCACATCCTGGGGATGTTCTCGTCCTTGCCCCTGGGGAGTACGAAGCGGAAGTCTGGATCTTTACTCCCAATCTCATCGTGCGCACCGACCCGGAGGCTCCCCGTCTTGCCCTCATCCGTGGGACGATCGAGGTCGATGCTGACGGTGTGACGCTCGAGCGCCTGGCGGTCACTTCATCGAGCGAGTCCGGGACGAGCGGTCACGGGATTGAGGTGAATCGTGGGTGGGTGCGCTCGATCACGATCCGCGACTGCTCCTCGTCCCAGAACCGCTGGACAGGGATTCACATTGTCGGGGTCCGCGGGACGATTGACCAGATGCTCGTAGAGCGCTGCATTCTCCAGGACAACGGCATGGACGGCATGGATTCCACGTCGATTCGCAGTCTTGTCGTCGTCGGATGCACGATCACAGGCAACGGGTGGGGGCTGGCCACGGGGGTCGGCATCCGCATCGGCCACTTCGTCGATGACGTTCAATTGACGGACAACGTCGTTGCCGACAACCGATACGCCGATGTCTACCGCGCAACCGGGTAGTGGCGTCCGTTCCATCGTCTGTGCCTCGGCGCGGACCGGGCGCCTTGGCCCGCCCGCGTCCCCTTGCGCCGGCGGGGGGGGCGCCGTGCATGGACCTGTCGGTCGCCTGACTGGGCGTCGCGAACGCCGGGTGCCCTGTTTACGCTTGGGATGCTCTCCGAGGTTGCAGTGATATGAAGACGTGGAAGGCGCGTGTCCGCGAAACGTCTCGCGTGCACGTTGCAGGGCGTCGCCTGCCCGGTCGACCTCCATTGCGTGTGTAAGCCGTCGTGCTAAGCGCGTGGCCGAGACGGGGTGCACTGGCGATCTCTAGCCCGCTAGTGCCTTGAATCGCTTCCGCAGCCAGGTCATGCGCAGCCCAAGCTCCTCGGACTCTCTCATGATGACGGCCTTGATCTCTACGCACGCGTCGTAGTCCGCGCACGCGGCGCAGTTCTGGAGGCCCTTGGCGATGGCGCAGCCTCGGACCTTGCACGTGACGCAGAACTGGGAGAGAAACTGCTGATCAGCCGGCGTGCAGCCGAGGCACACCCACTCCGGCGCGCCGGACGCGCCGTCCGAGCAACTGGCGGCCGTCTTTTCACGCAGGTCCTTCTTCGCGCTAACCGTTGTGGTGTACGACGGGCACTCCGCGCAGTTCATTCCGCAGTAGCCGAGCATGGCTCCTCCTTCACTCTACGTCTGCATCCCCTCTGCACCGCTCCTGATAGAGGACGGTTCCACTCGTCTGCCTCGCAGGGAAAGGGAAGAGGTTCGCCGCGACTACGCTCTGGTCGCAGGCCGCTCATTGCGCAACGCCAAGAACCGTCCGCGCAAGAGGTCCATCCGCTGGACGAGCGCTTCGGACTCGCCCTTGATGAAGTCCTTCAGCATCTGGCACGACTCGTACGTGTCGCACGCGGCGCAGTTCTGGACACCCTTCTCGATCGCGCAGCCGCGGATCTTGCAGGTCGCGCAGTACTTGGCAAGGAACGGCTGATCCGCCGGCGTACAGCCGAGGCAGACCCACTCCTGTGCGCTGTAGGCGCCGTCCCAGAAGCTCCCCGCGGCCTTTTCGAGCAAGGCCATGTCGGTCGTGACCGTCCCCTTGTACGCGGAACACTCCGCGCAGTTGATTCCGCAGTATCCGAGCATCGTCCCTCCTCGAGTCCACCCACAGCCGGCGGCGGATAGCGCTGACTCTACTGCTCAGGTGTCAGCCGCGTGGAAAAGCGCTCTACAGACGTGAATAGACTCAGCCGCTGCTCGACTGCAACGCCTTGAATCGCTCCCTCAGCCAACCCATCCGCTCGGCCAGTCCCCAGGGCTCAAGGATCTTCTGGATCCGTTGGCACGAGTCGTAGTCCGCGCATGCAGCGCAGTTCTGAACTCCCTTGGCGATCGCACAAGTCCGCATCTCACACGCGGCGCAGGGCCTGGCGAGGAACGCCTGGTTGGCCGGCGTGCAGCCGAGACAGACCCACTCCTGCGCGCTGTGTGCGCCGTTGGAGAAAGCCTGGGCCGCCTTCTCGAGCAGTTCGATCTTGGAACCGGTCGTCCCCTGAAACGCAGGGCACTCCGCGCAGTTGACTCCACAATAGCCGAGCATGTTTCCTCCCTAGATCCCTTCGAGACATCCCGCCACAGAGACGCGCCACAGAATGTCCGCCGTTGTGATCCAGCCTGTCAGAGGGCGTGTGGTGAGTGATCGCTCAAGACGTCTTCTTCGGCGCCGCGCCGCGCTCGCTCCGCAGCGCCTGGAACCGGGCGTGCAGCCAGTCCATTCTCTGAGCCAATTCGCCGCCTTCCATGAAGTCCTTGATCTGCTGGCACGAGTCGTACTCTGCGCACGCGGCGCAGTTCGGAACTCGCTTGGCGATGGCGCACACGCGAATCTCGCACCCGGCGCAGTACTTCGCGAGGAACGGCTGGTCGGACGGCGTGCAACCGAGGCAAACCCACTCCTGCGCGCTGAACGCGCCGTCCTGGTACTTCCCGGCCGCCGTCTCGAGCAAGTCGATTCTGGAGCCGATCGTTCCCTTGTACGCCGTGCACTCCTCACAGTTGATTCCGCAGTAGCCGAGCATGCTCCTCCTCTGGATTCTGACGCGCAAGCTAACCACCAAAACGCAGCACGGCGGAATACTAGCAGCGGACCTCTACCTTGTCAAGAGGCAGGTGGTGGGTAGAATCGTTGGCGGTGCGCCATGTCGGAGACACGAGAGCGGATCTTGGGGATGAATCTGATTGGCGGAGCCCTGTGCCTCGACTTCACGAACACGATCGGGTGGCGTGTCGGGTCCGACTCGGACGAGAAGCTCTATGACTACGAGGACCTCGTTGTCTGGGCTCGGCACGTCGGAACTTTGAGCGCGCGCCAGGGCAAGGAGCTCCTAGAGCGCGCAGCGTCCGAGCCCGCTCGCGCGAGGACAGTTCATCGCCAGGCGCTTGCGCTTCGCGAGGCCTTGTACCGCGTCTTTTCTTCTCTGGCATCAGGGAACCCGCCACAGCCCGGCGACGTGGCGCAGATCAACGTTGCAGTGGCCGATGCGTACCAGCACCTTCGGCTGGCTGCCTTGGGCGACAGCTTCGCTTGGGAGTGGCACGAGGCGGATGGCTCGCTGGACCTTCCGATGTGGATGGTCGCGCGATCGGCGGCCGACCTGTTCGTCTCTCCGGAGCTTGGGCGGGTGCGTGAGTGTGCAGGAGAGAAGTGCGACTGGCTCTTCCTCGACGCGAGCCGCAACCGGAGCCGCCGGTGGTGCGACATGGCCGAGTGCGGAAATCGTGCCAAGGCGCGCCGCAACTACGCCCGCCGCCGCGGCGGCGCAGCGCCGCGCGGTGCCGCCGCGCCGACAGGCAAGGGTAGAAAGGCATGACGACGTCTCGCGCAGCGTTGCCCAGCATCTTCGAGATCCTGAAGCCCGCGGTGGGTCCGAGCTCGTCGCACACGCTCGGTCCGATGACGGCGGCGCGCGAGTTCGTTCGCCTGGCCGCGGCCAAGGGCCTCGGCGGCTGTCGGATTCGCGTCGAGCTCTACGGGAGCCTCGCGCTCACGGGCCGCGGGCACCTCACGGATGCGGCCATTGCCGCCGGCCTCGCCGGGTACGGGCCGCGCGAGCTGGCGGGGACGAGCCTCCAGGAGGTCGCACGGCAGGTCCGCGACGCGGGCCACATCCGCGTGGACGGCCAGGAATTCGCGTTCGACGCTGACCGGGACATCGCCTTCGACGCCACGCCTCGGGACCTTCCGCATCCGAACACGATGCGTTGTGCGGCACTGAACCCCGCCGGGGACGAGGCTCTGTCGGAGACCTATTACTCGATCGGCGGCGGACGTCTTGCGGGCGGGAGCTTTGGGCGACTCGACCGTTGCGGTACGAAGCGCGGCTCCCTGTCGGCGACAACCGTCCTCTCGGAGTGTCGGCGCCTGGGGATCGATCTCGTCAAGTACGTCTACCGAACGGAAGAGACGCAGCACGGCCACTCGCGAGCTGCGGTTGATGCCCACGTTGACGAGATGTGGACGCTGATGACGAACGCAATGGAGAGAGGCCTTGCCGCTGAAGGCACGTTGCCCGGTTCTCTGCAGCTCGAGCGCCGCGCCCGCAGTCTCTACGCTCACTTGCAGAAGGATCTGCCTCACTTCCATGTCCTTGCGCCGGAGGCGTCGCTTGCGTCGATCTATGCGATCGCCGTTGCGGAAGAAAACGCGGCCGGCGGAGCTGTGGTGACGGCGCCGACGTGCGGATCGTGCGGAGTGCTGCCGGCATGCCTGCGGGTGGTCGAGGAGAAGATGGACCTCCATCCCGACGAGATCCGGGGCGCACTCCTCGTGGCGGGACTGATCGGTGCGGTCATCGCGGCGAACGCGTCGATCTCCGGAGCGGAGGTCGGATGCCAGGGCGAGATTGGGGCCGCGAGCGCAATGGCTGCCGGCGCGGTGTGCTGTCTCCTCGGTGGAACTGTCCAAGATCAGGTGGATCGCGCTGCCGAGAGCGCGCTCGAGCACTACCTCGGGCTCACCTGCGATCCCGTCGATGGACTCGTGCAGATCCCGTGCATCGAGCGGAACGCCGCCGGAGCGGTGTCCGCGCTGAATGCCGCGAGTCTGGCCATGATCTCGGGCGGTGGTGACCGCGTGTCGTTCGACGCCGTCGTGGACGCAATGCGGCGAACGGGCCGCGATCTCGACGCTCGCTACAAAGAGACGGCGCTTGGCGGCCTCGCGGCGACGCCGGACGTTGGCGAGTAGACTGTCGCACGAGGGGACCTAAGGAGTCGCGGTGGAGAACGCCAAGCGCACGATGCCATATCGAATCGAGACCAAGCGCCTCGTCTTGCGCTGCTGGCAGCCCGACGACGCGGGCATCCTGAAGGAAGCCATTGACTCGAGCCTCGACCACCTACGTCCGTGGATGCCGTGGGCGACGCACGAGCCGCAGTCGGTGGAAGCGAAGGCCGACCGACTGCGGGTTTTCCGTGGCGAGTTCGACCTCGATCGCGACTACGTCTACGGAATCCTATCGCGCGACGAGCGCCTCGCGATCGGTTCGAGTGGACTCCACACGCGGCTCGACGCGGGAGGACTCGAGATCGGCTACTGGATCCGCGCGTCGCACGTGGGGCGAGGCCTTGCGACGGAGACGGCGTCGGCGCTCGTCAAGGTGGCGTTTGAGATCACGAAGGTGGAGCGGGTCGAGATTCACTGTCGGCCGGACAACGTGGCGAGCGCCGCGGTCCCGCGCAAGCTCGGATTCACCCACGAGGCGACGCGACGTGAGATGTCGCGAGACGCGGACGGGACCCCGCACGACTCGATGGTTTGGACGATCCTCGCTCGCGAGTACCCGGAGAGCCCGGCAGCTCGCACGGCCCTTACCGCGTACGACGCAATCGGCAAGCGGCTGCTTTGACGCGGCAAGTTGCTAGAGATGGTCTGTGAGAGTCCTGGCGCATTTGGGACACTCGCGAAGGTACCAGGAGCGGCGCGCGCCGCACGCGCACGTCCACCGCGCGCGCTGTTCCGCGAGCCAGGCCTCCTCGCCCACCTCGCGAAGGCGCTTGAGGTTGCCGAGTGTCTCGCCGTGGTGGGGCACGCCGTCGTTCGCAAACGCGGACAGGATGCCGCACGGAAAATCGGCGCACGGGCCGCAATGTACGAGTTCGCGTGTGCGGGCGCAGGCTCGGATCTTGCACGGGTCGGCGTCGCATGCCGTGGCTTCGCCTCGGCATCCCGGACACGCTTCGAGCTCGGCCTCTTTGGCCTTTTCATAGCGTGCCGGCATGGCGCGAACGTGCGCGCGATCGTTCTCATCGACGGCGAGCTTGAAGCTGCAGGCGCCGCAATACAGGCCGCAGGTTGCGATCAGGTCGAGGGCTGAACTCATGGCCCGATTCTAGTCGGGCCGCTCGATGCGCGGCAACGGCGGCCCTCGCCGGAACGAGCGTGCGCCGGCTGACAACCGCGTCAGGCTACGACTGCCACCCCGCCTGGCGTCCCTGATACCGCCAACCCTGGATTCTGCAGGCGGTCTCCGCCTGGCGTCCCTGATACCGCCAACCCTGGGCTCTCCAGGTGGGCTCCGTTTTGGCGCCGCTAGCAACGTGTACCCTGGCCGTCTCCAAACGGCCACCGCCTGGCGTCCCTGCCGTGGGCACGCTAGAAGCGCCTGTGGCAGGGGCCAACGCCTACCCCTGGTGTTCGGCGATGTACTCGTCGATCAGTCGTTCGAGGAGATCGAGCGGCAACTCGCCGTGCCCGAGCACGACATCGTGGAAGTCGGCGAGGTTGAACGCGGTCCCCAGCGCGGTCCTCGCGCGATCGCGCAGCTCGATCATCTTCAGCATGCCGATCTTGTAGGTGACGGCCTGGCCCGGTGTCACGATGTAGCGCTCGACCTCGGAGCGAACGTACGATTCCTCGAGCCCCGTGTTGTTGATCATGTAGTCGACGGCTTGTTCGTACGTCCATCGCTTCGCGTGGATGCCGGGGTCGAGGACGAGCCGGGCGGCGCGGAAGAGCTCGTCCTGGAGCCTCCCGAGGTTGCCGTAGGGATTCTCGTCGTAGGCGCCCTCCTCCCACGCGAGGCGCTCCGCGTACAGTGCCCATCCCTCGGAGAACGCAGTGAACGATAGCCCGGCGATGTAGTCAGGAATGTCGGCCTCGTATGCGTAGGCGGCCTGGAATCCGTGTCCGGGCACCGCCTCGTGGTAGGTCGTCGTGGGGAGATCGTAGATCGGCTCCGGCATGAGCGTCGGAATGAAGAACTGGCCCGGACGCGAACCGTCGAGAGTCCCGGCGGAGAAGTAGGTGTCGTACCCTCCGTCGACGACGATCAGCTTCTGAGTCGGCATGCGCAGGAACGCGGACGCGACGCGCGGGCTGATGTCGTCGATGATGGCCTGGCAGCGAGCGATCGTGTCGTCGCCGAGCGAAGTGCCGGTGGTCTCGGAGAGTCGGCCGAAGAGCTCGGGGATCGTCGCGGTGGAGTCGAGGCCAAGGGCGGCCGCCGCCGTGCGGATCTCGTCCTCGATCCGCGCGACCTCGGCGACCCCGAGATCGTAGATCTGGTCAGCCGTCAGGTTCGTGGTCGTCTGACTCCGCAGACAGTACGCGTAGTACTCGTCGCCGTTCACCTGTTTCCAGACACCGGCGTCATCGGCGGCATGGGCCGCCATGCCGGAGACGAAGTCGGCGAGTTCGACGTACGACGGCAGGACTGCCGTTTCGAGCGTCGCTGCCGCCCGGTCCAAGAGGGCGGTCGCTGAAGCGGTGTCGACGACGCTCATTGCGGTGAGGGCCGATTCAAGCGTGGTGTAGAAGCTGGTTTCGCGCACCGGGGACTCGCCGGTCTCGCGAATCTGACCGACCGCCTTCTCGAGCATGAAACGAGGAGGTACGGCGTTCAGCGCCTCGCTGTCCGAGAGGCGTGATTCAAGCTCGCGGAACCGCGCGGGGATCTCGGACAGGCGAGAGACGTAGTCGTCCGCGTTGTCGAGCGTCTCGAGCGGGTGAAGGCTCGTCAGGAACCACTCGATGTACGTCGGGTAGCTGTCCATGTACGAGCTGACGGAGTACGCGTTGTCGCTGAACGTGCGGCCGGCGAGGTCGTTGAGGAGCGAGGCGCGATAGATCTCGGCATTCAGCCGATCCTCGGCGGTCTCGCGAGCGAGATCGTAGGTCACGAGGTGATCGACGATCGCCTGTTCGAGCGCGTAGTACGTGGCTTCCCATTCGGCCGTGAGTGAGTCCAGATGGTCGTCGCGCATGCCGAGCTGGGCGCCGAGGCCGAGGAAGGTCACCGTCTCGGGTGAGAGACGGACAAGCTCGCCCGCGGCAAGGCCGAGGAACTCGCTAAGTGGCAGTCCCGCCCAAGGGCTCTCCGCGAGTGCAGAAGCGTCCGTCGTGGCCCCTGATGGGGTCTCTCCCGATGCATCATTGAAGGGCGATGCCGGCGCAGGCGTGGCCGGGGGGACCGTGATGGACACCGTCTGCGGAGGCCTCGTCGTCGCAGACGCCGCCGCGGCGACGGGTGAAGGCGTCTGAGGCGTTGACGGGATCTCGGACGGTGTCTGCGGCTGCGTTGTCTCAGGCAAAGGAAGCGCAGGGACCCCCACGGTGCTCGACGCTGTTTGGGGCGTCGTCGGGGCGGTCGCTGGCGGTGTGATGGCCGGACCTTGCGCGTTCGGCACCGGGTTCACTGCGGGGAACGGCTCCCGTGTTTGTTCCAAAACGATGACGCCGGCCAGGGCGGCTATGGCTAGCAGGATGATGAGCCACTTCGGCATGGATCCTCCTCGGACGTTGGATCAAGAGCGCACCGTGAGTATGCCCGTTCTGCGGCGGCAGGAAAACCATCGAGCCGCGCTCTCGCGCACTTCCACGTCGGCGTGGCGGAAGGAGCGCGCGGCCGCGGCTACAATGGCCTGCATCGTGTCTCGCAGACGGACTGGGGAGGTGCCGAACACGGGGGCAGAAGGCGGACGAGGCGACCTGGGTCCCTGGATCGTGCGTGCGTACGCGCCGGGCGATCGATCGGCCGTTCGCCGGCTCGCCCTCGCCTGTGCAGATCCTCGCATCTTCCCCGCCTGCCTCGCGAAGCACGGCGAGTGGATGGCCGACCTTCTCACTCGCTACTCCACGGATTTCGAGCCGGGGATGTCCTTCGTTGCGGTGGACTCTCGAGGCGCCGTCATCGGCTACGCGCTGGGTTGCCAATCGACCGCGAGGCGGAATCGGACGATGCTCCTTCGCATTCTGCCGCGCATCGTCCTTCGTGCCTTGTTCTCCGGTGTCCTCTTCTCTTGCCCCTGGGTGAGTCTCGCCGCCGGCGGCATGAGGAGTTGGCGCGCCGGCCGGCGGAGCGAGGGCGCCTTGCGCGGGTTGGCTCTCGCACACTTCCACGTCGGCGTGGCGGAAGGGGCGCGCGGCCGCGGCGTGGGGCGCGCGCTCCTCGAACGCTTCGAGGCGGAGGCCGGTCGGTCTGGAGGTTCGGGGATCCGCGCGTCGGTGCTCGCGCCCAACCCTACAGGACAGGCGTTCTTCGCTCGGAACGGGTTCCTTGAGCTGGCGCAGATGGACGCCTATCTCCCCGGGCGCCGCTCCCCGGTGCGTGTGATCCTGCTTGGAAAGTCCATCGGAGTCTCCGCGAGTGAGCACGCGGAAGAGGAGAGCACGGCTTGATGAGGCGGGTGGCGCATGTTTCTCCTCTCCCCCGCCGGGTCACTCGGCCCTTTCTGGCGCATCGCCGGCTTGTGTTGGCGCTAGTCGCCTTTGCCGTCCTCGTCGGGGTGACGTATACGTACCTTCAGGCGCCGATTCTCTGGTTTGTCCATGTCGGACACGGCGCCGTCCCGACACCGAGCGAGTCTGGCGGGGAGCGCCTTCTCATCATCGCGCCGCACCCGGACGATGACGTCCTCAGCCTCGGCGGCACGATGGCGGTGACGGCAAAGTCCGGAGGGTCGATCCTCGTCGTCTACCTGACGAGCGGCGATGCAAATCGTGCAGGAGAACGCCTCATCACGATGGTGCCGTTCCTTTCCGCATCAGCCTTTCGCGCTCTCGGTGGGCGGCGTGAGAAGGAGGCCGTGCTCGCCCTCAGTCGTCTGGGCATTTCGGCGGAGAACGCTCTCTTCCTCAACTACCCGGACCAGGGCTTGATGGACCTCGTGACCGCGCACTGGGCGTCGGACACGCCCTACCGAAGTCGCTACACGGCAGAGGAAGCGACGTACTCTCGCACCGCATACCGGCGAGGGGCCGCGTACTCCGGGGAGAACGTCCTGGCCGATCTGGTCGACATCATCGGCCAGTACCGGCCGACGAAGGTCTTTGTGCCGCATCCTTCCGATACACACCCTGATCATGGCGCCGGGTACTTCCTAGGAACGCTGGCGGTGGAGACGGCGCTGGCCCGCGACCCCAGCGCCGCGCCGTACGAAGTGCGCTGCTATCTCACGCACTCGATGGAGCGGCCGTGGCCGTCACCGCGCGGGGTCGGACTCCAGCGCGAGATGGAGGTGCCGCGAACGATCCTCAAGCTGGATTCGTGGGAATCGACTCCGCTTCCCCCATGGAGCGTTCGGGCCAAACTGGCCGCGATTCGCAGCCACTTCTCCCAGTGGTGGACGTCGGGGCGCACGCTGGCGACGTTCGCTCGCGCTAACGAGATCTGCATGGTGGTTCGCGTCGATGCAACGGGCATCGTGCCCCACTGGCCGTTCGGGTTGGTCCCAGGGAGTCTCTAGTCTCCGCGCCGCTCTTCCTAGGAAATCATGGGGTACGAGCGCGCCAGGAATGGGGCCGGAGTAGAATCAGCCCATGAGCGCAGCAGAGATGGGAGTTCTCGTCGTGGGGGGATGCGCCGTCTTCCTCGCTCTCGCCTGGTGCGCGGCGCTCGACCTCGTGCAGCCGTATCTCGGCAGGGCTCGGTCGGCTCAGACGAGGTCTTCGCGATGATCGAGCTACGGCCCATAGAGCGCGATGAAGGAGCGGCCGCTCTGGCCGTCCTCGACGCCGGCTTTCGCGAGCTGTGGGGTCTCGACGCGGAGGAAATCCGCGCGCGCTACGACCCTCTGGAGGATCTCGTCGATCCGGCCGCACACTACGCCGAGCACCGTGGCGCGTTCCTCGTCCTTGTCGACGAAGGTCGCGTCATTGGCACCGGCGGGATCGCCGCCTTGGGCTCGGAGACCGCGGAACTGAAGCGGCTGGGGATTCTCAAGGCGTACCGCGGGAAGGGGCTCGGCAGGCGGATGGTCGAGGGTCTCCTCGTGTTCGCGCGGTGGAACGGCTATCGCTGCGTGCGGTTGGAGGTGGCGACGCCCGAGGTTCAAGAGCCGGCGGTCCGGCTCTACGCGCGTCTCGGGTTCCGTACGATCGATCGCTATCGCGAGGGGCCGTGCGAGCTGTCGATGGAGAGGGACCTCTAGGGCGCGCTGTTGTCAGAAGCGCCTGTCTGGCTGAAGATGTGCCGTCTCCCGCCAGCGAGCCACGGCGCGGGACGCTGGGAGGGTCGATGACGAAGGCGCAGGCCGAAGGCATCGGACACGGGCAGCCGCGCGCGTTCAGCGTCGCTGTCGGCCTCGGCCTGGCTGCGAACGTGATCCTCGCAGTGCTTAAGACCGCGGTCGGCATCCTCGGGCACAGTCAGGCGCTTCTCGCCGACGGGATCAACTCGACGTCCGATGTCGTCTACTACTCCGTCGTCGCGATCTTCATGCGCGCGGCGCGCAAGCCGCCCGACGAAGAGCATCCCTACGGGCACCGGCAACTCGAGAACATCGCGGCGATCATCGTTGGTGCGTTCGTCATCACCACCGGCATCGCCATCTTCTGGGACTCGGTGAACGGGACGTTCGACGTCCTGTCGGGAGCGGAGGTCGCGCCGACGGTCGCGTGGGTTTCCCTCTTCGTCGCGCTAGGGACCATCGTGACGAAGATCGGATTGACCGTCTTCACGTCGCGGATTGGGCGGCGGACGCGGAATGTCGCCATCCTCGCGCTGGCCGCCGACCATCGGAACGACATCCTGTCCGCTTCGGCAGCAGCGCTCGGCATTCTGCTCGGCCGGCTTGGCTATCCGTGGGTCGACCCGCTTGCCGGCGCTCTCGTCGCTCTCGTCGTCCTGCGCACCGGAATTGAGATCGTGCGCGACACGGCGGCGGAGCTGATGGATACGACGCTCGATCGGACGGTCCGTACGCAGATCGAGGCCATCGCGCGCGGAATCGCGGGCGTGCTCGCGGTCGACGCGATTCGAGCGCACCGCTTCGGGCCCTACCTCGTGCTCAACCTCACGATCACCGTCGACGGCGGCCTGAGCGTCGCGGAGGGCGATGCGATTGCGAGTCGGGTCGAAGCGGAGCTCGTGCGGCAGATGAGCCTCATCCGCGAGGTTCACGTGCACTTTCATCCGCGCGGCGCGCGTTCTGCCCACGAAAGGACAGCCTCGTGAACCTTGCCCCCCGACCGACGTTGTCCGACCTGCAACGCTACGTCACCGAACTGGAAGCGGAACGAGGGTTCTCCGACCAGAGTGCGCGCGACAAGTGCCTCCTCCTCGGGGAGGAGTTGGGGGAGTTGTTCCGAGCCGTGCGGCGTGCGGAGGGGTTGAAGGTCGACCCCGCCTCGCGCGCGGCCGACGTCGCCGACGAGTTGGCCGACTGCCTCATCTACCTCTGCGCGATTGCGAATCGATACGGCATCGACCTTGAGGCCGCGTTTTGCGCCAAAGAGGCGAAGAACCGCGAACGAACGTGGGCGGCGGAGCACTAGGGGAGCCGATTGAGCCCTTGGGGAGCGTCCGCCCGCGGGCGTTGACGCTCGTCGCCGCGTGGGGAGGACGGATCCTCGCGAGTCTCCGAGCCCGGCGCGGAAGGCTGGACCGCGCGGCGCGCGGTTGACGAGGGCCGGCCTGCGGCCTACGATCACCGGGTCCGAGTGCATGTCGAACCACGCTCGAGGGGGAGTGGATCTACGGGTGGTTCTGGTCTCTTTGTCCAGTGATCGCGGATTCCAAACGGCGAGACGGGGTTTCCGGCAACCGGCTGCGGGTTCGCGTTCGGAGGTGATCTGACGGTTCATGTACACGCGTCCGAAGTATCCCGTTGTGATCGTTGACCCGACGTGGGACGAGGCGTCGTTTGCCAGTCAGCGGATCCGCGCCATCGCCGAGAAACTTCAGCAGCTTGGCTATCCAACGCATGCCACCCACGATGTCGACGACGGCAAGTCGCTGATCGAGGCGAACCCGAACCTCGGGTGCCTCCTCGTCGCGTGGGATCCGAGCGAGCCCGAAGAAGTGCGGCAGCTCATCCGCGCCGCCCGCAGCCACGGCGAGTACCTGCCCGTGTTCCTCCTTGCCGACCGTACCGAAGTCCGCGACATCGACCTCTTGATCGTCGAACAGATCGACGAGTACATCTGGAAGCTTGAGGATCCGGCGACCTTCGTTGCCGGCCGCGTCTCGAGCGCGATCGAGAAGTACGCCAACATCCTCCTGCCGCCCTTCTTCGGAGCCATGGTGCGCTTCGCCGAGGAGTACGAGTACTCCTGGCACACGCCCGGCCACTGCGGCGGCACGGCGTTCCTCAAGTCGGCCGTGGGGCAGGAGTTCGTGCGCTTCTTCGGCGAGCAGCTGTTCCGCTCCGACCTCTCCGTGTCGGTCAGCGAGTTGGGCTCGCTGCTCAAGCACAGCGGCCCGGTGGGCAAAGCGGAGCGGAACGCGGCCGTGGTGTTCGGCGCGGACATGACGTACTTCGTCACGAACGGATCGTCGTCGTCGAACCGCATCGTCTTCCAGTCGGCCGTCATCGGCGGCGACAGCGTGGTCATCGACCGCAACTGCCACAAGTCAGTCGAACAGGCCATCTGCCTTTCGGGGAGCATTCCGACGTACCTTCTTCCCGACTCGAACAACTACGGCATCATCGGCCCCGTGCCGCCGCAACGCCTTGCGTGGTCGGAGATCGTCGAGCGCATCCAGAACCATCCGCTCCTCGGCCCGGCGGGCGGGAAGCCGCTCGAGGCCGAACTGCTCGTCATCACGAACTCGACCTACGACGGCCTCTGCTACGACGTGCGGCAGATCCTCGCTCAGATCAACGGCGGAGCGAAGCGGATCCACTTCGACGAGGCGTGGTACGCGTACGCGCGGTTCAACCCGCTCTACGAAGACCGCTACGCGATGGCGATCGACGTGGATGACGACAGCGCGCCGACGATCTTCGCCACCCAGTCGACGCACAAGCTTCTCGCCGCCCTGTCGCAGGCGTCGATGATCCACATCAAGTCGAGCCCGCGGGCGCCCGTGGAGCACGACCGCTTCAACGAGGCGTACATGATGCACAGCTCGACCTCGCCGCAGTACGCGATCATCGCGTCGAACGACGTCGCCGCGGCCATGATGTCCGGCGGCACGGGACGCGTGCTGACTCAGCAGTCGATCGATGAGGCCGTTGCTTTCCGCCAAGTCATGGCCCGCCTCGAACGCGACCGCAAAGAAAAGCACGATTGGTGGTTCCGCGTCTGGCAGCCGGACAAGGTTCGAACGAAGCGTGGCGTGGTTCGCTTCGAGGACGCGGAGTCGGACACGCTGGCCACCCGGGCCGAGTGCTGGAGCCTCGAGCCGGGTGCAGCCTGGCACGGGTTCAAAGGGCTGACGTCCGGCTACTGCTTGCTCGACCCGATCAAGGTTACGTTGATCACTCCCGGAATCGCGCCGAACGGCTCGCTCCTCGATCCCGACGCGCCGCCTGCCGTGCCCGACGCGCCGACGCAGGCGTTCATCCCCGCTCCGGTGGTGACGGCGTTCCTCGATTCGGAAGGGATCGTCGTGGAGAAAACGGGCCACTACACCGCCCTCTTCCTCTTCTCCCTCGGCATCACGAAGGGGAAGTGGGGCACGCTCGTGAGCGCGCTGTTCGAGTTCAAGCATCTCTACGACACGCGGGCGTCGCTCAGCGAAGCGATTCCGTCGCTTGTTGAGTACTACCCCAACCGCTATGGCGACGAGAGGACGCTCCACCATCTCTGCCAGGAAATGCACGCCTTCCTCCGCGAAACGGGGCTCTGCCAGAAGGAGCGCGCGCTTCGTCATCCCGATCATCAACCCATCCAGCGCACGACGGCGCGCGAGGCCTACCAGGCCCTGGTGAAAGACCAGGTCGAGCGGGTCCCCTTGGACAAGCTCGCCGGACGCGTCGTCGCCGTGGGGTTGGTGCCCTATCCGCCAGGGATCCCCGTCCTCATGCCGGGCGAGGAGGCGAACGAGGCGGTGTGCGCTTACCTCCAGGGTCTTGAGGCATTTGATGACCGCTTCCCGGGATTCGAGCACGAGATCCACGGGCTCGGTACCCCGTCCGAGCTTGCCACGGACGGGCGTCCGGGCGGCAATCGATACTGGGTCTACTGCCTCCCGGTCGATGACGCGCGGAAGGGGAAGGGGCGGCGTAAGACGGCCCCAGCGCGTGCGGTCCGAGGCGCGGACTGAGTACGCGGCGCACGCCCGAGGGCTTGCCGCCCGTCGTCTAGTCCCAGTCGGCCTGCGTGACGTGAGGGATGGCGAGCAGTGGCTGGGACAGCCGCACGATCTCCGGAGCTTTGCGCGTGCGCAGGCGGAACGTCAGTTCGGTGAGAGCCGGATCCTTCGCGATGCGGCTTGAGACGGCGATGACGCGGAAGCCTTCGCTTTGGAACACGTCGCGGCACTGCCCGTCGAGAGCGACGGCCTCCGGGGTCGTCGCCCTGACGATGACGGTGTGGTAGCTGACCGTCGGCACCTTGTGGGAGAACCACGAGAGTGTCGTCAGGACGATGAGCACCAGGCCGGTGCTCACGGCCGCCACCGCGTACATCCCCTGGCCGACGAGGACGCCGAGCGCGGCGACGAACCAGATGCAGGCCGCGGTGGTCAGACCGCGCACGATCTCATTCGACTTCACGATGACGCCGGCGCCGAGGAACCCGATGCCGGTCAGGATGCCGGCGACTGCCCGCCCGGGGTCGATATTCGGGCCGAAAGATTGCGTCACGACCATCGCGAGCGTGGAGCCTAGGCTGACGAGAATGTGGGTGCGCAGCCCCGCTGCGCGCCCGTGCGCCTGACGCTCGAGGCCGACAAGTCCTCCCAGCGCGATGGAAACCAGCAATCGCGTGAGCAATTCAAGGTCGAAGAAGAGCACTGCACGTCACCTCCGGTGGGCCGTGTTCTTCACGGTAGGCAGGATCTGTCGAGGCTGACCGGTCCTGTGTCCCGTGGCGAGCGGGCAATGGCCGCGTTCGGCGCTGCGACGGCCGTCGCCCACGACGCAGCAGAGTAGAATCTGCGTCCCATGACGAAGTGCGGACAGGGCAAGGATCTCGGCGCGAGCGGCCTTCTCCTCCTTGCCGCCGCGATTTGGGGCTTCGCTTTCGTCGCTCAGAGGGCGGGAATGGATCACGTTGGCCCGTTCCTGTTCAACGGCATCCGCTTCCTGCTCGGGAGCCTTGTCCTCGTCCCGTTCCTGCTTCGGCGGCGCGCGAAGCGGCCGATGGATCGGCGAACCGTCCTCGGCCTTCTCGCCGCGGGCTTGGTTCTCACGTTGGCCGCAAATCTTCAGCAGGTTGGGCTCGTCTCGACCACGGCAGGGAAGGCGGGGTTTCTAACCGGGCTCTACGTCGTCCTCGTGCCCCTCCTCGGCCTCCTTCGCGGGCAGCGGCTACGCTTGGCGACGGCGCTCGCCGTGCCGTTGTCGGCGGCAGGCCTGTACCTTCTCAGTGTGACGGGGGCGCTTCGCATCGCGCCGGGGGATGGGTGGATCCTTCTCGGCGCGCTCGTGTGGGCCGTCCACGTCCAGCTCATCGATTGGCTCGTCGGGCGATCCGACGCGCTCGTGATCGCCGTGTCTCAGTTTGCGATCTGCGGTGCGCTGAGCCTGCTCGTCTCGTTTTCCGTCGAGACGACGTCGCTTGGGGAAATCGCGGCCGCCGGGTGGTCGATCGCCTACGCGGGCGTGCTGTCGGTCGGCATTGCCTACACGCTGCAGGTCGTCGGACAGCGCCACGTCGAACCGTCGCGCGCCGGCGTCATGCTCAGCCTCGAGGGCGTCTTCGCCGCGCTCGGCGGGTGGGTTGTCCTCGGCGAGCGCCTCTCGACTCGGTCGCTCGTCGGGTGCGGCCTGATGCTTGCAGCCATGATCCTCGCGCAGGCGCGGTTGAGGGCGCGGGGTCGTGTGCCGTAAGTTCCATGAGACGCGGCGCCGTCGATCGGCCACGAGGTTTCGCTGCTGCCGACGACATCGGGTATCGTGGCTGTGTGTCCGCACGCGCTCTATCCATTGCCTCTATTCTGGTCGTCCTTGCGCTGGCGTTGCCCGGCGTCGCCGCCGTGTTTGACGTGAGTGCCGTGGGCGACGGCCAGGCGTTCGCCTGGCTGTCCTCGCGAGGCCTTGACGCTGAACTCGAAGGAGCGCTCGAAGTCACCTTCCTCGGCCTCACGCTCAACGGGTTTGGTCATGGCGATGGGTGCCTCGACGCGCGCTCCTTCTCAGGATGGGCGTGGGCCGTCGTCTGGGCAGAGGGTTCGTCGCCGAGCGGAGGGAGCGTCGAGCTCGCCGCGGGGTTCGCTGTCGAGGGGTCGCCGGCCCTCGGGGCGGGATCGGTGACGGGAACCTGCTACTTCGTCCTGCGCCGCGACGGCGAACGTTCCGATTACCGCGGCACGTTCGTGACGCACGCCACCTCGCGGCTGGTCCCGTCGAAGCGGCCTGGGGCGCTCGCGCTGGACGGACACATGGAGCTCTCCATCTCCCTGGAGTCCTGCTCGCCGCTCGGGACGTTTTCGACGACCGGCACGGTCGGCCTCCCGTGGAACTCGACGCGCTGGCCGCCCGATCTTCTCAACGAGTTGTTCGAGCGATTCGCCGGGTAGCAGGATCTCACGCCAAGAGCGCAAAGGGCGCAAAGAGGGGCAAGTTGGAGACTCTCTACTCCCCATCTTGGCGTTCTTGGCGCGCTTCGCGTGATGCTGTCGATCGGCACTCTAGGCTGCGAGTCGGCTCCGTAGGACGGCGACAAATGCGTCGGAGCCCTGCACGAGGCGGGCCGTGAGGCCGTCGTCGATGGGCAGGAACCGCAGGTCGTAGACCTCGCCGGCGTCGCCGTCACACCCGGTCACCGTGTGGGCGAAGCGAGCCGGGACGCCGCTGGGGGCCGCGAAGTGAAAGAACCGCTGCTCCTCGTCGCCGTACCACGTGGTCCCGAGTTCGGCGAGCACTGCGAGGTTCTCAAGACCGGTCTCCTCGAACAGCTCGCGGCGCGCGCCTTCCGCGAACGTCTCGCCCGGATTCGCCGCACCCTTCGGAACCTCGAAGCCCTCGGGCTCGTCGAGGCTCGCGAAGACGAGGAGTTCGTGACCGCCAGGAGCGCGGCGCGTGACGTAGGCGAACGCTTTGCGTACCTGCGGCTCTACGCCCATTGCGCCGGCTGGCCCGTCGACTCGAGCACGGCGAGCCACAGGTCTCCTTCGGGATCGACCGCTTTGCGGCGATCGAGGACCGCGTCGAGCGGGATGTGGGTGAACTCGCCGTGCCAGAGGCCAACGAGCAGGCCCGTGCGGCCGCTCATTCCCGCGTGCACGGCGTGCCGCGCCAGGTTCGAGGCGAAGATCGAGTCGTTCGGATTCGCGGGGGCGCTGCGGATCGTGTACCCGGGGTCGATGTACTTCATCGAGTGGACGACGCCTCGCTCGTCAAGCGCTTGGGATAGACGGCGCTTCAAGAAAGCACCAACATCCAGGAGACGTACATTGCCGGACGCATCCCTCTCATCCCCCTCGCCGTCGTCGTCGATCAGCTCCTGTCCGGCTCCCTCGGCCACGACGATGACGGCGTGGTGCCGTCGCGCGAGACGGTCGGCGAGCCAGGGAACGAGCCCCTTCTCGCCCTCGAGGACAAAGGGAACCTCTGGAATGAGCACGAGGTTGACGTCCGGCTCGGCGACCGCCGCATTCGCCGCGATGGATCCCGAGTTCCGGCCCATGAGCTTCACCAGGCCGATGCCGTTCGGGTAGCCCTTTGCCTCAACATGCGCCGCGCGGATCGCCTCGATCGCAATCGAGAACGCCGTCTCGAAGCCGAACGTCTTCTCGACGAGGTAGATGTCGTTGTCGATCGTCTTCGGCACTGCGACGACGCCGATCGGCCGGCCCCGCCGCGCGACCTCCTCGTAGATTGCGTGCGCGCCGTGCATCGTGCCGTCGCCGCCGATCACGAGCAGAAGGCCGATCCCTAGGCGTTCGAGCGTATCGACCATCGCGGAGACGTCCTGGGAACCCCGCGACGAGCCGAGGATCGAGCCCCCGTGGTGATGGATGTCGTCCACCCGGTCGGGGTCAAGCTCGATCGGTTCGTACCCGGAGCCGGGCACAAGACCGGCGAAGCCGTAGCGGAAGCCGAGGACGGTCCGGACGTGGTAGTGGAAGAAGAGCTCCATGACCGCGGCGCGGATGACGTTGTTTGTTCCCGGGCAGAGGCCTCCACAGGTCACGATCCCGACGCGCAGTGTCTTCGGATCAAAGAAGACGCTCTCTCGCGGGCCCGCGCGCTCGAACGACGTGGGGCGGTCCGCTTCATCGCTGACAGGCCCGCCGACCAATACGTCGTAGAGAACGCGTTCGTCGTCGGAAACGAAATTGCAGATGCGGTCCCCACGCACCGTCGACAAGTCGAGCGGCGATCGGCGCGTTGTCTCTCCGAGTCTCGCGATCTCAAGGTCCATGCCGCTCCAAGAGTACGCGCCGGGCATAGCCTGTCAACTGGGCGTTCTGCGCCTCGCTGGCGCGACTCAAGGCTCGGCCAAGTCCTTCGAGACTCCCCTTCCTTTGCGCCCCTTGGAGCCTTACGGGGTCGGTCGTCAAGCTGTCCAGGAACTGGCTCAGGTTGCTTCGCCGAACTGGAGGTTGTACAGCGCGGCGTAGAGGCCGCCGGTGCGGAGAAGCTCATCGTGCGTGCCTTCCTCCACGATCTGCCCCTGGCTGACGACGAGGATGCGGTCGGATTCGCGGATCGTCGATAGGCGGTGGGCGATGGCGATGGAAGTGCGGCCCTGCTGGATGCGCTTCAAGGAGGTCTGAATCACGTTCTCGGTGTGCGAGTCGATGCTCGCGGTCGCTTCGTCGAGCACGAGGATCTTCGGCTCGAACGCGACGGCGCGGGCGTAGGAGAGGAGCTGGCGCTCGCCGACGGACAGGGTCGCTCCGCGTTCCTTCACCTCGGTCGCGTACCCGTTGGGGTACTGCTCGACGAAGTCGGCGCTCACGAACCGCGCCGCCTCAATCGCCTTCTCCTCGGGGATGTCGGAACGCAGGCGGATGTTGTCCATCACGGTTCCCGAGAAGAGGAAGACGTCTTGCAGGACGACGGCCATTTGCGACCGCAGGTAGGCGAGGTCGTAGTCGTCGATCGGGATGCCGTCCACGAGGATCTGGCCTTTCTGGATCGGATACATGCGGAGGAGGAGGCGAATGATCGTCGTCTTTCCGGATCCCGTCGGCCCGACGATGGCCACCCGCTCGCCGGGCGCGACGTCGAACGATACGTCTTTGAGGACCCAGGCCTCATCCTTGTATGCGAACCAGACGTTCTTGAACTGGATTCGCCCCTCCACGCGGGCGGGCTTTTGCCCGCCGCCGGGAGCTTCCTGCGGCTCGTCGAGCAGGACGAAGATGCGCTCGGCTGACGCCATCGCGGCCTGGAGGACGTTGTAGCCCTCGGACAGGTTGACGACCGGGTCGAACAGCATGCGCACGTACTGCAGGAACGCGACGAGCGCGCCGAGCGTGAGGCCGCCGCCGAGGGTGCGCAGGCCGCCGTACCAGAGGACGAGTGCCACGGCGAGCGAGCTCAAGAAGCTCATGAGCGGCCGGAAGATGGCGAACGTCACGATCTGGCGGTAGTCGGCGTCGTACTTGGCCTTGTTGATCTCGAGGAAGCGGCGATTGGCCATGGCTTCCTGGACGAAGACCTGGATGATGCGGATGCCGGAGATGGACTCCTGGATGTAGGCGTTCAGGCGCGCGATCTGGCGGCGCACCTCGCGAAACGCGGCGCGGACGCGGTTGCGGAACTGCCACGCCGAGAGGGCGATGAGCGGGAAGAGGGCGAAGACGACAAGCGCGAGACGCCAGTCGAGTCGGAGCATGACGACGATGATCCCGATCACGAGGAACCCGTCGCGGAACAGGCTGACGAGCATCGACGTGAAGAACTCGTTGATCGCGGCCACGTCGTTCGTCGCGCGCGTCACGAGCCGTCCGACGGGCGCGCGATCGAAGAAGGGAACCGGCAGCCGCAGGACGTGGGCGAAGATCTCGCGCCGCATGTCGTACATGACTCGCTGGCCCGTGTACTCGAGCAGGTAGACCTGGACAACGCCGAACAGGAACCGCGCGAGGAGACCAAACGCGTAGAGGAGCGCGAGGCGCAGGATGCTCGATAGCGCGCCGCCACGTAGGTCCTCGGTGTCCCGTGCCGGAAGCTTGTGAATCGCCGACTCCGCAGCGAAGAACCCGCCGGGTGCTTCGCTGAAGACGTTCGGGTAGCGGGCGGCAATTCGCGCGCGGGAGTCGCCGTTAACCACGTACAGGTAGCGGTCGGGCGCCAGGGCGTCGGCCGCTTGCCAGGCGCGCAGCGTCTCGGCGTCGACGGCCGCGGTCCGCACGAGATAGCGCCCCGCCCCGAGGTCCACGGGGTCACCCGACGCCGGCGTGCGATCGAGGGTGACCACGGCGTAGGGGAGGGTCATGTAGGCGTCGATGGCCGTCTTCGTGAGGTACGGCAACGCGAGCTCGATGCCCGCGAGGACCATGGTCAAGAGCATGCAGACGGCGAAGATCGCGCGATACGGCTTGAGGAAGCGCAGCATGCGCCGCGTCAGGCGTGCGTCGAACGCTTTCCCGACGATCTCGTCGTCATGGAAGGTTTCGCTCATGTGCCCTCAACCCTCCTCTCCGCCTGCTGGAGCGCCCAGACTCTCGCGTAGATGCCGCCCTGACCGACCAATTCCTCGTGTCGTCCCTTCTCGACGATGCGGCCCTTGTCGAGGACGACGATGCGGTCGGCATCCTTCACCGCCGAGATACGGTGCGCGATGAGCACGCACGTGCGTCCGCGGAAGAACTGCCGGAGGTTCGCGAGGATGACCTCCTCGCGCTCCGCGTCGACGGCCGACAGGGGGTCGTCGAACACGACGATCCGCGGATTAGAGAGGAGGGCGCGGGCGATGGCCACGCGCTGCTTCTGCCCGCCGGATAGGGACAGGCCGCGCTCGCCGATGCGCGTCTCGTAGCCGCCCGGGAACGCCAGGATCTCATCGTGGATTCCGGCGAGCCGCGCGGCGCGTTCGATTTCGTCCCGCGCCGCGCTAGGGCGGCCGAAGGCGATGTTCTCGGCGATCGTCGCGGAGAAGAGGAACGGATCCTGGGGCACGAGGCCGATCGACGAACGCAACTCGGCGAGGGAGGCGTCGCGGACGTCGATCCCGCCGATGCGCACGGTTCCGGGCGGCGGATCGAACACCCGCGGGATCAGGTGCGCGAGTGTGCTCTTGCCCGAGCCGGTGAGGCCGACGATGCCGAGGGTGGTCCCCTCCGGGATGTCGAGATCGATCTCGGACAGCGCGGGCACACCCGTGCGATCCTCGGCGTTGGGGTAGACGAAGGTCAGGCCGCGGACTTCGATCGACGCGCCGCGAAGGGGCTGCGGGCGTTCGGGCTCCGCGATGTCGGCGGTCACGGAGAGCAGCGCGTTGATGCGCGCCAGGGACGCCGAGCCGCGCTGCAGGAGGCTCACCGCCTGTCCCACGGCGATCATCGGCCAGATCAGCATGGATAGGTATTGGGCGAATGCGACGAAGTTGCCCAGGCTCACCTGGCCGCGGATCACGCTCGAGCCGCCGATCCAGAGGATGATCGCCAGCGTGGCTCCGCCGAGGAGCTCGATCAGGGGATGGAACACGCCGTGCACGCGCACGAGCGACATGTTCTCGTCGACGAGGTGCTGGTTCGTCTTGGCGAAGTCGACCTCGGAGCCTGGTTCCTGGGCGAACGACTTCAGCACGCGAACGCCGGACACGTTCTCCCGCACCTTCTCCATGACCGCGGAGAAGGCCTCCTGGACGCGCTCGAACCGGCGATGGATGACACGGCCGAACGTGAGCATGACGACGGTCAGGATGGGGAGGGGGATCGCTGCGTAGAGGGTCATCCGAGGGTCGATGGACAGCATGATGCCGAGTGAGACGGGGATCATGACGAGTGGGTCGATGATGGTGATCAAACCGAAGCCGCACGCGCGCGTGACCGCTTCGATGTCGTTCGTCGCGTGCGCCATGAGGTCGCCCGTCCTCGTCTCGTTGTAGAACGAGGCGGGCATGAAGAGGAGGTGGTCGTACAGCTTGGCGCGAAGCTCACGCTCGATCTGACGCGCCGTGCCGATGAGCAACAGGCGCCACGCGAAGCGGAAGACGAGCGCCACGAGGGCGAGGCCCAGGATCCACAGGCCGTACCTAACGAGATCTGCCTTGCCCGCGGTGAGGCCGTCGATGGCGTCGCGGATCACGAGGGGGATGATGAGGGTGGCGCCGTCCACGACGACGAGGGCCAAGAACCCGGCAAACACCCGCCCCCGATAGCGCCACAGCCACGCCGCGATCCGATCCATGGAACCTTGATGGTATCCCGTCCTTCCGGCGCCCGAAAGAGGCGTCCCGTTGGCCGCTTTCCAGGCGACCTGTATAATCCGCAGGATCCTAACGAACGAGGGGGAAGCCGATGACTCGTGTGCGACGTGCCGCTGTCCTGTGTGTCCTGTTGGCGGTCGGAAGTGGGCTCGGCGCGGCGGCAGCGACGACATTGCGGATGAGTCTCCCGCCGGTCCTCGAAGCGCTTCCGATTGTCTTCGCCGAAGCGTGGGGCATGTTCGACGATCAGGGGCTCTCCGTGGACCTCGTGGGCATCAGCGACAACCAAGAGCGGAGCACCGCGCTCATTACGAGCAACTTGGACGGCGTGATGTCCGACGTCACGTCCGCCGTGCTCGACTACCTCACGAGCCGGTCGGTCGTCGTCGTCGCGAGCGCGGCGTCGACGCCCCAGACGGGGGCGCTTCGCCTCGGGCTCGTGTCGCACGCCGGCTTCGGTCCGGCCGACATCGACGGGCTCCTCGCGACCTCGCAAAAGGTCAGCGTGACGTACCGGACGGACGAGGAGTACCTCCTGGACCAATTCTCCGCCGCCAACGGCTCCCCGCAGGCTTGGCTCTCTCGTTACGCGTACTTCGGCGATACCCTGCAACTCGCCGTATGGTTCGGCGCCAAGACGTTGCCCGTGGCCGTTCTCCCCGAGCCGTACTGCTCGTACATCGCGGCGCTCGTACAGCCCAGCGGGGCGCCGATGCAGGTGATTGTCTTGTCGGACTTCTCCGAGTTCGCCGCGCCGCCGCGCGTGATCCTGTTCCGGGAGGAGTTCGTCGATCGGCACCCGGGCGACGTGGCCACCTTCCTGCGCGTGTACGACGCCGCGGTCGAACGGATGAACGCCACGCCGCGAGACGAGATCATCAACGTGGGCATAGACGTCGTGATCGGCCTCTTCTTCCAAGGGGCGGACAAGACGTTGATTCAGCAACAGACGCTGGACGCGATGAGCATCCCGCGATTCGAGCGACCGGTTCCGCTCTCCGAGGAGGTCTTCGACTCGGTGACGGAGTGGATGGCGCACAAGGGCTATCTCAACGAGCCCCTCACGTTTGGGCAGTTCACCGACTTTGGCTTTCTCCCATGATGGACGTGCGGGACGTGGTTGTCGAGTACGGCAGGCGGGCCGCGGCCGTGCGCGCGGTTGACGGCGTCTCGCTTTCCGTCGCACCCGGAGAGAGCCTTGCGTTGATCGGCCCGTCGGGCTGCGGGAAGTCGTCGCTGCTGTTCGCAATGGCCGGGCTGGTGCGGCCGACGGAGGGGACGATCTCCGTGAACGGAGAGGCTCTCACGCGGCCCCGTCGTGAGATCGCTCTCATCCTTCAGAACGCCGGGCTCCTTCCGTGGAAGACCGTGTGGCAGAACGCCAACTTGAGCCTTCTCCTCGGCAAGGAGTACCCGCGAGTGACGGCGCGGGCCGTGCTCGACGAGTTGGGGCTGGGCGAGGTGAGGAACCGATACCCGTCCGAGCTCTCCGAGGGCATGAAGCGTCGCGTCGGCGTCGCGCGGGCGCTGTCGACGTCGCCGAACGTCATGCTCATGGACGAGCCCTTGGCCTCCCTCGATACGCTGACCAAAGAGCGCATTCAAGACCTCTTCCTACGGTTGTGGAAGCGCCACGCGTTCGCGCTCGTCCTCGTCACGCACGACATCGAGGAGGCGGCCTTCCTCGGCCAGCGGGTGGCCGTGCTGAGCGATCGGCCGGCGAAGACTAAGGAGGTCGTGGAGAACCCGGCGATGGGCGAGCTCAACTATCGGGACACGGCCGCCTTCGCGGAGACGGCCCAGCGACTGCGAGCCGCGCTGGAGCGATGATGGCACAACAGAAGGCGAGGCGGGCGCTGGCGTACATGACGGACCGGGTGAGAGACCGGTCGTTCGCCGGCCAGGTCGCCGTCTACGTGGCGAGCCTGGCCCTCCTCTTCCTCTTCTGGGAAGTCGCCAGCCTCGTCATCCTCAAGGTCAAGGGTGTGGAGTACCTTCCGACCCCGATCAAGGCCGTGACGGAAATGCACCGGCTCGGTCCACTTCTCTTCCGCAACTTCTGGACGAGCGCTTGGCGGCTCGTGCTCGCCATTCTCATCGCGTTCTTCACCGGCTACCCCCTCGGGCTGCTCATCGGCCACGAGCGCTGGCTCGATCGCTTGATCTCGCCGATGATTTACATCGTCTACCCCATCCCGCAGGTGGCCTTCATCCTGCTCCTCTTCCTCGTGTTCGGCATCGGGAACCCGGTGAAAGTGGCCATCGTCGCGTTGGCCTTGTTCTTCCAGCTTCTCGTGAGCGCGCGCGGCGCGGCGAAGCAAATTGACCCTGAGCACGTCACGAGCGTTCTCTCCGCGGGTGCCTCACGATTCCAGGTGTACTGGCACGTCGTCATCCCCGAGACCCTGCCCTCCATCCTGACGAGCCTCCGCGTCAGTGTCGGCCTAGGCATGGCGTTCCTCTACATCGCCGAGATCAGCGGCTCCGTCTCGCCGGGAAGAGGCGGACTGGGGGCGTTCATCAAGGCGTCGAGCTTCAACATGACCCAACAGGCGGCGGGGATCATGGCGATGGCGCTCTTGGGGCTCCTTCTCTACGTGATCATCGACGTGATCGAACGCGTCGCCTGCCGCTGGCGGTACACGGCCCGGCGCTCGTCGTGATGCGCCGAGCTCACGATGCGGTACACGGCCCGGCGCTCGTTGTGATGCGCCGAGCTCACGATACAGACACGGCGCGCCGCTCGTCGTGATACGGCGCGCT
>CAIOGO010000009.1 GCA_903857865.1 uncultured bacterium | reverse complement strand
GCCGTTGGGGTCATCGGCATCTATGGTGTCATCGCCACCGTCACCAAAGATCAGGTCGCCCAGCCCAAGGCTCAAGTTGCCGATTTCGAGCGGGAAGCCCTTGCCGGTCTTGATGGTGTCGTTGCCGTCGCCGCCGAAGATCACGTCGACCCCATCGCCCGTCTGGATGGAATCGTTGTCGGCCTGCCCAAATACAAGGTTGCCAAACCGGAAAGTGAATGTGCCAATCGCCAGATTGCCGCCGTTGCTCAAGCGGATGTCGTCGTCGCCGTCGCCTCCCCAGGCTAGGTCTACCCAGTCCAAGATCTCCGTCTCGTAGTCTCCGCTCACGATCTTGTCGTTGCCGTCACCGCCGAAGAACAGGTCACCAAGCTGAACCAACAGGGTGCCCTTCTCGATCTCCTCTCCGCCGCCACCGAACATGCAGTCGTCGCCGCCGTTGCCGACCAGAATATCGACGTTCTTGCCGCCCCGGATCTCATCTGAACCACCGCCGCCGAAGAGGATGTCCCTGTCTTCCTCTCCCATTATCTTGTCGCCGCCATCCGCGCCGATGAGCAAGTCGTCGCCGTCGCCACCCTCGATCAGGTCGCTGCCGCTCGTGCCGATCAACACGTCACTGCCTGCGCCCCCCGTGAGGGTATGCGTCGGCGTTATCGTGCAGGATGCGGTAGTCGTTTGTTGCTGAACGGACGCACCACTCCCCAGGACTTGGGCGGCTTGTACCATGAGTGTCTCGAGACCTGATTGAAGCTGTTCGGCTTGTAGGCGCAGCGACTCCGCCGGATTGTAGATCTTGCTCTCGGCCGCCGTACGCAGATTTTCCGCCGCCGAGAAGATCTCGGTCTGGCCTCGATCGTGCATCGTATCGCCAGCGGTCTCCAAGTCGAACTCCGTCTGAGAGACCCACTGCTCCCAGTCCGCGTTTAGGCTATCCGCCTTGAGGACAAGAGCGTCTCCTGAGGCGACGAGGGCATCGCCCTCGTGCTCAAGCTGAGCAGCCTTGGAGTTGGGGTCTTCGTCGTCGCCGAGCGCTTCCCCCTCCGTCTCCAGGCTAGCGCCTGTCGACTCAAGGGCGTTGCCCTCCCCTTCGATTATCGACGCGGGGGAGTTTGCAACCCCATCGTCAAACTTCAAGTTGGCGTAGTTCTCAAGTTGTTCAGTTGCCGCCTCAAGTGTGGCGCAGGGTACTGGCGTCAGATCGTTGGCGTTCTGATCGTCCTCGATAGTTACGGTATCGGATGGCTCCGGGTCTTCGGGGCATTGGCTGGCGGTAATTGCGTTTTCGTAGTAAGTGAACGTCGTCATCAACTGGCCTATACAGTCTTTCAATTGGTCCACGGGGTCTTTTGCTGATGCCCCTGCTATCCGTGCTTGCGGCGTCTCACACCAGATCGAAGATGCATGCACGGATAGCTGAGTAGCTTGATCCAGCAACAACTGTGCCTTCGGCAACAGTAGCTGGAATTCCGGTACGGCCGTTTCAACGTCAGCCTGCAGAGCCTGGGCATCCTGCGCGACTGCCTGAGCATCATCAGCAAGGAATGTCTCGACATATGAACTCAGGCGCGCATGAGCGTCGCGCACCTTCTTGGCCGTCGGTTCCACCAACTGGCTCTCAACATCCTGCAAGTAGAGTGCTGTAGGCTCTACCAGATCGTCAGCGCCCATTCGCAGAACGTCAGATGTGTCAGTAATGATGTCCGTCGACGTGCCGATCAGGTCGAACGCGCCGTCGATTAGATATTGCGCCTGGCGGAGCTGGTTAATCAGGTCAAGCGCATCAGTCAGTGATACCGCGCTCAGGTCGATCCCACCCAGGACGACGTCGTTGTCATCACCGCCCTCAACCTGAATCTTCCAGTGGTCCGAGAGGATGCCACCTGAGTTGTCAAAGACGATCAGATCCTCGCCAGCGCCGAGTTCGGCGTGAATCTCATTGAAGCCACTGAGCTGTAACCACCTTGGGTTCGTATCAGTTGCCGGCACGTAGACGTTCACCGTGTTGCCGCTAGTAGTGCTATCGATCATCAGCCGGATAGAGTCAGGACCGTCTGTGCCGGTGATCGACAGTATGCCGTTCTGTACCTGTACGTCTGGAGACTGCCCAACTGCAGTCTTCGCATATCCGCCCGTAACAGCGAGCGCCAGGACCACGCCTAGCGCTCCCCACCTCTGCGCCGCCCGAAGCACGGCCCGGGCTGCGCCGATGACGCCTGCGAGTTCCTTGTGTTTGAACATCGCTGATCCCTCCTTTGGGCTAGCGTACATCGCCCTGCTTTCGCAAGGCTGACTCGCTGACATGCGTCACGTCAGGTACACAGACTGCGCCGACGACTCTCGCGCCCTGCGATGGCTACATCCATTGACTTCGCGAACTCGGACACGACCTCACCACGACATACGGAGCAGGCCACATCTATCGAGGCAGGCAAACGACCGTGACCGAACAACAGGACGCCTCCTAACCACAGCGCACGACCCAGTCACGCGCGCTCGCAGCTTGAATGCACGTGCCAGCCTCTTGCCTAACGAGACCCGCACCCCATTGCTTCTACTATGTGCGCATGACGCCACAATGCAAATCCCGCTCGATGTGACAGTGGTGTCCATGTGAATGTGATGACGTGAATCGTGTCTGGCCTGGCTGACCTGCCTTTCCAGAACAGGCCGGGTGGAGTCCTAGGATCGGGATGAGTCCTGAGATGCTTGCAGCGGCAGCGCGGACACCCATCAGAGTCAACGAGTGTCCGCGCCCAGCAGCCGGTCCCAGCCGTTCTCCATGTCTCGGCCGTGTGCCTGACCAAGCACAGCTCCCCGCGAACCATTGGAGTCCTATGTACGATGAATCGAGAGGTTCCTGCGGCTCGATGTGAACGGCGCAGTCGCGCGGTTCGTGGGCCCTAGTCTGTCGCAGCCCCTACTCGCGACTTCGAGATATTCGGGACGTCTCCCGCCGTCGCCCACCCGCGCCGCGCGGTGAGGACGCCGAGACGCAGGAAGTCGAAGTGCCCGGGGGCATGGGCGCCATAGCCAATGGCCAGCTGGAAGCCCGCGGCTCAACGGATGCCTGTTCATGTCTTGTGCCTACCGGCCGAGCATGTTCGCGTTTGACATCAGGACATGCCGCACGTACTATGACTGACTGTCAGTCATCAATCGTCAGACGCTGGAATGAGGAGTCTCGATGCCCCGTACCGCGAATCGTGAGACCCGCCGTGCCGAGCTTGTCTCGGCTGCCGCGACCCTGTTCGCGAGGCGTGGTGTCGCGAACACGGCGGTGAGCGACATCGTCAAGGCGGCCGGCGTCGCGCAGGGCACGTTCTACCTCTACTTCGAGTCCAAGGACGACGTGGTCTTAGCTGTGGTCGAACGCCTGAGCGACGCGATGATCGATGACGCGGCAACGCGAGTCGAAGCAGGGCAATCGGCGGTCGAGAAGATGCACATCCTCACCGGCGCCTTGTCCAGCGTCGCCGCGAAGCCTGACGCCGCAGAGCTGATTCATCTCATGCACCGCCCGGAGAATCGCGTCCTCCACGATCGCCTCGCCGAGGACCTGACGCCGCGACTTATCCCTCTCGTGCAATCGATCATCGAGCAGGGTGTCGAAGAGGGCGTCTTCCGTGTCTCCGACATCCGCGCTGCCGCGTGGTTCGTGCTCGGCGGACTCCGAAGCGTCGAACTCGCCGGGACGGCGACACTTGACATGCCGGCGGCGCTCGCCCAGGCAGCCGAATTCGCTCTGCGAGCGCTCGGCTACGAAGGGCCCAATCCATGAACCCACGCACTGCCGTAGCCACGCACGCAGTCTCGAAACGCTATCGCGATGTGCTCGCAGTCGCTGCGCTCGACCTCGACGTGCGCCGCGGCGAGATCTATGGCTTCCTCGGCCGGAATGGGGCGGGCAAGACGACGACGATCCGCATGCTGCTGGGGCTCATCCGGCCGACCGACGGCAATGTTGAGGTATTGGGCAAACGCGTGCAGCCGGGGACGAACGACGTCTTCGCGCACGTCGGGTATCTGGTCGAGAGCGCGACCGCGTACCCGAACCTCACCGTGCGCGAGAACCTCGACATCCAGCGCCGGCTCACCCGAGCGCCGTACGCCGCGGTCGACGACGCGATCGACCTCATGCGGCTCGGCCAGCACGCCGACCGCCGCGCCGGCGTGCTCTCGCTCGGCAACAAGCAGCGGCTCTCTCTCGCCCGGACGCTCCTGCACAAGCCGGAGCTTCTCATCTTGGATGAACCCGCCAACGCGCTCGACCCCGGCGGCATCGTCGAGGTACGCGAGCTCTTGCGTTCGCTGGCGAGCGAGCGCGGCGTCACCGTCTTCATGTCGAGTCACATCCTCGCCGAGGTCGCTCATCTCGCAGACCGCATCGGCATCGTGCACGAGGGCCGTCTGCTTGAGGAGCTCGACCGCGACGAGTTGCGTGCCAAGGAACGCTTGTACGTGGAGGTCGGTGCCTCGGAACCAGAGCGAGCCGCAACGCTTCTCGCTGCCGCCGGCTTCGCGCACATCGAGAAGGTCGATGGTCGACTCCGGGTCTTTGGTGCCGAGGAGCGCGTGCCGGAAATCGCCCGCGTGCTCGTCAACTCCGGGCTCGACATCACGCACCTGGCTCCGGTGCACGAGGATCTCGAAGCGCACTTCCTGCGGCTCACGGGAGGTGTTGGGTGATGTTCGCGCAGGTTCTGGCGACGGAATTCCTCAAGCTACGTCGCAGCAAGGTGACGTGGCTCTCGCTCGCCGCGCTGTCGATGGGGCAGCTCGGGATGGCGCTCATGATGTGGATCGTGCGAGACCCGGGCCGCGCTGCTCAACTCGGCCTGCTCGGCACGAAGGCGAACCTCAGCGGGCTCACAGCGACGTGGCCGGCGTACTCCGGCATCCTCACGCTCTTGGTGGGTATGGGCGGGATGCTTCTCCTCCCCTTCATCGTCGCGTACCTCTTCGGCCGTGAATACACCGACGGCACAGCTAAGAGTCTTCTGGCGCTACCGGTAGGCCGCCACCAGTTCGCGCTCGCGAAGCTTGTCGTAGCGGCAGTGTGGTGGGCCGTGCTCGTGGTAGCCGTCCTCGCCGAAGCGTTTGCCCTCGGGCTGCTGCTCGGACTGCCGGACTTCTCGACGGCTCTGGCCGTGCAGGCCGTGCGGGACGCGCTCGTTGCGGCCGCCATCGCGTACTTGCTCGCGCCCGTTGTCGCGTGGATCGCCCTGCTCGGGCGCGGCTACATGCCGCCCCTCGGTTTCGCGCTGGCGATGCTCGCGCTCGGCCAGGTGTTCAGCAAGACCGGCTGGGCGGCCTGGTTCCCCTGGTCGATCATTCCGCTGTGGATCGGCTCCGTCGGCCAGCGTGCGACGGCGCTCGCGCCGGGCAGCCTCGTGGTGGTCGCGCTCACGTTCCTCGCCGGCGTCGCGGCAGTGATGGCGCAGCTGCGCTACGCCGACAACACACAGTAGAGCTGCTCACAGTCTGCTGAAGAGGGCGTCTCACCGATGCACGTCGCTCTTGTGACCGACCCTCACGATGGTGACGACGAGGATGACGTCCTGGACCGCGTACACGACACGAGAGTCACCGGAGCGGATGCGGTACTTGTCCTTGCCCGATAGCTTCCGACAGCCGGAGGGCCGCGAACCATCAGCGAGGCTCAGGATGGCCTCGACGATGCGCTGGCGGTCCTTCTTCAGGTCCACGGCCTCGAGTTCTTTCCGCGCGGGCGGCTTGATCAGGACGTCATATCTTGCCACGCCGCCGGAGCTCCTTGACTACGTCCTCGAACGGAAGGTTAGGCTCAGAAGCTCGCTCGTCGAAGGCGCTGAGATCCTCTGCGTCCTCGGCAAGCGCTAGCTTGACGGCCTCGTTCACGAGATCGGACACGGTGCGGTCCGTCTCGGCCGCCTTGAGCCGCAGAGCCCGGTCCACAACCGAGTCTAGGTACACGGTGGTTCGCTTCTGCATCCGTTCCGCCCTCCAACGTGATGATCCCGTTCCTGTCGTCTGCACTTGACTGCGCCACCGTGCAATCGTATAGTCGGACTGGATCTGAACCTCGGGCTATCCGGGTAGTAGGATCCACCCGGGGCGGCAACGCCCCTTTCTCTTTCCATTCAGAACTTGACGATTCCCAACGGGTCCCGCGCGGACGCTGCCTTGCACAGGATCGGGTCGAGCCTCGTGATGTAGTTCTGCACACTCTTCCGCTTCACGTAGGCGCTCGGGCAGACGTGCTGATAGAGGAGAAAGGCCGCGAGATCAGATGCCTGGATGAAGTACGAGTGGCGCGAATCGCGGAAGTTCGGGTCCTCAAGCACCAACCGGAGACGAAGGTCTCGATACCCGCTGCCGAATTCGGGATGATGGGGAACCGGGTTGTACTGACGCATCTTTCTCATGAGCTGTGTGAGCTTCCGATCGTCCGTACGATCCGGGAACACCATACCACGCTCGTCGGAATTCGAGGGTCCCGGAAAGTTGCGATGGGACATCGTGTTCTCAAAGCGCTGCAGGAGAGCTCTCCAGGCCATGTCGAACACATCGAAGCTGGCAGGCTTGCCGTCTTTGTCCACAACGACGTTGATGACGCTGAGGTCCGGCATACGCGCAAGCTCGTCGGCAAACGCACGCAGGATCGTGAGGCGATCATTGCGGCGGATTCGCATGAGCTCACCGGGGCTGTTGATCATGGCCGCGGCGTGGATCTCTTCACGCAGCTTGAGACCGAACGTGGCGTTCATCCTCTTGCGGAATGTCACCAGTTGGTCCAGACACTGCTGCCATCGCAGCTCGTGCACGACGAGCCCTGACAGCGCGTAGTACCGTGTCGGAGACCTAGTGAGCCCTGGATCGCCACTACCGTCAACGTACATCAGGTGCATTCCTGGTTCCTCCGTCACACACCCAGAATCTGGCGAGGCTACTCACGGTCGTGCATCACGACATGTTCTCTTGTGTCATCTTAGTCCTACTGCAACCCGCGATCAAGGCTCGGCGCCGACTTTCGTCCTTCCGCCCGAGCGCTATGAGAGGAGAGCGATGGCACCACAGACTCCACTGGAAGATGCCCTCATCTCACCCAGCCCCGGCCGCGTTCATCACGTCCTCCGCCGTTGCCCATCCACGTCGGGCAGTGAGCACGCCGAACCGCAGGAAGTCGAAATGCTCTGGCGCGTGGGCGTCGGAACCGATGGATAGCCGGCATCTGGCTTGGATAGCCCGGCGCGCAAGCTCGGCGTTGAGATCGAGGCGGATGGGGTTGGCGTTGATCTCGAGGGCGCAGGCGTGTTCCGCGGCGGCGCGGAACACGAGATCCCAGTCGGCATCGTAGGGCGGGCGTTCGCCGATCTTGCGGCCGGTGGGGTGCGCGAGGCAGTCGACGTGCTCGTTTGACACAGCACGGATGAGCCTCGCCGTCATCTCGTCTTTCGTCTGGCGGAAGTGAGAGTGAACGGAGGCGACGACCCAGTCGAGGCGCGCGAGAAGGTCGTCGGGCATGTCGAGCGAGCCGTCGGGCTGGATGTTGACTTCGATCCCGGTGAGGACGCGGAAGCCGCTGAGAGTCTCGTTGAACCTGGCGATCTCGTCGATCTGCGCCCGTAGGCCGTCGGGCGTGAGGCCGCCGATGACTTCTGCGAAGCGGGCGTGGTCGGTGACGGCGATGTACTCGAGGCCGCGCGCCCGCGCGGCGGCGACCATCTCTTCGAGCGACGCTGTGCCATCCGACGCATCGGTGTGGACGTGCAGGTCGGCGTGGAGGTCGCCGAGCTCGACAACATGGGGGATCTTGCCAGAGGCAGCGCGTTCCAGCTCGCCGGCGTCCTCGCGCAGCTCGGGCGGAATCGGCTCGAGGCCGAGCGCTCGGTAGACGCCGTCTTCATCGGCACCTGCGATTGGGTGATCCTCATCGTCATAGAGTCCATACTCGTTCAGCTTCCAACCCTTGGCGACCGCCACCTTCCGCAGAGCGATGTTGTGGGCTTTGGACCCCGTGAAGTACTGGAGCGCCGCGCCGAACGACTCGGCGGGCACAATGCGCAGGTCCACCTGCATTCCATTGCCCAGACGCACCGACGATTTCGCCTCGCCGTGTGCGAGAACCTCGGCCACGTCAGACAGGCCAACGAACGCATCGGCGGCTCGCGCGGGGTCGGCGCTGACGGCGAGCAGGTCGAGGTCGCCGATCGTCTCGCGGCCGCGGCGCAGCGACCCGGCGTATTCGAGCCGCTCGAAGAGGCCGGTCTCATGCAGCTTCGCGATCAGGCTCTCGGCGAGCGGCAACGCGAGGCCGAGCAGCATGCGCCCCTCAACGCCGCGCGTCTCGGCCAGGCCGCGGAGGATCTTCTCTTCGGTCTTCTCACCGAGGCCCTTCACAGTCCGCACCTTGCCCTCGCGCGCTGCGATCTCGAGATCGGCCAGCGATCTGACTCCCAACGTCTCGTAGAGGAGCTTGGCCGTCTTCGGCCCGACACCCTCGACGCGGGTGAGCGCGTATAGGTCGATCGGCAGCTTGGCTCGTAGCTCGTCGTGATAGGCGAGGTGGCCGGTCTCGACGATCTCGGCGATCTTCTTCGCGATCGCTTCGCCGACTCCGGGCAATTCGGCGTGCCGGCCTGACGCGACCAGATCCTCAATCGGCTCGCCGAGTGACTCGACGACCTCGGCCGCGCGGCGGTAGGCGCGCGGTTTGAACGCCACACCGTCGAGGTCGAGGAGGTCGGCGATCTCGTACAAGATCCGCGCAACGAGCTCGTTCTTCACCCGGCCTTCTTCATCGCGGGGCGGGCGTCACTGGACAAACGGGTCCTTGGGCACAACAGTGATGCCGCTTTCGGTGACGGTGTACGCCTTCTCGTCGGCGGCACGGTCGTAGCCAATAGTCGCGCCGGGCGGCACGGAGACGCGCTTGTCGATGATGGTGCGGCGAATCCGCGCTCCGCGCCCGATGGTGACGCGGTCGAGAAGCACGGACTCTTCGACGTGCGCGCCCGACTGCACGACGACGCCGGGCGAGAGGACCGAGCGGACGACGGTGCCACCGGAGATGATGGCACCTGAGGAGACGAGCGAATCGAACGCGGCTCCCGGGACGTCGCCCTCGCCGCGCACGATTTTCGCTGGGGGGCGCGGGCGGTTCACCGTGTGGATCGGCCACGAGCGATCGTGGAGGTCGAAGCGCGGCACGACGCCGACGAGGTCCATGTGCGCCTCCCAGTACGAGTCGATCGTGCCGACGTCACGCCAGTACACGCCCGTGTTGCGGTTCCCAAGCTCGAACGGGAACGCGTACACACGGCGGCGGCCGATCATCGCCGGCAGGAGGTTGCGGCCGAAGTCGTGATTCGACGCGTCGTCGCCCGCGTCCCTGTCCAGTTCGTCGCGCAGGACCTCCGGGCGGAACGCGTAGATGCCGAGGGACGCAAGACAGTGGTCCGGCGAGCCGGGCATGCCCGTCGGACGCAACGGCTTCTCCTCGAACGCGACGGCTCGGGAGTCCTCGTCGACGACGAGCGCGCCGAGCTTCGCCCGCACCTCGTCGTGGTGCAGGCGCAGGACGGCGACCGTCACATCCGCGTCCTTCTCGCGGTGGAAGTCCATCATCGCGCGGTAGTCCATCTTGTAGACGTGGTCGCCGGCGAGGATGAGGATCGCCGAGGGGCTCCCGTGCTCCATGGCGAACCGATCGACGCAGTACCAGTTCTGGTGGATCGCGTCGGCGGTGCCGAGGTACCAATCCGTCCGCGTCCGCTGCTGCGGCGGGATCGTCTGCAGGAACTCGTCGAGCGCGGGGCTGAGCACCGTCCAGCCGTCGCGAATGTGCTCCTCGAGCGACAGCGACTTGTACTGCGTGAGGATGAAGATACGGCGCAAGTCGGAGTGCACGCACGAACTCAGGGCGAAGTCGATGATGCGGTAGTGGCCGCCGAACGGGACGGCCGGCTTCGCGCGATCCCGCGTGAGTGGATGCAGGCGCTCGCCGCGCCCTCCGGCGAGGATGAATGTCAGGATGTCGCGCATGGCCCGCCCCTTTCGCCCTTGGCGCTCCGCGTCGGCACAGGACAACGCCTCGCATCGGACTCCTACCGCACACCATAGCGCAGTCCGATGCCATGGGCGTCGGACGCCTGGTCCCACGCTGGCGTCCGCCGCCCATGCATAGCGGATTCCCAGCGCAAGGTCAATTGCATGCAGCCTTGGTGCACGTGCCACGCGCCTCGACTCCTTGGTGCCAAGGCGCGCACCGACATACACTCCCGGGGGACGCGGAGGAAAGATGCACAAGGTGAAGCGAACGCAGGAACCGCAGGCGCCGTCGCCCTATCGCCTGACCGACGACGACGTCTACCTCTTCGGCGAGGGGACGCACTACCGGCTGTACGAGAAGATGGGAGCCCACCTGGCGACAGAGGACGGTGTGGCCGGGGCGCTGTTCGCGGTCTGGGCGCCGAACGCCGAAGAGGTGCACGTCATCGGCGACTTCAACAACTGGCGTCCCGGCAAGCATCGACTCAGCCCGCACGGCTCCTCCGGCGTCTGGGAAGGTTTCGTGCCCGGCGTGACGGCCGGGGCGAAGTACAAGATCCACCTCCGCCCGCGGGGCGCGAAGACGTGGCTCGACAAGGCCGACCCGTTTGCCACGTTCGCCGAGACGGCGCCGGCAACGGCTTCGATCGTCTGGAACCTCGACTACACCTGGAGCGACGCGGAGTGGATGGCGTCGCGGCGCGCGCGAAACGCCCTCGGGGCGCCGACGACGATCTACGAGGTCCACCTCGGCTCCTGGGCGCGCGATCCCGCCGATCCATCGCGGGGTCTCTCCTATCGAGACCTCGCGCCTCGCCTCGCGGACTACGTCGAGAAGCTCGGGTTCACACACGTCGAGTTCCTGCCGGTGATGGAACACCCGTTCTACGGGTCGTGGGGCTACCAGGTGACGGGCTACTTCGCGCCGACGAGTCGCTACGGGACGCCGCAGGACTTCATGGCTCTCGTCGACACCCTGCACCAGCGGGGGATTGGCGTGATCCTCGACTGGGTCCCGTCCCACTTCCCGCGGGACGCGCACGCGCTCGCTCAGTTCGACGGAACGTGTCTGTACGAGCACGCAGACCCGCGGCAAGGACTGCACCCCGATTGGGACAGCCTCATCTTCAACTACGGACGGTCGGAGGTTCCGTCGTTTCTGACGAGTAGCGCGCTCTTCTGGCTCGACAAGTACCATGCCGACGGCCTGCGCGTCGACGCCGTGGCGTCGATGCTGTACCTCGACTACTCGCGCCGCGAGGGGGAGTGGATTCCGAACCGCTACGGCGGGCGCGAGAATCTCGAGGCCATCGACTTCCTCCGCCGCCTCAACCAGGCCGTCTACACCAACTTCCCTGACGTGCAGACGATCGCCGAAGAATCGACCGCGTGGCCGATGGTGTCGCGCCCGACGTACGCAGGAGGACTCGGCTTCGGCATGAAGTGGGACATGGGCTGGATGCACGACATGCTCCTCTACATGTCGAAGGATCCCGTCCATCGCAGGTACCACCAGAACCTGCTCACGTTCCGTCTTCTCTACGCGTTCCACGAGAACTTCGTCCTATCGCTGTCCCACGACGAGGTCGTGCACGGAAAGGGATCCCTCCTCGGGCGAATGTCTGGCGACGAGTGGCAGAAGTTCGCCAACCTCCGTTTGCTCTACGGAACCATGTATGCCCAGCCCGGGAAGAAACTCCTGTTCATGGGCGGCGAGATCGGGCAGTGGGGCGAGTGGGACCATGAGCGTGGCGTAGATTGGCGCGCGCTGGAGGGAGAGTCACATCGCAAGCTCCAACGGTGGGTAGCGGATCTCAACCGCCTGGTTCGAACGGAGGACGCGCTCCATGTGCGCGACTTCGACCCGGCGGGATTCGAGTGGATCGACTGCAGCGACGCGGACGCCGGCGTCGTCAGCCTTCTGCGCAAGGGAACCCGAGAGGGCGGCGAGGTCGTCGTGGTGGCGAACTTCACTCCGGTTCCGCGTACCGCGTACCGCGTCGGCGTGCCGCGCGGCGGCTTCTGGCGCGAGCTCCTCAACAGCGACGCCGCCGACTACGGCGGCAGCGGGACGGGCAACCTCGGAGGCGTGAGCGCGAGCGCCGTGCCCTTCCACGGACGGCCATTCTCCGTAGCGCTCACCCTGCCTCCGCTCGCGGTTCTCTTCCTGCGGAGTGACGGCGCACCTGCTGCGTCGCAGGCGGAATCGTCGAACGCCACGCAAAGGATCGCATGACCCGCGATCGCGCCATTTGCATCCACGGCCACTACTACCAGCCGCCGCGCGAGAACCCTTGGCTCGAGACGATCGAGGTCCAGGACTCGGCCAGCCCGTTCCATGACTGGAACGAGCGCATCGCGGCCGAGTGCTATGCGCCGAACACCGCGGCACGCATTCTCGACGCGGAGGGCCGCGTCCGCCGCACGCTCTGCACCTACGGGCGGACGAGTTTCAACGTGGGGCCGACGCTCCTCTCGTGGATGGAGACGGCCGACGTCAACGTCTACCGCGCCATCCTCGATGCAGACGTTGACAGCCAGGCGAGGTTCTCCGGCCACGGGTCGGCCATCGCCCAAGCCTACGGTCACGCGATCCTTCCGCTCGCGTCCCGCAGAGACAAGACGACGCAGGTGGTCTGGGGCATCCGCGACTTCGAGCATCGATTCCGTCGCCGACCCGAGGGGTTGTGGATGCCCGAGACGGCCGTCGACCTCGAAACGCTCGAGGTCATCGCCCACCAGGGAATTGGATTCACCATCCTCGCGCCGCACCAAGTTCGCCGCGTGCGTCGACTCGGGAGCGAGGCGTGGCAACCCGTGGACGCCGCCTCCGTCGACACGACGATGCCGTACGTTGTCCGCCTGCCGTCGGGCGCAGACATCGCCATCTTCGTCTACGACGGGGCCATCGCCCACGGCGTCTCGTTCGGCGACCTTCTCAAGAACGGCGACCGCTTCCTCGCACGCCTGCTCGGCGGGTTCCGCGGCGACGCCGGGGGACTCGTGCACATCGCCACCGACGGCGAGACGTACGGTCATCACCACCGGTTCGGCGAGATGGCGCTCGCCTACGTCCTCGACCGCATCGAGGCGAGAAAGGACGTGCGCCTCACGAACTATGGGGAGTGGCTCGAGAAGAATCCGCCGACGCACGAAGCGCAGATCGCGCCAAGCACATCGTGGAGTTGTCCGCACGGCGTCGAGCGATGGCGCTCCGACTGCGGGTGCACGACCGACAACCGGCCGGGGTGGAATCAAGCGTGGCGCGCCCCCCTGCGCGCCGCGGTGGACACTCTGCAGAGTAGGGTAGACGGCCTCTTCGCCGCGCGCGCCGGCGCGCTGTTCCGCGATCCGTGGGCCGCGCGGGATGGGTACATCGACGTCGTTCTGGACCCCGCACCTGAATCGGTCGACGCGTTCTTCGCCCGCCTCGCGCCGCCCGCGCTCGCGCCCGACGAGCGCGTCGACGCGCTCACACTTCTCGAGATGCAGCGCCACGCGTTGCTCGCCGCGACGAGCTGCGGCTGGTATTTCGCCGACCTCGCCGGCATCGAGGCGATCCAGATCCTGCGGTACACCGGACGAGCGATCGAGTTCGCCGAACAGCTCGCCGGGGACGGGACCGAGGCGGTGTTCCTCGCCGAACTCGAGAAGGCGAAGAGCAACGACCCCGCGCAGGGAGACGGACGCAGCGTCTTCGATCGTCACGTCCGACCATCCACCGTCGGCGCGCCGCGGGCCGCCGCACGATTCGCCGTGGCTGAGCTGTTCGGACACGATGCGCTCCCCGCATCGCGGGGTCACGCCGTCACTCCGCTGGTGGAAGTGCGACGAACACGAGAGGCGGAGCGCCTCGTTGCCGGTCTGGCGCGTGTCACAGTCCGAAGGACGGGGCAGGTTCGGGAGATCCTCTACGCCGTCCTCAGCGCGGCGGACGACGTCCGCCTGGGCGCTCGCCTCGCCTCGGGCCTGGACGCTTCGGCGTTCCTTCCCGTGCTCGGTGACCTGTTCGATCGCGGCGACGCCGCTGCCGTCTCGGACAGGATCGCATCGACGTTCCCGCCACCCAACGACGTCGCCGGGATCCTCTCGCCCGCCGAGCGGTGGGACTTCCTCACCGCGGTGGCCGCGGCCGCGACCGAGCAAGCGGAGCGCGCGATCTCCGTCCTCGCGCTTCTCGACGAGCCAGGCTCTTCAATCCCGATCCATCTCCGCGGATTCGCGGCGTGCACCGTCCACCGCAGACTGCTCTCCCTGGCCGCGAGTGCGCCTCTCGACGTCCCGCGCATCGAGCGCCTGCTGCGGCAGGCCCAGGCCGCGTCGGTTCCTGTCGATGGGCCTCTCGTCGCGCGCCGCCTGACCGACGCCATCGAACGGGAACTCGCTGCCGCGGACGCGGCCACCTGCGATCCGTTCGCCCGCGCCGTGGAGCTCGTCCGCGCATTGGCGCAGAACGTCAACTTGTGGCGCGCGCAGAATGGCTACCTCGATCTCGCCCGCCGATGGCGCGATGCCAAGGCAGCGGACCTTGGCGCGGCGCTGCCCGAATCCCTCGAACGCCTGGGGAGCGCGCTCGGCATCGCAGTTGGCATCCTGGAGGAGTGAGCGTCGTCTGCGCACGGTAGCGTCGCACGCGTTCGGTTCCAACGAGAGAACGCGCCGCGCGCCGCGGCCGTTGACATCCAGGGCCGCGACGTGGTAGACCTGAGCGCTCTCCGGCATGGATCCCGGGGAAACGGGAGTGTGGATGGAACGAATTCTGCGGGTCAATATGGCTGACCGCACGGCGAGATTCGAGCCCGTGCCTTCTTCGTACAAGAACCGAGCGGGCCGGTGGCTGACCTCGAGCATCGTGCACGACGAGGTGCCAGCAACGTGTCACCCTCTTGGCCCGAACAACAAGGTCGTCTTCTCGCCGGGCATTGTCACCGGAACGCCCGCCCCGACGTCGTCGCGCATCTCCGTCGGTGGGAAGTCGCCGCTCACCGGAGGCATCAAGGAAGCGAACTCCGGCACCGGCTGGGGCCGCCGCCTGGCGCGCCTGGGAATCCGCGCCCTTGTCGTCGAGGGTCAGCCGCAAGACGGCCGATTCTGGCTCCTGAAGGTGGACGCGAAAGGAGCGGCATTCGAGTCGGCCGACGCGTGGACGGGAAAGAAGCTGTCGGACGTCGTCCCCGCCCTCGCCGAGCGGTTCGGGGGCAAGGATCACGTCGATGTCTGCTCCATCGGGGTCGCGGGCGAGCGCCGAATGGGAGCGGCCGGGATCTGCTTCACGGACCGGGAAGGGCGCCCCACGCGCTACGCCGGGCGCGGCGGACTGGGCGCCGTCCTCGGGAGCAAGGGGCTCAAGGCCATCGTCGTCAACGACTCGGGGGCCGCAGACGTTCCCATCGCGGACAAGGCCACCTTCGACGCCGGCCGCAAGAAGCTGGCCGCCGCTCTCGGCGAGCACGCGATCACCAAGCCGAAGGGCGCCCTCAACACCTACGGCACGGCGGTCCTCGTCAACATCCTGAACGAGGCCGGCGGCCTGCCGACGCGCAACTTCCGCGAGGGCCGATTCGAGGGCGCGACGAAGATCGCCGGCGAGGCCATCTTCGCCGGGAACAAGGAGCGCTTGGGACGCGAGCTGTACAACCATCCCTGCTCGCCCGGGTGCATCATCGCCTGCTCCAACACGTGGCACCGCCCGGACGGAAGCGAGCACACGTCGTGCATCGAGTACGAGTCCGATTGGGCCTTCGGCGCCGACTGCGGGATCAGCGATCTGGACCAGATCGCAGAGCTCAATCTCCTCTGCAACGAGTACGGCCTCGACACAATCGAGATCGGCGGCACGCTTGCCGTAGCGGCGGAGGGCGGACTGTGGGCGTTCGGAGACGGGAAGCGGGCGATTGAGCTTGTCCACGAGATCGGCAAGGCCACCCCGCTCGGCCGAATCCTCGGCAACGGTGCCGTGGTCACCGGGCGGGCGTTCGGCGTCCCCCGCGTGCCGCACGTGAAGGGCCAGAGCATGCCGGCCTACGAGCCGCGCGCGGTCAAGGGCATCGGCATGACCTACGCCGTGTCGACCATGGGCGCCGACCACACGTCGGGCTACACGATCGCACCCGAGATTCTCGGAGTCTCCGGAAAGCTCGACCCACTCGACTCGAAGAAGACCGAGCTGGCGCGCAACTTCCAGTACGCGACCGGCTTCATCGACACGACGGGCCACTGCCTGTTCATCGCGTTCGCCATCCTCGACATCGCCTCGGGATTCGAAGGCGTGGTCGAAGAGTGCTCGGGTGTCCTCGGGACGAAGTGGACGATGGACGACGTCGGGCGAATCGGCAAGGCGGTGCTCGACCTCGAGCTGGACTTCAACCGTAAGGCTGGATTCACGGCCGTCGACGATCGGCTCCCGGAGTTCATGTCGCGCGAGCCCTTGCCGCCGCACAACACGGTCTGGGACATCGCGGACAGCGAGATCGACAGGGTGTTCGCGAAGTAGCGCTCTTGGGCCGGGCCGCCGGGTCCGGCCCATCTTTCCATGCTCCACGTCCACTTGTACGGGAAGCTAAGGCGTTTCGCAGCGGATGCGGATCCGCGATCGGAGTCGATCGTCGACGTCCCTTACTGCCCCGCCGACACGGTGGGATCGGTCGTCGCCCGCCTCGGCGTCCCCGTCGAGGAGCTCGGCAGCAACCTGTTCGTCGACGGCCGCTACGCCGACCTCTCGAGCCCGGTCGAGGACGAGGCGCGCCTCGGGCTCTTTCCCGACGACATGCAGCTCCTGTACAAGTGGTACTTCCGGCCGAAGGCGGCAGATCAATGAACATCGAGGTTCGACTCTACGCCGGACTCCGCGCTGAGTCGGTCCGCTCGTCCGGCGACGCGCTCTCCGTGCCGCTGGCAGAAGGAGCGACGCTCTCCGACCTTCTCTCGCATCTTGGGATCCAGCCGGATCTCGTGCACCTCGCGATCGTCAACGGGCGGATCCACCATGATCGCGCCGTACGCTTGGCCGACGGCGACCGCGTCGCCCTGTTCCCCCCTGTCGGAGGGGGGTAGGCCCAGCTGGGGCCGGACCATTGCGGCAGGGACGACCCCGCCCACATCGTGCCTTCGGCCGGAGAGACACCGCGGCACCGGCGATGAACCGAACGCGCCCGGTCGGGCACTCATGCAGTAGAAGAACGAAGTCGGAGGAGTTGACGACGCGATGAGGGACAACGCGTGAAGACCGATGAAGCCTTGCTGCGCGCCGTCGGCCGAGCGGATCGACAGGCGTTCCGCGAGCTGTACGACCGACATGCCGAGCGGGTCTACCGCTTCTCGATCTCGCTCGTGCGCAACGCCCATCTCGCTGAGGAGGTGCTGCAAGAGACCATGCTCACCGTATGGAAGAACGCCGCGAGTTTCCGTGGCGCGTCGAAGGCCACGACGTGGATTCTGGGCATCGCACGAAACCAAGCGCACAGTCTTCTCCGTCGCGAAAAGAAGGGGGAACGGCTTCCCGAGGACCCTAAGGGGGAGCCCGATCCGGCCGAGGCGGCAGAGATTGACGTGCGCGTCACGCGGGCGCTGCAGACGCTGAGTCCGGAGCAGCAAGAAGTGCTTCACCTCGTCTTCTTCGAAGAGATGAGCCTGGCTGACGCGGCCGCCGTGCTCGGCATCCCGGAGGGAACAGTGAAGTCACGCCTGTTCTACGCACGGAAGGCCCTTGCCAAGGAACTCCTATGACGGACTGCGAGAGGACTATCGAGTTGTTGCCCTGGTACGTCACCGGGAAGCTCGGCGTTGCCGACGCTGGGGCGGTTGCCGCGCACGTCCAATCGTGCGGGGCGTGCCGTCTCGAGCTAGCCGAAATCGTGTGGGTTCGCCAGGCCGTTGGAGCGACGTCGGCAAGCATGCCGGGCGTTCGGCAGCGCGTGTGGCGCCGCGTGATGACCAGGGCGGGCTTCCGCGACACGGCGAACGTGGACATCGGATCCTTCCTCGTTGGGTTCCGACTTGGCGTGAATGCGAGGCGCCCCGGCTCCCCGGTGCGTGCCAGCCTGCGCGTGATGGGACACAACGTTCGCATCGTCGGAACCCAGCGGAGGGAAGAATGCGAGACGCCGAAGGACGCACAGTGACGTTGGGTGTGCCGCTTGAGCGCGCCGGTACAGCGGGCGCCGTGCTTCGCGTCGCCGGGATCGCGGAGGAGCGGGTCCGCGAGCTTGCGGCCCGCGGCGACCGACCCCTGACAACCGCGCGCGCAATGAGTCTCGCCGCCTTCTACGAACGGCTGGTGGAGGACGGCTTCTCGAGCCAGGAAGCGGGAACCCTTCTCGCCGGCCTCGCCGGGACGGATGTGTCCGTCCCGCGCGCCCACGCCGACGCCATCGCGGCCCTCATCCGCCGCCTCACAGAAGCGGGCATGACCCGCAACGACGCGTGGAGACTGGCCGAGGGCGCCGTGGGAGACAAGACGGCGGCCGTCGTCGCGCTGGCTGAAGAGATGGAGTCAGCGATTCACATTCAGCGGGCGGCCGGGACGCCGCCTGCCGCGGCGAGTTCGTTCGTGGAGAGCTTCGCGAGTTGCAGCGCCGAGGCCGCTGAGTCGGCGCGGGCGCCCATCGAAAGGGGTCGCCCGCGCTGGGCCCAGCATGGTGAACACCGCGTAGACAAGGGAGGAGAGGACATGGTTGATCTGGAAAGGCGAAACGGCGCGGAGTCGGCGGGAAGGCTGGAGAAGGAAAGGGAGCGCCTCGAGCGAGAGCGCGAAGCCCTCGAACGCGAGCGCGAGAAGCTCGAGCGAGAGCGTGAGAAGGTCGAGCGCGCCCAAGAGGAGATGGAGACGCGTCTTGAACGGCAGGAGGAGCGCTTGGAGCAGATCGAGGAAGAGCTGGAGGCGCGCGAGGAGGCTCTCGACGACGCCGCAGAGGAGCTCGAGGTGGAAGGCATCGAAGGCATCCGCGAGATGCTCGACGTCGTGTCGGATCGGATCCCTCACCTCATGCGCGGGATGCACGAGAGCGTCTACTCGCCGGAGCAGGTCCAGGCGACGGCGCAGGCTTTCGCGAGCTTCTACAAGACGCTCGTCGATTCGGGCATGCCGGACTACCTGGCTGCCGAGATGACTCGCCAGCACTTCGACAATCTACAGTCTCAGATGCAGATGCAGATGAAATCGCGGAAGTCGAAGCACGGCTGCGGCTGTGGCGACATCCCGGGACCGGATTCCGATCCGCTGGGTCCGAACTTCGATCCTTTCCGGCGCTCGCAACGATCCAAGCCTGCGCAGCCGGCGGAGCCGGCCGAACCGGCTGAGCCCTGCGAGCCCTGCTCGAACTAAAGGAGCGCGCCAAGCTGAGCAAGGAGAGTCGTCCCGCCCGCAAAAGCGACGCGGACGACTTTCCTCTTGCCTTCACGCTCCTGCCTACAGGTTCGGCAAGGGAACGTCGGGGAAAACCTCGAACCCGCTCGCCTCGTTGATGGCACGCTTGAGGAGAGCGGACAGGTCCGGCGCGATTCCGGCCGCGTCGGCGGGAGTGATCGCCGGTTGCACGACGGTCGCGGCCAGCATCTCGCGCTCGATGACCTCCCAGCTGACGGCGCGAACCTGGAATGACCCCCACTCCGACCTCGGCATCGCGCGCAGCACGACAGCGCCCGCGCCGCGAGGCAGAAGCAGGACGAAGAGCCGAGCGTCAAGCTCCGCCGAAGTTCGCGAAGCCGCCGAGGCGAGCGCCCCTACGTCAGCTAGGGGAACGAGATGAGTCTGAGTCTCCATCGGAATTCCGAGAGCCAAGCCGACGATTCCACCGACAACGCAGCCGAACAAGATCCACTTCATGTCGTCCCCCTTAGCGTACGTTTCCCGCCGATCATCGTATCGAGGCTGGGGCGGGCAGCGAAGCGATCTCCAGCCCGTCCGTCGGGTACTCTCATTTCATGGAGGACGGAGTGTTCGACCGCATACGCCGGCGCTGCCGAGATGTTGCCGGCCAAGCGCAGCGCGTGCGCATCGTGGAGAGCGCGATCGCTGGATACGCGGGGGATCTCGCGTCTCTTCCCCTCCAGACACCCGTCTACGACGACGTTCTCCACTTCCGCGGACGGCCGTACGACACCGTGACCTACCTCGTGACGCTCGACGCGGTCAACTTCGGGTCGGGCTACTTCCCGTACCTCGCCAAACGTCCGGGACACTCGGGCTACGGCACGATCGCTCAATCGCTGACCGAACGCTTTCGCACCGAGGGGCCTTTGACCTCAAGCGAGATGGCCGCATTCACTCCCGCCGGATGCGCGCGGCTGTTCGGCCAGGACCTCTCGACTCCGCCGATCGCAGACCTGATGGCGCTCTTCGCCCAGGCGTGGAATGACCTCGGGCGCAACCTCCACGACCGATTCGGCGGATCCTTCACGGCTCTCGTCGAGAAAGCCGATGCCTCCGCGGCGCGACTCGTGTCGCTCCTCGACCGGCAGCCACTGTTCCACGACGTCTCGATCTACCGAGGAGATGAGGTCCCGTTCTACAAACGCGCTCAGATCCTCGTCTCCGACCTCGCGCTCGCCTTCGGCGGCCGCAGCTTCGGGCAATTCGAGGACCTGAACGCGCTCACCATCTTCGCCGACAACCTCGTGCCCCACGTGCTCCAGCTTGACGGCATCCTCGCGTACGCACCCGACCTCGTCGAGCGCATCGCGCGCGGCGAGCTCCTCCCAGCGGGATCCGAGAATGAGGTGGAGATCCGCGCCTGTGCCCTGCACGCCGTGGAGTTGATCGTCGAGAACCTCCGCGCGAAGGGCCACGACGTCACCGCACGCGAGGTCGACATCGCCCTGTGGAACCGCGGCCAGTCACCCCGCTACAAAGAAGCGCCGCGTCACCGCACGAGGACGACCTCCTATTGACCCTCGTCGCTGACGGTGGCCAACTCGCGGAATCCGCTAAGGGTAGATGGGCCGATCCCTTTGACGGCGACGAGATCGTCGAGCGTACGGAACGGACCGTGTGCCGAGCGATACGCGACAATGCGAGCCGCGAGCACGTCGCCGATGCCCGGCAATCTCGTCAACTCGGTCGCGTCCGCGGTGTTGACATTCACCTTGCCCGCTGCAACGAACGTCGGGACGACGACGACCACATCGGCCACGTGGATTGGACGTACCCACGACGGGTGTGCGTCCCTCGCCCTCGGCCACAGCAGGACGACGCCGCCGACGAGGAGCCCCGCGCACACCAGAAGTACGAGTCCTCGCTCCTGTTGGTCCGTCACGACACCTCCATGGCAACGCGCTCCCTTTCCTATCTTCTCCTTTCGGAAAAGACAAGTTCTGGGCACGAACCTGGAGCATGGGACCCAACTACGCCGCGAGATCGAGTTCTTGCTCCCAAGGCCGCAACTCGGTGAGCAGCGCGTGCTCCGTCATGTCGAGGTGGATCGGCGTGATGGACACGTACCCCTCGGCGATCGCCTCAATGTCGGTGCCGCTCCCTCCGGCGGAGGCGCCCGTGAGGGGGTCGCCGGTGATCCAGTAGTACTCACGGCCGTGGGGATCCTTCCCCGTGACGAGGTAGTTCGAGTACGCCTCCCCGCCGAGTCGTGTCAACCGGGTGCGCAGAGTCCGTCCGCCGGGGGAGTAGGGGACGTTGACGTTGAGGAGAATGCCCGGGGGCAGTGGTGGACGATCGAGGAGAAAACCCGCTAGGCGACGGAGGAAGTCCGCAGCGCGGTCGTAGTCAAGATCGTCACTCGGCGCCTGCAGGGTGTCGTACGACACAGCCACAGCCGGGACCCCCGATCGTGCCCCCTCCATCGCCGCGGCGACGGTCCCGGAGTATGAGACATCGCGCCCCAGATTGAGTCCGGCGTTGATGCCCGAGACGATGAGATCTGGGCGCCGGTCGAGGAGGCCCAAGAGAGCGAGCGACACGCAGTCCGACGGCGTCCCGCTCGTGGCGTATCCGACGCTGCCGTCAAGCAGCGGGACGGGATCGACGCGAAGCGGCTTGTGGAATGTGCGCGTTCGGCTGGCCGCCGACCAGTTCCGGTCAGGAGCGTAGACTTCCGTTCGACCGAGCGAGTTGAGGCTGCGCTTGAGGGCAAGAAGGCCCGGAGCGGTGATCCCATCGTCGTTGGTGATCAGAATGAGTCGTTCCTGCTTCGCCTCGCCGTTCATGATTCGTCTCCTCCTCCCGCGGCCGCGTCATCCGAGCCGCCGGCCGTGCGGTAGAGCCAAAGCTGGTTGTCCCCGTACCGCCGCCGATCGACGAGGGACAGTTCCCCGACCGCTTCGGCGATCGACTCGGTGCTGTGGATCTCAGCCACGACCACAGGATCGCTGCCCAGGAGAGCGCCGTCGCCGAGCGCCTCGAGCGCCCGCGGAACGAGCTCCTTGTAGTACGGCGGGCCGACGAACACGAGATCGAACCGCCGCCCCACCTGTCGCAGGGTCTCCAAGGTCCCAAAGGCATCGCCTCGGATGACCTCGCCGCGGGGGAGGAAGTCCAATAGGTCGAGATTTCTCCGCACAATGCCACAGGCGTCCGGCGAGCGGTCGACGAACGTACAGGACCGCGCGCCGCGTGACAGCGCCTCAAGGCCGACGCTGCCCGTCCCGCAGAAGAGGTCGAGGAAGGCGGCGTCGGGAACGAAGTCGCAGAGGATGTTGAAGAGAGCCGTACGCACGAAGTCGCGCATCGGCCGTATGGCCGAGTCGTCCCACTCGACCAGCCTCCGGCCGCGCCGTTCTCCGCCGATGATCCGCATGAGCTCTCCTTGAAGGCACGGAACCGCGTGGGCTAAGATCGCTCTCTTTGCCACGGCATGGGAAGAGGATAAGAGAGGGGGCGTGGTCGATCAACTGATGACAGGCCAGCGGACGTTCTCCCACATTCTCTTCGACCTCGATCACACGCTCTCGTACTATCCGCTGTCGACTGCCGGCGTGGTGGCGGTGACCTTCGATCGCCTCCGGCTCTCGCTCGAGCCGTTCGGGTCGGTGCGTGACCTTGCCTCTCGCTACGACGCGCTCTGGGTGGCCCTTGAGCGCGACGCCGGGTCGACCGACGAGCTACGCTTGGCTGTTTGGCGACGGCTCTTGACGGAACGGGGCCTCTCCGCCGATGGACTCGCCGTGCGGATCGCCGCCAAGTACGGGGCCGTCCGCCGCGCGAACGGCGTTCGCCTGTTCGACGGCACCCGCGAGCTCTTGTTCGACCTTCGCGCCGCGGGCTACGGGCTCGGCCTTCTCACGAACGGGCTCGCCGATGGCCAATGGGAGAAGATCCGCTCTCTGCACATCGAGCATCACTTCGACGCGGTGGTCGTTGCCGGCGACGTCGACGTCTACAAGCCGGATCCTCGCGCGTTTGCCGTCTTGCTGGACCGCCTCGGCGCGCGTGCGCCCACGGCGCTGTTCGTCGGCGACTCGTACGAGATGGATGTCCTTGGCGCGCATGCGGCCGGGCTGGCCACCGCGTGGGTTCGCCCCGAGGGGACGCCGCTTCCAGGCAATGTCGTCCCGCTGTTCGCGTTTCCGAGGGCCGTCGATGTCCGAGAGGTGATCCTTTGAACCGCAGTCTGCCGTTCCGCACGGCTCTCGCCGCGCTTGTCCTCGTCGCTTGTCTCGGATCCGTCGCCGCACACGCGGAATCCATCGCGCTGCCGCACGCCATGCCGTCGTTCAACCAGGCGTACACGAGCGGTCCCGGAGCCTGGGGCGATTGCGCCCTAGGGACGGACGGCTGCCCCGACCGAATTCGCGGCACGGGCTGCCTGATCACGGCGTTCTCGGCCGTGCTCTCCTACGATGAGATCGTTCTCACGATCCCCGCGGCCCACTCGTCCACCGGCAGCGTGGAACAGGGCATGGATCCTCGAATCCTCAATGACTGGCTCCGTGCCCGCCGCGGGTATGGGGGGTGCTCGCAGGATCCGCTCGGCTCATGCTGCTTGGAGTGGAGCAACCTGCCCAAGGGCGTGGCGCTGAGTTTCCACACGAACCGCAGCAACGTCGGGCTGAACCCCGTGGCCGCCGTCATCATCGACCACGCGCTGCGCCAAGGGAACCCGATCGTTGCCGGCGTGCACTGGAACTCAGCCTGCCGCAGCGGGTCGTCCCAGACCGAGGACTGCCACTGGGTGGTCCTGACAGGGAAGGTGGGGACCACGTACGCGATCGTCGATCCCTACAATCCCGACACGACGAGCCCGACAGGCCTGCGCACGACGCTTGACAAAGGGTCGAGAGGCAACTACATCATCGATCGCTTCGTCGTCGTCTCCCGCACGGCGGGGGATCCGACGCTCCTGAATGCGCTTCCCGATCTCGCTCTACCGTCCCCTATTGTGAGTCCTCTGCCTCCGTTGCAGCCGAGCGCCGCATCCACGATCGCCGTGCTCCTGGTCGCACTGTCCCTCGTCGCCGCCGTCATTTTCGTCGTCACGAAGACGATGCCCTGAAGGGCTCAGCGCAGAGCAGCGAGGAGGAGCGCCGTCACCGAAAGCGCGGCGCAGTAGAGGGCGAACGGCCACAATCGCGTCCGCGCCAGGAGCGAGAGAAAGGCGCGCAGCGCCAGAAGTCCGACGAGGAACGCGGCGGCCGCCCCGAGGAGGATCCCAAGGACGTTCGAGTCGCCGAGAGCGTGTTCCTGCAAACCGTCCCAGAGAGTGAGTCCCGCCGCACCCACGACAGCCGGGATGGAGAGAAGGAACGAGAAGCGCGCCGCGCGCTCCGGGCGAACCCCGGCGAGCATCCCCGCACCGATGGTGAATCCACTCCGGGACACGCCAGGCACGAGCGCCGCGGATTGCGCCACACCCATCGCGAGAGCGCCGGCAACGGAAGGCTGAGCTGCGCCTGACGGGCAGGCACGACGATCCGCCAGGAGGAGCATGCCCGCCGTCGCCATCCAGCCGACGCCGACCACCCACAGCGAGTGAAACCAGCTGTTCGCCGATCCGCGCAAGACGAGGCCGACGACCACGATCGGCACGGTGCCGAGGAGAAGGAGCCCGATTTCCTTGCGTCGGCCGATGTCCCCGCGCGGCGTGAGCGCGCGAGCGAGCGCCGCAAGGTCCGAGCGGAAGAACACGAGAATCGCCGCCACCGTCCCAAGATGAAGACAGGCTTCGAACACGAGTCCGGGCGAGGTGAGGCCGAAGAGCCTTTCTGCAAGGACCAGATGGCCGGAGCTTGAGACCGGCAGGAACTCCGTCAAACCCTGGATGAGGCCAAGGACCAAGTAGGAGATCACTTCGCCTTCCTTGGCCCGCAGCGGAGTTTGAGCGAGTCCGGAACACACGACTCAGTGCACGCGCCGCACTTGATGCAGTTGTGCCCATCGTGTTCCTGCCGCGGGTCGATGCCCATCGGGCAAGCGTCGACGCACGTCTCGCAGCCGGTGCACTCGGTGCGGTTCCACTCCAGGTGGAGCAGACTCACGCGGTTGAACAGGGCGAGGATGGCGCCCATCGGACAGAGATAGCGGCACCAGAAACGAGCGATGAGGACCATGCCGAGGAGCGTTGCGCCGAGCGTCGCCATGTGGATGAGGAAGGGGCCATTCACCTTGGCCACGCCAAGGAACAGGTACGGCAGGGAGGCTTCGAGCGACGCAGCGGGGCAGAGCTTGCAGAAGATCGTGTCAGTGAGCGCCCACGCCCCAACGAGCGTCCCGAGGAGGATCAGGAACTTGCCGTAGGAGAGGGAGGACCGAATGCGCGCCCGACGAAACGAGAGCAGGTCGTTCAACGTCCCGAAAGGACAGAACCAACCGCAAAAGCCGCGCGCCGCAACCACGCCGTAGACGATCATGGCGCCCACCCAGAAGAAGGGCACGGTGCCGAAGATCACGAGGTTCTGAACAAGACCCACCGGACAGACCGTGATGGCCCACGGGCAGGCGTAGCAGTGAAGACCCGGGAAGAGAATGTGCGTCATGCCGATCCCGGTGACGCCGAACAGGCCAAGGACGACGCCCATTCCCTGGACGGCGCGCCGCCCGGTCGTCATCCTCATGGAGCCTCCTGCAGGAGGGAGACGAGTCGATTGCCCAGGTCCTCGGCTCCAAACAGCACCTTCCCCGTTCCGAGATGGACGATCGCCGGGACGACGGTTCGCCCGGCGCGCGTGACTCCATGCTGGACGGCGAGGTCGCGCTCTGCCTCAGCGTTCACGAGGCGATAGCGAACTAGCGGGTTGCGGGCTGCGACGAGGCCGACCAACTCCTCGGCGTACGGGCAGGACCGACACCACGGCGCGTAGAACACAAGCAATTCGATCGGTGCGGTGAGCTGCTCGACGGCAGCCGCCTGGGATAGCGACAGTCGGGCGCGCAGGGTCTGCACGGTTTCGATCCCGACGCACGACGTGCACAGCACGGCACCCACGGCCTGCGCCTGCTTGTGCTGGTTGAGCGACACGCCGAGTCCGAGGGCCACGCCGCCCGCGATGACAAGGGTTGCAGCGAGCACCGTGCGGTGTCGCGTTCGCCAGAGGAGCCCTGCCACAGCGAGCAGTAGCCCAATGACTCCGAAGGCGACTCCCCGCCACGGAACGCGACCCGGGATCTCGATCTCCGCCTTTGCCGGGGTTCCGACATCGCTCGTAGTATCCGGAGTTGCTCCCGTCGGGGCGGCGACGCGAAGCGTCAGAACAAGGGGCGCAACGATCTGATAGCAGAGATCATCGATGCAGTACGTGTAGATAGCCTCAAGATGCCCTCGCGTCTCCCCTTGCGGCGCTGTCGCCTCAACGACAACGGTCAGCTCGATGGTGGTGGACGCAAACGCACCGAGCACGGCGACGCTCGCGGGGCCAGGATCACGAGAGAATCCCTCCGGACCCGCCCACACAAGCTCGATGTCATCTGCTTCCCGTGCCGTCGTATTCACAATCCGCACCCGCGCGACTGCCTGCCCGCCGGCAGAAACGTCAAGCGCATCCGGTTCCACCGCGAACGTGAGGATTCCCTCCTGGGGCCAAACGGCGCCCGAAAAGACACAGAGACCAAGAGCTGCGAGGAGAACGGCGAGAGCCTGTCTCATCCCCCGTCACCCTCCGGCACGCGGCACACGAGGACGTCGACCTCGGCCAGCAGGGCCTCGTCACGCAGGCCACGGGCCCAGATCCTTCCGTCGCGGTCGATCAGGTACGTCATGGGGATCCCGTGGATCCGATACAGCGCGCCAAGGGCTCCGGCCGACCCGTCGAAGATCTGCGCAGTCGCAATCCCGTGGTCGCTGACAGCAGCGCGGCACGCCGCCTCGCTGCGATCCATGCAGACGCCGACGACGACCACGCCGCGCGACGCATAGTCCTCCTGCACGCGCCGAATCGTCGGAAGCTCCGCCACGCACGGGGCGCACCAGCCGGCCCAGAAGTAGAGGAGGACGATGTATCCGCGCAGCTCGCCGAGCGAGAAACGCTGTCCTTCAAGATCGGTCGCCTCGAAGAGTGGAGCCGGGAAGCCGGGAAGAAGCGGAAGTTTAGGAGTCGCAAGCACCGGGGATTCGTTGACCGTGATCCTCGAGCCGTCTCGCGCCGCGACCGTCACGGCGTAGGTCCGTCCATCCAGAAAGAACGGCTCGCCGAGAACGAAGCGTTCGTGGGAGTCTCCGGCCGCCGACAGCTTGCCGTCGCCGTCCACGTCGACGATCAGCGCGTTGTGCTGGAGATCGTCGTACGCGCCATCGCTGTCCTCGTCGAGTACGGCCAGACGCACGGCTCGCCCACCCAACTCCGCCCGCCCGGTGCGGTACGTGTCGCGTATGTAGACAAGCACGGTGGGAAGGTTAGGATTCCAGATCACGAGGAGGCGATAGGCGGCGGGCTCTTCCCCGCCAACTTCGCCGGGAAGCAGGAACTGGGGCCGCGCCACGTAGCTTCCGTCCGCAGAGACGCCGTCCCACTCTATCGTTTCGAGAACACCGCGTCCGGCGAGGTCGGCCAAGAGTCCAGGCGCTCCGTCGGCGGCAAACTCGACGCGCACGGCGCGGTCGCAGCCGCAAAGCCGTAGGGTCCCCTCAAGGGTTCCGGGCCCGGAGAGACCGATCGCCTGCAGAAAGCCCTCTGTGGTGAGCGAGGTGACGCCGTCTACGACATCGAGAGGGACCTCCACCCCGCCACCCGCTGCGGCAAGCGCCATCCAGACTCCCGCCGCGAGAAGCGCGATCCTCACGAGCCGCCCTCCCCCGCGCCGCTCAGCCGGGCGTGAGCGGCGCGCAGCCGCGCAACGACCGTGGCCGGTTCGATCGCAGCGAGAATCTCAAACAGCCCGGGACCCGCCTTGCGGCCCGTCACGGCGAGGCGACAGGCGAGCGCAACGTCTTTCAGCGTGGCGCCCTCACGCTCGAGGACCCCCCGCACGGCGCACTCGATCGTCTCCGGCGTGTAGGGCGAGAGAGACTCGATCGCACTTGCCACAGCGCGCATCAGGCGCGCTTGGGTCTCCGACACGGCCGCTCCGTCCTCGCACTCGACGGGGACCGGAAAGAGGATCTCCATCGTCGCGGCCAGATCATGCAGAGTCTTCGCTCGATCCCGGAGGAGATTCGCGCCGACGCGGAGTCGCTCCGACTCAACGCGCGCCCACATCTCGCTTGTCACGCGACCGCGAGCGATGACCAGCGGCTCGACGAGATGGACGAGCGAATCGAGATCGGCGCGCTTCATGTGCTGCTGGTTGAGCCAGAGGAGCTTAGCGTCCTCGAACACGGCCGCGGACTTGTTGAGGTCCCCCAGTGCGAACAGCCGCACCAGATCGTCACGCGCGAACACTTCCTCGTCCCCGTATGCCCAGCCGAGGCGAACCAGGAAGTTGACCAGCGCCTCCGGCAGGATTCCCCGATCCCGATACTCGAGAACCGATGTGGCGCCGTGCCGCTTGGACAGTTTCCCGCGGTCTGCACCCAGAATCATCGGCAAATGGTAGAACAGCGGCATCGGGTACCCGAGCGCCTGGTAGATGCGCATTTGCTTCGGCGTGTTGTTCAGGTGCTCGTCGCCCCGAATGACGTGCGTAATGCCCATGTCGACGTCGTCGACAACCACGACGAAGTTGTAGACAAACGTGCCGTCTGAGCGTCGGATGACGAAGTCCTTGAGTTGATCGTTGTCGAAGCGGACGTCGCCGACGAGCTCATCGTGAACCACCGTCGCGCCAGCCTCGGGAACGCGGAACCACCACGCGCCGTCCCTTTCGTACACGGCGCCGGAGCGAAGGAGCGATTCCGCCGCCTCCAGGTGGCGCTCGTGACGCTCGGCCTGGCGGTAGTACTCGTCCCAGTCCAGTCCGAGCCAGCGCAGCGAGGCGACAATCTGCTCGATCGCCTCGTCGGTCGATCGCTCGCGGTCCGTGTCTTCGATGCGCAGCACGAAGGCGCCGCCGGAGTGCCGTGCGAAAAGCCAGTTGAACAGAGCCGTGCGTGCTCCCCCGACGTGGAGGTACCCGGTCGGACTCGGCGCAAACCTGACTCGAACCATGCCTAGACCCCCCTCTTCTCGTGCCGGCATTGTACTCCGGCGGGTCACGCCCGTACTTTGCGGCGTTCCTCCTCGCCAGCACCCGAGCGGGAGGCGCGGCGACGGAACTCGGAGCAGACGACGGCGGCGGCCATCGTCACGTTGAGGGAATCCCGTCCGGGACCGCTTTCTCGCCACGCCGGAATCACGAGGCGATGGGACACGAACCGTAGCAGCTGCTCCGACAGGCCGGAGGACTCGTTTCCGAACAGGATGAGGCCGCGGCGCTCAAGGTCGACCTCGTAGATCGAGTCCCCTTGAAGCACCGCACCGTAGATGGGCAGTCCGCGATCCCGCGCCTCGACGAGAAACGGCGCCACTTCGAGAGAGTGCACACGCACGTGAAAGAGCGCGCCCATGCTTGCCTGCACAACCTTGGGCTGGAAGACGTCCGCGCTGTCGGGCGACGCCACGACGTCCGCGATCCCGAACCACGCGGCGACGCGAAGGAGACCGCCGAGGTTGCCGGGGTCCCGCACCGCGTCGAGGACGAGCACAAGGTCCGCACCGATGGCTCTCCAGTCGAGTGGGGGGCGGGACTGCCGAATGAGGGCAAGAGCGCCGTTCGGTGTCTTCTGCGCGCTCAGCCGGCGCAGCTCGTCGGCGGACACTTCGACGACTGCTCCCGGGAAAGCCTCCAACAGACTCGAGGTGTCACGAATCCATCCGGAAATCGCGTAGACGGTCTCCACGGCGCACCCGAGGGCGAGCGCCTCGCGGACCAGCTTGTCCCCCTCAGCGACGTAGAGGCCGAGGCGTTCGCGAGCCTTCTTCTCCTGGAGTGACACCACAACGCGCGTCTCGGCCTTGGTCAGCATGATCCTCGCCTCTATCTTCCCAGAAGGGAGAGCTGAGGGAAAGGGGAAGAGGACACCGAGGCCTTGAAAAGCCAAGGGAGAGGGACACGAATGTCCCTCTCCCGGAGGGCTGGTATCGGGGGTGCGAGATGTCTAACTTTCGTTAGAACAGAAGGAGCCTAGAAGGTCGTTGTGAGGGATCTGTGAGGCTCGCTTGAGGAATCCATGAGACGTCGTGAACAGGGGACAGACGGAGAGGGGGCGGATCGCCGCCCCCTTTCCTTCATCTCTAGGGTGGTTCTGCTGATGTTGCGGCTAGTTCGTCGTCGCCGTGTACTGGACGACCAAGCTGTAGTCGCCCTGCGGCAGGGTCGCCAGGTCGTCGCTCGTGAGGACGAGCCTGTAGGAGACGTTCACCGTCTGACTACCCCAGGCCCCGGACGTCTTGTCGAACGTCCGCTGGAGACTCGCGTCAATCGTGGCCTGGCTCGCGCCAACAGGCATCTTCGAGCTCGGGCTCGCCCAGAGAATCGTGTTCGACAGTGACCAGTTCGCCGTGCTCAGCACGCGAAGCTGGGTGCCGTTCGAGCCGTTGTACGTCCCAGGGCCGGTGATGCTCGCGAAGCTCACGTCGCCGTTGCCGACGATGGAGAGAGAGATCCACGACGGAATCGAGAACGAGGCGTTCGCGGACACTGCCGAAGACGCCGCGAACGAAACCGCTGCCATGCCAACGACCATCGCCGCCACCAACATCGCCATACCCACTACCTTAAGCATCCTCATTACAAAGCACCTCCTAATGGTTGTTTGTTCGAGCGCATCTAGCGGCTCGGCCACCATTAGGCGCTGCGGCAACCCGGCTACCCGGCGGCCTTTCGGTCGCCTGAGGGTCCGTGGCTTTGCGTCCCAGGGTTTCCCCTGGTTTGCGTTTCTCAAGAGTTCGCGCCGGCCTTGAGAGCCGACGCAGAGCTGCCTAGAAGGTCCGTAGCTTTGCGTCCCATCCTTTCGGTTGGTTTGCCTTTGGTAGATACTTCGAATGAGGACTTGTGCATTGCGGCGGACCACCCGCCGCAATCTTCAGATCGAGGTTCAAACACCCGCACTGCGGGTTTCGGTCTGTCTCTGTTCACTTGTCAAGGAACAACGACCTGATTGTGCCACCCACACCCTACTGTTAGACATCCGCCGGCTGCTGCTCTTGCGCCTCCCCGCACCCTCGAGTCTCTCTGCCTCGGCGGGAACGAAACGACGGAGGGGGCGGCGGTGTTGGGTATGCTACAGGCGGGTTGACGGGGTCACGGGAATGGACCACAGTGGCACGAACCATACGACGCGACACAACCACTAGGGGGCAGTCATGAATATGAGGTCGGCGGAAAGGGCGTTGAGAGTCCTCGTTCTCTTGGGAGTGTCTGCCTTTGCGGCAGCGTGTCCGACGTGGGGCGCTGCATCCTCCGCGACGAACGCGGAGATCGCTCCTCCACGAGTCGTGGAGACCTCGCCGACGCGCGGCGAAGAACTGGCTGTCAATGGAGCGATCCGACTTGTCTTCGACCGACCGATGGACCGCGCCTCGCTTGAGGACGCCGTCGGGATCGCGCCCGAGACGGCTGGACGCTGGGAGTGGACGTCGGACGCGACGATCCAATTCACCCCGTCGCAACCCTGGGAACGCGACGCCGTCTACACCGTGAGCGTGGCCGCCACGGCCCGCGACCGGAACGCGATCCCGCTTGCAGACCCCTTCTCGTTGCGGCTACACACGGTGGGATTCCTCACCGTGACGCAAGTCGTCCCGGTCGACGGCGCGACCGGCATCGCCGCAGACAGCTCGATCACGGTTCTGTTCAACCGCCCCGTCGTCGCGCTCTCGGCCCTGTCCGCGCCGGGAACAACCCCCCTGCCCGATCCCCTCGCCTTCGAGCCCGATGTCGCGGGCACGGGAGAGTGGCTGAACACCTCGATCTACGTCTTCACCCCGAGCCAACCGCTTCTCGGAGGAACGGAGTACACCGTGACCGTTCGCGCGGGCCTGTCCGACACGACCGGCGGTCTCCTCGCCTCGGACGTGGTCTGGCGTTTCGCGACCGTCCGGCCGGAAGTCGTGTGGACGAACCCGCGCGACGGCGATGAGATGGTCTCTCTCATCGACTCCCTGCGCGTGACGTTCAACATGCCGATCGGCGTGGAGTCCGCGCGCAAGCGTCTCTCGGTGCGAGAGGTCTCGGCCTTCGGGCTCTGGACCTCCCCTGTGCAAGGAACCCTCTCGGCGGACGGAAACGACCTCGTCTTTGAACCCGCCGCCCCCCTCGCTTTCAACCGCCACTACGTCGTCACGCTGGAACCCGGCGTAGTCGCACAGGCGGGTGGACTGGGCACGACCGACTTCGTCCGTTTCCGGTTCCGAACTGTGCCGACGCTTCGGATTCTCGGAACGACGCCTCGCGCCGGCGAGACGAACACCGACCCCTACTCGCCGTTCATCATCGAGTTCACTGCACCCGTCAACGAAGGCACCGTCCTCAAGCACGTGACGATCGAGCCCGCCCCAAAACCGGAGGACGTGTACGGCTACTTCAGTTCGTGGGACCTTCGCTACGTCATCTACTTCTCTCCGCAGCCGAGCCAAACGTACACCGTGAGCGTCAGTCCGGGAATCGAGGACCCCTACGGGAACAAGACGACTCAGGAGCTGGCCGTCCGCTTCACGACGGCGCCCCTCGACCCGGCCACTTGGCTGCAGGTTCCCGGGAACGTGGGGACCTACAGCTCCTACGAGCCGGCGCACATCGTCGTCGCGTATCGAAACACCAGCCGCCTCGCGCTCACGCTGACGCAAGTGGACCTCCCCGAGTACTTCGAAGCGATGAGGGACTGGTACGACTTCACGCCGCCCGCGCGTGGCCGCGGTCGGACGTGGTCCGTCGCCGTCTCATCCCCGCTGAACGAGGTCGGCTACACGCCCATCGACCTCGTCGAGGACGGCGGCCCTCTTGCCCCTGGGATCTACGTCATCGACCTCCAGGCCGACGGCGTGGAGTGGAGTCGCTGGCAAGGGCGTCACGTGCTCATCTCGACGCCGACGCACCTCGTCATGAAGACGTCGGAGGCCGAGACCCTCGTCTGGGCCACGGATCTCGAGACCGGCGCGCCGGTGGCCGGACTGATTCTGTCGGGCATGAACGCAGACGGGGAGACGGTCGACGTCGACGTCAGCGACAGTCGCGGTCTGGCGCGCTTCCCCGGCACCGCCTCGCTCGACTGGCGTGGCCTCACGGTCAGCGCGAAGAGCCCGTTCGCCTTCTCGAGTTCGGAATGGAGCGACGGAATCACGCCATGGGAGTTCGGCTTCACTAGCGAGACGCCTCCTTCCGGCCGCGCCTACCTCGACTCCGATCGCCCCATCTACCGAGCCGGCCAAACGGTCTACTTCCGCGCCCTCCTGCGCGACGAAGCGGACGCTCACTACGCGCTGCCCGCGATCCGCGAGGCGCACGTCCAAATCAGGGATGCAAACTGGAATATGGTCTACGAGCAGACGCTTGCCCTGGACGAGTTCGGCGCTATCTCCGGTGAGCACGCGCTCGCAGCCGACGCGGCGCTCGGCGACTACACGCTAAGCGTCGAGGTCGGAGACCGGTCGGAGTCCCACGCGTTCCAGGTCGCCGCGTACCGAGCGCCGGAGTTCGAGGTCACCGTCGCCGCTGACCGAGACGAAATCGCGAAGGGCGACCCTGCGCACGCCGTGGTTCAGGCGTCGTACTTCTTCGGCGCTCCGGTGGCCGACGCGCGCGTGGAGTGGCGCGTCCTATCGTCGTCCTACACGTTCTCCCCCTCGGCGTTTAGCCAGTACTCGTTCTCCGACATCGACGACCCCTGGACTTGCCGCGGCTGCTGGTGGCAGACGCCGACACCGCCGACGCCCGTGCTCGATGGCAGCGGCCGAACTGACGCCTCGGGCGCTCTGTTGATCGAACTCCCGAGCGACATCGCCTCGCGCGATCCGCAGGCCGAAGGCGGAGTCGCGCGAGGAAGCCGCCTCCTCACCGTGGAGGCCACGGCCTACGGCCGCGACGGATCCACGATCTCCGGACGCACCACGATCGTGGTCCACCAAGCCTCGTTCTACGCCGGCCTCGCCGCCGCTCAGACGATCGGCCAGGCGGGCCGGGCGATGACGCTGAACGCCGTCTCGATCGACTGGGCCGGCGAACGAGCCAGTGGGCGCGCCGTACGCTACACGGTGGTTCGCCGCGAGTGGAAGAACACGTTCGAGTCCGACGCGTCGGGCGGCGGGACGTGGAAGTGGACGACGGAGGACATCGACATCGACAGCGGATCGCTGGTCACGGACGAGCGGGGCGACGGATCCTTCGCGTTCACGCCGCCGACCGGCGGGTCGTACAAGGTCACCGTGGAAGGATTGGATGAGTTGGAGCGCACGACGCGCACCAGCGTCTTCGTTTGGGTGAGTGGGCCGGAGGCCGTGTCGTGGCGCCGCAGCAACGACGACCGGGTGACGCTCATCAGCGACAAGACGACCTACCAGGTCGGGGAGACGGCTCAGATCCTCGTTCCAAGTCCCTACCCGGGCGAGCAGTGGGCTCTCGTCACCGTCGAGCGCGGCGGCGTGCTGTCGCAGCAGGTTCTCCACCTGCCATCGAACAGCACGGTCCTACCGATCCCTATCACAGACGACCACGTCCCGAACATCTACGTGAGCGTGGTCCTTGTCCAGGGCCGAACGGCCGCGCGAGCGGCCGGCGGGCTCGACACCGCGAGCATGAAGGTGGGGTACGTGACCCTCTCCGTCGATCCGGAGCCGCGCCTCCTCCACGTTTCGCTCGAAGGCCCGCAGGAGAGCCTCCTGCCCGGCCAGACGGCGAGCTACACCCTCACAGTGACGGACGCGGAGGGAGTGCCCGTCCAGGGCCAGTTCTCCCTCGACGTGGTGGACAAGGCCATTCTCACCCTGAGCCCGCGCGAGCCGGACCGCGTCGCTTCGACGTTCTACGGCCCGCGAGGTCTCGGTGTGGGCACGTCGAGTTCCCTCACGCTCTCCTTGTCGCGCCTCGTTCTGGAACAGCTGCGGGATATGGGCGCAGCGAACATGACCAAGGTCGCCGCCGAAGGCCGTGGCCCCCTGCCCGGGGCGCCCGCGCCGATGATGGCGACGGCGGGCCTCGACGAGGCCGCGGGGCGGTCTTCGGCGGCCGCGCAGCTCCCGGCCGGGGTGGCTCTGCGCGAGGCGTTCGCCGACACCGCCTACTGGAACCCGACGGTGACCACCGGCGCCGACGGCCGCGCCACCTTGAACGTCAAGTTCCCGGACAACCTGACGACATGGGTCGTGCGCGCCGTCGGCATCACCACCGATACGAAGGTCGGCGAGGGGACGACGGAGACCCTCGTGACGAAGCCGCTCCTCGTGCGTCCGGTCGCGCCCCGCTTCTTCGTCGTGGGCGACCGCGTGCGATTGGCTGCTTCAGTGACCAATCAGACGCAGGACAATCTCAACGTCAACGTTACGCTCGCCTCCGCGGGCCTCGAGCTCGAGGGTCCGGTGGGCCAGACGCTTCGCGTCCTGGCGGGCTCGGAGAGTCAGGCCGTGTGGTGGGTCACCGTGCTCGACGTGGAGGCCGTCGACGTGGCGTGGAGTGCCACGTCCGGCGATCTGTCGGACGCCGCGCGGCCTCGACTCACGACGGGGCCCGAGGGGACGATCCCGGTACACCGCTACACGGCTCCCGAGATCGTCGGCACGGCGGGCGAACTCCGCAAGGCCGGCGGCCGCACGGAGACGATTGCCCTGCCAGAGAGCTACGATCCGGACACAAGCCGGCTCGACGTGCGTCTCGACGCCTCGCTCGCGGCCGCGATGACCGAAGGGCTCAGCTATCTCGAGCACTTCGAGTACGAGTGCACGGAACAGGTGGTAAGCCGATTCCTGCCAAACGTCCTGACCTACCGCGCCCTGACGCTCCTCGGCATCGAGGATGAGGATCTCGCCAGCCGCCTCCACGATCTGGTACTCGAGGGCCTCGAGAAGCTCTACGTCCGCCAGAACGGCGACGGAGGCTGGGGCTGGTGGGCCGACGAGGCATCGAGCCCGTATCTCACAGCCTACGCCACCTACGCTCTCCTCCGCCTCCAGGAGGCGGACATCCTCGTGCGGCCCGAGGTTCTCGACCGCGCGACACGCCGTCTCGAGTCGACGCTCGTGTCGCAGGAGGATCTCGGAACCTTCCGAGAGGCGAATCGCCAGGCCTGGATACTCTTCGTGCTCTCGCTCGCCGGAAGGAACGATCCTGCCGGCCTGTATGCCGACCAGCTGTTCGACCATCGCGCCAAGCTCAGTCACTATGGCAAAGCGTTCCTCGCCATGGCACTCGATCGGCTCGGGCGACCGAGAACGGAGATCGACACGCTCCTCTCCGACCTGGTGAACGAGTCGATCCAGAGCGCGACCGGCATGCACTGGGAGGAGGCGAACTACGACGGGTGGGCGATGAACACCGACACGCGGTCGACGGCCGTCATCCTGGACGCGTTCGTGGCCCTCGACCCCAAGAACGCGCTCCTTCCGAACGTCGTCCGCTGGCTCATGGTGGCACGGAAGAGCGGTATCTGGGAGACGACGCAGGAGACCGCGTGGGCCCTCGTTTCGTTGACGGACTGGATGGTCGCAACGGGCGAACTCGACGCGGACTACGCGTTCGGCGTCCTTTGGGATGGGGCTCAGAAACTCGAAGGCACCGCAACCCAGGAGACGGTGCGCGACTCAGCCACGGTGAGCGTCCCAGGCAGCGAGCTCTCGACGAGCGATCGGCACGCGCTCACCGTGTTCCGCGAGGAAGGCCCCGGCGTCCTCTACTACACCGCCCACCTCAACCTCCAGCTGCCCGCCGACGAAGTGGGCGCCCTGGCGCGCGGGATCATCGTCACGCGTCAGTACGCGCCGAGCGGATGCGATCTCGACGCGACATGCCCGGATGTGAGAGAAGCGACGGTCGGAGAGACGTACGAAGTGCGCCTGACGATCATTGCGCCGAACGACCTCTACTACGTCGTGGTCGAAGACCCGCTGCCCGCCGGCTGCGAGGCGGTGAACACGACGCTCGACACGACGAGCGTTCTGGAAACCGGGCCGAGCATCCGCCGCGAGTCGTCGGGCGGGACCTCGATGCGATATCCCTGGTGGTGGTGGCGCTGGTACTCGCGCAGCGAGCTGCGCGACGAGAAGGTGGCGCTGTTCGCCGACTACCTCCCGGCCGGCACCTACACCTACCGCTACACGGTCCGCGCCGTTCAGCCGGGCGAGTTCAAGGTCCTTCCGGCGATCGCGCGCGAGTTCTACTTTCCAGAGGTGTTCGGAAGATCGGAAGGCCGAGCATTCATCGTGCTTCCATCGGACTAGTTACGGAGCCCCAGGGTTCGCCCGCCGCAGCCGGCGGGCGGCCCTTTCAGCGCCCTCGCAAGACTTGGAGCGCGTGGAGGTTGTTCGAACAGCTGAGCACGACGAGGCCCATGCCTCCGTCTTCCGGCACGGTCGCATAGAGTTCGGTGATCGTCAGGTCGCGGCGCGCGAGAGCCTCCGTGATCCGGCAGAGAAACCCCGGATGGTGGGGTAGCTCCATCGCGATCACGTCCCTCTCCCGAAGGGAGTACCCCGCGTCGCGCAACGCGTCCCGCGCGTAGGACTGCGAACTCGTGATCAAGTGGATGCGCACGGACTCGCCGACCACGTTGGCGAAGACGGCGGAGAGATTGATGCCCATGTCGCCGAGAAGACGGCTGATGTCGGCGACGACGCCGACGCGGTCGACGTCTTCAATCACAATCTCCTGAACCAGCCTCGCCTCCCGCATCGAACCTCCGCGCTGCGTTTCCCCGACGAAGGCTAACTCGATCCCCTGCGACAAGGCGTCCGCGCGCCCCGCGGGCGAGGGACACTTGGCTGGCCATTCCGCTCGGGCTCCACGTTTGGCCAAGGTCCCCCTCGGTCAGAGACGAATGTCCCGGGACGAGCAAGTGAAGGTCCTAGAGGACGGTGTTTTCTGCAAGTAGGCTCATCGTTGATGGCGTCCCGAACGAGAATCTGGGGAATCGTGGCGACGCTGGTCGTCGCCGTCTTCGCTTCGGCTCAGGCTGCGGCCGGTGCCGTGCACGTCGACCTTCTCTCCAGCGTGAAGGACGCCTCGCCGGGCGACGTCGTAACGCACGTCTTCGCCGTGTCGCACGACGAGCCCTCCGGGCAAACGTTCACCCTCACCTACGACGTACCGGCAGGCTGGACGCTCCTCGGCGCCCCGCCGGAGATCGCCGTGGCCACCGGAGACGAGGGCGTGATCTTCCTGACCTTGACCGTCCCCTCCGACGCCGCAGCAGGATCCTACGTGCTCTCCCTCCACGCCACGTCGCAGATGGATGCGGCGGACGAGGCGTCGGCCGGCGTGGCGACGCGGGTCACCGTCGTCAATCAGGTCGAACTCGTCCCCCCCGCGGGGGGCAGCCTGTCTCCCGGCGGATCGGTGTCCTACGACGTCCTCGTCGTCAACCGCGGCAACGCTCAGGATGTCTTTTCCCTCGCCGCCGTCTCCTCGCGTGGGTACGCGGTCAACGTATCGACCGCATCGCTGGAACTCTCCCCACGCGAGAGCCGGACCGTTACTGTCGTCCTCGCGGTCCCCGCCGACGCGGGCCCGGGACGCGACGTCACCACCGTGCGCGCGTCGTCCACGCTGTACGCCGAAGTAGAGGACGAGATCGCCATCTTCACGACCATCCTTCCGCCAGGCCCTAGCGCCGTGGGAGGATCCCTCCTCGAAGTCCTTCCCCTGCGGGTCCACGTCGGAGTAGATAGGGACGAGACCGCGGGAACCATGGACAGCCAAATCTCGCTCGCTACGTCCGGGCCCGTCTTCGGCGGGACCTTCTCCGCGTCTTGCGTGGCCCTTCACCCGTTTGGATCGGGTCCGGTGGACGTCACCGCAACCTCCCTTCTCTACCGCCTGGATACGGCGTCGTACGCCGTCGGCAATGTGTCGCAATCCTTGACGGATCTCGTCAGTGTGTCGTGCGACGGCGGCTCCATCGCCATCGACGGCACGATGGTCGACGTCTCCTTGATCGCCGGGGGAAGCGGTGAGGAGACCAAGTTCGGCGGCCTACTCGCCCTGGGTCCGGAGGAGGCCCAGCTTGGACTCGCCTACTCCGATCGGCGCAACGAGGCCGCCCGATGGGCCACGTGGACCGGCACCGCCCAGGCCGAGCCCCTCGACGGCTGGATCCTGCGCGGCGAGGGGGGGCTGGGCACGGACAACGGAAGACCCGGTCGCGCAGGATTCGTGGGGACCACCATCGATTCGGAGGCCTACTTCCTCAGTGCCGGCGCCTTCTCCGTCGACACCTACTTCCCCGGGCCACGAAACGACACGGCCGGCGTCGAAGTGTCCCAGCGTCTTCGGCTGACGTCTCTCTCGCTCGGGTTGTCCATCCGCCACGCCTGGGACAATGTCGTTCGGGACCCGCTCGTCCCGACGCTGGTGAGCGATTCGTTGGGCGTCAACCTCTCCGCGACGCCATGGGACGACGGCCCGACTGTTCAGACCACGCTAGCACTGGTCCGGAGGCACCAGGCCGACGGAACTCCCCGCGACGATGTCGATACGCTTCTTGCCTACAACGTGATAGAAACTGAGGGCGCCTTCCCCTATGCCTTCACCGGACGCGTCGCCGACCGCGTCGATCGCCTCGTGATGACGAGCCAACGAACGCTGGCGCACACCCAAAAGGTCGGCCTCTCGGTCGACGAGTTCTCCGTCCTCCTCACGCTAAGCGAGGAACGGGTGGTCGATCTCGTGCACGACCTCGTCCTCAGCTCGGCGGCGAGCGCGTCGCTCGCCGTCCGGCCTCAAGGGGCGCGCCACGAGGCGGCGATTGAGTTCCGCTCTCAAGGCGACACGTTCGATCTCGACGCGTCGCTCATCGTCCACGCCACGGACGACCTTGACGTGACGTTTGATGGGTTCGCCCGCTGGGACAGGGGAAACCAGGCCGGCGCCCGCTTCGGATGGAGCGTGGGAGTCAACGCCACGTTCGGCGTGCCCTTCCCGTTCCTGGTCACCAAGGGCCGCATCGAAGGCCGAGTCTTCGTCGACCGCAACGCGAACGGCTTCCTCGACGAGGGCGAGGCTCCTGCCGACGGCGTCGTGGTCTTCGTCGAAGAGAGCGAGGTGTCGACAGACGCCTCGGGCGAGTTCCGCTTCCCGCCGCTCTCGCCGGGGATCCATCACCTGTCCGCGTGCGAACTGCCGCTCGACACCAGCTTCGGAAGTCCGATCGAGATCCGGCTCGGCGCTGGGGAGCGCCGGGCTGTCGACGTTCCCCTGGCGCCGATCCTCATCCTCCGCGGCGCCGTCTTCGAGGACGCCAACCAGGATGGAGTGCGGCAGCCGCAGGAGATGGGGCTCGCCGGCATTCGCGTCCGCCTGCAGCGGGAGGCCGGCGAGACGGTCGCGGCGACGACCGACGCGCGCGGCGACTTCGCATGGGCCAATGCTCGTCCAGGAACCTACATCGCGTCGATCGACGCGAGCACGCTCCCGGAGCGATTCTCCTTCACCACCCCCGAATCACAGGCCGTAGACGCGTCATCGGGGGATCGCATCGTGTTTGGCGGATTCATCCGCCCCCGCGAGGTCATCGTCACATTCCAACCTCCGACCGCCGACGGTGTGGCGACGCCCGCCGCGCCGCGAGTCGGCGAGGTCGTGACGTTCGACGCGTCTCCGTCGTTCGACTTCGATGGAGAGATCGTGGGCTACGCCTGGGACGTCGACGGCGACGGCGACATCGACTCGACAGACGCGGTAACGACCCACGTCTTCGGCGCTGCGGGACACTACCGAGCTTCGTTGACCGTCACCGACAACGCCGGCAACAGCGACACGTGGATCCTGGAAATCGACGTGGCCGAAGCCGAGACCACACGAGCTCCCGTCGCCCCCTCCACGACCGGAAGCGCCCTTCGCCCGCCCGTGGCCGACTTCGCCTACGCCCCGGTGTCGCCAGTCGTCGGACAACCCGTCACGTTCGATGCCTCTGCGTCCGTCGACTTCGACGGACCCATCGTTCGGTTCGCCTGGGACTTCGACGCCGACGGCAACCCGGACGCCGAGGGCGTGACCGTCGAGTGGACGTTCTCCGCGCCGGGCTCCTACGATGTCGCCGTGACCGTGGCCGACGCGGTCGGGACGAGCGACACCATCGCCTACACCGTGGATGTCAAGGGAGTGCCCCAGATTCTCCCCGCCATGCCGAGCGGCCCCTCGGCCCGCTTCGTCTACACCCCGGCCGCTCCGCGCGCCGGGGACGCCGTGGACTTCGACGCGTCATCGTCCGTCGATCCTGTCGGTGGCACCCTCGACTACGCGTGGGACTTCGACGGCAATGGGACGAGCGACGGCGATGGACCCATCTCGGAGTGGACGTTCTCCGCCCCCGGCACCTACCCCGTCACGCTGACCGTGGTCGCCGCGAGCGGACTGTCGAACTCGATCACCCAGCCGATCCTCGTTCTCGGATCGAGTGCGCCGCAGGCAGGGGCCAGCCAGCAGCCACCGATCGCCGCGCTGCAGTACATTCCATCCAGCCCTAGCGCCAACGAGCCGGTCCTATTCAACGCCACAGCATCAGTCGACCTGGACGGGCGCGTGGTGGCCTACGTTTGGGACTTCGACAGCGACGGCATGCCCGACTCGGCCGATGCGATCGCCGTGTATGCGTTCCCGCAGCCTGGCGTTGTCTCTGTGACGCTGACCGTGGTGGACGATGCTGGGAACAGCGACTCCATCAGCGTCGAGATCGAGATCAAGTAGGCGCGTTGGCCTCGGCGGACCCAGGGCATCGGCCCGCGAGGGCCGGGCAGCCGCCGCAGGCGGCCTCGCCGCGAGCGGCATCGCCGGACGGCGAGGCGTGGTCGCAGGCGTGGCAATCCGAGCCGCAGGGCGCGAGGGACCCCGCCGCAAGAATCGGACGCTGGGGCGCGTCCTCGGGGTGGCTTGGGTGTTCCGTGCGATAGACGGCGGCGCGGTGGAGCCCGAGCGCGACCTGCGGGTTCTCCGCCACGAACTCGAGCCACCAGCGCTTGGTCTCGGGCAGGTACCAGACGCCGACGAGCATCGCACCGAACGAGGCGACGAAGTGGACGTGAGGGCAATCCTTGTACTGCGCGGCGATCCGCGCCGCGAACTCCGCACTCGGCGCTTCCCCGACGAGGAGGTAGGCGGCCACGTCTACACCAGTTCGACGAACGAGCGTTTCCCCACCTGGACGAGCATGGGGGGGGCGAAGTGCACGTCCGCGTCGGGCGAGTCGATGCGTTCCTCGTTCACCCGCACCCCGCCCTGCTGGATGACACGCTTCGCCTCGCCACGGCTCTGCACGAGTCCCGATGCCTGCAAGAGGTCGACGATCCAGATCGTCCCACCCTGCTTGAGCTGCGACCGGTCGAGCGTCTTCCGCGCCACGTCGCTCGGCCGCTCGTGATGGACGTGGATGCGATCGAACTCCACCTCCGCCGCGGACGCAGGCTCCACGCCGTGGTACATGCCGACGAGCGTTCTGGCCAGGCGACGCTTGGCGTCCCGCGGACTGGACTCAATCTCGCCGCGAACCTCGTTCATCGCAATGTCGGTGAGGAACGTGTAGTACGGCTCGATGAGCGTGTCCGGAATCGACAGGATCTTCCCGTACATTACGTCGGCCGGCTCACCGATTCCGACGTAGTTGCCCACGGTCTGGCTCATCGCCCGCTCGCCGTCGATCCCGATGAGGAGGGGCACGGTCATCACGACCTGCGGCTCCTGGCCGTACTCGCGCTGGATGTCGCGGCCGACAAGCAGGTTGAACAGCTGGTCGGCTCCGCCCAACTCGACGTCGGCTTGGACGGCCACCGAATCGTAGGCCTGAGCGAGCGGGTAGAGGAACTCGAGCACGCTGATCGAGCGACCCTCGGCGTACCGCTTCGCGAAGTCGTCGCGTTCCAGCATCCGCGCCACGGTGTACTTCGCCGTGAGGTGAATGACGTCAGCAAACGACATGGCTCCGAGCCATTCGGAATTGAAGCGCACTTCGGTCCGCTGCGGGTCGAGGATCCTGAACGCCTGATCCTGGTACGTGGCCATGTTCTTCTCGATGTCCGCCTGCGACATGAGGACCCGCGTGGAGGAGCGGCCGGACGGATCGCCGATCCGCCGCGTGAAGTCGCCGACGACGAGAACGCCCGTGTGCCCGAGGTCCTGGAACTGCCGCATCTTGCGCAGCGGCACGGAGTGGCCGAAGGTGAGATGCGGTGCCGACGGGTCGATGCCCAGCTTGACCCGAAGCGGCCGCTTGTCGGCCGCCGATCGCTTGAGCTTCGCGACAAGCTCCTCCTGCGGAATCACCGCGCCCGTGCCGCGCAGGAGCCGTTCTTCTGCCCCCTCTTTCGGTCTTGCCATGGCCTGCCCTCACGCCTTCACGACCGAAACGATGCGGTCGTCGTCCTCGAGTTGAATGAGGCGCACGCCGCGCGCGTATCGGCGATACACGTTGATGTCCCCGGCCAAGATGCGGATCACTTTCTGCTCGGTGGTGATGATAATCTCATCCTGGTCGGAAACGACGAGCACGGTCACGAGGAGTCCCGACTCCGTGTCCAGCTTGATCCCTTGCACGCCCTTGCCGCCCCGCCCCTGGAGCGGGAACTCGTCAAGCGAGACGCGTTTCCCGTGGCCCCTCTCCGCCACCATGAGCAGCTTCTTCTCCATGGTGATCTCGCGTCCTAGGCACGCCATGCCGATGACGTGGTCGCCCTCTTCGAGCCGGATGCCGATCACGCCCCGCGACGGACGTTTCGTCAGGCGCACATCTTCGTCGCGGAAACGAATCGTCTGCCCCGCCCGCGTCGCGAGGATGAGATCGCCGTCGCCCACCGCGACGTCGACCAGTCGGTCGTCCTCGTCGGCGTTCAGGGCGATGATTCCGCCGGCGTGGACGTTCGAGTAGTCCGTCAGCCGGTTCTTGTTCACAATCCCGTTCGCCGTCGCCATCAGACAGAGGTCGCCCTCGACCAAGGCGAAGTTGCGCACGGGGAGGATCGAGCGAACGAACTCGTCCTGCTCTAGCGGAATGAAGCTCCGCACGTTCTTGCCCGACGCGTCGCGCCCGAGGGAGGGAAGCTTGTGCCCTTGCGTCCGGTAGACCTTCCGCCGGTCGCTGAACATGAGGAGCTCATCGCGGGCGTTGACGAGCGTGGTCACCTCGACGTAGTCCTCGTCTTTCGTCCGCTGGCCGATCACGCCCTTCCCGCCCCGCCCCTGGCTGCGGAATTCGTGCGCTCGCGGAGCGTTGATGTACCCGCGGCGGGTGACGGTGACCATGAGGTCGTAGTCCGGGATGAGATCGGCCGAGTCGACTCCGCCCTCGGCGCTCTCGATCGTCGTACGCCGCGCATCGAGATAACGGTCGGCGATCTCGCGCAGCTCGCGCTTGATCGTCTCGTCGAGCACGACCTCGCTCCCGAGAATGTGCGCGTAGTCGGCGATCGCACGCTTCTTCTCCTCGTACTCCGCATCGATCTTCTCGCCCTCGAGCGACGTCAGTTGCGACAGCCGCATCTTGAGGATGGCGTCGACCTGCTCGTCGGACAGGGCGAACTCGCCTGCGAGGGCGCGCGCCGCCGCCGCGCTGTCGGTCGATCCGCGGATGACGGCGATCACGCGATCGATGTCGCGCCGCGCGATCTGGAACCCTTCGAGGATGTGGGCTCGCTTCTCCGCCACATCGAGGCGGTGCTCGGTCCGGCGGCGCACGACCTCGCGGCGGAAGTCGATGAACGAATTCAGGATCTCCTTCAGCGACAGTGTGCGCGGGTTCCCATCAATGATCACAAGGAAGATGGCGGAGAATGTTCGCTCGAGCGGCGTGAACTTGTAGAGCTGATTCAAGACGACATTCGGGTTCGCCGAACGTTTCAGGTCCACGACAATGCGCAACCCCTCGCGGTCCGACTCGTCGCGAAGGTCGGAGACTCCGTCGATCTCGCCCGATTGCACCTTCTCGGCGATCGTCTCGACGATGGTCGATTTCCTGACCTGGAAAGGGATTTCGTGGATGATGATCTGAGCGTCCTCGATCGTGGCCTTGCCGCGCACGGTCATCTTCCCGAGGCCCGTGCGGTACATCTCCTCGATGCCGGCCCGGCCCATGATCGTCCCGCCCGTCGGGAAATCGGGCCCCTGGATGTACTGCATCAGGTCCTTCGCCGAGGCGAAGGGGTTGTCCATGAGCGCGATGACGCCGTCGATCAGTTCGCCGAGATGGTGCGGCGGGATCTGTGTCGTCATTCCGACGGAGATGCCCCACGCCCCGTTCATCAAGAGATGGGGGACCCGCGCCGGGAGCACCGTCGGCTCTTCGAGCGACTCGTCGAAGTTGGGCGACCAGTCCACCGTCTTCTCGCCCAACTCCTCGAGAAACTCGGTCGCGATGGGCGTCAGCCGCGCCTCGGTGTAGCGTGTGGCGGCCGCAGCGTCTCCGTCGATCGAGCCGAAGTTCCCTTGCCCGTCCACCAGCGGGTAGCGGTACGAGAACCCCTGCGCCATGTTGACCATGGTGTCGTAGATGGCGAGGTCCCCGTGGGGGTGCAGCTTTCCCATCACCTCTCCGACGACGCGCGCCGACTTGCGATGAGGCTTCCCGGGAAGAACGCCGAGTTCGTGCATGCCGAAGAGGATTCTGCGCTGCACCGGCTTGAGGCCGTCGCGTACGTCGGGGATCGCGCGGCCGCGGATGACGCTCATCGCGTAGTTGATGTACGACTGCTGCATCTCCTCTTCGATGAACACTCGCTCGATCTGTTCCATGCCCCCCTCCTTTGGCACGAGTCTAGCTCACGTCGTCCGCGCGAACGACCTCGCTTCGCCGGGCGCTGCCCTCCCCAGAAAGACACGAGGCCCCGGCAACAGATTCTGCCTCCGGGACCCCGTCCGTCTCAAGCCTCGAAGCTCGAGCGGCGCACGCCGAGTGACGCGTCGGACGTCCTCGCCGCGGCTCCGCGCTTCTCGATGTCTTCATGCCGCCGACAGGCCACCATGTGCCCGCCGCCAACGTCGACGAGCGTGGGCTCGACCTCTTCCCAACACTCGGGGACGCTGAACAGGCACCGAGGGTGGAATCGACAACCGGGAGGGATGTTCGTCGCGGCCGGGATCTCGCCCTTGATCGGCACGTCCTTGATTTGATTGACTCGGCCAGACTTTGGCTCGCAAACCGCGCCGATGAGCGCCTGCGTGTACGGATGCAGGCAGCGATCGATGACCACTCCTGCCGGTCCCATCTCGACGATCTTGCCGAGGTACATCACGGCGAGCCGATCCACGAAGTAGCGGGCCGTGGACAGGTCGTGCGTAATGTACACGTACGTCAGCCCCAGCTCACGTTGCAGCTGGCGCATCATGGACAGGATCTCGGCCCGCGTCGATAGGTCGATCATCGACACCGGCTCGTCCGCGACAATGACGCTCGGGTTCAGCATCAGCGTCCGCGCCGTGGCCGCCCGCTGCCGCTGTCCGCCGCTCAACATGTGGGGATGGCGGACGAGGAACTCGTCGGGTGGAGAGAGCTTGACTTCGTTCAAGATCTCGCGAACCCAGACCTCCCTCTCCTGCAGATTCTGACCCACCTTGTGGATCTCCAAGGGCTCCATCAAGACGTCGCGCACGGTGAACCGCGGGTTCATCGAGGAGTACGGGTCCTGGAAGATCATCTGCACTTCCCGCCGATGCTTCGCAAGCCTCGCGCCTTGGATGTGCGTGACGTCATCGCCATGCATGTGCAGTCGGCCGTCGGTGATGTCGAGAAGCTTCATGATCAGCTTGCCCGTCGTCGTCTTCCCGCAGCCGGACTCGCCAACCAGGCCGAAGATCTCCCCCTTGTTGATCGAGAACGACACGCCGTCGACGGCTCTAACCCAGGTCCGCTCTCCGCGCGTGATCTGGGTCAACGTCCTCTTGACCGGGAACCACTTGGTCAGGTTCTCGGCAACGAGAATGGGCTCAGTCATTGAAGCACCTCCAGCAGGCGACCAGGTGGTCGGGCTCGATCTCCCGCAGCCCCACATCGTCGCGCGAGCACCGCTCCATCACCACGTGACACCGCGGGTGGAACCGACAGCCCGTCGGCGGCGCCACCAGATCCGGAGGAGTTCCGGGGATGAAGGCGAGTTCCGCTACTTCCTCGTGCAGCCGTGGCGTGGCGGCGAGCAGCCGCTGCGTGTAGGGGTGAGCGGGACCCTGAGGGCCGTAGATCTGCTCGTTCGTTCCGATCTCGGCGATCCGCCCGGCGTACATGATCATGATGCGGTCGGAGACCTCGGCCTCGATCGACAGATCGTGCGTGATGAAGATGAAGGACACCTGGAGCTCGTCCTTCAGATCCTTCAGGAGGTTGATGACCTGCGCCTGGACCACGACGTCAAGCGCCGTCGTGGGCTCGTCGCAGATGACGACCTTCGGTTCGAGGAACAGGGCCATCGCGATGACCACCCTCTGCTTCATGCCTCCCGACAGCTCGTGAGGGTATCGCCGCAGGACGTCATCCGACAGGCCGACGAGGTTGAGGTACTTCTTCATCCTCGCGTCCATCTCCTGCCTCGACATCTCGCGGTGCTGCCGGAGCGTCTCCTTCATCTGCTTCTTGATCGTGTACACCGGCGTGAGGCAGTTCATCGCCCCCTGGAACACCATCGAGATCGTCTCCCAGCGCACCCTTCGCCGGATCTCCGTCTCCGACAGCTTGAGTACGTCGTGCCCATCGAGGAGGATTTGCCCCCCGACGATCCGGCCGGGCGGCGTCGGCATGTTCAACAGCGCCGTCCCCATGGTCGTCTTGCCGCAGCCCGACTCCCCGACGACGCCCAACGTCTCGCTCTGCCGCAAGTCGAAGCTGATCTTGTCGACCGCCCTCACGACACCCTTGCGGGTGAAGTAGTGCAGCTCAAGATCCCTGACCTCCAGAACTCGTTCCTTCGCCATTCTCTACCTCGTCTTGAGCTTCGGGTTGAGGATCGTGTCCATCGCGAACCCGATAAACGCGAACGTCATCCCCATCAAGGCGATGGCCACCCCGGGCGGGATAATCCACCACCAGATCCCCTGGAGCACGGCTCCACTGGAGAACGCGTCGCGCAGCACTTGCCCCCAGCTGACGATCGTCGGGTCGCCGAGCCCGATAAGACTGATGCTCGCCTCGTACAAGATCGCGCCCGGCACGGAGAGCGCCATCGAGGCAAAGGAGTACGGAATGAGCTGCGGAATCATGTGCCGGAACAAGATCCGGCGGTGCGACGCCCCGAGGGCTTTTGCCGCTTCGATGTAGCTGTGCTCCTTGATCTGTAGGGCCATCGACCGAACGGTCTTCACCGGCCCGACCCAGAAGAAGAGGCACATCATCGCGATGATGATCCAGATGCTCGGGTTGAACACCGCGCTCATGACGATCAGGATAGGGAGGAGCGGGATGCTCAAGACCACCTCGAAGATACGGTTCATCAGAGCATCGATCCAGCCGCCGAAGTAGCCCGCCGCCACGCCGTACACCACGCCGACCACGACCGAGATGAGCGACGTCAGGAGCCCGATCAACAACGCCCACTTCGTCCCGGCGATGAACCCGCACCACAGGTCGCGCCGGTCGCCGTCCGTCCCGAGGATCCCGGACACGCCGCCGAGCACGACGAACTCCGCTTTGTTGAGCTGGGACTGTTCGTTGACGAGTGCCACCTGGATCCTCATCCTGTACGTGCCGTCCAGGATGGCGGGCTTGATGAAGATGCCCCTCGCGGCTTGGCCGAACAAGACACCCATCGTGTCGATCATGCGCGGGTTGCGGCTCTTCGCCACGTTCGGGTCCTCGTACTTCGCCCCCAAGGCGTAGGCGCGCTCCTGCAGCGTCTCGATGGCCGAGAGTCTCAGGATTTGCGCGCCGTCGACGGCCGTCGACCGGCGCAACTCGACCTTCTCTCCGTCCGGACGGATGAACTCAAATGCGATCGACGCGCGCCCGGTCAAGTAGAGCTTGTAGTACAGGTCGGACGGCGGATGGCCCGACGTGAACTCGTAGGGGACTTCCATCGTGATGACCCGCAAGGTTCCGGTCGCGACCTCTTCGCGCTTTGGCTCCGAAATGACGGTCGAGCGCGGGTAGTCCTTCGACGTGAACCAGTTCACCCACACCGGGAGCGCGAGGCGCGGGCTGTCCTGCCAGTAGTTGATATCGCGCCACCGCTCGTTGGCCTGACGGTACGGCAAGGCCACGGGCTCAAGGAGCACGATGAGAATGAACACAACGAGGAGGCCGATGCCGATGAGCCCGGACTTCACCTGGCGATACTCGTCCCAGAACCGCCGCAGGCCCGAGAAACGCGCGCCCTTCATGCCTTACCTCCTACCTTCACGCGCGGGTCGAGGAACCCGTAGATGAGATCGAGGAACGCCAGTCCGCCGATGTAGAGCGCCGTGGTCACGGTGAGATTGCCCATGAGGACGGGGATGTCGTTCTGCTGAACCGCGACCCAGTAGAGGTTGCCGAGCCCCGGCCAACTGAAGATGCCCTCGAAGATGAGCGCACCCCCCACGCTGCCCAAGAGCGCGAGAAGAGACATCGTCACGATCGGCGGCGCCGCGGCACGCAGCGTGTGCCCGAACAGGATCCGTCGCTCCGAGAGGCCGCGCGCCCGGGCGGACATGATGAAGTCCTCCTGCAGTGTGCTGAGGACGATGTTCCTCGTGATGTAGGCCCGTCCCCAGAATCCCAGGATGACCAACGTGAACACGGGGAGCACCAGGTGATACATCAGGTCAAGGAAGTACCCAAGCGAGGACTCGGGGGGAGGCGAGGCGTGCATGGCGCCCGACGGGAAGATCGGGATTGCGAACGCGAACACCATGATCAAGAGCATGCCAAGCCACCAGGTGGGCAGCCCGAAGACGATCATCGTCACGATGTCCGTCGACCGATCCATGAGCTTTCCCGCTTGTCTCGCCTTCCTCATGCCAAGCCAGACGCCGGCAACGATGTCGATCACCGCGACCACGCCAAAGAGCAAGAGCGTGCGCGGGATTCGCTCGGCGATGATCGTCATCACGTCGGTCTCGCCCGCCGCCGACTTGATTTGCGTCGAGTTGCCGAGCTGGAGCGTCAGCGCGTCCAACGTGCGCTTGACGACTCGTACGGCCATCGGCTGATCGAGGCTGTGACGCCGAATGAGCTGCTGCGTTCGGTACTCGCGGAACACCTGCGCGGCATTCGGGTCGAGGCTCGTCCGCTGGCGCGCCAGGGTCAGGGCCTCGGCGTTCACCTGCTCAATGATCTGCGCCCGAAGAACCTGCTCGGCGACGGTGCTGAAGAGTGCGGAGAAGACGAACACGGTGATGGCTAGAATCATCACCGCGTAGAGAATGCGGCGCACGAAGTACTTCCAGTACATGCACTCTCCTCCTTTCCCCCCACGTGGGGCGTCATCACAGGAAAGCGGGCAGTGTCGGCGCAGTGCGCACCCAACACCGCCCGCTATCTAGAACAACCTTCAATCCTAGGACCTAGCGGGCTCGGCTCACGCCGAGCCCGCCAAGCACCGTCTTACTGGATGAGCAGCGTTGCGCCAAGGGAGACGGCAAGGCCGTCGGCCGGAGCCGCAACGCCCACGATGACGTACCCGCCGGCAGAGAGACCCTTCGTCGCGCTGCCCGGGATGACGACCGAGTACTCGCCCGGCGCCGCCTTGGTAGCGTTCAGAGTGACCTCGCCCTTCGGCCCGACAAAGATCAGGGTGACGGCAAGCGTCGTCGCCGGCTCGAACTCGTCGTACGGGAAGATCGCCTGGCTCACCTTGAGGGTGACCGAGGCGTCCTGCCCGGCAACCGCCACGAACGGCGGCGTGACTTCGTCGATGCGCGCCTCGCCGACCGAGAAGAGGTCAAGCCAGGTCTGCGTCGTGAAGCCGTAGCTCGGATCGCGGTTCGCCTTCACCGTGATTTGGTTGTTGGCGGGATCGAACTTCGTGATGATGTACCCGCCGTTCGAGAGGTAGGCGTGCCCGTAGGTGTCGATGAAGTTGATCGCCAACTGATAGTCGTTGGCGATGTCATCGGCCGTCTTCCCGGCTGCCGGGAGGAGCGGGACGAGATATGCCGGCACGAACTTCTCGGCGGCCATCTTGACCAGCTCGGCGCGGATGTCGGCGACGCACGACGGCGTCAGGACGTCCGGCTCAACAAAGCCGGGGTTCAACGTGAACGCGTACACCGTGCCCGACTCGCTCGTGCCCGAGGCGACGATGCGGCCCAACGCCTCGTAAATCGGGTACTTGACGCCCTGGCCGAAGTTCGCGGCTCGCGACCAGAGGCTCGGGATTCCCGCGCTGCCCAGTCGGTTCGTGTCCGGGAAGTTGTAGTCGTAGAAGTTGGTGATCGTGTTCGTTGCCCAGTTGTAGATCGACCCGTGGGCGTAAGCGAATCCCGGCGACACCTGAGCCGAGTATCCGGAGTCGTACTCCGCATCGTTCTCGGAGTCGAGCGTGGCCCAGTTCGTGGCGAACCCTTCCGCGCAGGCAAAGTCAAGCAGCGAGAAGTCGCTCCCGTCCTGCCACTTCGGCATGTTCATCACGAAATCGGCCTTGGCCCACGAGACTTCGTTGCCCGTGGACGTCCACGCCTTCGTGCCGGAATTCCACTCGGTGGCCGCGGCCGGAACGTCGATCGTACCTACCGGCTCGGCGCCGCTGAAGTCGATGCCCGACGTCACGTTCTCCCACTTGGTGAGGAGTCCCGTCTCAACGGCCGATCCCATGGCGTTCTGCGCCAAGAGGTCCGTGCAGACGTTCGAGATCGTCGACGCGTAGAGGTCGTTGAACCCTTCCGTGCCGACTGGATCCCACGGGTTGAGGAACAGCGAGCCGATCGACGAGAATTGCGTGATGCGGACCGGCCGATCGTTGTTCACCGGGATCATCGAGTACTGCGACGACCAGTTGAGGCCGACACCGAGTCCGTAGAGGAAGCGGCTCTCGAACGCCGCCTTGTTGACGGCGTAGTAGCCAAGCTGGCCGGCGAGGTAGACGCGCATCGAGTCCTTCAAGCCTTCGCGCGCCGCCGTGGCCATGAGGTCCCAGTACTCATCCATCGTCTGGAACTGCCCGAAGATGAGGCGCTTCGTCACGTCTTCCGAAATCGGGTTCGTGAACGTCCAGTAGTTGCCGGGATCGTTCCAGCCAGGATACGCGCCGGAATACCAACCAGAGTAGTACTGGGCGATGGAGCCTTCCCACCACTTGTTCACGCCGCCGCCGCCCCATCCCTCCGTGTACATGTGCCACTGCAATCGCGCGGGGTCCGTCTGGTACTCCGGAATGCAGAACGAGCGGTTGCGCTCGATGCGATCCACCTTGATGTGGCACGTCTCGACATCGGCCGCAATGAAACGACCCATCGGGAGTCGGATGTTCGGGTCGTCGACGCGGATCAAGAACTTGACCGTGACGGGCTGTCCGTCAAATGTCCACCACCAGCCGCCTTCGTTCTTCCCGGCGGCGTCGGCAGCGGTGACCTTCGTCAGCCTGCCGCCCATCGCGGGCAGTGCGGCCGCGGCTTCGATCGCCTTCAGGATCTCGGTTCGGGCGAGGTCCTTGTTCCCGACGTCCGTGAGGCCGAGCTTGCTCGCCTCGAGGTAGAGCTTGAACGCGCCAGCCGAGCTCGGGGTGACCGAGAGGATGGCCGTCTCGCCGCTGCCCAGGAGGAGCTCGTCCACGATCTGCCGGCGGTTCACCAGGTTGTGCATCTGGAAGCGCACGGCCTGGATGGCGAACGGGTTGAAGTACTCGACACCGTCATCGATATCCGCCGCGAAGTACGGCGCGACATTCGGATACGGGTTGAACGGCAGCGAGTACGACGTTCCAGGCGAAACGTAGAGCTCGAGCTTGTCGAGCGTCGCCTGGTCCACGCCGCTGATGGTCCTTCCCGAGACGGCGTAGAAGAAGATGTCGCTGTTGCCGGCGGCAACGTCCTGAATCGCGATCTCTTCCTGCATGCGGACGTCGAAGACGATCGAGTCCGCGAACGGGCCTTGCTCGGCTACAGCGAGCAGCCCCACGAAGGTTCCAAGAATCAGAACCATACAAAGTATTCCGCGAAGCCTCATGTACTTCCCTCCTTGTTGCGTTCCCCTCGGGAGGCGCCCTCTTTCCACGCCCCGCCGACGAGCCGCACACTCACGTTGACCCTGCGTCGCAGCGCGCCGACGCACTACGTGAGGTCGGCCGCTACGTCACCGGCTACTGGACGCTGAAAAAGCCGAGCTGCGCCAAGAAGACGCCGATCGGCCCAGCCGTGCTGTCCAGGTCGATCTTCACGACGACGTACTCGTACGGAAGGACATCGGCAGGCAGCCAGAAGCGCTGGATCGTGCCGTCGCCGTTCGTCGCCACATCCCACCCGCGAGCATCCGTGTCCGTCAGCGTGAACGCGACCACGGTCCCATCCGCCTTGTAGACATACGAACCCGCGAGATCGACGTTCGCGTTGCGCAGGAAGTTGATGTACAGCTGGTTCATGGCACCCGCGCCCGCATTCATGACGAACAGCCACGCGGTCGATCCGTCCGACTTGACCAGTAGCGTCACGTTCGGGTCGTCATAGATGGAGATGGTCTTTGCAGACGCCACCCCGGCAACCAAGAGCAGGGATGCGAGGAGAAGACCAGTTACGAGTCTCTTCATCACTACGGAGCCTCCTTTTCGTGTTGGAACACACAGTGCATTGCGGCACTGCCGAGGCACCACCGCACTGCCTGTGCAAGCCTAGTGGAGAGTGATGCCAGTATACAGGTCGCTCCAAGTCAAGACAAGCCCCACTCCTTGGAGGTTCCACGTCGATCCTGTTGACTTGCTGGCGGCCACAACGCATACTAATCTCGCCTCTCTGTTGGATCGATGTAGCAAGGTTCCCAGCGGGAGCCTTGCAGTGAAGTGCTGAACGGCGCAGCCGGGATGGCGGCGGAAGGCTTCCTCTCCTTGGATGCGGCGTTAGCGGTGACAACCAAGGAGGAAAGCTGTGAAGAAACTGTGGCTCTTTGCTCTCGTCGTGGCGCTGCTTGCCGGCGTTGTAGTTGCCGGACAAGCGAAGACGCTTCACTGGAACCTCGCGACCGAACCTCCATCCCTCGATCCAAGCTTGGCGACGGATACGACATCTCATCAGATCCTCAAGGCGATGTTCATCAGCCTCTGCCAGTTCGACGACGCGACGATGGCCGTCCTCCCGGATCTCGCGACGAGCTGGGAATTCGACGCGGCGACAGTCACCTGGACCTTCCACCTTCGAAGCGACGTCTACTGGACGGACCGGAACTGGACGCTGAGCGGAATCCCAGTTACCGCGGGGGACGTCGAATACGGGATCAAGCGGCTCCTCGCCCCGGAAACGGCATCCGAGTACGCGTACGTCCTCTACCTCATCAAGGGCGCGGAGGCGTACAACACCGGTGTTGGGAGCGCGGATGACGTAGGGGTTAAGGCCCTCGATAACCACACGGTGGCCATCACCCTCAACTTCCCGGCTGGGTACTTCCCAACCATGGCCGCGCTCTGGCTCTGCGCTCCGCTGCCCCAGGTTGCAATCGAGAGGTACGGGGATAAGTGGACAGAGGCGGCGAATATCGTCACCAACGGCCCGTACGTCCTCGGTGAGTGGGTGCACGAGGATCACCTGGTGCTCGTGAAGAACGTCGCCTACTACGACGTGGCTAGCGTCAAGATCGACGAGGTCTACTGCACCATGGTCAACGAGGCGTCGACGGCCATGGCGATGTACGAGGCAGGAGTTCTCGATGTCGACGACACCCCGCCGCTCGAGGACATGGACCGGATTAAGTCCGATCCCGTCCTATCTCTGGAGCTCCAGCAGGCCCCGCGCCTCTGCACGTACCGCTACGGGCTTAACTCCGCGAAGCCGCCGCTTGACAACATCCTCGTTCGCAAGGCCCTCGCCTCGTCGGTCGACCGGCAGTCCCTGATTGACTACGTCCTGAAGGGGAACCAGAAGCCGGCCCAGACCTGGACCCCGCCCGGAATCTTCGGGTACGTGGACGGCGTCTCCCTCGGGATTGGGTATCCGTACGACCCTGAGGCAGCGAAGCAGTACCTCGCCGACGCCGGGTATCCGGGCGGCGTGGGCTTCCCCGAGGTCACGTTGATGGTGAACACCAGCCAGGCGCACATGAAGATCGCGCAGTTCATCGGTCAGGGCTGGATGGACACCCTCGGGATCAAGATCAACATCACGAACCAGGAGTGGGGCGTCTACCTCGCCACCTGCTCCGCCGACGCGCCGCAGGTCTTCCGCATGGGTTGGTGCGCGGACTACCCGGACGGCAACAACTGGATGAACGACGTCTTCCATTCGGGGTCGGGAAATAACTACGAGAAGTACAACAGCCCCGCGTTCGACGCGCTCGTCGAGCAGGCGGCCGTGGAGTTGGATCCGGCTGTGCGTCTTGACCTCTACAAGCAGGCCGAGATCCTGATCTGCGACACGGACGTCGCGTTCATTCCGATCTACTTCTACACCTTCAACCAGTTGACGAAGCCTTATGTCGTGCGGACGTTCGCTGCCATCGGCGGCGAATCGTGGAAGAACTGGGACATCCTCGACCATTAGGGTCGCCGGAGGTACTAGAGCCGTAACAGGGGGGGGCGTCGTCCCGCCCCCCCCTATCTCTCTGAGGGAGGGAGTTCTAGATGTTCCAGTTTATCCTGCGGCGGATGCTGTGGACGATCCCGGTCATCTTCGTCGTGTCGGCGCTGACGTTCATCCTGATGCACTCTGTGCCGGGTAGCCCATTTACCCGGGAGAGAGCGCTGCCGGCGGCGATCCAGAAGAACCTCGAGGCGAAGTACCACCTTGACGACCCTCTCTGGAAACAGTACGGCGAATACATGTGGGGCTTCATCCGCCTCGACTTCGGCCCGTCGATTGCCTATCGCGCACGGACCGTGAACGAGATCCTGGCGCAGCAGTGGCCCGTCACCATGACCCTAGGTGCGGTCGCTTTCGTGTTCGCAGCGTGTCTAGGGATTCCTCTCGGCATCCTTTCTGCGGTCAAGCAGAACACTCTGATCGATCACTCCTCGATGGTGGTGGCGATGTTGGGCGTGTCCATTCCCAGCATCGCCCTCGGACCGTTCCTGATCTGGATCTTCGCCCTCAAGCTCAAGTGGCTCCCGGTCGCGACGTGGGGAACGCCGGCGCACATCATCCTCCCAGCCCTCACCCTGTCGACGTTCTACCTCTCTCGCTTCGCGCGGATCACCCGCGCCTCGATGCTTCAGGTCACTCGTGAGGAGTACATCGTCACCGCTCGCGCTAAGGGCATACGGGAGTCGGTCGTCAACCTGAAGCACGCTTTCCGCAACGCCCTCATCCCAGTGACCACGATCGCCGGCCCCGCGTTCGCGGACATCCTTACGGGTTCTCTCGTTGTGGAACAGATCTTCGGCATCCCGGGCATCGGCAAGTACTATGTCACGAGCATTGGGAACCGCGACTACCCGGTGATCATGGCGACGACGCTCATCTTCGCCCTACTCATCATCCTTATGAACCTCCTCGTGGACATCAGCTACGCCCTGCTTGACCCACGGATCCGCTACAACTAGGAAGAAAGGGGGAGACGGTATGGCCCGCCGCAAACCGCAATCGGGTGAACAAACCTCGGACAAGCCGCGAAGCCTGGGGCGGGACGCCATGCGCCGGCTCTTGAAGAACCGGGCTGCCGTAGCGGGCGGGGCCATCCTTCTCGTCATCGTCCTAGCAGCGGTCTTCGCCGACTTCGTCGCGCCCTACAGCATCACGGAGGGGAACATCAGGAACAACTACGCTGGGCCTAGTGCGGCCCACCCCCTCGGGTGCGACTTCATGGGGCGGGACATGCTGTCTCGTCTCATCTTCGGGGCGCGGATCTCCCTCTCCGCGGGGCTCATCGGCGCGCTCACGGCCTTCGTCATCGGCGTGACCTTCGGCCTTATCGCGGGGTTCTTCGGCGGGAAGACGGACAACATCATGATGCGCTTCGTCGACATCATGTATTCCTTCCCCACCCTTCTCCTCATTATCCTCCTCATGGTCTTCTTCAAGTCGAGCTTCTCTGTCTCCGGCGTCGCCGAAGGGGGATTCCGGGGCGCCCTCTCGAACATCGACCGGGCAACGGGCGGGATGTTCTTCATCTTCCTCGGGATCGGACTCACCTCGTGGCTCGGGATGGCGCGACTGGTCCGCGGGATGGTCCTCTCCGTGCGCGGAAAGGACTACGTTGAGGCGGCGCGGGCGGTCGGGACGCCGCGCTCCCAGATCCTGCGCCGTCACGTCCTTCCCAACGTCCTCGGCCCGGCCATCGTCGCTCAGGCGCTCCAGATCCCAGGATTCATCCTATACGAGGCCTTCCTCTCCTTCATCGGCCTGGGGGTGAACCCGCCGACCCCGAGTTGGGGGATGATGCTCTCCGAGGGGTATGTCGCGATGCGGTCGCATTTCCATCTCGTCCTGTGGCCGGCCCTCGCGATCTCGATCACCCTGTTCGCGTTCAACTTCCTCGGCGATGGGGTCCGCGACGCCTTCGATCCGCGCCAGACGCGGCGCTAGCCAGCAATTGCTGCTGCGCCCGGAAAGCCCCTTCTCCCGACGCTTCGGGAGCTTGGAGGCCACAGCCAAGCTTAGCTGCTGGGTTCTTCTTGCCGCACGTAACCGGGTCTGCAGCAGAAGCGGGATCGGTATGCACGAGTGTGTCCAGGTTCACAGAAGTGCTTGCAGTCGGCGACGGTTGGAGGTTGGGAGAAAGGAAAGAGTGACCGGAGCAACACTCTCAGGAGTCCACCAAGAGACCCGTGGCCTATAGATCTTGCTTCAGCAACGCAATTCTCGTAGGCTGGATGCATCACCCTGCTCAGGAGGAGCGATCAGATGCAACGGCGGCTGTTTGTTGTGGGGGTAGTCATTCTTTGCCTGGCGTGCCTTGTCACTGCCTGCACCAAGCAGAATCGTGCTGCTGCCGACCGGGCGCAGCGTCTTGATAAGCTCCAAGCGGCATATGACGCGGTTGCCGCGGTCGAGTCCGCCACGAAAACGGGCGTGCCCTACGCGGACTACGCACAGCGGGTTCCCAGCGCCTCCACTGCCCTCATGGCCTACGAGCCTGAGGACGACGAGGCTCGCGAAGTCGCTTCTCATCTTGCGGAGGCGCTCTACGCATACCAGAACGCCATGCGTGCCTGGGGGACGAAGTTCGACGAGTGCGAAGAATGTGCATGGCGCAAGTTCAAAGCTGTCCATCCCGAGTTCGCCATGGAAGACACGGACGCGGACTATGCGATTCGCATCCTCTGGAACTCCGCCGCTGCGAAGATGGACGCTGCGCGAGAAGGCCTGGCTGCCTACAAGCGGCGCTAGAGTCAGGAGTATCGCTCGCCAAGGATCCCGTTCACGTCTCAGTCTGAACACCCGTGGACACCGCCAAGAGTCCACCTGGACTCGGGAAGCCTCTAAGGCGGCGACTGTGTGCGACCCGCCCGCGCGGGGCCCTCCGAGCGGCTGAAACGAGGCCGGGAAGAACGCTCCTGCCGTCGCTTGAACCCGACTCAGTCGGCCCGCGGTGTCGGCCTCGTCGGGCGACGAGGGAGCTTCCGACGTCCGAGCTCGAGGAGGAAGAGGGCGAGGGAGAGGAGAAGAGCTTGCTGGTGAATGGGAACGTAGGAGAGGTTCGCCGAGGCGGCGGACGGTTTGGGGAGGACCTCGTCCACGAGGAGGCGCCCGCCGGTCGCTCGGGCGACTGCGCGGAGGGTCGCCTCGTCGACGCCGGTCTGGCGGTACTCCTCCGGGTAGGGGACGGAGAAGGGGAGGAGGGCGACCCGATCTCGCGTCCGGTCGACGACTCTCAAGGCGTAGCCTCCCTCCGCGAGAGCGGGGAGCGTCGCCTCGTAGAGGCCGACGCTCGTTTGCTCGAGCCGAGTGACCGTACCGCCAGGGAGGAGAACGGCCTCGAGGTCGAGGAAGTCGGCGAAGGCCCCGTCGGACTCCCGCGCCTCGACACGCACGTGAACGCCGAACTCCCCGACCTCGGTGGACGGCCGAAGGCCCTGGGCGACCCAGGTCTCGGCCTCGACGCTCCCGAGCACGGCCTCGAGGAGAAGAGGGGCACGGCTCCAGGAGAGCCAGTCGCGCGACCACATCCCGGCGAGATCGGTGTTCAGGACGCCGGCCCGCCCCAGGCCAAGCCGCCAGCGGGCAAGAATCGGGTCATTCCCCGCTGAGAGGAGGACCTCGGCCGTCGGACGGGGGTAGGTCAGGGCATAGCCCTGAAGCGACGGGATCGCGGCGAGGTCCCCGGCCGCCAGCGGGCCGGCCACCGGTGTCTCTTCGGTCACGAAGCGGCTCCGCGAGAGGCGCTGGGTCGCCTCCATCGAGACCTGCGGGAGGGTCGAGAAGTCCGCCGCGACGTAGACCGACCCGTGCCCGGCCTCAGCCAGGCGGTCGAGGAGCGGGCGGTTTGGCTGGGGGCCGACGGCGATCACGGAGAGGTGGACGCCGGACTGCGCCTCCAGATGGGCGAAAAGGCCATCCCAGTCACGGGGCTCGTCGACCGTCTTGCCGTCGGAGAGGATGAGGATGTGCTTGACGCGCGCCGAGACCTGCTCGAGGGCGTCGAGCGCGGCGACCGTCGGGTAGTAGATGTCGGTCCCCCCGCTCGCCTCGAGCGTCCGGAGCGACTCGTAGATCTCGCGCCCGTCGAGGACTGGGGCGACGGGTCGGAGCCACTTGAAGTTCCGGTCGAAGGCGACGACTCCGGCCAAGGCGTCAGGGTCGAGGAGGCTGACACTGGCGGCGGCCGCCTCTTTCACGACGTCGATCTTCACGGCGCCTTCAGCGTGCCCGAGCATGCTCGCCGAGCGGTCGAGGAGGTAGACGACGGCGAGGCTCGCCTGCTCCGCTCGCTGGGGAAGCGTGTAGGAGACGGGAAGGAGATCCTCAATTCCGCCACCCCGGATCCCGCGGAGTTCCGCTTCGCCCTCGGCGATGAGGAGGCCACCGCCGAGATCCGTGACGAAGGAGCGCAGCGTTTCGATGTCGTCGTACGCGAGTCCACTCAGGGGGAGTCCCGTGAGGAGGATCTCGCGGTAGTCGGCGAGCTCCCCAAGTGGGGGGACGACCGGGCTCGCCGTGTAGGGCTTCCCGGAGGCCGCGAGGAGGGCGACAAGGGCGCTGGAGGCCCCCGGCGAGACGACGAGGAGCGGAGGATGGGGGCCGGTCTGGGCGAAGACGGAGAGGGAGTCGTTCTCCGGGATCGGGTCTCCAGAACGTTTCACCGCCGCACGGTAGGTCTGAGCGCCGACCGAACTGAGGGTGTCCGGGATCTGGAAGCGGGAGAGCTTGTCCTCCAGAGAGATGGGGGTGGATGAGACGAGTTCGCCGTTGCGGTAGAGGGCGAGGATCGCCTCTCCGGGCGTCGAGGACTCGATGCTGACCACAACCTGGAAGGGCCGACCCACCTCCACGCGAGCGGGAATCTCGAGGCGGACGAGGGAGGCGTCGGCCCCGACAGTCTGGCCGAGGGGGAGAGCGGAGATGGGCACGTTCGCCGCGCGCGCCGCGCTCACGGCCTCGAGCAGGCCATCCGTGATCCGCCCGTCGCTCGCAAGGACGATCTGGTTCGCGCCCCCCTCGGGCAGCGCGGCGAGGGCAAGGCTCACGGCGGGGGCGAGGTCCGTCCGTGCCCCAAGATCACGGATCTCGGAGAGGAGGGCAAAGGGGATCGACTCGTCGGAGAGGGGATCGGAGATCGTCGCCCGCGAGGCGAAGGAGACCGTCCCGAATCGTTGGCCCGGGTTCGCCGCGCGGATGGAAGCCAAGGCATCCTCCACCTCGCCTTCCGCAACGGCGGCGGTGACGCTCGGAGAGCAATCGAGAAGGATGTAGACGTTCTCCTGGCGCTCCTCTTGCCGCAGCTCAGGTCCCGCCAGGGCCACGATAAGGACGAGCACAGCGAGGGCGGGGAGGACGAGCTCGCGCAGGCGGTTTCGGCCGAGGAAGAGTAGAACGGCAAGCGCTGGGAGGGCGAGAAGGACGAGCGGGGTCGCGAAGCGGATCACTCTCGCCTCCTCGGAAGTCCGGGCCGCTGATAGATGGCGCTCTCCAGGACGAGGAGGGCGAGGGCCAGGACCGCAGCGATCGGCCACGCAGAGAGCAGGGCAGCCTCGAGAGTGTTTGTGGCCCCCTCGCGGGCGGGCGGCGCGACAGTTCCCGCGCCTGCGGGGCGAGGCGACTCGTTCCAGTCCACGTTCACGGCGATCGCGTAGGCTCCGGACGACGTGGTGAGTTGGTAGATCCCAGGGGCCTTCGCAAGGAAGCCGACGGAGTTGGGGTCGATCTCCGTCTCGTGGCCGGAGGGATCCTTCAGGCGCTCAGGGACCCCGTACGGCGCGAAGGGGATCGGCTCGCCAGCGACCAGGGCGGGAGGCGGGGCGGACGGATCCGCGAGCGAGAGCCAGTGGAGGATATTCCACACGAGGATCGGGAAGTCGACGGTCAACGGAAGGTTCGTCTTGACCGGATCGGGAGCGAGAAGGACCACGCGTCGCTCCGGCAGGTCGGCCCGCCAGAGAACCGGCTCCCCTCCGGCAGAGAGGAGGGTGACGCCGGCCGCCAGGGGTCGAACCACCGGGGCGCGGCGGACGACGAAGTCGAGCGGATCGACGTTTGCGAGGAGAGGGTCTCCGGGGGCATCGACGGCAAGGGTCCCCGCGTCCCCCTCCTGGTCCTCCCCGACCTCGACAACCCCGGGGAGAGAGCCGTGGACGAGGAGGACACTCCCCGAGACACCCGCCGGGAGGGGAACGCCGTACGCTACGTTGATATCGGCGGAGGTCGGGTCGGACGCCTCGAGGAAGCGGACGGCGCCGACGGAGGCCAGGGCAGCGCGGAGGTAGCGGTCAATCTGCCCCACGATCCGGATTCGCCACTCCGTCCGGCGGGCAAGGCTGAACAGGCGGGAGTCGTCCGCGGGGAACGTGTCCGCGCCGTCGATCGTCGCGGTGAAGACCGGTCCGACCGACGTGGGGAAGGGGAGGACGTAGGCCTGCTCTTCGCCGGGCGCGATGAGGGCAGGGAAGAGGATGCGCCGGGATCCGTCGCTCACGCGCACGGTGACCTCGCGGTACGAGGGCGTGTCGTTGCGCATGCGCACAAAGGCGATCGACCCTATCCCGCTCGGATCCTCACGCACGCTGAACGCGGTGAGCGCGAGGTTCTCCCCCGGGGAGAACGGGACGACTTCGAGATCGGGGAGAGAGAACGCGGGCTGCCCGTCGGTCAGGAGGACGACCCGCTCGAAGGTGCCCCGTTGGCTTGCCAGGAGGCCGGTGAGATCCTCTCCCGTGCCGTTCCCGAACCAGGTGGGCTCCCAGGCGGCGATGGCCCGCCGGACCCGCTCGTGGTCAGTGGAAACCGGCGCGAGGACGCGAGGGGAGGTCGAGAGTTCGAGGAGAGCGACGGGCGTTGTCGGGTAGCGATCCAGCAGGGCCGAGGCCTCCGACCGGGCGAGGTCAGCGGCCAGGCGCCCGTCCGCGCTGCGCCCGCGAAGGCTCGCGCTCCCATCCAGAACGATCGCCAGCCCAGCGAGGCGAGGCTTCTTCGTCAGAAACGCCGGTTGAGCGAGGGCAAGGACCACCGCGACGAGGACGAGGAGCTGCAGGAGGAGCAAGGCATCGATCCGGACCCGGATCCGCGCGGCGCGCGTCCGCGGGTCGTTCGGGAGTTCTTCCCACAGGAAGAGGGCCGAGACCTCGTGCCGTTGGCGACGCGTGTGCAGGAAGTAGAGGAGGATGATCCCGGCCGCCAGGGCGAGGAGGGAGAGGTACACGGGGCTCGCGAAGATCACTGGAGGATCCCTCCCGCGCGCAGCCGCTCGTGGATCAAGACCTCAAGGGGGACGTCGGTCGGGGCGAGGACGTAGGAAACCCGGTGATCGGAGAGGTACGCGCGAAGCTTCGCAAGATAGGCTCCAAGCCGACGCTCGTAGAGCGCGAGCGTCCCGCGCCCGATGACCATGGGGGTCTTGCCGGCGGTCTCAACATCGGTGACGAGGACGCTCCCCTCGATCGTCGGCCGGAGTTCCTCGGGACCGAGGATCTGGATCACCACGACTTCGTCGCCCCGATGCAAGAGGCGCGAGAGACCCTCCTCGTAGCCGGCGTCGGAGAGGAAATCGGAGAGGAGGAAGACGAGGCCGCTTTCATGGCTCTTGGAGACGAACTCCGTAAGCGCACGATCGATCGACGTCTTGCCCGCGGAGGGCATCCGTTCGAGCGCGTGGACGACGTGGGTCATCTGTCCCATTCCGTGGCGCGGGGCGACGATCGGGAGGAGGCGGTCGGTAAACGGATAGAGGCCCACCCGGTCCAGTCCGCGCAGCCCGAGGTAGGCGAGGGCTGCGGCCAGGCGAGCGGCGTACCGCGCTTTGGACGGAGTCCCCAAGCGCATCGAGGCCGAGAGGTCGACCAGAAGATAGATCGGCAGGTCCGCCTCGTGCACGAACGACTTGACAAGGACGCGATCCAGACGCCCGTAGATGTTCCAGTCGATGTAGCGGAAGTCGTCGCCGGACGTGTAGTCGCGGTAGTCGGCGAACTCCACGCTCACGCCGGCGCGCGGGGAGGGGTGGAGGCCCGCGAGCCTCCCCTTCCGCCGTCCCTTGACGATCACCTTGAGGTTGGCGAGGCGGGCGAGGAAGGTCTCGTCGATCACTGGCTCCATCACAGGACCGGCGTCCCCTTCCACACTTGTTCGAGGAGGGTCGGCACGCTCACGCCCTCGGCCTCGCCCTTGAAGTTCAGGATGACGCGGTGAACCAGAGCCGGGCGGAAGACCGCCTCGATGTCCACTTTGCGCACATTCGGCTCCTCGGCGAGGAGGGCGTGCGCCTTGGCGCCCAGAATGATCGCAATCGCCGCGCGGGGGCTCGCCCCGTACTCGACGAACGACTTGACGTCCTTCGGGGCGTGGTCGCTCTCGGGATGGGTCGCGAGGACCAGCCGAGAGACGTACTGCCGGAGGGGCTTGGCGATCGGGATCTCGCGCACGACCGCCTGAGCGGAGAGGACCTCCTCGGCCGTTGCGACGGGCTTCGGAAGGGAAAGCCCGGCGCACTCAGTGTTCCGCTCGGTGATTGCGGTGAGGTCCTCCAGGGAGGGATAGCCGACAGACACCTTGAAGAGAAACCGGTCGACCTGCGCCTCGGGAAGGGGGTACGTTCCCTCCATCTCGATCGGGTTCTGCGTGGCGAGGACGATGAACGGGGCCTCGAGGGGGTACGTGGCCTTGCCGACCGTGACCGTCCGCTCCTCCATCGCCTCGAGCAAAGCCGACTGCGTCTTGGGAGTGGCGCGGTTCACCTCGTCGGCGAGGACCACATTGGCGAAGATCGGGCCAGGGGAGTACGTGAATTGCCGTCGCCCGCCGTCTTCGGAAAGGATGTTCGTCCCCAGGATGTCGGCCGGCATGAGGTCCGGAGTGAACTGGATCCGCGAGAAGCGGAGCCCCAGGGCGCTTGCCAGGGCGCGGACGAGGAGGGTCTTCCCCAGGCCAGGGACGCCTTCCAGGAGGAGGTTGCCGCGGCAGAGGAGCGTGATGAGGGTCGCATCCACAACGGCTTTCTGACCGACGATGACCTCGTCGATCGCCCCGCGAAGGCGTCCGAGCAGAGCGTGAGCTTGATCCAGGTCTCTCTCAGTGATCATGGTCCTCCTTGCGTGATCTTCTCGAAGTAGGTGCGGACGAGGGCCTGGACACCGGGCGCGAGGGTGCGCGCCTCGAGCAGAGCCCGCAGGGTCTCGTAGTCGAGGGAGAGGACGGCAGCAGGCCCACGCTCCTCGGCCGGCGGCTCGAACGGGATTCCCTTTGTGAAGAAGCGGCGCATGTCTCCACCGGCGCCAAGGCTCCCCAGAAGATCCTCTGGGACGAACCCAGCGCCGGGAGGAGGAGCGGATCCCTCGCCCGGACCTGCGCGCCCAGCGGCCGTGCCCCCCTCTTCGTTGAGGGGAGGAGCGAGTTCGTCCTCCGTTCCCGGTCCCTCGAGCTTCGTTCCCGACTGCTGCTCGCCCCCCTCGGTGCTCCCGGTGTTTCCTTCGGACGACGTCGCCGGGGGGACCCAGCCGATCGACCCGCTTCCGTCCTCACTTACGTCGGCCTTCTGGTCCTCGGGTGCCCTGTCGACCTGCGCGTTCCCCTCTCCCTCTGCGCTCTGGTTCAGACTGTCGAGGAGCCGTTTCGACTCCGCGATCTGGTCCTTCAAGGCGTCCCCGGTCTCTCCGCTCAGGAGCGACGAAAGGGACTGGCGGAGGCCCGAGCCCGGCAGGTCCTGCAGGAGATCTCGGAGGGCTGTCTTCTCCTGCTCGGTCAGGGCGAAGCTCTGTCGGGGGTCGATCTGGGCCCGGCTCATGAGTTGCGAGAGAAGCTCGGAGAGCGCCTCGCGGGGGTCCCGAGCGGGTTCGCTTCCCTGCGCGACCTCCTCGTCCGTCAGAGCACCCAGGAGGCCCCGAGAGGGGGGCGCAGGCAGGATCTCGGCGAGCGTATCGACGAGGGGTAGAGCGGGCTCACCCTGGCCGGGGTCGAGCCGGCGGGCCGCGATGCCGTCACTCTCGGCCTCGCCGGAACCGGAGGGACCGACTGCCGTGCCCTTGCTCGAGGTTCGAGACCGCTCGCCTGGGTCCGCGGCCGTAGCGGGGACAGGGGGGGCAATGGTGACAGCGAGGAAAATGGCAAGCGCCAGGGCAGCGCCCCCGGCCACCCAAGGGAGGACCTCCGTCCGGCGGATGCGCAGGACACGGCGCCAGGCGGGCGGGGCTTGGGCAAGCCTCTCCTCGATCCGCTTCTGAAGAGGAAGAGCGGTGCCGCGCGAGCGGAGCTCGTGCAGGGAAGAGAGGCGCTCCCCTGTCGCGAGCGCGAGATCGATCGAGAGGAGGAGGCGGGGGATGCTCGGCCTCCGGGCGCGCCCGACAAAGTGCCCGGCGAGGGCGGCAAGCCCGACGAAGAGGAGCGCTCCTAGGGAGAGGTCGAGGCGAGGAGCGAAGGCCCCGAAGCGTTCCGCGACGGACGCGGCAAGGACGACCCCGACGGCCGCCGCGAACGCGATCCCCGCTCCCCGGAGTCCGTGTAAGGCCCTGGACCGTCGCGCGATGTCCCTCTCTAGCCGGCTCAGGCTAAACACGGGCCTCACTTCCGAGCCGGACCGCAAGCGAGGAGAGGCCCGCCAGGAGAGCGGCGGGGACGGCGAATGCGAGGAGCGCCTGGAGGGGAGTCACGCCCTCGAGAAGGAGCCGGACGGCCCCGAGCGGCGAGAAGAGCGGGGTCCCCACGAGCGGGATGGCATTGTAGCACAGGAAGAAGACGTACTTCGCGACGAAGCCGGTAGAGGATCCCCAGCGCAGTGGCTGCTCGACGAGCCGGCTGAGCACGGCGCAGAGGAGCGAGACGAGCGTCGTAAAGAGGAAGATGAGGGCGAGGGCTCCTTCGCGGCCGGGGAAGAGGGCGCGCGAAAAGACGAGGTAGGGAAGGCAGAAGAGCTGTCCCAAGAGGACGCGCGAAGCGAGCCAGAAGAGCATCCGCGCTCCGTGCTCCCCGCGCTCGGCGCTCGTAGCGCCGAGTCCAAGCCCAAGGAGGCCCATGAACAGGGCGTACGCGTAGAAGAAGGTTGGAGAGCGGGAGAGAAACGATGCGGACGCGAGGTCCCGCACGACGCGGGCGCCCGGGATGGAGAGGACGAGCGCGACCCCGCAGAAAAAGACAAGATTGAAGAAGGGACGCCAGCTCTCGCGATCGATCAGAACGTACGCTCTAGTCACGCTCCACCTCCACGACATAGAGGCTCACATCTCTCACTTTCGTCCGTGCCCCGTCTCCTGCCCGCCTCTCCTCCGTGACCTCTCCTGCGACCAGCCAGGCCCCCCGATCGAGCGGGAGGATGCGCGCCGCAGCGGCGAGGAGACGGTCGAGCGGGCCGCCTTCGACTCCCAAGTGAACCATACCCGAAGGAAGAGGACTCCCGAAGTAGACCGTGGCCTCCTCGCACGGCTCGAGGGCCGGCAGAAGGAAGGCCTCGCCGTCGATCAGGAGGAGAGCGTCGGGAATCCGGCGGGGAAGACGGCTCGTCAGGCGAGCCTCCTCATCGCCGGTAAGCCGTGCCTGAAGGCTCGCGGGCGCGGTCCCGTGTGCGGCGAGGAGACGCCGTTCACCGAGCGCGAGTTCGATCCGCGCCGTCCCTTCGTTGTAAGAGAGGCCGTAGGATCCAGACTCGAAGCCGCGCGGAAGGAACTCGAAGGGAGCGCTGTCCAGCCTCACTTCTGCTTCCGCCGGCTGCCGTGACGACGAGAATAGGGCAGAACACGACACAGATATGCCGAGTGAGCTATAGACCGATAGTCTCGTATCTGTCTGATACATGTCGCTCACGACACGCGGCGGGTTTGTATACAGCCAAGATGAGAGGGCAAGAAAGCCGAAGACGCCGAGCAGCGCCCGCCCCATCGAAGGCCGCCACTCGCGCCGCGCGACGAGGGAGAGCAGGGCGATGACGGCAAGACCCACCAAGAGGGCAGCGGCCCAAGCGTCAGGATGGTCGATCGGCTGCCGATCAAGGAGGTCCGAGGTCGCCTCCACGAGCGACAGGGCACGCGTGGGGGGGACGTGGCCTCGGATCTCCGCGAACTCCTCGCGATCCAGACTGAAGGCGTCCGTGCTCACGAAGAGGACGCTCCCTCCGCCGTAGCGCCGGACGATGAGCCAGGGAACGCCGTCCTTCGACAGGAGGACGGCTGCGTCGCCGCGAAGGTCGCCCGTGAGGGCGCGCGTTCCGTCCTCGCGCTCCGTCAGGATCGGATTCGCGATGGGCAAGAGGTCACGCAGCCGGGGCGCGTCGAGGAGGAAGAAGTCGCCGCCCGTGAAGACGACGAGCGTGCCCCCGGAGAGAACCCAGCGCGCGAGGGCATCCCACCGGTCAGCATCGAGGCCGTTGCGCGTGCGGCCGATCCAGACGCTCTCCGCGGCGGCGTACGCGGACCAGTCCCGCGGAAGCTCCGCGGGGGAGAGGAGGACCGACCGGTCAGCGAAGGGGGTAGAGAAGGCCCCAACCCCGACAGGGAAGGGCTCATCCTCCTTCTTGGAGCGGAGTTCGACCTCCTTCTGGGCCAGGACCCGCCCGGTCGCGGAGAGGAGCTCGATGCGGAGGGGAAGGGCGACGTCGTAGAACGGCAGGACCTCCTCGCAGTCGCCGGCGTCCGACAAGATGAGCGGGACCTCGAAGGACATCGTGGTCTCTCCGCTCCACGCATTCCCGACGTCCTGAAGGACGCGAAGACGAGCCGCGTCGCCCGGAAGGCCGGTGAACGTCAAACGGATGGGGGCCAGGCGACCCGGTACGACATGGCCACCGAGCCCCACCACCACTTCAAAGGTGGTTGCCGCGCGGCAGGCCGCGTGGCCTGCCATCAGACCGGCAAGGGCCAAGGACACCGCCAACAACGTGCGCCTTCGCCGCCTCATCATCGAACCCCCGGCTCCTTCGGAGCTTCCGAGAGAGCGGGACCGCGGCAATGGGGGAACGTTCCAGACGATCTGACCGCCGCTCTCCGGAACGCCACAGCCTGACTGTATCGTGGACGTCGCGACCCGTCAACAACCTACTGCGGGAGTTCCTCTACAGCCAACGCCGCATCCTCGGACAGGACGTCGGTGTAGATCTGCGCCGTCTGTATAGAGCGGTGGCCGAGCTGCTTCCGAACGAGGCGGATACTGAAGTGGGATGCGCGGCAGAGCATCGAGGCGTAGGTCACTCCCTCATCTCCCTTGAGTGATGCGACCTCGCCCGGCCTCGAGAGTGACCTGAGCCGTAGCGCCATTGATCAAGGTGAACTGCGGCGGCATATGCCCGATATCTACGTCATAGAGGACCGGGTACGGCAGGTCGGCCAGAACGGCCAACAGGGCCTCCTCGTAGGTGAGACTGCCAGCCTTCTCCGGCAAAGGTCCAGTACTGCGGCCGAGCATCAAGCCTGACAGGTCCTCGAACCAACCGTTCAGCCGAAGACCCCACAGCGTGCGGACAAGACCTGTGGGGCTAAGCTCTGCATTCTCAAGATAGAGGATCGCTCCGGCGTTGCCGGACTCGCGCACGAAACCGGGGATATCGCCGTAGGGGGAGCCAGCCAGCGGCGCAATGGTGTCGAGACAGCCGCCGATCAGGCGGCCACGGAAATCGACGGGCACGGCAGAGCCGTCAAGCCGCTTCCAGCATGTGGGTTCCGTGAGATTCAGCGGAGCGTCAGCGTGCATCTCGAAGTCCATCCATTCCTTCTGATAGCGAGTGGAGGCGTCCTGCGCGACGGGACGTGAGAAGTCCGCGGACAGGACCTTGAGTACCGACGTAGTCAGCGGATCGGTCTGAGTTGGCGCCAGGTCCATCAGGCAGGGACCGTGCGCAGTTGCCCAGCCGGAGATGATCGTGAGCGGTACCTGCAGGGTGCTAAGGTCCGAGTACCCGAGAAGCCACTTTGGCGACACGGAGCGCAGTGCCTCGAAGTCCATCAGGCCAAGCAACTCGATTGCGAGTTCTCCGCCCCAGGGCGGCATGATGGCCGAGACGGCTGGATCGGTGAGGAAGCGCATCAGTTCATGGGCCCGCTGGGCGGGCGGAGCGCTAGCGTCCTTGTGCTGCCCGCGGAGGCACTCGCCCTCGATGACACGGTAGCCCTGTGAACGAACATTACTGAGAACCACCTCCAGCCGTGCAATCGCAGGGCGTGACACGCCAGAGGACGGTGCCGTGACGGCGATGAGATCGCCGGCAAGAAGCGGCTTAGGGAAACGGACCATGACGTGCCATCGTATGAGGGTAGGACAGCTGGATCAACTCGGACGCGTCTCTCTGTGGCCCGGAAGTGGAGAACCAGGGGGTTGGCCTGCCCCCGGGAGTTGGTCTGACACTCGAACGCAACTCCCCGGCTGGGATGCAGTCGCCCAGGGCGTACACCCCGATACGGGACCCCATACCGCAAGACAAGATCTGAACATCGCCCTTTGTCGGAACTACAGACCGGTCTAGCGGCCACGAACGATCAGAAGTGAGACCAGAACTAGAACCACAACGACCAGGAGCCAGAACCCGTAGCTTCGAATGCGCGGTCTCCCGCGTTGTCGCAGGGTGGAGGCGAGAGAGTGGCGGAGCGGCCTGCGTTGGATCTCCTTGTACGTCTTCACGAACAAGTGAATTCGCTTCTGCCGCTTGTAGACAACCGCGAGGTTGTGAAGCGCGTTCGCGTGATCGGGATCGACCTCGAGGGCGCAGTTGTAGGCATCCTCCGCGCGTTCGAGGTCTCCCTTGTCAACGTAGAGGTTGCCGAGGCGGAAGTAGATTGCCGCCCGATGGATCTGGTGGCTGAGGGCATCGACGAGGATGCGGATCCCCTCGTCATATTCGCCACTCCTACGCAGCGCTTCCCCGCGCTCCAGGGCCGCATCGACGAAGCCTTCTTGCTCCTCCCGCGTGCTCGGCTTTGCAGGTTCCATCGCGTGCTGTCCTCGTTCTTGGGCTGTGGCTCGCGCCGAGCATCTTGGGACCTATCCAGCTGTTGAGGGAGTACGGCGCCTACGCCCCTCGAATCGGCTGGAGGTTCAATTCGTCGGCGCGGTGACAGGCGACGAAGTGCTCGCTACCGAGGTCGCGATACAGCGGCGCGTCGGTCTTGCAGACGTCGGCTGCGTAGCGGCACCGCGGATGGAAGTGACAGCCCGACGGCGGGTTCACTGGGCTCGGCACGTCCCCCTCGAGGATGATGCGCTCCACGGTGTAGTCCGGCTCGGGCACGGGCACGGCAGACACCAGGGCCTCTGTGTAGGGGTGCTTCGGCTCCGCGAACAGTCGCTCCGTGGAGGCGAGCTCGACGATC
>CAIOGO010000008.1 GCA_903857865.1 uncultured bacterium | reverse complement strand
TGCAGACCTCGTTGGACGGGTTCCTCGAGTTCTACAACTTCCAGCGACCCCATCAGGGCTACCGCACCAAAGGGCGCACTCCGGCGGAGGTCTTCAGGGGTGCGATCAGTCACGAAGTCCGTCAGGAGGCCTGAAGTGTCAACACCATTCCGAAACTGGACACCCTAGGATCTCTCCTCAACGCTCCCATCGCCGCTTCTACTAGCAGGCTCTGCGGCCACTGTGCTCTCGTCCGGTCGGCTGTGGGCGACAGCTTGGCTGACGCTGAGCTGTGAGATTGCCTGGGCCGCAGCCATATCCAGTATGTACTTCCACTCGTAGAAGCTCGCGATGATGGGCGGAGGAGACACCTGCTCTGGAGGACGCGCGGGAATCCCGAAGTTGCGCACCACGAGCCTGACCACGCGTTCGAGTGCCGAGATCATCGAAGACCGAAGGTGCGCCGTTGTCGGTCTAGCTGGCAGTACACGCAGTCTGACAAGGTGGTTCAGCAGGTGGAGCAGAGTCTCCTCGGAGAAACGATTCAGAAGAGCTTCACGGTGCGATACCGACAGATCAACCACTCGCTTCGCAGAGCGGTCGCAAGTCAGATAGTCTTCCGCCGCGTAGCCATCCGGCGGGCGACGAGAAGCGTCCTGGAACGCGGATATGGAATAGCATAAGAGGGCCTCGTCCAGGACCTCGGACTCGTACCCCGCGAGCGTGCTGAATGCCGCTAGCGGCATCGGATGCGAGCTGTCGCAAACGACAAGTTCCTTGTGCGCGACGGACATGCCAGAGAACAGCCGATCGTCCAGTCCTCCAGTCAACTGGAGGCCGCCCGCAGTGAGCGTGGACATGGCCTGCCAGAAGGCCCCTTCGAACGGCTCGCCGACGAAGTACGTGGGAGGTTTCGGGGTGGGGTCACTCAGGCCGATCCGCGTGAGATTGTGCGCAGCAGCGCTGCCCACAAGCATGCAGCCGGCGAGAAACCGCGCGTGGACTTCTAGAGGGTTCTGAGAAGGCACCTCACGTTGACGCCACTCTAGTACCGTTTGCAGTGCTTCGCCCTGCAGAGTGCGGAGGTACAGTCCCTGCATCCGATCGAGAACTTTTGACAGGCCTGGCGCTCTCTCCGCCACCGAGGCCGTGTCAGTCGCCGCGAATCCCTGCTGGAAAGCCGTGAACGCCCCCAACATGGGCTCGAGCATCTCCTGAACCTCTGCGGTGAGCAGACGCACTCCGAAGACTCCTGCCAACGTAGCTGCGGCGTCACTGTCGCTCGTACGCCACGTCTCGTGTCTCGTCCCATACTCCGGAGCCGTGAAGATGAGGCGCTCAACGTGTTCCGCAACTACCTCTGCGGCGAAGTACTCACAGAAGCTCTTATGAATGAACTCGAACCCCTTCTCTTCCCCCCGTCTCAGGTGGGGAGCACTTAGGACTGCCACCTCCGCCAGGTCGCTGGGATCTGGGCCACTGTCGCCCGGGCACAGAGCCGCGATGAGGGGCATGACCTCAGATAGCTCAAGTGAGTCACGTGCCTGTGAGTACATTTTCCAAGCCACTTGTCGCACAAACCAACTGAGGCCGCGCGGCTCAAGCCGCCCCGCGGTGGCGTCCTTCAGTTGCTGCCGCGATATTGCTTCGGCCACGATACTTCTGTACAGGTAGGCTTTCTGAAGACCCACTGCCTTCTCAAGACTCACATCAAGGCGCCCGGCAGTGTGGGCTCTGGCTACCAGGTGGAGTGTCAGGGGCTGAGAGACCAGTTCCGCAATCGGGCTCGATGCCCCGCCTTCTGCTGGCCGAGCTAGGAGTGGACTTGGGTCGAAGTCCCGCTCAGGGGGGCTCCTTCTGACGGAGCGCCATCTCTCGGCCCACGCTGCGACCCTAGGCTGGTCGAACGGGAGCAGTACGAGAACATGCGACCCAGCCGGCAGGCCGTGGCCTTGGGGGAAGAGCGTGTCGCGCCCTGACAGCACAACTCGTGCTCGCTTCAGCAGCCCTGTCGACTTGTCATCCCGCAGAGCATTGAAGAACTGCTTGAGCTTCTCGCGACTTGCCATCACTAGCTCGTCGAATCCATCCAGGATGACCACGAGATTCGGAAGCTCACGCAAATCGGCCGACCGTTCGATCAGGCCAAGCCGCTGCATGTGCGCTTCGATGTACGCGACGATGTCCGCCGCTTCCTGGACGGTTCGGAGTTTGATGAACACTGGATGAACATGGGGGTCGGACGCCAACTCGCTCGCTAGGAACCGGCATACGGTCGACTTGCCTGACCCAGGGCCACCGCAGAGGATGATGAAATCTTCAGGACTCGTACGCTCGCTGACGAGTGCACCAAGGGTCATCCCAAGGTCCTGGACTGGCGACGGAGTGCTGAGCGAACTGCCCGTTCCCGCAATGTGATAGGTGCCGCCAGGGCGGACGAATACGTCACGTACACCGAAGGACTCGTCGTACATGGTTTCACGCTGATCGGGCAGCGTCTCTAGGTCCTGCCTATAGGCATCCCACGCGGGCGCCGTGCGCTGTGCGAGTGGGGTGTCCGCCTTGCTGATCCATCCGGAGAGGGCATCGCGGACACTGGCCAGGCTATCTGCGATCTCGGCTTCGTGTCCCCTGTCAAGCAGGCAAAGGAAATTCCGCATCCAGGTAGCTTCGCGCGTGTCGCTACTGATGTGAACAAGGAATTTGCTCCTTGTAGTCTCGACGCATTCCGCCGCAATTGCTGAAGCTCTCGACGGGCGACACCCGTAGAAAAGCATGGTAGCGATGAACCACTCCTCCATTGCCGAGAGCAGTGGCGCTTCCCCCTTCAGAGGTTCGATCCCGAAGCCGTAGGAGATGTCAGCTTTCTCCAGATCATCAATCCTCGCCGTGACGACTGCGGTAAGCTGGGCAACCCTGTCGCCACCGCGCGCTTCCTGAGCAAGGTCGTGCAGGTCTCTGAGTGTGGCAAGCTTCTCCTGGATGCTCTCAAGGAAGAGCCGCGTCACAGTGACATACAAGAGCGCCTTGAACCTCTCGTATTCCCGGAGGCCCAGTGCGTCTTCTTCGTCCTCCGTGTGCAGCCGTTCGGCAATCACAAGCGCTGCGTCGATCGCGGTGGCCACGGTCTTTGTGACGAGTGCGATGCCGGCGGCCAAGTCGAGAGGAACGCCACTGAGGAGCACTCTCCCGAAGTCGAGGAACTCGGCCCCTGACTTCGCAAGCGTCGTATCGCCTCTAAGATCGCGGATGATGTCTCGTGCTTTGGTCGCTTTCCCCACTTTGGCTCGCTCCCCCAGGACACGTCCCTACGATGGGTGCCCACACATTATACGGATGCAAGCACATCCGCCATCGACGAAGCGCGTGGAGAGCTCGCCTGGGGCGTGGGCACTGCTCACACGTCGCGGGACACCTCGCGGGATTCGAGGTGCGGCTTCTTCGGTGCCTAAGGCGTCTTCATGCAGCGCACAGCGGCGAGTGCAAGAGATCGCGCCGAGCCGTGCAGTTCGCAAGCGTGCGTTCCGTGGCGGAGTCCAAGGGAGCTTGAGCCCCTGGTATCTGTATGCGATGCGAGCGCTCTTCAGCTGCGCCGAGGCCCGTTTGGGGCTGGTTCCCCAGTGGGTCCGCGTCTATTCGTCGAACGGCATGGACGTGCAGTCGTGCTGCGTCCCCGCGGTGATCAAGGAGTCGGCAGGTCAAGCCGCGGAATCGCCGCCGACTCCCCAGGTGCTTCCAGAGGGAGCAGCCCTCGATTGCGCAGGGGGCGTGCTATGGCGCCAGTCTGGTGAACCGGACCTGTCAAGTCAAGATCTGACCCCGTCGCCCCAGAAGTGTAGTAGCCACGCAGATCTTGACAAGGAGTATTCGCGCTGGCTCCGCTTCGAGCTGCGCGATTCTCCAGCCGGCCGGCCAAGCATTGTTGTGGGGTTCACTGGTGACACTCGATATGAGGAGTCCCTTCTGGAGCACCTTGCATCATGCGACGTTGTCGTTGCCCACCTTAGCACCATGGAGGATGTGTCCATGGGTTGTCGCAAGATCCACGTGCCGCCGGAGGACGTGATCAAGCAGGTGCGCCGATCGTTTCCTGGATTCGAGGGACACTACAAGAGCCACCTCGGCTTCTGGGGAGTGGCTCGGTTGCTTGCCGGGCTGTACCGCCGCAACCCCCTACAGGAGCGACTCATCGTCATTGGCGAGTTCGGCGAGGAGCTCGCTCATGAGAGGCTTGCAGTAGTCAAGTGGCTGGACAAGGCCGCGAGGGTTCTCGGTGGCGACGGCCGTGAGGTGACGGATTGGCCAATCCGTTTGATCGCCTCCGATGTCGGAACGCGTGTGGGCCTTGCAGGGAGGGAGCAGCGGGGCGAGGCGCTGTGCCAGTTCGCGGGTATGGTTTGCACAAGAGCGGCGAACACGGGCTCGCCGGATGAGCGCCTTGTAGGGATTGCAGACCCCGGCTCCGCTCACTTGAGGGCGTCTGATGTCGCGATTGCGTACTACTGCGACAAGCATGCTCAGCTCTTGCAGAGGTGCGATTGACCCTTGCCTCGTGCGAGGTCGCATACTGCTGACAGGGCGACACAAGGTGACGGAGGAGGTCTTGCGATGACATGCCGAGTGGAACGTGGGTTGCCGCGGGAGTTCGCGACCTGGTAGCTTTACGGGCGCGGCCGCCGAGAAGACTCCGGGCAGCCGACATGAGTTCCATGTCAGTAGCGCCGCGACGAGGGACGTCCGTATGCTCGGGCGGTTGAGGGTGCGCGAATGCAGGACTCGACACCGGTGGCTCGGCGTGCGAGAGCGCGAATGCCGCAACGATCCAGTACCTTTGAGATCACGTGCAACCCTGAGAAGCGTGAGGCGGAGGCGTGAGATGGGCGAAGAGCATGAGATCTCCGTACAGCGAGCGAGTGTGATAGAGGAGTTCATTGGACTGGAGGCTCTGGTCGACTGTGTGATCGGAGTCCACTACTTGGGCCGTCTGTCATTGGCCTTCTACCACGAAGTCCTCTACGACGAGTACTTCTCTTTTGGCCTGAAAGTCAGGATACTTGAGAAGATACTGGCGAGCGATGGGAAGGCCGGGAAGGAGACAGTTCAGCGACTACGCCGCGCTAGCAGCATTAGAAACATCTTCGCTCATTGCGGAGTCACGCGATACGAAGCGTCGGCTGGACGGTCATGTGTCCCAAATCCGAGAGACCCAGAAGAGGGGATCGACTACGGCGTTCTCTACGCTGAGTACTCCGTCAGTATCCCTCTGTTGAGGGATTTCCTGCTCCAGAAGGCTGTTGAGAAGGGCGCCAAGATCAGCATCAACAAGGACGGGACTTGGGAAGAAGTGCGTCCTCTGCAATAGGCAGCGCTGCAAGGACAAACTGGTTCGTTGCATCCATGGTCGTCCATCAGTAGCGCAGGGAGGGGGCCCGGGAGTTGCCAGAAGCCGCACGCGCGTAGGGGGGAGGACGACAACCGAGGGAGATGGTGGGGGTGTGCCCGATCGAGAGTCTGGAAGAACTCCATGCCGAGATCACATCACGACTTGAGTCCGGCCAGGGAGACATCGAAGGTGTCATCGCGCTCCTTGAAGAGCACGTTGGTCCTGGGAGGCTTGTTCTGCCGAGTGATACCGAGACCTGGCGGACCCTTAAGGTTGCCCTTGCTGGGCTGTTCCAACATGGGCTGCTCCAGCAGGCGTTGACGTTGACGACCTGGTTGTATCATCACGTCTGCTCCCAGCAGGAGGAGTCAGGTGAGAGGCTCCACAAAGGAAGCGTCACCTACCAAGCGGGGATAGTCAGCCTTCAACTTCGGCAGCCGCACGAAGCCCTGTGGTATGTCGTGCTGGCCTTCATTGAGGATGCCCTCTCCGACAACGACACTGCGCTTGAGATGCCTGCTGCGCGCACGCTTCGCACAACTTTCGGAGTCGCCTCGAGCAGACTTGCCGCGATGGCTGCCGAAGTACGCGCCACACCGCGAGACGATAGACTCTGGTACTACCCTGAAGCACTCGCTATCCAGTTGGAGTGCAAGGACCTACTTCCCATGCCGCTCGCCATCGGCACGAGCGAAATCCCGCTGAACCCCGATCTTGTGGCCTATCTAGCAGAACGGCTAGAGGAGGGTGGGATCGCCGCACGGGAGAAAGGAGACAGACTCGAGCGTCTTGCCGCTTATCTCCTCAGGACGCTGCCTGGAACACACGTCGTTTCGAAGTCACGAACTGCAGATCATGAGATAGATCTCATCATCACGCAGAGGACGTCCTACAGCTCCTACTTGTTGGATGTCCTCGGCCGAGCTTTCATCGTGGAATGCAAGAACTGGGATACTCCAGTGGGGGTTGAGGCGCTCAACCACTTCGTGTCCAAGATGCGATTCCACAGGTGCTCGTGCGGAATCCTGTTCGCTCGGCGGGGCATCAGTGGCGAGGGCGCGGCCGGGGACTTGAGGTTCGCCCAGCTAACTCAGCTTCGTTGGTTCCACCAAGACGGGTGTGCCGTGCTGACGGTCAATGGGGACGATATCAGAACGCTGCTAGAGCACTCAACGTCGTTCGGCGAGCTTCTTCTCGACAAGTATGAGACCCTCCGCTTCCGCCTGATGAACGCTGTGGACTAAGGAGCTCCAGATGGCCGGATGCTGATAGAGCACTTGCGCAGGCCCAGAAAGGCATGAGGCTTCGCGATGGGGCACGCTGGGTCGACGGGACCAACCGAACCAGAGTAGGATTCGTGGGGCAGCGGAGACCCGAGATGGACGTTTCCGTGCGTCCCCTCGGTTGTGGGGCGTGGGGAGCCTCGAACCCATGGCCTCTTGCATGACATGCAGGCGCCCTCTGAATTGAGCCAAGGGCAGCTTGGGTCGGTCTCAGCTCAGCGATGCGCCGCGCCTACTCGCCGAACGGCATGAACGTGCAGTCGTGCTGCGTCCCCGTCGCACTCCTCAGCCCGAGGCGGTCGTACTCGGGATCCCGATCCTGGTAGCCGTGAAGCACAGCCTGCCGTCGAAGAACGTCGAGCAGCCGGCGGGAGCGCCGGGATCGTCAGCTCGAACGTCTGCGTCTCCCCGGGGTCAAGGCGGACGGGCGGGAAGGTGACATCGCAGAACTGCGTGCACCGCTTGGGCATTCAGCTCTCGGCATACGAGAGCCCCACGGTCGCGCGGAGCGGGCCGCGGCGTTTCCCAAGAGCAGTCGCCCTGCATTCGGCAGGACGAGGAAGTCTGTCCAGACCTCCATTGCTGCAGTTGTGGAGCCTAGGGAACCGATCAGAGAACTCGGATGGCGGTCGCCGAGTGGTGACCTCAGCCTGCGCCTCGGCCGCAGCCCCTCGAACGCGGAGAGCTGCGGCTCGGAGGGGTGTCGCAGAGTCGAAGCACCACCTCGCCCGCCCTTCGACCCTAGGGAGTAGGTCCTGGTCCCGCTTCTCGATCCCCACCGATTCGCTTTCGAATGCTCGACAGGGCATCCTCAACGTGCTGTACGGCGAATGCCTTTCCCCAGTTTGGGTAGGCCGGGGAGTCGTCAGCGAACGCGCCTCTGTTGAGTTTGTGCAGACTGCGTTCAAGCTCTGGCGCAGTGCGCTGGTCGCCAAGCGCTCCCAGAAGTTCCGCCAGGGCCGCGACAGCGTGCCACCCGCAGTGGTACGCCTCCGCATCACGGAGACATGCAATTGCAGCATCGACGGCGCTATCGTCACCGATACTCGCTAGGGCTCTGGTGACTGTGAAGAGCGTCTTCCCTGCCACTTGGAGTTCCCTCATCAGCTCTAGCAGAGCTGGAGCCGCCGTGCGGGCGCGCAATGCCCCCACAAGTTCGATCGCAAGCTCTCTCTCCGCTTCGCTTCCAGGCCGTTGGATAGCGGCGGTCAGAAAGTGCGCTGCCTGATGGGTTCCAATGTGAGCCGCAAGGCGGAGCATGCGGAAGCGCTCCCCCTCGTCCCCCTCGCGGAATCTTGCGGCCAAGAGCTCGACTGCCCTGTCACCGTACGCCGCGAGTGCGTCCTTCGCATTGAAGTAGGTACCGAGGTCGTGCGGGTGTAGGGCAAGCTGCAGGACCTCTGGCAGGTGCTTCAGCGCTCCGATTGCTGTTGACGAGCGCAAGGCCATGCATCTCACGGCGGGGTCATGGCTCTTCAGCGCATTATCTACCACGCTGAACAACGCCTCGTATCTCTGCTGCGCGATCGCCTTCAGCACCTCGCACCGCAAAGGCACCGGCATATCCGCAGGCATCTCCAAGGCAGAAGCTGCCTCCTCGTCTCGGACTGCACCCAGGTACTTCCATACGGCGCGCTTCACCTCCTCGTCCTTGCGTGAAGCCAACCGGACTAGGACCAGGCTGTCAACCGCAGCTCTCCGTTCGGAGAAGTAGGCGAGTGCGCGGCACACGATGACGGGGTCAGAGTCCTCTAGGACGCTCGACGCCATCTGGAAGCTCTGTTCCGTCGCCTGTTCTAGGAGGTAATCAAGACAGAGCCTGCGGAAGGAAGGAGACTCATCCTTGCGCGTTCCGGCTACGAGAAGTCTCACCTGCTCCTCGCCTTGAGTTACAAGGAGTTCCCGAAAACGCGCCACGGATTCCGAGTACGCTTCGAGTCGCTGCGCTTCTGCTGCTACCATTTGGCTTCTCCTAGATGGCAGATGCCCCCCGCTACTGCAGTTCCTTCAGCTGCAGCAAGTAGTGGATGGTGTTGCACGCAATCCGCTTTTGTTGCAGTAGACTCTCGATCAGCTCCACAGCTGTCACGCCCATGCTCGCTGCCAACGCAGTGCAGGACAGCGTAAGCAGAGCGAAAGGTGAGAGCCCGGCAAGGATAGACGCGGCAAACGAAGACCCGCCACCGACCAATCCGCCCGCCGCCTTCTTGAGCAGACGGCCGCCTAGGCTCTGATAGACGCCCGCCAGGTCGTCTTCTAGCTTCTGCAGTTCGGGCAGGACTCTCGAGGCGACAACCTTTCTTATCGCGACGTCGAACTCCGGGTCCCAGGGGCTGCGCTCGATCTCGGCCGACAGCTCAGCGACCAGCGTTCGGAAGCGTCCAAGCGCATCGCGCGCTTCCTTGCGGAAGCGGACGCAATCCTGAACAGTCAACTCCGACAGCCTCAGTTCCGGAAGGACCGTGTCGATCAGGTTTGTGGCCACGAGCTGTTGCTTGAGCAGCTCCTCGGGTGTTGCATGAGCAATGATCCGACGCACAGTCTGCGTTTCGGGGTGCTTCATGGCTCTCTGGAACCGGTTGAGCATGAGGGAGTAGTGGACGTCGTTGTCAGTGAGAAGGCTCACGCTTTCCTGCTCAGCGAGAAGCAGGGCGTGAGTCAGGCCAAGGGACACCCCTTGCGGGTACGAAAGGCTGTAGGCCTCTCCATCTCCCGTGATGAGCCCTTGCGCGACGTACTTCCCATACTCACCGAAGGGCTTGGCAATCCTGAATACCTCGTGTGGGTGGTCCGTATAGAGCAGTTCGAGCCCGCCCACAGCCTCATCGAAAGTCATGCCCCGAGGATCTAGCAGATGGAAGATCGACGGGGGCATCTTCGCCCGAAGCATGTCCCACACCATAGGCCCCGCACCGAAGGAGAGCCTGACGAATGCATCGTCCGAGAGGTCGCTCCGCAAGGCTGCCAGGAACAGCTTGTCCCAACGAACCAGCAGTGGACGGGGATCCACAAACCTCGCAATGCCCTCCTCAGCGAGATACGCGTAGTCGTCGCGGATCGATGGCCATCGTTCGTGCACCATCCGCACTGTATAGCCCGTGGACTTCCTAGGGGCTGCGGACAGGGCGCTGTCTCTCTGGTCTGCTGTGAGAGGATCCAGAAACCACACTTCATCGAAGTATAGGACGGCCCGTTTCAGAGCTTCTGCGTCAAGGCATCGCGAGAATGGATAGTAGAGCGCGCGCAGACGTGACTCCATTCATACCTCCACCCTGCTGGCCGCTACGAGGGACCGCTCGCATCTCGCACCCGAAGAGGCACCACCTTGAGCAGGATACCGCCATACTTGTCCGCCGGCAAAGAAAGGAGCCCAGGCACGAAGCGCTTGCCCCTGATAAGACGTGAGTGGGATGGGTGACTCGATCGCTGCATCTCAGCCAACGTGCCGATCGCGACGCGGGGATGCGTGTCGCGAGCATCATCTTACGACACGTTAGCTGACTGCCAAGACCTCACGAAGGACAGGCAAGGCGGAGGAGGGATCGCGCGGGAGATCGATAGGCGTGGTTGCCGAGATCTTCTCAGACGGCCTGCAACCCGCACGCGCTGTGTGCTCTTACCGCCACGAGCAACTTGCCTGACCCGAGATCAGGCCGTAGCCTGGATCAGGAGGACACCCTCACGGTTGGTCCGGGGTCTGTGACGGTCGAATGTGGAGAACGCTCTTCAGCGAGTGACCGAGCTCCTTGGGTCTGGGGCATCCGAAGACCTCAGGCCATGCTTCGCCAGAATCGCCAAGATGCCAGGAGCTGGTGCCCTGTTCAGGCGCGTCGCGTCTGCCGCCGGAGTCGAAGACCTGCGTGACTATCTAGCTGAGGCTCAGTACGCACTTGTATTCGCGGGGCTCGGGTTCGAGGTTTCGATCGAGCCTCACGGCAGGAAGGGGCCGGACTTGGGCATCGCCCGGGGTGGGGAGATTACCTTGATCGAGGTCACGCGCTTCCGCACCGTCCATGAGGGTCCTCCTGCAGCCTTTAGTGAGAATGTGCCGGAGATACTCCCAATCTACGGAGACCCGCTGCGCGACATACGGAAGGCTCGCGACAAGATTTAGGACAAGTTCAGACAGCTGCAGAGTAGAGCGGGGATCATCGCGATCTGGAATGACGATGCCGATCTTGAGGAGCTGGAGATGCGCGAGGCGATCGCGGAGCTCATCGCAGACGCTTCCACTGGCGCACACAACCTGCCGGCAGGCCTGGAGCTTGTCCTCTATGGTTCCGGATTCTGGAGTGCGGGGCGACAGCAGCAGTTCTACCTCTTCCCTGTGCGGAAGGCGGGTCAGGAATGTGGAGAACCCTGGCAAGCCGCCCTCGAGGCATCGACTGCAAGCCAGCTCATTCGGTGCGCAGTCACCGGGGGAGCCGGCCAGCTACAGGGAACGGCCTTCCATAGCGAGGAATCTACGGACCCCAGACCCTAGGGGACCGATCTAAGAACCAGACATCTCTGATGGGAACGGGTATCCCGGCGCTGTGGAGCCTGGGGGACCGATCAGAGAACGCATGTGGCCGTCGCGGAGTGGTGACGAATGCACGTCTCCCAGCACACAAGCGCGAACGCGACCCATGGTCGCCTGGAGGTGTAGAGAAGTAGGATGCGACCCTTCCGCCGGGAAGGACGATCTGCTGGCTGTACCGCCCGAGATACTTGCCGACATCACAGATCGCCATTCGTTCCTGCTTCAGGAGGAAGACGCGTTCATTGAGTTCAGGAAGCACGCGCGCACTGACCGACCGCTTGGAAGTGAGTCCTTCCTCGCAGACCCTAGGCAACTGACGGGACGTGTTCTCCGCCCGAGGAGACGAGGTCCGAAGCCCACGAGTCAGGTACTGTGTCCTCGGAACTCCCACACATCAACCGCCCGATTAGCAGCTCCTCCAACTTGCTTCTAGAAGGTAGATCGATAGCCCGTCCTGGACTTCGTCGCGCGGCTCCCTTCACCTGCGGAGGCAGTCACAGTAGAGTGGAGGAGAGGCGAGATGTGAGCAGGCGAGACGAACGCTGTCCGCGCACCCTGGCGAGCCGGCCAAGTGGTGCGGACCAGTCTGGGAGAAAGATCTGCGGCAGGGATACGGCCCCTCAATGGAAACGGAGTCGCCATCCGATGACTCGTCTTCTGCGGATCCTCGGCATCTCGACGGCCGCTACATCTATCGTCGTGTGCATTGGTGTAGCGTTCTACCTCCTGTCGTGTAGCGAATTCGTTGGCGGCCTCGGCCTGCTCTTCCTCACAGCGATTGCTGCCCCGACCCCGAGTGCTCAACGTGTGAGGGGGCCGCTCAGAACGGCTGTCGTGTGCGGGGGGATGCTTGCAGCAGTCGCTCTCGTGTTCGCCCCTCTGTTGGGGAGGGTCTCGCCCCAGTGGATTGCCTCTTCCGCCGGTGTCGCATGCGGGGCGGCGGTCCTTCTGAGGCGCACAAGGCCCCGCGCCTGGAGACGCCGCTTGGGGTTCGGGTTGCTCTATGGATGCTCCGCTGCTTGGCTGGTTGCTGGTCTCTACTTCTGGTCACCCGGACTGCCGATGGCTCTGCCGGACTGGGGCATTGGCGTGGCCGTGGGATTGAGTGCGCTCATCGCTTGGAGAGCGAGGCCAATCGGTGCGCTCCTTCTGTTTGGGCTTGGTGTGCCGCTCTACTTGCCCTCTCAGGCCTATGTCCAGTTGCCATATACGCTCAGCGGTGCTGCGATACTGGCCGGAGCGTGGCTTGTTCTGCATGACTGGCTTCTGGACTGCGTGAGAAGTCCCTGGACTCCCGCCCGCCTGTGGAAGTGGCTCGCGCATGCCGTGGCGGCGTCGCGGGAGTTCTCGCTCGGCGCCGCGCTTCTCGGCCTCGCTGGCGTGGCACTGGTCCTGGTCCTGTTTCCGAAATCGGCTAGCACGCCGTACTCCGCGGTGTCACGGATGTCTTTCGCCACCGACTGCGGCCTCGCGCCGCAGGTGTCGGTAGCCATCGTGCTCAGCCCCGGCATCTCTGACGTCGACCTTGGAATAGGTGTTGACAACGTCGCATCGATGCCATCACCCTGTTCCTCTCTCATAGCCTTTCTGCCAGGCGTGGTCGTGCCGCATATGGCCCGGCGGCAGATTCCTGGACAGTGTTTCTCGCTCTACCCTGACTTCTCGTTGCGGTCGTGCTACTGGAACGCTACCGAGCTTGGCATCCCGCTGGATGCAGTCGAGGCCGTTCCCTGTCAGCGGTTTGCCTGGGTCATCTGGAAGGCCGCTCTGTCGCGACCAACGCTCTCGCAGACGAGGCTCGTACTGCCGATTGCTTCGCCCTCCCTCCAGCCGCCTGACGCCCGCGCCAACGCAAGTCCGCTGACGCTTTTCCTCTACGTGCCGGCGGACTACGTATTGCAGATGTGCTCGGCCCAGCCAGTGCAGTGTCGCGTGGCTGAGGGGCCCGAGGCCGAGTCGCCGTGGCGCGGCTATTACCGACTGGATTTCAGCCTGCCCGCAGGGCAGGGGGACTTCGTGGCCGTGTTCTCGAGTGAACAGATGCTGAGGCTTGAAAGACTGCTGCTGGCATTCCTCCCCTTTCTGCTGGGAGTCGGCGCGACACTCCTGATCCGCGGCATTAGGGCCGTCTCGCCTTCTTCAAGCCCAGGAGCAAGGATGGCCCCAGGCAAGACGGCGGCCAGAGCTAGGAACTCGGTTCGACGGTCAATGAGGAGACGCTAGGCGACTCGTGAGACTGCCATCAACCTGTCTTCGAGGCTCCCTGGGTTGGCCGGCCAGGTCTTGCCGCAACGCTCGCCTGTCTGCCACGCGCACGAAGCAGGAGGAACGCACTTGGTGATCTGGAGCGCCCCCCCTGTTGCCGCGAGCCGGCAGCTCAGAATGGGGGAGTCCGGTGCTCCTTGACGGGTTGGTCAGCAGAACCGATGGCACTCGCAGGCAGAGGCAGCGTTGTGTGAAGCGGGAACGGCCATCGGATCGCGCTTCTGCCTTGGTGGAGCCTAGGGGGTAGCTCGAACCCCTGGTCTCTTGCATGCCCAGCAAGTGCTTTCCAGCCGAGTTCGGGCATCTGGGAACGGCTCCCGCTAGCAGCGCCCGGCTGCTACTCGCCGAACGGCATGAACGTGCAGTGGTGCCGCGTCCCTGCAGGGATGCGCAACCCGTGGTAGTCGTGATCGTGATCCGGGTCCTGATAGCCGTAGAGCACGGCTTGCTGTCGGAGAATCTCGATCGCCGCCGGCGGAAGCACGGGGATCGACATCTCGAACGTCTGCGTCTCGTCCGGGTCGATGTCGGACGCGGGAGACTGACGTCGCAGAACTGAGTGCGCCACTCGGGAACCCAGCTCTCGTCGTACGAGAGTCCCACGGTTGCGCGGATCGAGCCGCGATACTCGGCGTCTCCCCGGTTCACGCCTGAGGGTCAAGGCTTCTATTGCGGCGACGAAAAGCGGTCGTCGTGCTCTCGGAGGGCAGGGCGCGTGGTCTCGGATGCGTGATCGCAGGGCCTGCCCATCGCGCCCCTCTTCACCTCATCCCGTTCTCTTTCTCGCCATCCTCCTGCCGAGCGCATCGAAGAGGCTGCCTGCCGCCTTCTTCAGCGGACCCAAGCGAACGGGATAGTAGTAGTCGGAGTCGAACCAACCCTTGTCTCGGTAGTACCTGTAGTCGAAGTTTCGATCGTCCAGCTCGAGCCTCAGCGTCGTGCGGCCGATCCGGAAACCAATGAGCATGACGAACGACGGCGCAGGGAGGTTCGACCGCATCAGACTTTGGTGGAACCGCCTACTGTGCCTCTCAAGGACCCTGTCGACCTTTCGCGCCTCCTTCTCCGTCATCGGCTCAAGGGCCGTGATGTGGCTTCCGCCAACGGTCTTGTACCCGAGGCAGGCGCCCGCGAAGTTCAGATACTTCCCAATCTTGCTGTCGAAGGGGAACCCTTGGGCGACGATGTTGGTGAAGGTCTTTCCGAAGAAGCGCGGGCGATGGGCAAAAAAGGCGAGCCGGTCGAGGAAGGTCTTCATGATGGCGGAGACCTGAAACAGGTAGTTCGGGGATGCGAAGACGACGCCGTCGGACGCGACCATCTTCGCGATGAGCGTGTCCCGGTCGTCCTTGAGAGGGCACGCCTCCTCCCCCTTCTCGAAGCACAGCTTGCAGCCGCGACAGACCTCGAGCCGGTAGTCGCTCAGAGCGACGATCTCGCACTCGACGTCACCCCGCGCCTGCAGGTGGTCCAGGAACCGGCAGACGGCGTCGTGCGTGTGCTTCTTGCGGGCGCTTCCAACGAACGCAGTGACCTTCTTCATGTGCTGTCCTCCATGACCTCTCTCGCTCAGTTCACCAAGAGCCATTGTCCACCGGCGCTGGTGAGGACGTCAGCCGCTCTCCGTCGGACCAACTCATGGCCTTCTCAGCTGGACGATCGAGGCCATCTTGACCTGCCCCGCGTGCGGTCCGCGTCGCAGGAGAAGTTAGCAGCTTCCGCCAACAGCGACAAGACGTCACGCACCTGCCGGGCGTAGAGGGTTCAGCCATGCAGCAGGGTGTCCGGCTGGCCCAGACGCGGGCTACGCGCAGCACTTGCAGTGACTGGCCAGCAGTGCTTATGGTGGGGCAGCTCGGATCGAGAGATCCGACGCTCTGGCGGGCAGGTCAGCGGAACGTGGGATCGCATTCGCCCTGCACAGCAGAGCGGCACCTGAGAGAGATCGTGACCGGAGAGCGTCGCAGGTGGTGAGGAGGATGCCAATGGTGCGTGCTGTCGGCCAGTGGTACGGAGGTGTGATGAAGGCATCAATCTTCTTCCTGCTCCTCGTTGTGGCGGCGGGCGCGGTCGGCGTACTGGGCGAGGACGTGGCCAACTCCTCACCGCTCCTCGACGTGCTGTCGCTCGTCCCGGCAGGGTCAGTCTCAGCGACCGTCTACTTCACGGACTGGACTGTGCTCAAGGGCTACGTTGGGTTCGATGCGGCCTTCCAGCAGAGCCCCGAGGACGCGGAGAGGGCACTCACCACGAGTCTCGGCCGAGGCCAGGCCGCCGCCTCTGCCTTCGGAGCGAACCACCCGGACCAAGCCGCGCTTTGGGGATGGCGGAGCAGCGACCTCCAGTGGGAGGCCAACTTCACAAATGGCACGGCGATGTCTGTCTACGTGCTGAAGTTCGCTGCTGGGTTCCAGTTTGGCCTACTCGTGTCCCTGTTCGAGCAGCGCGGGTTCACGCAAACGGAGTCGCACGGCGTGGCGGTCTACTCGCACCCGCTTGACTTCGGGGCAGCATGGCTGGCCAAGAGTGAACTGGCCATCCTCAATACGGCCGTTGTGGCCGAGGACGGGCTGCTCATCCTGTCATCGTCTGCGGCGGCTCTGGACGAGGCGTTGAGCGCCTATCGAGGAGAGATCCCGACTCTGAGCGAGGATGCAGCGGCTCAGGGGCTGACCGGCCGACTGCAGGGCGTGGCGTCGGCGATCCTGGTGATCGGCCCGGGAGCCTGCTCGATCCTGTCCCCCGACTCTGTACTCCAGTCATTCATCCATGCGAGCGACCCACAGGGTTTGTACGCTGCATTGAACGCGCTTCTGGCCGAGCGGGCCGGCCTTCACTTCTTCACCGCGTTTGGAGTGGCGTACCGCTACGACGGTGATGTGCCCGTCGGGACCTTCGTCTTGCGCTTTCTCGACCCGGCCTCCGCGGACTCCGATCTTCCTCTCCGGCGAGGTCTGGCCGAGTTCGGCGCGAGCGCCCAGGGAGGGCAGCCCTACTCGCAGGTCGCCTTCACGATGACCGCAGCGAACGTCGAGGGGTCGGACCTGACCCTCACCGTCCGACCCATCGGTGATGAGCCGAGGCGTCTCTTCCAGATGGTGCTCGCGCGAGACGTGCTCTTCGCCCTCTGCCCGTGACCGAACCGGTCGCTAGCGTACAGGGCAGGTCACTCGCAAGACTCACCCGACATGAGCGGTGGGTGGCTGCGACGAAGGGACGAAACTCAGACCAGGACGAGCAATCTCTGTGGAACCTGCATGACTGCAAGCAGAACTCTCGTCCTGATCGCAAGGTGGCAGCGCCAGCCAGGTCATGCCTCCTCATTGGGGGACTATAGGCTGTCCGCGCCCACCTCGTTCCTGCCAACCCCAACAGTTCCTTTGCGGGAGCGTGAGCTGGAGCTGGTCTCTACTTGCCGCGGCACGCCCGAGATCCCATACTGCCGGACAAGAAGGAGAGAGCGAGGTCATGGACAAGGACACTCGACAGCTTGCAGCTATCATGCTGACGGACGTTGTCGGGTATACAGCGCTTACCCAGACCGACGAAGCCCTGACTCTGGCACTCCTCGAAGAACACGCGCGACTCCTTCGCCCCTTGTTCGCCGAGCACGAAGGCCGCGAGGTGAAAGGCACAGGAGACGGGTTTCTCGTCGAATTCCCCAGCGCCCTTCAGGCTGTCCGCTGCGCTGTTGAGATCCAGCGGGCCCTCCACGAGCGCAACGGCGCGGTCCCTCTTGACCGCGCCATCCATTTGCGTATCGGCATTCACCTCGGAGATGTCGTTCACCGGGGCGGCGACATCTTCGGTGACGGGGTGAACATCACTTCGCGCATCGAGCCGCTGGCTGAACCTGGAGGAATCTGTCTCTCCCGTCAGGTCTACGACCAAGTCTGGAACAAGACGGACCTCCCCATGGCGAGCCTCGGCAAGAAGGATCTCAAGAACGTGAAGGTCTCGATCGAGGTCTACAAGATGCTCCTCCCCTGGATGCGGAACGAGGCTCCGGCGCACCCAGCAGGGGAGTCGTCCCGCATCGCCGTCCTGCCACTGATGAGCATGAGCCCAGAACCAGGAGATGAGTACTTCGCCGACGGGCTGACCGAGGAGTTGATCTTCACCCTATCGAGAGTAAGCGGACTCGAGGTGATCGCCCTTACGTCGGTGATGAAGTACCGCGGTGCAAAGAAAGCAGTGTCGGAGGTCGGCAGCGAGCTGGGCGTCGGTGTGGTTCTCGAGGGGAGTGTCCGCAAAGCGGGGAATCGCCTGCGGATCACTCTCCAACTCATCGATGTCGCACGCGAGGCCCATCTGTGGGCGGAGACGTACGATCGCACGTTGGATGACGTGTTCGTGGTCCAGAGTGAGGTTGCTCGCAGCGTTGCCACAGCTCTAGAAGTCCAGCTCGTGCCGAGGGCCATGCGGCCGGCCGGCGAGCCGGCGAAAGCGAATCCGGAAGCCTACGCGTCCTACTTGAAGGGCCGCGGCTTCATGAGTCGCAGGTCCACCGGCAATATCCGCAACGCTATCGAGTGCTTTGAGCGAGCGATCGAGCTCGACCCCGGGCACGCTGCAGCCCACGCGGCGCTATCCATCGCATACGCGGTCCTGCCCAACTACGAACCCATGGCGCTCGCTGACGTGGTTCCCAAGGCGAAGGCGAGTGCACTTGAAGCACTGACCCTTGACCCCAATCTGGCGGAGGCCCACGTTGCGCTTGCGGGCATCCTCTCTTGGGAGTTCGACCTAGAAGGAGTGGAGAGGGAGTTGCGCAGGGCGATTGAACTCTCGCCCAGCTACGCGCTGGCCCATCACTGGCTTGGACTGTATCTTTCCACGTGCGGACGATCTGATGAGGCAATCGCCGCGCTCATGACGGCTCAGACGCTCGACCCTCTGTCCGCCGTGCAGCACGGTGCCCTCGGGAATGCCTACCAGAGCGCCGGGCAGCTAGACCTGGCGCTTGCTGAATACGACATGCAGCTCGCGCTCGGAGAGGACAATCGCGTTCTGCGCGCGTGGCGTGGGGAGATCTACCTACAGCAAGGGCGGCTGGATCTGGCTCAGGCCGACCTTGAGAGAGCGCGGGAGCTCGCAGGGTCTTTCGATCCGGAACTTGAGCTCTGCCTCGCTGCCGTCCGGGAAGCCAAGGGGGATAGCGGCGCCATTGAGGCGTCGCTGAACACGGTTCTTGAACACGCAAAGACGGAACCGCTCTCGCCCTATTTGGTCGCTCTTTTTCACTTCGCGCTGGGTCGGAATGAAGAGGGATTCGAGCTTCTCGAGCGCGCGTACGCTGAACGCGATCCCCAGCTCTCGTCGATGAAGATGGACTCCCATCTTGCCTCCGTCCGCTCGGATCCTCGGTATACCAACCTTCTCAGGAGGGTTGGCCTCTCAGATTAGGCTGGCAATCTGCACGGCCGCCAGTCGGGTGAGCCGAGAGTTGTATCACCAGTTGGCGGAGGGGCCGTGAGATTCTGCTTGTCTGCGAGCATCGTGGCGAACCCCTGGATCCTGGGCAGCGCAACTGCTCGCATCTCCTTGGCGGCTACACAGCGTTCCCACCAACAACGGGCTGACAGCCTTAGCGCGAAGGCGGAAACGGCAGAAGGGAACGAGAATACACGGGCTGTGGAGCCTGCATGACTGTAACCAGAACCTTCGTTCTGACTACAGAGTGGTAGTGTGGAGCCTGGGGGACCGATCAGAGAACTCGAGTGGCCGTCGCTCGCTGGTAATCCGGGTCCACATCATGCCAGCCAAGACCCGCATTCGCCGTTCCGATCTACAATGCGGCCACCTTGGCTCCTCCACGCTGTAGGTACGTCAAGGTGAGAGGTTCACCTGATGCCGCGGTTCAGTCTTGGGGGATCAGGTTGATATCCTCTTGGAGTCTCCCGGCGGAGGTGAGTGTGGCAGACTACCCCAGTAACACTGATCTCGTCGACGAAATCGCTGCGGTGCCTCCGCAAGATCTCGTGTTCTTCATCGGCGCGGGTGTTTCCAAGCCTCCGCCGGCCTGTCTCCCGACTGGTGAGGAGCTCCGGCGAAGCTTGGCTGCTATGCTCATCGGATCGGACACGTTCCGGACACTTCCCGTTGACCTTGCAGCGACCCTTGCTGCCGCGCTCGGAGGCTGCGAGCTTCCCGTTCCTGGCTTGCAGGAACGACTCCAAGTCCACGGTGTCCCCCTTGAGGGCTTGCTGGACATCTATGATGCCCAGATAGGCGAGGGCCCGGTCCAGCAGTTCCTGGTGCGAAACCTCGCGTCTGGAACGAGCAACAAGATACACTCGACGCTTGCAGGTTGCCTTGCGGCTTCTCCGCCTGCTGCCTCGGCCATTGTGACGACGAACTATGATACCCTCATCGAGCAGTGCTGGACGCCAGCTGCGCGGGAGAACACCCGCATCTTCGAGGAGAGACAGCTCGACTCATGGTCCCCGGCACTGCCTCCTCTCTTCAAGATCCATGGCAGTATCGATGAACCCCGCACAGTTGTCTCCTCGCTCTCGGCAGAGCGCGCGCTTCCTCCCTGGAAGCGGGATCTCTTGAAAGAGCTCATCCACGGCAAGACCGTCGTCGTCTTTGGGTACAGCGGCTTCGACTTCGACATCTGCCCGTTGCTGCTTAAGGCGGGCGCGTCTCGCTTCTACTGGAATCTGCACGGGCAGAATGCAGACGTCTCGCTAGATGCTAGACGCATCCTTGGCTTCCCATCGACAGTGGCCATGTGTGGAGATGCCGTACCGTTCTTCCAGAGACTGTCTGCCACGCTCTCTCTTGAACAGCGTGCCTCCGTCAGCATGGAGCCGGAACCAAGGGGTTCCCAAAGCTCTGCGCGCCCATGCGGGAGTCTGCCAGTCGATACGAGTGCATTCCCGCCAGGCGAAGCGGCGAGGTGGGCGTGTCTGGCAGCGCTTGACGTGGGGGCGGGCTCAGCCGCCCTCGCGCTGCTTGCGGGGATGGCAGACGACAGACCATCCTTGCGAAACCAGGTCTGGTATCAGAAAGCGAAGGCGCGAGCTCACTTCCTCGAATCCCACACCGCCCAATCGCTCGCTCTCTCCGAGCAGGGCTACACCGCCGCGCTGAGAGCTTCCGAAGATGCAGTAGAGCGGATCGAGTTGAGCAGCGCGCGCCTCGGTCTCGCCGAGACACGGGCGTCACTGCTACGCGTCCGTTCACCCGCGGCCCAGCGCGGTAGCGCCGCCGACAGGGGATCCCCCTGGTGGACTCAGATGGCGGCTATTGGCGGTCGGTGGCTTGGGATCTGGGTTCGCCTGCTTGGAGCCTCGGTCGTATGCTGGTCTTGTGGATTTGGCCCCGAGTCCGTCCCGCGCAGGAAGCGGCTGTCGAGCGCAGCGGGAAACCTCCACTTGCTTGCTGCCCAGGCAGTAGAGAGCCTCCATGAGGCGCTCAAGCGCGGGGGAAGGTGGACGCAGGTCTGGAGGATTGCTAGGTGCTGGGCGGCCTTCCATCTGTGGAGAGCCAAGAGGCACTTCGACTTCTCTGACAACTACTTCGGAAGCCAGCATGCCAAGCGCTTGCACATACGGCTAGAGAGCAGACCGGCGCTGACGAAAGCGCAGCTCTCGGAAGACCAGGTGGACCTCTACCGGCGCCTTGGGTACATCACCGCCTGGTCAAACTCCGTCCGTGACGTGATCCGCTGGAGGATCGAGGCTGGCTCGGGAAGAGGTCTTGAGCTGGATAAGCTCTCGGACTTGGCGGCGCAGGCGCAAGCGCTGTCTCGATTCATCGGTGATGAGCCCGGCACTGTGAAGGCCCGAGAACTGACCGGTCGCCTTTCGGAGTTGAGAGCGTCACTGTCGCAGCAGTAGGCGCCGACGTGCTCCCGTGAGACCTCCAGGGTGGATCCGAAATCGGGATCGCTTGGGGGTTGCGCCCAGGTTGCAGCAGATGACAGGCTGCGTCGGCACGGACCCGGACTACGCCCAGCTTGATCTGCCCCCGAGCCCATCGTTAAACGAAGAAGGAGGGATTCCAGCTACGGGAGCGAGTGTGATGCACATCACGCGACCCTAGGGGACTCGAACCAAGAAGTGAGGATTCTGTCTACGTTGTCGCCGATGCCCCTCTGCGGGGAAGTAGGTGACAGCGGTGAAGAGCGCTGACCAGAACAGCGAAGCCGTGGTCCCTGTGGAGCCTGGGGGACCGATCAGAGAACGCGTGTGACCGTCGCAGAGTGGTGACGGGTGCCTCCCAGTCACGGCATCGTGAGAACACAGCGTCGATGTCTACGTCTTCTGTGCTTCAGCTCGCACCGCAGCGTTGGTCCACGAGCGGGAGCCGTCGCCTGACGTGTCAGAGCGGCGCGCCTCACACTGCAAGCACAAAGAAGCATAGGTGTTCGCCGCAGTCCGTGCCCGGTGCGCGCGCCTAGCGCCCAGGTCTGTATGCATGGTTCGTGCGCCCCTCGAAGTACTCAAGGTCAAGCGTCTTAGCAATGCGAACTACGGCGATCGTGTGGCTCCATTCGCTGTCTTGTCCATGCCTCTTCTCGTGGCGTTCGAGCTTGATGAGCAGAAGCAAGTCCCGATCTCTCTTGGTCAGTAGCCTCCTGAGCAAAGGAGAGGCACAGATCAGGCGTAGCCCTGGATGTGGACTTCGCCGAGCGTCCGTCTCGTCGCGGCCCCATGCGTCAGCACGCAACATTGCGGCGTCTCGCTTGTCAGACCAGACTCGCTCGAATGGATCACGGCTCCTGAGCGAGTACAAGCTCAAGATCTCGCGTGCCAGGCGCGGCCTGAGATTCGCAACGGTGGCTCCGTAGGGATCGTGTTCGTCAAGCCGAGCGACGCCGGACGGGCAGACGATCCAGGGTGCGTACTCTTGTTGTCGGTAGCCCAGGTCGCTTTCGGATTCATCAAGTACGGGAATCCAGACAATCACGGGCTCTTCACGAGTCAGCGCTCGCGCAAGCACCCTGGCCTTGCTTGGGGGAACCAACGCTGATGAGATGTGGATGCCGATATCGTCTGCAGAGAACCACCTCCCCTCGACGACCAATTCCTTTCCAACAGCGTCGCCGATTCCGGCTAGTTGCAGGAGTCTCTTTCGGGCCCCAGTGATCTTGAGGCTCTTCGTCCCTTTCTCAAGGAGAGTGCTGGCTGTATCCAATGGCTGGGTGTCCGTGCCATCCGAAAGCCAGAGTCCATCCTCTCGAGTGAGAAGATACCGGCCGAGCCACTCCTCCCAGGCGTCCTCGTTGTACCACGGACTATCCACGACGGGAAGCGCCCTAAGGAACTCGCCTGCAGCGATGAAGAGCGCGTGCCAACCAAGCTGTTGGCCGTACCCGTGATGTTCCGTGCCGAAGCCGTAGTAGCCGTATCGCTGCGGTGAGTCACGACCACCGGCGTCGTACATGCTGGACACCGCCGGGTCAAGCCGATGAACGATCGACGAGATCGTATCGGCGACTTCCCAGCATGACTTGCCGAAAACCCGGCCCAGGCTGTCTACATCAAGCTTGTGGAACTCGTAGTCGAAATGGAGCTCGAAAGCCGGTCTCGGAATCGAATCCGGACGACTGTGGTACGAATCTGTGCGCTCCGTCCCACTCTCCTTCAGATGAGGATGCGGCGTCAGATCGATCGTACGCACTTGCCTCTCCTCGGGCTCTGGCAACGTGAGTTCTCCAGCATTGATGCAGGACTGAAGCGCGCGTGCGGCGAAGTGGCGCATGAGAACATGCGGCCATTGCTCTTCCATGACGAGTGAAGTGAGGTCATCCTTGTAGCGTGCGATCGCCTCGGGATGATCGAGCGCCGTCCGAGCGAGCGAGATGAGGAGCCAAAGCCTGGCGTGCAGATAGTAGAACGCGAGTTCGGGTGCCTGAAATGGCCCAGCATCTTTACAGTTGAGATGGCGGACGAGCGAATCCACAACCTCCCATCGTCCGAACCTTGCGAAGCATCGGACACTGTGGGCAGCGTGCCACCTCGTCTCTGCGCAGGGTGACCCAAGTGCTCTCCATACAAGTCCCGCCGCGACCGTCGGCACGTCGCCTGTGGGGTAAGGCCCACCCGAGCAACGTTCGCTGGCGCCGCGCTCGGCAAGCTTCGCAGCATCACTCCCGAGCAAGCGCCTCAGAGCGACTCGAGCTTGGCCGTCGTTCGCACGGGGACAGACAAACGAGCCGAGTGCAAGCCAGACCGCACCAGCGACGGATCTCCTTCGCCTTGCAGCGACTCGGATGAGCTCGAGGACAAGCTCATAACTTGGTGTCCCAGTCAGGTTGGAGATCTCCGCAATCTGCGAACCGGCGAGAGTTTCGCCCAGAAGGTCATCAGCGTGGAGCCCGATCAGGGGAATGGCTTCACTCCGTAGGGCCGGACCGAGAGCAGCAGAGGATCTTCCCCACCCCTGCTTGCACTCTGCTAGCTCCGCCAGCTTCCAGTGGAGCGACAGGTGCTCCAGATCGCAGAGGTTGTGGATGTACCTGGCGTGTTCGGCAAATGGGACTCTGGTGCGAATCGAGGAGAAGAAGTCGGCCCTGAAGTCGTAGGCATACTGCAGTCCGTTGAGAGCACTGATTGCGCGAGAGAGCGAGGCCTTGTCGGTCGGATCGGCGTCGTCTCCAATCTTCTCTGCGTTGGCGCGATCCTGTTGCCGCTCATTGTCCGCGCGCTCCCTCATCTGCTCTCTGTATGCGGACTCGCCGCTGTAGTTTCCGTATTCGTTCAGCGTATGACGAGTGCTGCCATAGCGCTCGCTAGCGGCGGTGAGGTGGCCGACGGTGTCAGAAGATGCTCCGAAAGCTTCCTCCGCCAAGGCTGCAAGAGCCTGGAGGGTCTCGTCCCACGGAGCTGTTGGGTTGTTCTTCTCGTATTGCTGGATGAGCTCAGAGACAACCTCCGGATCAGGTCCGGCCTTGCCCCGGATGGCCCGCGCGAACTCACGTGTTCCGCTATCCCAGTACTCAGCGGGAGCAGCGAGATGATTGAGCGAGAGCGCATCCTCGGGTGCAAGCTTTCCATCTTCGACCAGTGCAGTGAGATAGGGCAGCAGCGTACTGCGAAGTGCGATCCGAGAGCGATCGTCCCACCTGCTCAGAGTCGCCAGGCCTCTGAGACCGGAGCACTTGGACATGGCCTGCCCGTACACTCCCCAGGTGAACTTCTCCGCCTCCTCACCCATGTTGAGCTCACAGATGCTTTCCAGGGTGAGAACGTCACGATCCTCAAGCTCGCCGCCCTTGATCGCAGATGCGAACGAGAGAACCTCGTGCACGAAGCGATAGTCCCCTGCACCGATAGCATCCATCTGCTCAAGGCCCATGCGGAAGTAGGTGGCTGCCTCATCAATGCTGGCGGGAAGCATGGCCCGACCCAGACTGGCGAAGAGCGATGCGCGGGAATCCACGTCCTGCTCGGTGTCGACATGTTGGCGCGCCTTGAGCGCGAGCTCTCCAGCAAGACCATGCAAGTGAGGTCTTCTTGCGAGAATCGAAACGAGCCGGATGAGATACTGGACTCCAACGTCCTGGTCCTGCATCGTCGAGAGGAGGCATTCGACAGATGCCGGTCTGATCTCGCCACGCGCCCACAACGCGAAGAGCGCCGCATCGAGGCCAAGCATCTCGAAGAAGCGACTGGCTTTCTCACTTCGATATGAATCGTGGCTCTTTCGAGCATCCTTCCACACCCCTAGCAGATCCAAGAAGGCTCTGTCGACTACGCCAGAAGACGCTGCAAGGATGGCCGACAGTGCCCGCGCCATCGCCAGGAGCGGTCCCAAGCGGTGGTCGAGGTAATGCTCGGCCTGTTGGCGTTCCTCGTAGCTCAGCGCGCGCGGCTCCTGCCCTTCCACAGCGCGCTGCTTCTGTGGGCTCTTGAGCAGTCTCGCTTTCGCTTTGGCGCGGAACTGGCTTCCTGCCTGGCTCTTGCGGATTGCAGAGCAGACTGGCACAAGCTCCGCAGGCAAGACGTCCTTCTCATGAAGAGGCTGCTCCTTCACAGCGGCAACGAGCGCCGTGTGGAACAGGAAGGGGAAGACATCCGAATGATAGAAGACATCGCGGTACGATGAGACTCGCGGGCGTTGATGAGGAGCACGCGTTGCGATTGCCAACGCCTGTGCGTCAAGCCCCAGCGCCAAGGCCATCGCGGCGGCCTTGCGAAGGCCGTCCTGAAGGGTGTATCTCGCGTTGTGTGCGAAGCTGTCCGAGATCCGGAGCTGCGTTCTCTTGCGGCAGAGCCCCGCCAACTTCTCAACCAAGTCCTTGCGTCTTGGCCTTCCGATCTCCGAGAAAGAAAGGGCCGCCGCAAGCGGTCCGATTCCCTCAAGTTCACCGACAAAGCGAGACAATCGGCGGGGCGACTGTGTCCCGATCGTTTGCGCCAGACGGGAGTACTCGAATACGCATTCGCAGACTTCGTATGCATACCAGTCCTGCCATCCGCGGAGGAAGTTCGCTGCGTTCTTCGCACGGCTCTCCGAGATCAGGAGGAGTGGTATAGCAGCAATGTCCGGGCGTTCCGGACCGTGATCGTTCCTCTGTCTTGCGTGATCAGGTTGACTGCGGTAGTGGTTGATCCATTCTCTGGCCGCGGACGCGTTGCGCGATGCCTCCTCGAATTCGCCGGTAACTGCATTGGCAATCGTAAGCCTCGCATGACGCGCCCCTGGCCACCCGGTGCGCGTCTCAAAGAGCCGACGCATCGCGTCAGCGTCCCTAGCGGCCACGACGAGATCGGGATGCTCGAGGATGTAGGTGGCCCCGCGCTGATCAGAGACGGCGACCGTGGACAGCTCCACAAGCAGCTTCACGAGCCCGTCAGCATTGCGCTTCTCCGCAGCGTGGAGTGTCGCGGCCCTGAGCCTAGCATACCGGATGCTCCTCCTGCCTACCGCGCTTGTTATCGCCGCAGGAATCCGACCATCGAATGCCAGATTGAAGAGCCTCTTGCCATCATCGAGCCGGTACAGAAGTTCTGGAAGAGCACGAGCTGCATACACCGATTCGTCTTGGCGTGCGAACAGGTTGTCGGCGACACGGCGAAGAAGCTCTTGAGAAGACGCGTACTCCTGGCGAATCAGCGTCTCGGTGGGCTCGTCTTTGAACATGATGCCTTGGTCGAATCGCTCCAGCCATGGGAAGAGATCTGAGACGAAGCTCTTGACCGCGCTCTCGTCAGTGCCAAGCGCGCTAGCACACTCGTCAAGCGGAATGGGCGGGGGCAGAACAGCCAGTCCTGCCAAGAATCGATTGATGTCGCCTTGCGTACACCCACGTTTGATGGCTGTGTCGACCGCGTTGTCAATCCGTTGCTGGATGAGCTCGTCGAGTTCGACCTTCTTCTCGATCTCAGACTGATCAAGCAGACCGCGCTCGCCCGCGGCCAGATGGGCAAGTACACGCGGATTGCCGCCGGACCGCGATTGCGCGACGTTGATCTCCGTCTCGGAGACCGTCCTGAGCCGAGCACGCAAGAATGCTTTCGTTTCAAGCCTGGTGAACGGCTGCAACTCGAATTCCTGGTATCTCGCGTACGTCGAGGGCTTGTTCTCTGTCCTGCACGAGACGATGACTTTCAGACCTGGGATGGGCTTGTCATTGAGGCTCTCGAGCAACTGAACTGGGAAGCAATCGTCACCGCGCTCCTGTGCGACGATTGCAGCGTTGTCAACAGCGTCGATGAACAGGATCACTTCTCTTCCCGGTTCCGTTCTGGATATCGTTGCGATAGTCTGGATGAGACGCCGCTTGAACGTTCGCATGAGCGAACGCGCATCCGAACTACCAGGTAGCATTGGTTCACATAACCCGCGGAACGACAACGTGTTCGCGATGTGGATGAGACCGCTCTGCGGCAGATGCCTTGCTTCGTCTATGGCGCGATAGGCTCCACCACCGAAGCAGTCGAAGAAGAGAACCTCGTCACGCTCCGCAAGCTTCGCAGCAAGACTGGACATGAACACGGTCTTGCCAATACCTCCGCATCCGTGGATCACGAGCGGAATCGTAAGGGAAGAGATCAGAGTGACTGCATCGGTGAGTTGCTGGCGCTCAACGACCCTCCCGACGTCTGAGAGTGCCGACTTGCATGGCAGCATATCATCAGAGTCGTGCACCCCAAGCACTGCCAGGATGTCCGTTCGAGTGATGCAATTCTGGGGAGCTCCCTTCTCGCCTGCCTTGTCCCGAACCAGCTCCCGCAGGTCGCCAAGCCGCGCCCTGACGACGAGGTCCTGGCCGCTCGCTGCCGACCAGTCAGCCAGCAAGGTTGAGACCTCCGTCTTCTTCCCTTGAAGACTTCCGGAACGGCCGCTCAGTTCGAACTTCGCGGCGAATGCGGCAAGTGCCGCTCCGTGCATCTGCGCATGAGCCTTGAACTGCCTCGCCTGCTCCGCGATCTCTCCTGTTCGAGGGAGTCCTTGGGCTATAGCTTCCACCGCCCGGAGAAGCGGTGCGTAGATTGGCCGGTTCGTCATGAGCTGGAAGCCAAGCTTCTCTTCTACAGCCGAAGCGCCGTACTTCTCAAGACCCTCGCGGTATGTCACTGCGAACTTCTCGATAGTCTTCTTCGCGTGGCTTGCCCGGAAGTCCGTGTCACTGTCGGCTACGGAGTACTTGAACTGAACAACGCGGACGCGCGAAGCCTCCTCGAAGCTCGGTCCATCGCCGTAGTAGAGCGTGAGGTCCGCTATTTCCATGGCTCGCGCCGAGGCGCGAGCCTGATCGACCGGAGAGAGCCCTTCGACAGCAATCGCGACAAGGTCATCGTCCGGCCGCAAGAGCTGCAAGAGCTGCAGTGCTAGACTCACCGTCCAAGCCTCGTGATACTCGTGGCCGGCACGAAACGCTCTTACGCTGTCAACCCTTGCATCGCCGCCCGTCATTTGTCGCAATGGCCTTCTCAGTCACCTAATGCACCAAGTGTCTCGGATGTGCCCTCACGTCCGGAAGTGAACCATCTCACTGTTAGTCTAGCCTTGATACAGCTGGCGGAGAAGGTGCAGAGCAGCTGATGGAGTTCCACGGCCGAGCCTGCAGCCACATCTGACTCCATTGCGGCTCGTCGGAAAGTGACTCCAGGCCCCATGAACAGGGCTCAAGAACGGCGTCCAGAATAGCGTTGTGGAGCCTAGGGGACTCGAACCCCTGGCCTCTTGCATGCCATGCAAGCGCTCTCCCAGCTGAGCTAAGGCCCCAGTGTTGACCGGATGATACCCGCTGACGACGGAGTGTCGCAACGGGCCGCATCGCCTACGGCGTTGCGGCTAGGGGCGAAGGCAGTTCGGGTGGATGCCTTCACCTGGCGGCGTCACGTGACTACAGGCGCGAGGCGATCGAGTATCAGATCGACGGCGGCAGGTAGGTCGGCGACCGTGTAGTCGGCTGCTGCTCATGGGAGCAGCAGCTAGGGCCGAAGGCGTGGACGACATGCGGCTGGATGCCTTCGGCTGGGCTCAGCGAGCTCGCTGAGATAGCAGTTGGCTGAGAATGAGGTCCACGGCCGCGCCGAGATCCGCGGCCGTGTGATCAGGCTCAGCGAGCGCTTTCGCGTCCTTCCCGGCAAAGCCAGTTTGGACGAGGATGGTGGTGCAGCCGGCGCGGTTGCCAGCGAGGATGTCGGTCGTGGCGTCGCCAACGAGGTACGACTTGCACAGGTCAACGCCGAGTTCGTCGCGGGCGCGTTCGAGCATGCCGGTGCCCGGTTTCCTATCCGGAGAGTCTTTCGAGTATCTGGGGATTGTGCCGTTCGGGTAATAAGGACACGAGTAGACCTTGTCTACGTGTGCTCCCTCTGCTGCGAGCAGCTCGGCCATGCGCTGGTGGATCGCCGCGAGGTCGTCTTCGGTCAGGTAGCCGAGCGCGATGCCGCCTTGGTTCGTGACGACGATGACGGGGATCCCGGCCTCGTTCAGGCGACGAATGGCAGCGGCTGTGCCGGGCAGGAGGCGGAAGTCGTCGGGCGTGTTGACGAAGGCGGTTTGGTCATTCAGCACTCCATCCCTGTCAAGAAACACTGCGGCCCGCCCGGGCGAGGAGCCGCAGTGTTCCGGGACGGAGGCGGTTGCTTCTCTGGAGCAACCGCCTCCAACAAGGTTGTGCTTCATGACTGGGTCATTGGCTGCTGCTCCGTGAGAGCAGCAGCTAGGGGCGAGGCCATGGGTGTGCCGTTGGCTTCGCCTATCACTCCGTCCCTATCGAGGAAGGCTGCTCCCCTAGCGGCAGATGGCGGGGAGCAGTTCCTCGAATCCAGGGCCGCTGACCTTTCAGGGCATGCATCTGGGCGCGGACCACACGCGCCGCGCCGAGGGGCCGAGGGGGCTGCTTGATCTGCGCAGCCACCTTCGACAGGATGGGGCTTGGAGGTGAAGCGCGACTCATCAGTCGATTCTGTCCTCACGGCAGGCTCCTGGCCGCTTCTCGACCGCTCAGTCCCTTCGGCGTCCTGGTTCGTGGCAACTCCGTTCGACAACCCATCGCCAAACTCCGCCCACTCTCGATCGACTCCTCGACTGGCGTACAAGCTCAAGCGCCTATGGCGCCTTGACGACGAGGCTGACCATCTTGTTTGGCACGGCGATGGCTTTGAGGAGCTCGACGCCTTCGAGCTTCGCCTTGACCTCGGGGTCGGCGAGCGCGGCGGCCTTGAGCGCCTCGGCGTCGGCGGCCACTTCGGCGGGCACGGCCACCTTGGCACGCAGCTTGCCGTTGATCTGCACCGGGATCTCGATCGTGTCGGCCGCAAGGGCGTCAACGCGGTAGCGCGGCCAGCCGACTTCGAGCGGCGAGCCTTCATGCCCGACGCGGCGCCACAGCTCCTCGCCGAGGAATGGGCAGATGGGCGACAGGATGAGGATCAGCGTGTCGACGGCCTCGCGCAGGAGCGCCGGATCGGCGTCCTCGCGTTCGAGGTAGCGGCCGAGGTCGTTGGTCAACTCCATGATCGCCGACACGGCGGTGTTGAAGCTGAAGCGATCCTGGATGTCCTCGCTCACCTTGCGCACCGTGCGGTGCACGCGACGCCACAGCGCGGCTCCGTCGGCGTCGAGGGTCGCCGGGTCGGCGGCCGCTGTCCGTGGGGCAAGGCGCGGAGTCGCCTCGACGACGAGCGCCCAGACGCGGTTCAGGAAGCGGAACGAGCCGCGGATGCCTTCCTCCGACCACTCGATGTCGCGATCGGGCGGACCCATGAACAGCGTGTACAGCCGTTCGGTGTCGGCGCCGACGCGGTCGATGATCTCGGACGGGTCGACGACGTTCTTCTTCGACTTCGACATCGAGAAGTATGGGTTCTCAAGCGGCTTTTGGCAGTGCGGGCAGCGGTTGCCGTCGGCGACTTCCTTCGGGTACAGCCAGCCGTGTTCGGGGCACTTGTACGCGGTGTGGCAGACCATACCCTGCGTGAACAGGCGGGCGAACGGCTCCTCGAACCCGACGTGGCCCATGTCAAAGAGGGCCTTGGTGACGAAACGCGAGTAGAGGAGGTGCAGGATCGCGTGCTCGACGCCGCCGACGTACTGGTTGACGGGCAGCCAGTGGTCGACGTCGTCGCGCACGAACGCGCGCCGCGCGTCGTGCGGGTTGATGAACCGCAGGTAGTACCACGACGAGTCGACGAACGTGTCCATCGTGTCGGTGTCGCGCTTGGCCTTGCCGCCGCACTTGGGACACGTCGTGTCGGCGTAGCCGGGGATGTCCGCGAGCCCCATTTTCCCAATGAATGCAACATCCGGCAGCAGGACGGGCAGGTCCTTCTCCGGCACGGGGACTTCGCCGCACTTCTTGCAGTTGATGATCGGGATCGGCGCGCCCCAGTAGCGTTGGCGCGAGATGAGCCAATCGTGCAGGCGATAGGTGATGGCCTTCTTGCCCTTCTGCCCCTTCTCGAGCCACGCGGTCACGATGTCCTTGGCTTGGTCGCCGCGCGTGCCGCTGAACCGGCCGGAGTGCTGCATCGTGCCGACGCCGGCGTGGAAGAGCAGGCCCTCGTAGGCGGGGATCTTGGTCAGGATCTCCATCGCCGTTCGCGCGTTGAAGGTCGCCCCCGTTAGGAGTGCGCAGCGGGCGACGATCTCGCGGTCGGCGGCGGCGGAGTCGTGGGCGATGACGGCGTCGTGGAAGATAAACGCGAACCGCGTGCCGACGACGGACGCCCAGCCGTTCGGTTCAAGTGCGGTCTGGATGAGGCGGACGGCGCGGTTCACGTTGTCCCAGGCGCAGTCGATGACGAAGCCCCCGGCGACAGACTCGATCGAGAGCTCGTCAGCGCGGGCGACCTTCTCGAAGTCGCCGCCGACGGCCGACGACGGCACGAAAGCGCGGGCGCGGCGGTCGAGGCGTTCGATGACGGGCAGGATCGGGAGGCCGTAGCGTAGGGCGAACGCGAAGTCGCGCTCGTCGTGCGCCGGCACGGCCATGATCGCGCCCGTGCCGTAGGACATCAGGACGTAGTCGGCGATCCAGATGGGGATGCGTTCGTTGTTCGCCGGATTCACGGCGTAGGCGCCGGTGAACACACCCGTCTTGTCGCGTTCGGTGGAGAGGCGGTCGATGTCGGAGGTGCGGATCGCGCGGTCGCGGTACGCGGCGACTTCGGCCTTCTGCTCTTTCGTCGCCAACTTGTCGACGAGCGCGTGTTCTGGCGCGAGGACCATGAACGTCGCACCCCACAGGGTGTCGGGCCGCGTCGTGAAGACGACGAGGTCGTCGCCCTTCTCGGTCTTGAAGACGACTTCGGCGCCCTCGCTCTTGCCGATCCAGTTCTCCTGCATCTTCTTGACGCTCTCGGGCCAGCTTTCGAGCTTGGCGAGGTCGTCGAGCAGGCGGTCGGCGTACTCGGTGATCTTGAAGAACCACTGTTCGAGCGTCTTCGGCTCGGGTGGGGTGCCGCAGCGCTCGCAGGCGCCGCCGACGACCTGCTCGTTCGCGAGCACGGTCTTGCACTGCGGGCAGTAGTTGACGGTCGCCAGCTTGCGGTAGGCGAGGCCCTTCTTGTACAGCTCGAGGAACAGCCACTGCGTCCAGCGGTAGTAGTCGGGGTCGCAGGTCGAGATCTCGCGGTCCCAGTCGTACTCGATGCCCCAGGCGCGGAACTGCTCCTTGGCGTGGGCGATGTTCTTGACCGTCCACTCGCGCGGGTGGATGCCGCGGTCGATGGCCGCGTTCTCGGCGGGGAGGCCGAACGCGTCCCAGCCCATCGGGTTCAGGATGTGGTAGCCGCGCATGCGGTAGAAGCGGGTGAGGACGTCGCCGATGATGTAGTTGCGCCCGTGTCCGACGTGCAGGTACCCCGACGGGTACGGAAACATGTTCAGGTAGTAGAAGGTGTTCTCGCGCGCCTTCGTATCGACGTGGAAGTAGCCGCCCTTCCGCCACGTGTCGCGCCAACGCGTCTCAATCGCTCTGAAATCATAGGGTTCGATCGAATGGGCCGTCATGGCCTAGACTCCTCGTGCGAAGCGCTCGCCTTCGTCCAGCATGCGCCGGACCGCTTGGTCAGTTTCCATCTCACAGTAGATGCGCAGGATCGGTTCCGTGCCCGACGCGCGGAAGAGAATCCATCCCTTCTCGAATCGCAGCTTGAGGCCGTCGAGCGTCTCGACGGATCGCACCGGCTCGCCGCCGAAGCGGTCGGGCGGGTTCGCCTTGAGCTGTTGCACGACCTCGAGCCTGCGCTCGATCTCGATGTCGCGGCGGCGTACGACCTGCGGGCCGAAGCGTCGGTGCAGATCGGCGACGAGCTCGCTCGCCGGCCGCTTCGAGGTGGCAAGGATCTCACATAGAAGGATCGACCACAACACGCCATCGCGCTCGGGGATGTGCCCGCGCAGGGCGAGGCTGCCGCTCTCTTCTCCGGCCATCAGGACATCCTTCTTCAGGATCTGCTCGACCGCGTACTTGAACCCGATCGGCACTTCGATGACCTCGAGGCCGTAGGCGGCGCACATCCGGCGCACGAGGTCGGTCAGGTTGAACGACACGACGACGGCGCCGCGCAGGCCGCGCTCCTCGACGAGGTAGCGGAGGATGAGCGCGTACGTGCCGTGCGGGTCGATGAACCCGCCCTTCTCGTCCATGGCGGCGATGCGATCCCCGTCGCCATCGGTGATCACACCGATGAGGCGCTCGTGCTTGCCAGCGCGCGACCGCAGGACAGCGCGGAGCGGGATGAGGTTCTCTTCGAGCGGCTCGGGCTTCTTGCCGCCGAACAGGGGATCGCGCGCGCCGCGGATCTGGGTGTACGGCACGCCGGACTCGCGTAGGAGTTCCGCCACGTAGCCCGCGGCGGAGCCGTACATCGAGTCGACGACGGCGTGAATGCGCGACGACGTGAGGCGCTCGCGATCCATCAGTTCGCGGATGCGGTTCATGTACGGCGTGCGGAGGTCGACGCGCTCGATGTCGCTGGGCGCCGACCGCGGCGCCGGGCCGGAGGCAGAGAGGAAGGCCTCGACGGCGTTGGTGACTTCCTGCGGCGCCGAGCCGCCGTACTCGGCCTTGATCTTGATCCCGTTGTAGATCGGCGGATTGTGACTGCTCGTGATCATGATCCCGACCGCGGCGCGGCGGTCGACGACGGCGTACGAGAGGGCCGGGGTCGGCACGAAGGCGTCGCTGACCGCGACCGGAAGGCCGCGGTCTCGGATGACCCGCGCGAAGTGGACGGCGAACTCCTCCGAGAGAAAGCGCGTGTCGTAGCCAATGACGACACCCTGCTCGGCGGGGCGGTAGTCGGCGCCCCAGTCGGTGTAGATCGCGCCCTTGCGGCGCTCGGGGTCGCGAAGGTACGCGGCGACGGCGTCGGCAACGCGTCCGACGTTGTCGAACGTGAACTCGCGGGCGATGATGCCGCGCCAGCCGTCAGTTCCGAACTTCACGCTTTCTGCGCCGCTTGCCTGGGGCACCGGGTTCTCCTTGCTCAGCGCGCGTCCGAAGATGGATGCGCTCGACATTCGGGGGGAGCTTGAGGTCGTCCCGACGAAGGATCGCCTCGAGGAGATCATACGGCAACGATGTCTCCACCCAAACGGAATCGATCTCGACCACGCCGTTCTTCACCGGGACGCGGGGGAGCGCGCGCTCGACCGCGGCCTTGTAGCGCTCGAGCATCTCGTCGTTCTTCTCGGAATCGACCTTGTCACCGTTTGTCATGAGTCTCGGGCCTCACCGAGGCTGGCTCTTGGAGCCCGGCTCCGTGAGGCCGAATCCTTCGCCGAGGGTACCACGGGCTCCGCGATGCAGGAAGCGCAGGCACCGTCTGCGCCAGCGTCCGGATCATAGCACAGGGACGAAGGCGCTGTAAAGGACGGCGGCCGCGGCGCGGCTAGGGCGGAGGCGGGACGGCTCTTGGGTTGCCGAATCGACGTCGTGTACAATGCGCGCCTGATTCAGAGGGGGAAAATAGCGTGCAGTGCGCAGCGGCGTGGGCCGCTCTGATTCTTTTCGTCGGACTGGCCGCGGCCGTGTCGGCACAGGACGTCGCACGCCTTGACCCGACACTCGCCGCGTGGATCGACGAGGGCCTCGGGGCGACGGCGAAGGGTGCCGCACTCGCCGACTTGCAGGTCGTGGCCGACCCGACGGGCGAGGTGCGGGTCAAGGTGCTTGCCCGCGCCACGGAGCCGGTGTCGGGGGGCGCGCTTGGCGGCGTTCCCGTCAGCTTCTCTACCGGGACGGTGGCAAGCCTCACTGTTTCCCGGGCCGAGCTGTCGAGCCTCCTCGAGGATCGCCGCGTCGCGTACGTGGAGCCGTCATGGAGGACGCGGGTCGCCCTCGACGCAAGCGTGCCAGCCGTTGGGGCCGATCTCGCTCACGAGGCGTCGCCCCCCGTGGAGGGGGAAGGTGTCATTGTCGGTTCGTTGACACGGGCATCGACGTTCGACACCTCGACTTCCGCTACGACGCGAACCGAGACGGGACGGAGGAATCGTCGCGCGTTCTCGCGCTCTGGGATCAAACGTGGGGTCTGCTCGGCGCGACGTACAGCCAAGACGACATCGAGGCGGATCTGGCAAGCGGGGCGGGGCCGGACACGGGCGTCGTGCGCGAGGCGGATCGCGACGGTCACGGCACGCACGTCGCGGGCATCGCGGCGGGCGACGGCTCGTCTTCATCGGCCGGGTTCCGCGGCGTCGCTCCCAAAGCGTGGATCGTTGCCGTCAAGACGACGTTCTACACCGCGGACATTCTTGAAGGCGTGGGGTACATCTTCGACGAGGCGGAGCGCCGCGGGCTTCCGGCGGTCGTGAACCTGAGTCTCGGCGGGCAGGAAGGTCCGCACGATGGTACGTCGGCGTTCGAGCGAGGGTTGGACGAGCTCGCGCAGGGAGCGGGACGCGCAATCGTCGTCTCGGCGGGGAACGAGGGCGACCTTGCGATCCACGTCTCCGGATCGCTGCAGGGAGGGACTCGGACCTTCGAGCTCGAGGCCGGGGCTCGCGAGGTCACGATGGAGATCTGGTATCCGGGAGCGTCCAGATTCTCGATCAGTATGGCGTCGCCGTCGGGCGCCTCGCTGTCTGCGTCAACCGGCACGGGGAGCGGCTTCGTGCCCACGCCGGAGGGCATCGCCTACATCGACAACGCCTCGGGCGGAGTGAACCCGAACAATGGGGATCGCGAGGCGTTCTTGCGAATCACGAGTACGACGTCCAGGACGCGGTGGCGCGTTGCCGTGCGCGACGAGAGCGGCGGCGGCCGCTTCGATGGCTGGGTCACGACCGATACGGGGGCCATCGTCGGCGGCGACTCCGCGTCGACGATCGATGAGCCCGGCAACGCGCGCGGCGCGATCACGGTGGGGTCGTTCAACACGAAGGGCGCGTGGCCGTCGCGGGCGGGAGAACAGGACGAGTCGGACGAGAACCCGCTCGGCGTCCTGTCCGGGTTCTCCAGTCAGGGGCCGACGCGCGACGGGAGGACGAAGCCGGATCTCGCAGCGCCGGGCGCGTGGATTTGCTCCGCCCTGTCGTCGGCCGCGGCGTCGTTCGACTACCTCATCCATCCCGATGGGGTTCACGCGATGCATCGCGGGACGAGCATGGCGTCACCGCACGTCGCCGGGGCCATCGCGCTTCTCTTCGACGTGGATCCGCTGCTTACGGCAGGCGATGTGCGTGATCTTTTGACCAGGACGGCGACGCGCGATGACTACACCGGCGCGGTGCCGAACGACCGCTGGGGGTTCGGCAAGCTCGACGTGTGGGCCGCCTTGCTTGACCTCGAACCGACGGAGCCGCCGCCCCCCTCGGGCGCACGGCCGACGGTCGCGGTGGAGGCGAACCCGGCGATCGACGAGGCCGCCTTCGTGTACACGCTCCCTGAAGGAACGGGAGAAGCCTCCTTGCGCGTCTACGATGTGGCGGGAGCGCGGGTGTTCGAGGTCGAGATCGCGGTCGCGGGCTCGTCGATCACGTGGGATCTGCGTTCGACGAGCGGCGTGCGCGTGGCAGCGGGCCTGTACCTCTACGTGATCTCTAGCGACCTCGGCAATTCCAACGTAGAACGCTTGGTGATTGCACCATGATCATCTATCGAGAAACGCAATCACCTGTAAGCGGGCAGAGCCCGCGGCGTGATTGCACCATGATCTCCTGTCGAGCAACGCAATCACCGGTTAGCGGGGCACGACCGCGACAGCGTGACCCGCGGCGTGATTGCACCATGATCTCCTGTCGAGCAACGCAATCACCGGTTAGCAGGGCAGCGTCGGCAAAGCCTGCCCTGCGGCGCGGGCAGAGCCCGCGGCGTGATTGCACCATGATCATCTATCGAGAAGCGCAATCATCGGTTAGCGGGACACGACCGCGACAGCGTGACCTGCGGCGCGGGCAGAGCCCGCGGCGTGGTGGCCCCATGAGCGCCTCGCGGGCTTGCGGAATCGTGGGACTCCTCCTGTGTCTGTCGCTGGGCGCGGGTCGCGCGGGCGCCGAGGAGGGCGTAGGAGCGCTGTTCCGGCTCGGCGTGTCGGCGCGATCGCTCGGCCTCGGCGGGGCGACGGCGGCGCTTTCCGACGGCGCGGCTGCATCGACGCTCAACCCGGCGGCGCTCGGGTGGGTGCGCGAGATGGGCGTTGCGTCGCTCTACGTCGACCAGTTCGGCGGCGTCAGCTACGGCGCGTTGGCATTCTCGGCCCCGTACGTGGGCATGGCGGCGGCGTTCGTCGATTCGGGGTGGATCGGTCCGGACGTGTCCGGTTTCCGCTTCACGGAGCAATGCCTCGTCGGGGCGGTGGGGGTTCCGATCGGTCCCGTCTCGGTGGGAGCGCGCTGGCGGTTCTTGCGAACGGCGACGCCGTTCTCGGGGCACGGGTGGGCTCTCGATGCGGCCCTGCTTCTCGATCTCGAGGCCGTGCGCGTCGGCGCGGTGTGGGATGCGGTGGCATCGTCGCCGATGACCTATGATGAGGGGGAGACCGAAGCGTGGGACTCCGACCTGCGCGTTGGCGCGGCGGTGACGCTGTCGCCGTTCGAGAGCTTGACATGGACCGTGACGGCAGACGTGAGCGGGATTCTTGTCGCCCCTCTGCGCGTCGTCGGGGGGGTGGAAGCCTGGGTGGGCGCTCTGGCCGCTCGGCTCGGCTGGGACGGGCAGGGGCCGACGTTCGGGCTCTCTGTGCGGGTCTCCGGCATCGAGTTGGATTGGTCGTGCTCGGCTCGATCCGACCTAGGGATGAGTCATCGTGTATCGCTCGAGGTTCTCTTCTAGAAGAGTGGAGACGAGATGAACAAGACGAGCCTGTGGGTTGCGGCGGCGCTCCTCGCCGCGGTCGTTGGGACGGTCGTGTCGGGCCAGCAAACGCCGTCCCAGGAGTCCTGGAAGGTGGAACTTGATGGGCGCAAGACGTGGACGGTGCGGTACGGCTTTGGCGACGCGCTCGCCCTGGCCGGCGCGTCGATCGGGACGGGCCAACTGACGCTCGACCAAACGATGGCCGTCGACTTCACCGCCACGGCGCTGTCGATCTTCCGCGTGGAGGGGCACTTCGACGATCAGGAATCTTCCGACCTCCAGTCCCTCTCGCTCAACCTGGACATGGACAACCTGCACGGCGTTCTCGGCGACTTCACGGCTCCGAGCATGGGGAGCTTCTTTGGCGGCAGCCTCACGATGAAGGGCGCGAGGCTCGACTTCTCGTGGGATGGCGGATCCGTTGCCGGAATGGCGTCGCGCCTTTCGGGGGTACAGGATTCGCGAAGCTTCATCGGCGAGACGGCGCTCGACGAGAGTCTGTTCGCCGGCAACGAGGGGGATGAAGACGTCTCTTACGCGTCGAGTCTCGCGGGACTCGGTTTCTTCGAGCTACAGGGTCTGTTTGTCGACGGCTTCACGGAGGTCCAGTTGCGCCTCGAGGCGTCGGCCGAGCTCTCGAGTGTCCTGGAACGGTACGGCGTGAGCGAGCTCGGAGTGGCTTTGTCGGCGTTCGCCGGGAGGACACTGGACGAGTACGAGTTCGTCGTGGTCGGGGAGACATCTCAGTCGTTTCTCCTTGAGATCAGGCCGACCAACCTCGTGCGCAACGCCATTCGCGAGGCCATCCGAACCTACAACCAGAGCGACGAGGAGTCGACCCTGTCGTACCCGTTCGTCGTGGGGAGCGACGTGGAGGATGAGTTCCTGACGGCTGTCAAGGCATTCGCCGTGCTCGCTGTCGGCGACGAGGAGCACCGTCTCAGCGATCTTCGCTGGCGCAGGTTCTATGACTTGGGGCGGACGAAGATCGAGGAGGACTCGGTCTCCGTCGCCGTGAGCGTCGGGGGCGACGAGTTCGTTTTGACGGACGATCTGGCGCTCGAAGGCTACGCAACTACCGTGTATGCAGATCAGGGGATCCTGGAGGTGGCGTTTCCCGACAGTTTCTTCCTCGACGCCGAGGCCCAGCTGCAGGTCTCGTTTTCGTACGCGGTCACGGGGGGCACGTACCTGCTCGGAGCCGCCGTCATCCCGGCGAGCGAGCGTGTGACGATGGCAGGCCGCGTGCTGACGCGCGATGTCGAGTACGTGATCGACTACGAGATCGGCATGCTCGGTCTGCTCGTCGAGATCGGGCCGAGCGACTCTCTCGATGTGGAGTTCGAGCGATACAGCGGCGGATCAGGGGCCTATACGCGAGGGTTCTACGGCGCGACGGCCAGCGTGCCCCTTGGCGAGACGATCTCGGTCGACGCGTATCTGCTTCGCGGCGCGGATGAACGGGGGTCCGTGGCAGACCCGGAGAGCGTGAAGGTCATGCCGAACGAGCAGACCGTGGTCGGATTGAGCGGGACCATCTCCCTTCCCGACTTGGACGCCGACTTCGACGTGGGCTACACGAACGATCTCTTCCCCTACGACGACAACGCGCGGGAGCGGGTGCCGAACCGCGTCCATGCGATCGCCGTCGCGGACGACTACACCTTCGTCGGGAACGACGGGGGATTCGTCGCGTACAGCGACGGCACCTGGCGATCGTACGGCACCGCGAACGGCCTGTCGGGGCGAGAGGTGCGGGCGATCGTCATCGATGGCGATCGGGCCTACTTCGGAACCGAAGGCGGGCTGACCGTGCTGCAGCTGACGGGCGTCGCGCCGCTCGACAAGGTAGCGAACTGGTCCAGCTACGGGGAGTACGAAGGGCTCCTCGAAGTCTCGGTGCACGCCCTGCTTGTGGTGGACGACGCACTCTGGATCGGGACGGACGACGGCCTCTTCCGCGTCGGAGTGGACGAGTTGGCCGATCCGGAGGCTTGGGCCGCGTACCAAGATCCTCTCTTGGAGGGCATTCGGGCGCTCTGCGTGCACGACGGCGAACTCTACGCTGGCACAACAGACGGCCTGGTCCGCGTCGACATGTCGACGGGCGCGGCCTCGCCGGTGGGCGGCACAGGATCGGCGGTCAACGACCTCGCGAGCGACGGGGAGACGCTGTACGCCGCGGGCGAATCGGGCCTACAGACGTTCGCCGGCGGGGCGAGCACCGGCTGGATCACCTTCGGGGAGGCCGTCCTCGCGGTCGAGAGCGCGGACGGCGATGTCTTCTACGGCAGCGAGGGGGGGCTGACGCGCGTCTCCGACGGCAGTGTCGTCTACGGCGAGTGGACGATCACCGCGATCCGCTACGGAGATGGCGCGTTGTGGGTCGCATCCGCGGGGAATCTTGACGGAGAGCTGCTCGTGTGGCGCCGGGGAGACGCGGACGTTGTCTACGGCGCGGCGACGACGACGATCGATCCATGGAATCCCCACGTGTACGCCGACTCGGTGCCCAAGGAGCACTCGAACTCCGGCTGGATGGCGCACGGATCCTTCGACCATGAGGGCGATGGGTTCTCGATCACCGGGAGCGTGGATCGTGTCCTTCCGGGGTTCCGCGCCATCGACGCGAGCGGCCGGGACAACACCGGGGGGTGGTCGGTGGCGTCGGAGATCGAGGTGGGACCCGCGGCAACGATCTCCTTCGACCACAGCTACGAGATGTCCGACATCGACTCCGACGATGCCCAAACGACGGTCGATAGCCGAGTCGCACTCCAAGGCTCGTTCGGCCCTCAGATCTCGCTCGTCATCGACTACCAGGCCGAGGATACCGCCGCGGCCGAGCGTGGGTTCGAATCGCGCGACCTCTCGTACGATGTTGGCGTAGATCATCAACTCTTCGACGATGCGCTCAGCCTGTCGATCGCGTGGGGAGAGGATTTCTATTGGGATGCTGGACGACCGCTGCGGCGCGAGACGCAGCTCTCGGCGAACGTCTCCCTCGACGTGCTCCCGGACGTGCGGACGTCGTTCTCCTGGCAACGCCCGGTCCGCATCACCAGCGCGGGAGCGACGGGCAGCGAGAGCTGGACGTGGAACACGCAGGCGTCGCTCGATGCGCTGGGAATGGGGATGTCCGGCACGTACGAGCTCGACTCGTCGCGGTCGCTCTCCGCGGCAGCCGCCTCCTTTGCCCACAAGGCCACGCTTGGTGTCAGCACGACCGCGTTCGACCTTGGGGCGTGGACGGTGGCGCCGACGTTCAACCTCGAGGGAGGGCATGAGAAGGGGGCCACGGCGTTGTCGGGACGGCTCAGTGTACGGGTCGGGGCGGACGAGTGGACGACGCGGACGGTGGCGTCGATGGACGTGTCCGGCCTTGGGACGGCCGTCGAGCGGTGGTCCGAGAAGCTGACGTCCACCGTAAGCTACTCGGGAATTGTGGGGCTGCGGCCTTCGTTGAGCTACACCGGGGCGCGAAGCGTGACGCGAGTCGAAGGGCAGGGTTCGAAGGCCTCGATGACGCACTCCGTGAACGGTCGGCTCACGTGGTCCGGTGCGGACGGCTCGTCGGAATCGCTCGCCATCACGGGGCGGTTCCAGGATTCCGGATCGATGAACATGACGCTCGACAACTCCTACTCGCAAGACGTGACGAGCGTCTTGGCGGCATGGATCCCGGCACTCCGAGACGCCGGGGCTGCGGGAACCCCCGCGGTGGTCTTGCGCGCCGATCTCGCGGGGGATTGGCGCCGGGAAAGCGCTAAGGACAGCGCGAACTGGCAGGTGGGAGTCTCGACCGACGTCATGCTCTCCTCGACGTGGAGCCTCTCGCTCGGGCTCGCGTATCGTGGGGGGATCAAGACCTCGGTCGATGCCTTCCACGGGCTGGTCGCAGAGCTCACCGTCGCCGTCGACTTCTAGCCGGTCGCCTACCCGCCGCCGATCGGGGGGAGGAAGGCGACCGTGTCGCCGTCCGCGAGGGGCGTTGTGCCCTCGGAGAGGAATCGGACGTTGCGTCCGTTGACGAGGATGTTGAGGTAGCCGTCGCGAATCCCGTTGCGCAAGGCCTCGGCGAGCTTGGCGTGCTCGCGATCGAGGAACGAAAGAAGCGCGGTGACCGTTGAGGCCTGGCGCACGGGGACCGCGAGAGGGGCGCGCCCGGTCAGCTCGCGCAATCCCCCAAAGACGCGAATCGTCACCGTGCCTTCGTCCACCGGCACCGCAGGCCCTTTCTTGTTCATGATGAGATCGAGGTATACCTCGGTCGGATCGGGAACGCAACCCCGCCACCCTTTGCCGCAACTCATCCGGCCGCTATAATCGCGCCTCGACCTGCACGCAAGGGGGAACCTTTCTGTGGACAAGCGAAGAGTGCTCGTCTGTAGCGCCTGGCCGTATGCTTCCGGGCTTCCGCATCTCGGGAACCTTGTGAGCTCGCTCTTGTCGGGCGACGTCTTCGCGCGCTACTACCGTCTGCGCGGGCGGGAGGTCCTCTATGTCTCTGGGTCCGACGCGCACGGGACGCGGATCGAGTTCGAAGCGCGAAAGGCGGGGGTCACGCCGATCGAGCTGGCGACGCGTAACCATGAAGGCATCAAGAGAATCCTCGACGCGTTCGGAATCGTCTTCGACAACTACTCGACGACCATGTCGGAGACGCACACGGCGTTCGTACGTGACGCGTACCTGCGGATGGAAGAGAACGGCTACATCCGCACGGAGGAGGAGCTCCGCGCCTACTGCCGGGACTGCAAGCGGTTCCTTGCCGATCGGCTGATCAGCGGAACGTGTCCGCGCTGCGGATCGGGGCACGCACTGGGAGATCAGTGCGACGCGTGCGGGACGATGCTTGAGCCCGAGGAGCTGATCAACCCGGTGTGCAGCTTCTGCGGTCGGCGGGAGATCGAGTTCCGCGGGACGAGGCATTGGTATCTCGACCTGCCGAAGCTGTGCCTTGCTCTGCGCGAGTACGTGGCCGCGCGCGGGTTCCAGGGCAACGTGCGCTGGTTCACGCAGCAGATGATCGACGACGGGCTGCGCCCGCGGGCCATCACGCGCGACATCGACTGGGGAATCCCCGCACCGTTCCACGGCGCGGAGGGGAAAGTCATCTACGTGTGGGGCGAGGCGGTGCTCGGGTACGTCTCGGCCGTCATCGAGCACTTCCGCGGCGGGAGCGAGTGGCGGGGGTACTGGTTCGGCGACGACGTCCATCAGATCTACACCATGGGCAAGGACAACATCACGTTCCACTCGCTCATCCTCCCGGCGCTGCTCTCCGCGACGAACGGCGGCTATCACCTACCGGATCAGATTGCCGCGACGGAGTACCTCAACTGGATCGGCGGGGAGAGTTTCTCGAAGACGCGCGGCGTGGGTCTCTACTGCGACGATGCGCTGCGGGTGATGGATGCCGAGTTGTGGCGGTTCTACCTGCTCTACAACCGACCCGAGGCGCGGGATGTGGACTTCTCGTGGGAGGAGTTGGAGAAGGCGGTCAACGGTATTCTGATATCGAACGTCGCCAACCTCATCAACCGTGTCGTCGCGTTCGTTCAGTCGCGGTTCGAGGGGGTCGTTCCGACGGCGGCGGCCGACGCCGAAGTTGCGGCGCGGATCGCCGCGGTGGTGGCGGCGTACGAGACGGCGATCGACCAGGGGATGCTCGGACAAGCGTTGCGCGCAGCGTGCGACTTGGCCGTGTTCGGCAATGAGTACGTGCAGCGAAAGAAGGCGTGGTCGACGAACGACGCGACGGCGGTGGCTGGAGGCGTCGAGATTGCGAAGACGCTCGCCATCCTCTTCCTGCCCTACGTTCCCGGCTTCGCTGGCGGGGTGCTGCGCGTTCTCGGATTCGAGCGGCCGCGCTGGGAGGACGTGGACACTCCCGTGGGGGGCCGCAAGCTCCGCGACGAGCGGATTCTGCTCCAACGAATCGATATCGCCGAGATTCGGGCGAAGATCGAGGGACAGGGGCCGCAGGCACCTGGGTCGGAGCCGATCGCGGCGGACTCCGCGAACGTTGTTCGATACGAGGACTTCGAGCGACTGGACCTGCGGGTTGGCGTGGTCCGCGACGTGCAGCCGGTCGAAGGCGCCGAGCGGCTGTGGCGTCTCTCGGTGGATCTTGGAACCGGAGTGCGCACGTGCGTCGCCGGGCTGCGCGGATCGTACGAGGCGGAGGCGCTCGTTGGGCGGTCGGTCGTCGTCCTAGCGAACCTTGAACCGCGGGCCATTCGCGGCGTGCGCTCGGAGGTCATGATCTTGGCGACGCAGGGAAGGACGACGGCTCTCATTGGGCCGGACAGGCCCGTCGATCCAGGCTGTGCGGTGAGGTAGTGTTGCAGGGTCGAGACGGTACCGCTAGAATCTGCTCCTGATTGGGGTGAAATCGATGTACGCAGTGATCGAGACGTGTGGAAGGCAGTACCGGGTTGAGCAGGGCATGGAGTTGGAGCACGAACTCCTGCCGAACGTCGACGTCGGCCAGACGGTCGAGTTCGACAAGGTGCTGCTCTGGGTGACGGAAGAGGGAGTCCAGGTTGGAACTCCCTACCTCTCCGGCGTCACGGTGAAGGGCGAGGTTCGCAGTACCCGGCGCGGAGAGAAGATCATCATCTTCAAGTACAAGCCCAAGAAGGGGTACCGGCGAAAGCAAGGCCACCGGCAAGGGATCATGACCACGACGATCACGTCGATCGGTGGGTAGGGAGACGAGTTGGGCGAGATCCTCGTGCAGCGCGACGACACGAATCGTGTGATGGGCGTTGCCGTTCGCGGCATTCGCCAAGTGACGACCCTCGGGATGACGGTCTCCACTCTGCTGGAAGCTGTGGCGACAAGCCTGGAGGAGTACCTCCACGTCTCGGTGGAGAGTTCCTTCGGCACCGACATGAGACTCGTCGTCGATCGGGGAGACCCGCACTTGGACCGAGAGCTCGACGCGATTCTCGAGACGCTCGTCGTTGGGTTTCGCCTACTGGAACGCGACCACGCGAAGAGCGTCACCTTGCACGAAGAGACGGTCGGGGTCGAGGTTCTGTAAGGAGTAGAGATGGCGCACAAGACAAGTACGGGCTCAACGCAGAACGTGCACGACAGCCCAGGCCAGCGGTTGGGAGTGAAGCGATTCGGTGGCGAATGGGTCAACGCCGGCTCGATCATCGTGCGGCAACGGGGCACCAAGTACTACCCAGGGCGCAACGTCGGACTGGGCCGGGACTTTACGATCTTCGCCATGGTGTCCGGCACCGTGCACTTCGAGAATCGCGGGAAGACGATCGTCAATGTCCTTCCTGCCGAGTCAGGAGACTAGGCTGCCTCAGGAAGGCTCTGCAACCTGATGTTCGTCGATGAGGCGACTGTTCGTGTTCGCGGAGGGCGCGGCGGCGGCGGCGTCATTCACTTCCTTGCCAGTCGTCACAACCCGCTCGGGGGACCGGACGGCGGAAACGGCGCGGCCGGTGGCGTGGTTGTTCTCGAGGCTTCCTCCAGCATGTCGACGCTCTACTCGTTCCGGAATCGACCGCTCTTCGCTGCCGATGCCGGCGGAAGTGGAGGCGCGAACAACCGCGCCGGGGCACGAGGCGAGGATCGCATCGTGCATGTCCCCGTAGGGACTGTGGTACGCGACGAGGGGACGGGCGAGACGCTCGCCGACCTTGCGCTGCCAGGCGACGAGGTCGTTGTCGCGCGAGGCGGTGAGGGCGGGCGGGGCAACTCCAGCTTCGCCAGTTCTACGCGGACGACGCCGCGCCTCTGTGAGCGCGGACTGCCGGGAGAGGCGCGGACGCTGAAGCTCGAGCTACGGCTGATCGCCGACGTGGGGATCATCGGCTATCCGAACGTCGGGAAGTCAAGCCTCATCTCGTCGATCTCCGGCAAGCGCGCCAAGGTCGCCGACTATCCGTTCACAACTCTCGTGCCGAATCTCGGCGTCGTCGACGTCGATGGGCGTCACCAGTTTGTCGCTGTCGACGTGCCTGGACTGATTGACGGTGCGCACGCGGGGAGGGGACTCGGCGACCGATTCCTTCGTCACGTCGAACGGACGAGGGTCCTCATCCATCTCGTCGATCTTGCGGCCCTGGATGGACGCACCCCTCTGGAGGACCTCGCGCGCATCAATGGCGAGCTTGCGGCATTCAACCCGGCGCTCGCGCAGCGGCCGCAGATCGTCGCTGGCAACAAGTGCGATCTCCTGCAGGAGGACGCGATCGCCGCGATGCGCGAGACGTTCGCCGCGGCCGGCGTTGATCTTCTACCCCTCTCGGTGGCGACCATGAGGGGAGTGCGCGAGCTCATCCAGCGTGCCTTCCGCGCATTGGAGGAGGAGAGGTCAAAGGATGTCATCGCGCCGTCCGCGACGCGACGTCGCGTGTACGGCTACGAAGGGGAGACGGGCTTCGAAGTAACTCGCGCTGCGGATGGCTTCGTCGTCACTGGACGGTCAGTCGAGAATGCGGCCAGGAAGCTCGTACTGTCCACACGGGACGCGCCCGAGTACCTGGCGGATCGCCTGGAAAGGATGGGGGCGCTGAAGGAGCTTCGCCGTCTTGGCTACCACGACGGCGACCCGCTGCGGATTGGCGAGGTTCGCATTGACCTTGCGCCGTAGAGTCGGTCTGTTCGGCGGCACCTTCGACCCTCCGCACCGCGCGCACCTCCTCGTAGCGCAGGAAGCGCTCAGACAATGCGGGCTCAGCCGGGTTGTGCTCATCCCAAACGGCGTGCCTCCGCAGAAGGGCGGGCCGTCGGAGACGAAGGAGGATCGGTTTCGCATGGTCCAACTTCTCGTGCGAGGCCGGCGCGGACTCACGGCGTCGCGGATCGAAATCGACCGCAAAGGCCCGTCCTACACCATTGACACGATTCGCGCGATGAAGGATGATAGCCCAGAAGGGCTGTGCTTCATCCTGGGAGCCGACCGATTGCTGGGGATCGACACGTGGAGGGAATACAGAGCGCTGTTGCGGTCTGTGCCACTTGTCGTCGCGCCCCGGTCGGGGATTCCGTTGTCGTCGTTCAGCGGGCCTCCGTACGATGAGGCAACCATCCATGTGCTCGACATGGCCGCCGTCGACCTCTCGTCGTCGTTCGTGCGAGAGCGGGTGGCGAGTGGGGAGCCGATCGAGTCGTGGGTTCCGCGAGGCGTGGCGGCGTATGTTCGGAGCCGTGGCTTGTACCGGACGGGCGGAAGAGAGCGCGCACAGGGAATAGGAGGTTCGTATCGACAGTAGGAAGATGCGGGTGAACGAACGGATCCGCGTTCCGGAGGTTCGGGTCATCGACGAGAATGGCGAGAACCTGGGCGTACTGGCCACGGACAAGGCCATCGCGATCGCCAAGGAAAGGAAACTGGACCTGGTCGAGGTGGCTCCGCAAGCCAGCCCCCCGGTATGCAAGATCGTGGACTTCGGGAAGTACTACTACCAGCAGGAGAAGCGGGAGCGCAAACAACAGCACCGCTCAAAGCTGAAGGAGATCAAGCTCACGATCAAGATCGGGGAGCATGACTTCCAGACGAAGCTGAACCGAGTTCGCGAGTTCTTGTCCAACGGAGATATGGTTCGCATCAGCATCTTCTTCCGAGGTCGCGAGATCATCCACGCCACCAAGGGGCACGAGCTCCTGCGCCGCGTGGAGGAAGAGGTCAAGGACATAGCCCGCGTTGAGGGCCAACCCATGGCCAAGGGCAAGATACTGCAGATGATGGTCGTGCCGTCGCAGCAGGGGTAGGCGGCTCGAGGAGGAGAGGCAGCGTGCCGAAGCAGAGAACGCATTCCGCTTCAAAGAAGCGCTTCACGCGGTCGAAGAGCGGGAAGCTCTTCCACGTGATGTCGAACTACTGGCACAAGAACGTGAAGAAGAGCCCGAAGGCGAAGCGACACGCGAGGAACGCCAAGGAAGTGACCGGGGGACTGAAGAAGATGATCACCCGGATGATCGGGCCGAAGAAGAGGTAGACCCCGGGAGGGAGCGAAGGAGAAGAGCATGCCACGAGCACGTGGAGGCAACAAAAGAAAGGAGAGTCGCAAGAAGATCCTGACTCTCGCCAAAGGCTTCAAGGGCAAGCGAGGCACATCGCACCGGATTGCCAAACAGGCGGTGATGAAGGCCCTGAAGAACAGCTACATCGGACGTCGCCTGAAGAAACGAAACTTCCGAAGCCTTTGGATCACGCGGATCGGTGCAGCCGCGAAGCAGAACGGCCTGTCGTACTCGGCGCTCCTGGGCGGCCTGGAGAAGCGAGGCGTTGCCATCAATCGCAAGATGCTCGCTGACATCGCGGCCCGCGATCCGGGGACGTTCGCCGAGGTCGCGAAGCTGGCGAAGGAAGAGGCCGTGAAGGGTTAGCGAGTGATGCAAGACCGTGCGTGCCGGGGAGGGACCAGGGACGACCAGAGGCAGGATCGATCCGGCCAGGCGCGAGGCATTGCAAATGAGGTGCTGTGGACATCCCGGAAGTCACCCGCGTGGTGACCTCTTCCTCCAGCCCCGGGGACGCAAAGCGACGGGCGATGAAGAACGAAGGCCAGGCATCCGTCGAGGTTTGCCTTGGTGTCGAGGGGATCGAGCTGCACGCGCACCACGGAGTCTACGAGGAAGAGCACGAGCGCGGCAGCCGGTTTCGGATTGACGTCGACATGAAGGGGCGTTGGGGAGAGGCCGTCCGGAGCGACGACCTCCAGGATACCCTCGATGTCGATGCCGTCGTGCAGCACATTCGGAGCGTGAACCAGCGGCGACGTTTTCACCTCATCGAGTCCTTCGCCGGGGCGATCGCCGACGACTTGCTGCAGGAGTTCCCGCATCTGCTTGAGGTACGAGTCTGCATACGAAAGCTTGCCTTCCCCGAGTGGGGACCCGAGGCATGCTCGTTCGCTGTGGTGACCAAACGTCAAACTTGAATCGGGTCGAGGCGTACTTGCTGTTCGGATCGAACCTTGGGGATCGACGGCAGTTGATTGAGGGCGGGCTCTCGTCGCTCGAGGAACGTGGCGTCGAGTGGACGGCCCGGTCGTCGTTCTACGAGACGGAACCGATCGGGGTCGAGGACCAGCCGTGGTTTCTCAACCTCGTAGCGCGGGCCGATCTGTCGCTCTCGCCCCGTTCCCTCCTCGAGGCCTGCAAGGAGTCGGAGTGGGCGGCCGGTCGCCGTGCGGGGATCCGCTTCGGGCCGCGTCCGCTCGACATCGACATCCTCCTATACGCCAAGCTCAGCGTGGAGGAGCCCGACTTGGTGATCCCCCACGCCCGGTTGTGCGAGCGGCGTTTCGCGCTGATCCCGCTTCTGGAGATCGCGCCCGATCTCGTGGACTTCCGGGACGGCCGGCCGTTCGCAGTCATCCTGAAGGGACTCGATGAGGGAAAGAAGGTGGCCAAATCGACGACAAGAGGATTCTGATCTCCGTCGACATGACGGAGGACGGGGACAAGAGGACACGCGTCGCGCTTCTCGAAGGCGGGAAGCTCATGGAGATCTACTACGGGCACCCGTCGCACGAGAAGCTCGTGGGCAACATCTACCGCGGCCGGATCGAAGACGTGGTCCCAGGAATGGGGTCGGCGTTCGTCGACGTTGGGGAGAGGAAGAGCCTGTTCCTTTCTCTCAACGAGCTGAACGACGGCATGCTCGAGGAGAAGGGGTTCAAGCCGTGGCAGGCGGGGATTCCGGTCGGTAAGCTGTTGCGTCAGGGGCAGATGATTACGGTCCAGGTGCGGCGAGATGGCATCGGGACGAAGAACCCGCAGGGCACGACGAAGATCAGCATTCCCGGGCGGTTCTGGGTCTACCTTCCGACGGAGGATCGCCTTGGCGTCTCTCGTCGCGTCGAGTCAGTACGAGACCAGCGACGAATCCGTCGGCTCGCGCGGACCCTGAAGAAACCGGGCGAAGGAATGATCGCCCGCACGGCGGCTCAATGGGCGACGGACGAGGATCTCGAGCGGGACTACCGACTTCTCGTGGAGAGTTGGGACCGCGTCGGAGCGGCGGCGAAAACCGCGACATCTCCGCGCCTCCTGTACAAGGCGATGGGCCTTGTACAGGCGGTTCTGCGCGACTGGATGGGGCCGGACATCGCGGAAGTCGTGGTCGACTCGCCTTTCTTTTACGAGAAGATCCACTCGTTCTTGGAGTACATGCAGATGGCGGCGCACAAGGAGCAGATCCGCCTCCACAAGGGGCCGGAGCCGTTGTTCGCCAAACACGACATCGACCGCCAGATCCAAGACAGTCTGTCGCGGCGCGTTGCGCTCGCCGGAGGCGGGTCGATTGTCATTGACGAGACCGAGGCTCTGATTGCGATTGACGTCAACACCGGCGGCGACGTGCGCCATCGCAACCAAGCCGCCGCGATCCTTAACACGAATCTGGAGGCGGCGACGGAGATTGCGCGACAGCTTCGACTCCGGCAGATCAGCGGAATCATCGTCGTCGACTTCGTGGACATGGACGACTCTCAGCACGTGCAGCAAATCATCGACAGGGTGCGGGAGGAATTGAAGAAGGATCGCGTGTCGGCAGACTTCGTCGACATGACCGGGCTCGGGCTGGTAGAGATCACACGCAAGCGGCGCGGGGAGAGTCTGTCAGACATGTTGGAGAACGCGAAGTTCGACGCTTGATGGCCGCTCGGCGTGCGACGCCGAGCGGCTTGCGAGTCTCTCCTTCCTTGGTTGAGACTCGTGGCCCACCCAGTCCACGTCGCGCCGAGCGGCTTGCGAGTCTCTCCCTTTCGGGCGAGACTCGTGTTACAATAGCGCACGCGGGCGCATAGCTCAGCTGGGAGAGCGTTCGGGTCACATCCGAGAGGCCGCAGGTTCGAGCCCTGCTGCGCCCACAGCGCGCCACCCCGGTTGGCGCGGTTTGTATGGGTCAAGCGCGCGTCGGGCCTGAGGTCTGACGCGTTTCCTCTTCCGGAGGAAGATACGATGAGGTCACTGGTCACCGGGGCGACGGGGTTCATCGGCTCCCACGTCGCGCGGGCGCTCCTTGATCGAGGTGACGACGTCCGCGCTCTCGTTCGAACGGGAGCGGATCTCCGCAATCTCCACGATCTGCAGATCGAGACCGCCGTCGGGGACGTGCGCGACGCGGACTCGCTCGAGCGGGCCATGCGCGGCTGCCAGCGCGTGTTTCATGTGGCCGCCCTCTACTCGTTCTGGGTGCCAGATCCGGCGCTTCTTGACGCGGTCAACGTCGTCGGGACACGCAACGTCTTCACCGCCGCCGAACGCGCGGGGATCGAGACGGTCGTCTACACGAGCTCGGTGGCTGCGCTCGGTGTCCCACGCAGGGGGGAGATCGTGACCGAGGAGACTCCGATGGATCCGGCACGGATCGTGGGAGCCTACAAGCGGAGCAAGTACGTCGCGGAGCAAGTCGCCGCCGAGTTCGCGAGGCGGGGGTTGCGCGTCGTGATCGTCAATCCTTCCTTCCCCGTCGGTCCAGGAGACGTCAAGCCGACGCCGACCGGCCGCGTCGTCGTCGACTTCCTCAACGGCCGGATGCCGGCCTACGTGGACACAGGGATGAACGTGGTCAGCGTCCGAGACGTTGCCGTCGGGCACGTGCTGGCGGCCGAGGAGGGGCGCTCCGGGGAGCGGTACATTCTCGGCGGCGAGAACCTCGCGCTGAAGGAGTTCCTCTCCCGCTTGAGCGAGGTGAGCGGACGGAGCGCGCCACGGGTTCGCCTTCCGTACGCGCCGGTCGCGGCGCTTGCAGGAGCCAACGAATGGCTGTGCAGAGTCACAGGGCGAGAGCCGCGGCTGACGCGCGACACGGTCCGCATGTCTCGCCACACCATGTTCTACAGTCCCGAGAAAGCGATCCGCGAGCTGGGCTTGCCCCAGACCCCAGTTCGCGAGGCCTTGGCGAGCGCCGTGGCCTGGTTCGTGGCGAACGGCTACGCGCGCCCGACGCGGCCGGAGTAGATGAGGTCGGAACCCACCCACTCGGTCGAGATGTCGGTCAGCCGGTGCGCGTCCGTGAGCCGCTCGGCCCCGAGCCCGCCGACGGCGGGCACGGCGTCACGCCCGCCGATGAGGATCGGGGCGATGACGAAGGAAACGCGATCGACGAGACCCGCGGCAAGAAAAGCGGCCGCCGTCTCTCCGCCCCCCTCGACGAGGACGGAATCGACGCCGGCTTCGCCCAGTCGTTCGAGCAAGAGCTTGAGGTCCACGTCGCCTCGCCCGGTAGGTAGTTCCCAGACCTGGCAGCCGGCCGACTCGAGCTCTGCCTGCCGGGCCGAATCGACGCGCGCCGCGGCGAGGATCGGACGGCGTTCGCCGCCGAGCAGGCGCGCTGTGAGCGGAAGCCGCGCGCTCGGGTCAAGGATGATCGGCAGGGGATTGCGGCCGACGACATGACGGACCGTGAGTTCCGGGTCATCGGTGAGCACTGTCTTGATGCCGACGAGAATCGCTGCGTAACGTCGTCGCCAACGATGAACCCTGACCTGGGCCGGCTCGCCGCTGATCCAGCGCGCATCTCCCGTCCGCGTCGCGATGCGACCATCGAGGCTCGTGGCTAGCTTGAGGTGGACGAACGGGATCCGGGTCGTGATGTACTTGAAGAAGATCTCGTTCTGGCGCATCGCGACGTCTCGCAACAGGCCAACCTCCACGTCGATTCCAGCGGCACGGAGGGCCGCGACGCCACGTCCGGAAACGAGGGGATTCGGGTCCTCGGCGGCGATGACAACGCGTGCGATGCCGGCCTGGATCATGCGATCGGTGCATGGCGGCGTCTTCCCGAAATGAGCGCACGGCTCGAGAGTGACGTAGGCTGTGGCGCCGCGCGCGCGCTCCGCCGCTTCGTCGAGGGCGAAGACTTCGGCGTGTGGGCCGCCGAAGCGGCGGTGGTAGCCGCGACCGACAATGAGTCCGTCCCGGACAACGACGGCGCCCACGAGGGGATTCGGGGAGACGTCGCCTTCTCCCATCTCCGCGAGGTTCAATGCGAGGGCAAGAAACTCGTCGTCTCTCACCGTGCCGCCTCCAGGAAGGCGCGCATCGCGCCAAGGCGGTCCGCGGCTCCGAAGATGGCGGATCCGGCGACGATGATCTCAGCGCCCGCTGCGACAACCCCGGCCACGTTTCCGGCGTGGATCCCGCCGTCCACGGCAATGTCCACGGCGCGGCCGCCGATCCTCTGAGACAGATCCCGGATGCGTTCCAGGGCGTCCGGTCGAAACGCCTGCCCCCCGAATCCAGGCTCGACGCTCATCACGAGGGCGACGGAGACGTCATCGAGGAGAGGCGCAATGCGTTCGAGGCTCGTCCCGGGGCGAAGGGATACTCCAACGGACGCTCCCGTTTGGCGGATCGCGGCGATCGCCCGCTCCGCGGAATCGAGGGCTTCGACGTGGAAGATGATGCAATCGCCGGGGCGCACCTCGAACCGCGGCGCATACTCCGCCGGGCGGCTGATCATCAGATGGATCTCGAAGGGAAGGTCAAGGCGCCGCCGAAGCGCGTTGACCACCGGCGGGCCGAACGTCAGGTTGGGGACGAAGTGGCCGTCCATCACGTCCCAATGGAGGCGTGAAGCGAGCGGCGTCACGGACAGCGCCTCGTCGAGGAGACGCGCGAAGTCCGCGGACAGAAGGGACGGGGCGAGCTTCATCGGCGGCGATTCGCCGACAGGAGGAGCATCACGAGTTGCAGTGCGGCCATGGCCGCCGCCGCGACGTACGTGAGGGCGGCTGCGTGCAGGACCTCCTTGACCGCTCCAAGCTCCTCGACAGTCACCATGCCTGACTGCTCCAGCGCGTGGACGGCCCGTCGGCTGGCGTCAAACTCGACGGGCAGCGTGACGAGCGTGAACAGGACGGCGGTCGAGAAGAGGATGATGCCGGCCGTCATGAGGACCGGAAGCTGCGTGAAAATGCCGAGAATGAACAGGGGAATGGCAAGCTGCGAGCCGAAGTTGGCGATCGGGACGATGGCGGTCCGAAGGACGAGAGGAGCGAAGCTCTTCGCGTGTTGCATGGCGTGACCCGCCTCGTGGGCGGCCACGCCGATCGCCGCAATCGAATTCGACTCCGGCGCCGACAGTCGCAGGACCTTCTTTCGCGGGTCATAGTGATCGCCCAGCCGCCGGTCGGTGCGCTCAATGCTCACGCCGTCGATGTGCTGCGCCGTCAGGATGCGTCGCGCGGCGTCCTCGGCGCTCAGATGGCGGGAGACCTCCACCGTCGAGTAGCGGTTGTACGTCGAATGGACCTTCCACTGGGCGTAGGCCGCGAGAGCGATCGCCGGCAGCAGAATCACAAGGCTCGTCATGTCAAACATCGTCCCCACCGCCTCCTCATCCGTTTCGTAGGGAAGTATAGGGTGGCTTGCACGACGCAGCAACCGCAGTTGTGTCAGCGCTGTGGGGCCGCTGGATCCCGGGAGGGCGCGTCACGGCGCGGGGCGAGAGAGGGTCGATAAGCCGGATTCTGTCGCGGAGAGACATTCATCTGTGCGGCCTACCCGAAGGCTCGAACGGGCCGTTCTCAGACGCCTTCCTACTTGGCCTTGCTCCGACCAGGGTTTGCCGAGCCGACCCGGTCGCCCGGGCCGCTGGTGGTCTCTTACACCACCGTTTCACCCTTGCCTGATCCCGGCTTGCGCCGGGCCATCGGCGGTCTACTCTCTGTTGCACTTTCCCGAGGGTCACCCCCGCTGAGATTTCCTCAGTGGTCCGCCCTTCGGAGTCCGGACTTTCCTCCAGCCGGCGCTTTCGCCACCGGCCAGCGTCTCTCTAACCCTCTCTCTACCGTCCGCGCCGATACCCACACCGACGACAGTAGTATACGCTGTGTGAACGGCACACGGTGCGGAAGCGCGAACGCTCAACGCGGAGAATGCCCGCACAATGCGGACACACTCGACGATGAACGACGAACGCAAGGACGGCGACGCTGGCAAGGGGTGCTCCGACGGCGATCGCGATGGGCAGACCGCCGCCCGACGACGCCGGCCTCAGTTTCGCCAGCGTGGCGCTGGCGCGGACCGCGGCTGGGAGGTCCCGCAGCTCGTTGAACAACGCGCGGACGGCCTCCTCGATGCGACGATGGTCGACAAGGTCCCGCATGCGCTGTTCGAGACGCTGCTCGATCCCACCGAGCTCCGCGCGTACGCCGCTGCTTGCGACGACGGAGGCCGTCCAGTCCGAGCCGACGCGCAGGAACACGGCGAGGATGGCACGGCGCGGCGACAGATTCCAGGCTCCGAAGACGGCATCGGCGAGCTGCACGACGGTGGGATACGCACTCTCCCAACTCAGAAGAACATAGACGTCGATCCGCAGAAGCTCGGCGATCTCCGCGATGGACGCGTTGACTTCATCCCGTCCATGGCGGTCGAAGACGGCCCCGTAGTCCGAGAGGTTCCCGATCGGAGATGGCACGCTGGTCGCGGAGGCACCGCAGGAGATCCCAAGCGCACCGGCAACTACAAGACAAAGAGAATACGCGAGCAGTGTTCGCACGTGACGATCTCCCTGCCCGCTCGCACGCGTTCCGCGGTGTTCGCGCTGACCCGGATCTTGCATCCGCCGCACGTGCCATGCTGGACGGCGGCGACGGGGTTGGAGAGAGTGGCACGCAGAGCCTCATACTGCGCCAGGAGGTAGGGTGCCATCGCGGAGGCAAGAGCAACGCGTTCGTTTCGGAGTTGGGCGAGGCTTCCTTCTTCCGTTTCCCGGGTCTCGCGCATAGCGGCGGCGACTTGGGCCTGCAGATGCTCTTCGCGCGGCACGAGATCGGACTGTGCCTGCGCAAGATGAGCGCGCGCCGCCTCGACCGTGGCCATGAGGTCAAGCGCCTCATCTTCCAGACGACCGATCCGGACCTTCTCGCTCACGATCTTCACGCGCAGGTCCTCCATCTCTTTGAAGCTGATGATGCCCTTGTCGAGCCGGTCCTGGTACGCGCGGATGTGCATGTCCAGCTCGTCGACTTCGAGGTTGCGCGCCCGGCTTTCGAGGTCGGATCTCTGTAGGGCGTCGCGGAGCGAGGCGACGTTCGCTCGCTCCTGGGCGATTCGATCTTCCAGCTGGCAGCGATGGTCGGCAAGCCGGTCCAGGTGGACGATGAGGTCAAGCAACCGGACGTCAGCCTGCTGAAGGTCCAGGAGCTGCTTGGTCTCACTGAGCACAGTCACCCCCGCCGGAAATGGATCCTCCGACTATACGGGAGCGGATGGGGGCATGCAAGGAAGTGCTGATCCTGCCTACACACCAGGTAGCCCTCCGAGTCCCTGTGCCAGAGGGCCGAGCTTCTCCTGCGCCGCCTGCTGTGCCTTGCGTTGCGCCTCCTGGACAGCCGCCACAACGAGGTCACAGAGCATCTCAACGTCCGCCGGGTCGACAACCTCTCGTTCCAGTGCGAGCGACACCAGATCTCCTTTCCCCGTGACGGTGGCCGTCACCATGCCGCCGCCGGCCGTCGCGGCAATCCGTAGGTCGGCAATCTCGACCTGCGCCCGCTCGAGGTCCTCTTGAAGCTTCTTGGCCTGCTTCATCAGGCCCCCCAGATTCCCGATCCCCTTCACGATGCCTCCTTCACGATGCGGCCGTCGAAGACTTGGCAGACAAGCCGGGCCTTCTCCAACAGGAGCTCCCGCGGAAGCGCCTTCCGCTCGACGTTCTTGTCGTAGCGCACGTCGACTCGCCACGAGTCTCCGAAATGGCGGCGCACGGCCCCGGCGACGTACTGCATGTTCTCGTTCTTCTCGAGGCTGTCCTTGTGGAACGTGTGCTCTGGGTGAAAGGACAAGACGAGGAGCGTCCCGTCAAGCGAGGGGACTGCCTCGGTCAGATACGCCGCGATGGCAATCCGGTCTTGCTCGACTTCGCGGAGCATGGCGCTCCATGCTGCCGCCATCTCCGAAGGAAGCAGAGGTGGGGCCTCTCGTCCCGCGACGGGCGCCGCCTGCGCGGGGAGAGGAGCTGCCGCCTTTCCCGGGAGTTCGCTCGCCGGCTTGGTTGAGACCGTCGAGGGATTCCCCCTGCCCGTTGGCGTGGACGTTTTCGGGGCGCGGGATGACGACGGTGACGTGGCGGAGGGCGGCCGCGGCGAGAGAGAGTCGGCGAGGGCCAGAACGCCGATCTCCATGCGAATCTGTCGGTCGAGGGCGCGGAAGAGATCGGCTCGCACAGCCAACAGGCCGCGAGCGAGCGCAACGTCGCGATCGGCGCTGCCCTCGGAGTTCGCGATCCGCTCACGGAGCAAGAGGACGACATCGCCGAGGAAGATCTCCAGGTCCTTCCCGCGCTCGGCGAGGGTGTCAATGGTCTCAAGCAGGGCGCGTCGATCCGAACCCTCAAGCGCCTCGACGAACGCTAGCTGGGTCTCACGCGCTGCGAGGCCCAGCATGTCAAGGATAGCAGCCTCCGTGATGCCTTCGCGATCGTAGGTTGCTGCCTGCTCAAGCATGACCACAGCGTCGCGCAGCCCGCCGTTCGCGCGACGCGCGAGAAGAGTAGACGCCTCATCCGAGAGCCGGACGTTTTCTGCCGCGGCGATGCGCTTCAGTTGCGCATCGATAGCACTCACCGACAGGCGGCGGAATTCGAACGCCTGACAGCGCGATACGATCGTGCGGGGCAGCTTGTGCGGCTCCGTCGTCGCGAACACGAACATCGCGTGAGATGGGGGCTCCTCAAGCGTCTTGAGAAGGGCGTTGAACGCCTCGGTGGTGAGCATGTGGACTTCGTCGATGATGTAGACCTTGATTCGGAGGTCCGTCGGCGCGAAGCAGACCTCCTCGCGAAGCTTGCGGATGTGGTCGATGCCGCGGTTCGACGCGCCGTCGATCTCAACGATATCGAGGGAGCGGCCGGCGGAAATCGTCAGGCAACTCGCGCATTCATTGCAGGGTTCACCGTCCGCGGGCGCAAGGCAGTTGACCGCACGAGACAGGATGCGGGCGACCGAGGTCTTGCCAATCCCGCGCTCGCCTGCGAACAGGTAGGCATGAGCCGCGTCGCGTGCGCTGACGGCGTTTCGCAGCGTACGCACAATATCGTCTTGTCCGACGACGTCCGCAAAGCGCTGCGGCCTCCAACGGCGGTACAGAGATAGACGTCCGACCGGCTCACTCACCCTTCTCACCCCCTGCTGGTCGGGGAGACTGGATTTGAACCAGCGGCTTCCTGCTCCCAAAGCAGGCGCGCTACCAGGCTGCGCCACTCCCCGGACGTGCGACTAGCTCCGCCAATCTTCGCTCGCGGGAGCTCGTTCTGCCGCTCCCCGGACGTGAGATTAGCTCCGCCAATCTTCGCTCGCGGGGCCTCGCTCTGCCGCTCCCCGCGTCCCGCCGATTATAGAGATGGGATCTGCAGGGTTCAATCCGGAGCGGGCCGTGATCTCTGTCTCACGAGGCGCAGACCGAGGTCAACGAGGAACAGGCCGAGAGCCACGCCAAGGAGATACGGGAACAGCGCGATGTCCCTGCGCCCGCCTGCCGCGCGGACGGGCATCAGGCCCTGTCCGCCGATGAGGAACTGACCGCGTGTTGCGGTGGCCACTTCGGTCAGTGCCGGAGCGTCCACGCCGAACGCGTCGTACTCTTTCGAGTAGGGGATTGAGACCGGGAGGGAGAACGAACGTGCTGTGCGCTTCTCCTGCAGGAGGATAGCGTGCGCTCCCTCCGCGGGTGTGGTGAACGTGGCTTGATACAACCCGGGGGCCGCCTGCCGCGCTGCGACGGGTTCCGCGTCTGGAAGCAGCGTCCCGGCGAAGGAGAGGAAGTTGTCGAACGTCCCGCGGGAGTTTCGGGCGTCGATCCAGAGAGTGGTGCTGTCGGGGCCGACGTCCAATGTTGTCGTAACGCCGGTAGCTACGGTTGCGAGAGGCTCCGTCGTCTGAAGGAACCGGTCGAACAGCCCGGCCATGCCGCTCCACGCGAGCCAGTCGGGCGACCAAGCGCCCCCGAGGTCGGCGTTGAGCGTCGAGACGCTGCCCAGGCCGATTCGCCAGGTGGCGAAGATGGGATCATCGTCGGCCCGGAGCAGAGTCGCAGCCTCCGCCCTCGGGTAGGTGAGGATGTACCCACGCAGGTGGGGTAGGTCGGCGATGTCGAGAAGCGGTCCCGGAGCCGGTGTGACCTCGATGTCGCCGGTCACGAATCGACTGCGGCTCAGCCGCTGGGTGACCTGCATGGTGAGCTGCGGCAGCGTGGCGAAGCTGTTCGAGAGGAAGAGCTCGCCGCGGCCGTGCTCCACCATGCGGCGTAGGAACGGGATGTTCGGGTTCGACGAGATGCCGATCGCCGAGAGCGTAATGTCGGGGTGCTCGTCGAGCTTCCGGAGGAGCCCCGGATAATCTCGACCGACCTCCGTGGTCTGGCCGTCGGAAATGAGGAGGATCTGCTTGACGCGGGAGTCTGTTCGGATGAGACGATCGACCGCATCGTCGAGCGGATAGTAGACATCGGTGCCGCCGTACGCACCCATCGAGGCGATCGCTCGGTAGGCGTCAACCCCATCCCCAAGGCGCTGCAGGGGGAACACCCAGTCGTACCTGTCGTAGAAGCCGATGATGCCGACGAGCGTCTCGCTCGGCAGCAGGAGGACGCTGGCCGCGGTGGCCTCTCGCAGGGTACGGATCTTCGTCTTCGGCCCCGCGAGCTCGTTCATGCTGCTCGATCGATCGAGCAGGTAGACGATCGCCAGACTGGGTTCACGCCCGACCTCCGGGACGGTGAACGAGATCGGGAGGAGGTCGTCGATGGAGCCCGTGGAGAAGCCCCGCACTTCCTGCTCACCAAGGATGACAAGGAGGCCGCCGCCGAGATAGCGGACGAACTGCTCGAGATCCTGCGACTCGCGTTCGTTCAGGTCGGCCAGCGACTGCCCGGCAAGGATGACTTGTCGATAGTCCGCCAACGCTGTCAGCTGCGGGACGCGCGGTGCAGCGACGAAGGCGAGGTCGATTGCGCGGAGGAGGGCGGGGACGGCCGAATCGCCGCGAGGATCGACCACGAGGACGGAAGGATGATTCACGGTCCGCAAGGAAACCGATCGTGCGTCGTTCTCAAGGACGGGGTCGTCGGGCCTCTTGACGATCACCTTGTACTCGAAGAATCCGGCGTCCGGTGGCGAGTCGACGAATCGATGCGCCGACCGACCCGCGGCCAACTCCACAGCACGCACCTCGACGAGATCGCCATTGCGATAAACGACGAGGGAGGCCGCGCCGGGCGCGGCGGATTCAATCTCCACGTCGATCGCGATCGGACGTCCCACAGCGGACTCTGCGGGCGCGACAACCGCGGCGACCTGGGCATCGCCCGGAAGCGGAGCGCCGATGGGCAGGACGGAGATGGGGACTCGGGCGAGTTGGGCCTCGGCGACGGCGGCCGCAACCTCGGACGTGAAACGGCCGTCCGAGAGGAGGACGATCTGGTTCGCCTCGCCGGCAGGCAGCGCGGCAAGCGCGAGTTCGACGGCATCCGCCAGGTTGGATCCGGAATCGCGCAGGGGAGGCGGGGGCAGCGCCGGGGTGGACCCGAGCGGCGACTCTACGCCCGCGGATTCGGCGAATCCGACGACCCCATAGCTCCAGCGCGGCTGCGCCGCCGCGATCGCCTCCATGGCAACGACAGCGTCGCGATCGTCGACGCTGCGCGTCACGCTGGCCGACCGATCGACCAGGAAGAGGACGTTGTTCGTTGAGTCTTGGGTGACGATGCGCGGATCCGAAATGGCCACGACGAAGAGGAGCGCGACGAGCGCACGAAAGAGCGGGTAGCTCGATCCGCGTCGGGCGAATCGGAAGAGGAGCCCGAGCACCACGGGGGCGGCAAGCAGCGCGAGCGGCGTCCCGAACCGGATCACTGCATCCTCCCACGTTCGCTCAGGCTGCGCCGGTAGAGGAAGGACTCGGCGAGGAGCAGCGCGAGGCCGGCGCCGGCGAGAAGAGGCCACAGGCGCGACGATCTGTCGCGAAGTTGGGAGGACAAGGGCGGAAGCGATGCCTCTGTCGTCGCAGAGGGGGTCACAGCGGCGAAGCTCAGGGTCTCACCTGGATCGACGTTCACGGAGATGACGCGCGTCTCGCCCCCCATCCGGATCGAGTACTGGCCGGGACGGTCCGGGAAGAAGGTCCGCTGTTCGGGCAAGAGTTCGAGAGCTCGCCCGTCCGGTCCGAGCAGTTCGACGGAATGCCCTCCGGATCCGAGAGACACGGGGCCGCCGACGAGCGTCCACTGAGACGCTGCCGCAGGCCGCGCGGGCATGACGCGGGCGACGAGGTTGCAGATGAGAATGGGGAAGTCGACGGTGATCGGAAGGTTCGTCGCGACGAGGTCCGACGGGAGGACCACGATGAGTCGGTCGGGATCAGGAATTCTGAGCGCGAAGGGGCTGTCGCCGACGGACAGGAGAGAGAGGGACGGGAGGAGGATGTCCACCAAGGGCAACCGCTCTGCGTAGATATCGCTCGGGTGGATGCCGCTGAGGAGCGGGTCGTCGGCGACCGCAGCGACAACGCCCGATATCGTACGGTCGCCGATCGTGATGACGTCGCGGACTGCGCTGTGGACCAGGAGCACGTTCCCGTCGGGCAAGGCGTCGATGTCCGTATCGTAGACGACGGTGAGGTCGGCCGGCGGGACGTCTACGACGCGGATCGGCGCGGCGGCATCGAGTGCGGCCATGAGGTAACGGTTGCTCTTGCCAATCCAGCGAACCTGTAGGCCGCCGGAACGCTCCAGCGAGGCGTATCGAACGTTGTCGTAGGGGGACGCATCGTTGGCGTTGACGGACGCTACGAAGCGCGTGCCGCGCGACGTGGGAAAGGGGATGACGTACGCGGCCTCCTCGCCAGGCTCGAGGGAGGCCGTGATGGTCGTACGGCTCCTGTCGTCGGCGATCTCAAGCCGCAGGGACTGCGATTCGTCCGACCCGTTGGTGAGCTCGGCGAAGGCGGAGACCCCGGCGCCGTCGGGGTTCTCGCGAACCGAGAACGCGGTGATACCGATGTCGCTGCCCTCCGAGAACGTCTCGACGCGCAACGGGAAAAGCACGGCGTCCGGGGCATGATCGCTGAGAAGGATGATCTGCTCGTAGGCCGATGCCCCCCCCACAGCCGCGAGCCCGCTCGTGAGGTCGGCGGGTCGGCCATCCCCTTCCCATCCGGGGGACGTGGCGGCAAGAGCTCTGCTGACAGTGGTTCTGTCCGCCTCGTTGGCGACGAGCGCCCGTGGGTTCCTCGAGAAGAGAATGACCGAAGTCGAAGACGACGGGTACGTGGCGAGAATCTCGTCAACCCGCCGGACGGCGGCCTCATAGCGCGTGATCCCCGAATCCATGCGCGTCGACATGCTCGCGCTCGCGTCGATGACGATGGCGAGGCTCGCGAAGCCTGAGTGCTTCGACGTCCACAGAGGCTGCGCGATGGCGAACACCGCAACAATGAGGGTTGCGAGTTGGAGGATGACAAGCGGGTCGAGGAGGGACCGAAGCCGCTGGGTGCGCGCCGACACCGAGTCGCAGAGCTCACGCCAGATGAAGAACGTTGCGACCTCTCGTCGCCGCTGCCGCGAACGAAGGAGGGCGAGGAGGACCACGATGAGCGCGGTGGCAAGCAGAGAGAGCGCCCCAGGGAGAACGAAGCTCATCGGAGAATCCCTCCGGCGCGAAGATCCTCGTGGATGAATCTCTCCAGCGGGCGGTCCGTTGTGACGACGAAGAGAGGAGCCTTGTGGCTCTCGAGTTGACGGTGCAATGCGGCCTCGTAGTCGGCGAACCGCGTCCGATACGTCTCGAGGGTTCCCGGGCCGACGGAGAGCAGCGTCTGTTCGTCGGTCTCGATGTCCTGAAACCGAAAGGGGCCCGTGAGCGTTGGCGCGATGTCGTCGCGATCGAGGACCTGGATGGCCACGATGTCGTCGCCTCGATAGGACAGGCGGGCGAGCGGTTCCCTGAGATCGTCGGATGTGAGGAAGTCACTGATCAGGACGACGATGCCCGTCTCCCGCGTCTGAGAAAGGAAGTCCTCGACGCTCCGCGCCAGGGATGTCCGCCCTTGCGGGTCGATGCCGGAGAGGGCTCGCAGAAACCGGCTGAACTGTGCCATGCCGTGACGCGGCGGGACCGACTCGGCGAGCCGTTCCGCGAACGGGAACAGCCCGACCCGATCGAGGTTGCGCAGAGCGAGGTACCCCAGCGCGAGGGCGAGCTGTGACGCGTAGACGGCCTTTGGCGGTTGTCCTAGGCGCATCGAGGCGCTCGTGTCGACGAGGAAGTAGACGGGGACGTCGAGCTCTTGGACGAACGTCTTGACGAGTAGCCGATCGAGGCGCCCGTAGATGTTCCAGTCCACGTAGCGCAGGTCGTCCCCCGGGACGTAGTCACGGTAGTCGGCGAACTCGATGCTCATTCCGGCTCGAGGGGAGACGTGCCCCCCGGAGAAGCGGCCCCCCTGACGGCGTTGCGACATGAAGCGCAGGTTCGCCAGACGGCGAAGGAAGTCCTCGTCGATGAGCTGCTGCATTAGAGTACCGGCACCTTCTGCCAGACGTCCCGGAGGATCGCCGTCGCCGACGCACCTTCGGCCTCGCCTTTGAAGTTGAGGATAATTCGATGGTTGAGCGCGGGCAGGAACACGGCTTCGATATCGGAGGGTCGGACATGCACTTCGCCGCACAGAAACGCGTGGGCCTTGGCGGCCCGAATCATGGCGATGGCAGCGCGCGGGCTGGCACCGTATTGCACGAAGTCACGGACCATCGCCGGCGCTTGCGCGCTGCCCGGGTGCGTGGCGAGCACCAGTCGGGCGACGTACTCCCGCAGACCCTCGGCGATCGGGAGATCGCGGACGACGGATCGTGCGTCGAGGATGTCCTGCGCGGTGGCTACGGGGGCAGGGAAGACGATGTCCGCGACCTCCGTGTTGAGAGTCGTAATGCGCACCAGCTCGTCGAGAGAGGGGTACTCGACGCTGATCTTAAGCATGAAGCGGTCCAGCTGCGCCTCGGGAAGCGGGTACGTCCCCTCCATCTCGATGGGGTTCTGGGTCGCCAGGACAATGAACGGCTCAGCCAACGCATAGGTCGTCCCCGCGACGGTGATGGTGCGCTCTTCCATGGCCTCGAGTAGGGCGGATTGGGTCTTCGGCGTCGCGCGATTGATCTCATCGGCCAGAACGATGTTGGCGAACAGCGGGCCGCGAGAGAACTCGAACCGCCTGTCGCCCCCCGTCTCGCGGATGATGTTCGTCCCGATGATGTCCGTCGGCATGAGATCGGGCGTGAATTGGATTCGCGAGAACGGAAGGCCGAGTGCGTGGGATAGCGTCCGGACGAGCAGCGTCTTTCCGAGACCGGGCACGCCTTCGAGGAGGACATTGCCGCGGGATAGGAGAGCGATCAGCGTGCGGCGGGTAACGTCCTTCTGACCGACGATCACCTCGCCGAACGCCTTCTCCAGGCGCGAAAACGCGTCGAACGCTCTCGTCAGGCTGACTTCGGTGGTCATGGGGTTTCCTCCGTGATGCGCTGGAAGTAGTCGCGGATGATCTCGGCGGCGCCCGCAGGCAGATCCCGCGCCGAGAGTAGGGATTGAACTTGGCCGGGATTGAGCGTCCACGTCGCAGCTTGGCCGGCTGCATCGGACGCCTGTTCGACGGGGACGCCGCGCGTGATGTACGAGGAGAGGGCCCCGGACTCGCCAAAGACGAGGGGAGCAGCAACAGGCGCGACGTCCCCGACGCCGGCCTCATCAAAGATCGGAGTCTCGTTTGGCATCGCGGCGGAGGGACTCGTCTCCCCCTTTGCACCCGCGGAGGCGCCGGATGACGCGCCGTCCTCCAGAGTGCCCGGCGATGGAGGCGAGTCCGTCGTCGCGTCGGTCGAATCGGAGGGCTCCTCGTTGGATTGGACGTCCGACCGGGTCGCATCGGTCGTCGGCGCCGCCTGCGACGCCGATGGGCTAAGAAGCTGCGAGATCGTCCGCCGCAAGGCTTCGACGTCTGAAGCCGCCGCCGCCTCATCGACCGCCTTGGCAAGATCGGGCGACGCGGCCGCGGCGGCGTCCCGCAGCGTCTGGATCTCCTTCGCAGACGGAGGCTCACCGTCTGCTTCCAGTCGACTCTGGAGCCTCTCGAGTTCCTGGTGCAGCGCCGCGCCGGCATCCTCACTTTCGGGGCCTGTCGCTGCGTCCGATCCTGGAGCCCAAGCCGCGGAGCTGCTGGCGAGTGCTGGGCGGAGCTCGGAGAGAATCTCGCTCAGCGTGCGTTGGTTCATGCTGGCTGCGGCCCTAGCGGGGGCTGGCGAACCGGCGGCCGCAGGGCCGGAGGCCGCCCCCTCGTCGTCGTTGCGGGCCTCGGGAGCGCCGCCGGAATCCGGAGCGCTCGGCGCAATCGCGGCGGAGAGCGCGGGCCGCAGGTCCGGGGCATCCGAGCGCGCGGGGTGCGGAGAGAAGAGGGGAAGAGCCAGAGCCAGCGCCACGACCGCGAGGGGTACAGCAGCGAGGAACGGAAGACGCCTCGGAATAGGAAGGGCTCGCTTCCAGTCTGGCGCGATGCGCACGACGTCTCGGAAGAGACGTTCAGAGAAGACTTTCGGGCCCCGATGCTCCTCGATTTCGAGGAGCGTGCTTAGGCGGGCGTCGAGTCCGAGGCGGATGTCCACCTCCAGAAGAAGCCGAGAGCGGGGCCGTCTCGCGTGGGCACCCACGAGAAAGGTCGCCGTGGCGGCAAGGAGACCGGTGCCGGCAAGCAGAGGCATCGTCCATGTGGGGAGAGGGCGCCTGAGGAACGTGAAGGTCAACGCCAGCACGAACGCGAGACACGCAGTGGCAGCAAGAGTCCAGCCCGCGGACACCATTCCGCGGAGGCGACCGTCGCGGCGCTCCAGGGCATCCACAACCTCACGAAAGTTGTGCATGAATGCTCCTTGCCGTCTGACGTACTCCCCACAAGAAGAGCAGCGTGCCCAGTCCGCCAGGGACGAGGAAAGCGAACCACAGCTCTGCGCCATGGAGCCCCATCGTGATCATGGAGAAGATCGCGTACGGCGGGCACAGAAGGGCGACCGGACGCAGCGGGGCGAAGACCAGCCCGACCGCAAGGGGAATCCCGAACACTGCACCGGCAACAGCGAAAAGGGGGAAAAACACGCCCGCTCCGCGGCGAACGCTGTGGAGGCCGACGTGAAAGGCGGCGGCGGAGAGCGCGAAATCGACCACCGCGGTGTACGCCCAAGCCAGCCACAGCGTCGAGACGTGGGTCCCGGCCGTAAGGACGATGCAGGTGACGACGTAGGGCACGACAAGCAGTTGCGCGAAGACGACCTGCAAGGGAAGGGATAGGAGCTGCCGGCGTTGCAGTCTGGGGAGAAGCTCCACCGTCCCGCCTCGATTCACTGCGTGGACCGCAGCGAAGAACCCCATGGCGATCAGGAAGCCAAGCGGAGTCGGACGCCACGGAAAACGAAAGAAGTCGGCGACCCTCCCAGCCCACGGCATCGAGAGGATGAGGACAGCGCCCGACCCAGCAGCCAATGCAATGAGGGACGCCAGCCCACCGCGGGAGAAGAAGATGTCATGCAGCCTCACTCAGCCACCCCCTCGACAAGGTCGACGTCAACGACTCTCACTTTTTCCGGAATCTCCATGCTTCGGGTCAGCTCGCCCGTCTCGGACAGCGTGAGGAGCCACGTGCCCGGGAGGGAAGGCATCCAATGGCTCACGCACGAGTACATCGCGGTCTCCGGCGCCGTCATGGCCGACGTGCCGAGCCGAGTCAGATCGTCCAGTCTCACGATGGCCCCGACGCGGTCCAGCGGGAACCGATGGAAATAGCCGTCCGAGAAGACCATAGCGGCCACCAACTGCCGTTCTTCGAGCGGCTCAACGCGGATCGATCGGACCGAGTCGTTCACCGCCAGCCGGAACCCCGCGCCTCGAGTATCGCAGCCCCGGATGAACCGGCGCATCCGCGCCGGGACGTCGAGCGTCGTCGACGTAGTCTCACTGCGCATCGAGAAGACGCTCTTTGCCGACGGGACCTCTTGAGCTTGAGCGGGGAAGGCGCCCTTCTCCTGGGGAATCGTCATCTGCGTCGGCTCGAGAGAAAAGAAAGCGTACGATACCGTGCTGCATCCGAATGATGTAGCGACGTGTACTGTCGTCTTTATCGTGTATGTATACGCCATCTGCCCGAGCCGGTTTAGATACAAACCGGACGCGACGGCGACAACGACGATCGAGGCGACGAAGACAACGGCCGCTGATCTGGCGCGGCGCACGGACCTTCGCCGCGTCGCAAGCAGCGCGGCAAGAACCGCGACAACGACCAGCGGCGCGAACGCGTACATCGGCCGCAGTACGGGGGTCTCGTTGAGCAGGTCCTCCGAAAGAGCGTCGGCAGATAGGAGTCGCCGGGACGTCGGAATCCGAGGCTCGATGCGGCGAAGATCCATCTCGTCAACGTCCCGGAATCGTCCCGTGACGAGGGACACATACCCCGCCCCGTAGGGGATCCGGACGAGGAAGGGTTGGTCCTGCTTCGTCAGCAGCACCTGCGCGCCGGCGCGTGGCCCGCCGATGAGGAGGGAAGCGCTGTCTGCATCATCGCGAAGCGAAGGATCGGTGAACGGCAGGAGTTCGCGCGCGAGTGGATTGTCCCACTGGTAGAAGTCCGAGCCGGAGAAGAGCACCAAGGAGCCTCCGGCAGAGACCCAGGCACCCAGTCCGAGCCAAACTGCGTGGGCGGTCAGTGGCGACGTCAGCCACAGCACCGACACCGGGTCGTAGGCCCACCAATCCGCGGGAAGCTCTGACGGATCCACAATCGCCTCGGTGTCATCCACGTGGAAGGGCGCACCGGCGACAACGGCGAACGGAAGCCCACGCGCGGACTGGCGAACGCTCTCGGACGTCGACGCGACGAGGTCTCCCTGCTCGTCGATCAATTGGACAATCACCGGCAGGATGGGATCGAAGGTCGGGAGCGTGCTTCGATACACTCCATTCTGGATGCGCCCGGAGGCGATCTCCTGTTCGACCGCAACCGGCGTCGACGGGTCGGGCCCGACGAACTGCCGCACGACGAGATGTCCCACGATGGGCTCCGGCAGGCCTCTGAGGGTGACTTGAATGGGGGCGAAACGGTACCGCACAAGCTGGTGATCGAAGCCGAACTCCGCCGAGATCTCGGGCTGAGCGGAAGCCCAAGGCGCAAAGCCAAGGACCGCAAGCGCGCACACGATGAGCGCGCCGCATCGTCCCAGCCGCATCCGCATGACGAACCCCCTTCATCTATCCGACGTGACTCGGTTCGCGTGCGAGAGGGGGTCACGATTGTCTTTGTGCGTGCCGCGAAATGCAAATCCAGGTGTGAGGAACCTGTGGGGAGCCGAGGAGAAGCTCGGGCCGTCTCTACTGGGGGAGGTTCTCCACGGCGGCGACGGCGTCCTCGTCGAGGACATCGGCATAGATTTGTGTGGTCTGGATGGATCGGTGGCCGAGCTGCTTTTGGACGAGCCGGAGGTTGTAGTTCGACGCCCTGTACAACATGGACGCGTACGTGTGCCGGCACGAGTGAATGGAGAATCTCTTGGGGATCGCGACGGCATCGGCGTAGGTGCGGAAGATGCGATAGACGGCGGTGCGGGTCAAGGCGCCGCCACGCAAGGAGACGAACAGAGGACCGTCGGCCGCAAGCGTCTCCCCCTTCGCTTGCTTCCACGCGACGAACGCGACGAGGTGTTCGCGCAGAGCGGTCCCCAGCTTCACGCCACGCTTCTTCCCGCCCTTGCCGTCGCGCACGATGAGCGAAGGGTGTCCGCCATCCAAGATGACGTCCCGCAATGTGAGTGCGCAGATTTCCGACACGCGCAGCCCTGTGTCGAGCGCGACGTGAAGGATGGCCCAATCGCGAACCGGATGGGAGCGATCCTCGGTGTCCGACGCCTCGGCCCGCTGTCGGCAGTAGTCCTTGAGGTGGCGAACCTGGTTCGGCGTCAGGAAGTCCTCGTAGGTGATTTCGAGAGGCATGAGATCCCTTCCCTTGAGTGGGGAGTCCAGCGAGAAAGGTATCGTCGGCATGCTTCGAGGCGCGAGACAGCTGTCGCAACAAAAGGGCACTTTTGTTGCGAGAGACATCCAAGCGAACGAGAACGCCGTCCCGTTGGGCACTTCGTGAGCCTAGTGCCGCCCGCGCCCCGACGCGCGATCACGCCGCGGCCCTCCCGGGGCCCGCTCCACCCGCCCGAGGCGACCCTAGGGCCGTCTTACTCGATCGAGTAGTGCTCGACGATGCGCTCTTCTTCGCCGGCGATCTCCGCGATCACCTCGACGTAGGGAGCGAGCGTCGAGTTCTTCAGCTTCTCGCGAAGCAGATTGTCGAGCTGATAGATACCGGCGGAGTTCGTCATCTGGATGGCGATGCGAATCGGTTTCTTCTCGCCGGCCGAGAGGCGGACTTTCCGGATGGCCATGGCGGACACGGAGTGGATGGTCGGTCCACCGGTCGTGAACGGGATGCGTGCGCGTCCGGCCTCCATGTCGAGCGCGTCGGCCACTTTGACGACACCGGCCTCCAGCGTGAGCGGCGGGATGTCGCGCTGGTGCGTCAGGACAGCGTGAAGCGTCTCCGCCTTGATGAGCGTCCCCGTGCGCTCGTCATACAGGCCGGCGAGAAAGTTGTCGATGAGCGGCGCGGCGAGGACCACGGAGAGTTCCTCGTGATCGCGGCGGTGGATGGCGTGCCCGACATCGTGAAGACATGAGGCCAGGACGACGACGACCTCGGCGTCCTCGGGCTCGAGGGCGTAGTCCGCGACGACGCTCGGCGTTACCTGCGCGTCCGCGAGGAGGCGAAGGAGCTTGAGCGCGATGTTGGTCATGATCTTGATGTGGACCGGACCGTGATCGTTGATCCGGAGTCTGCCGATGGCCGTGATGTTCGAGGCCTCCCAGTAGGCCTGGAGCGTCTCGGACGCATTGATGCGTTCGAGGAGCTGCTGGAGTTTTGCATTGCCGCGGACAGGCAGGTTAAGCGCCATCGAGATCCTCCCGCAGGGGCATCCACCAGAGCGTCTCCTCTGGACCCGACGCGGGCGAAGCCGAGCGCACGAGGCCGCCCTCAAGTTCGGCAAGCCGGTTGCGCAGGAAGCGAACCTCATCCTGCAGAATACGCATAGGGGCGCCTCCGCCTTCGCCCGGCATCGTCAGGTGTTGCGCCAAACCGGGCGATACTTTCGTTGCTGGAGGCTGCTGATATAGAGCCGTAGCTCGTACGACGTCGCTCGCCTCCGTCATCGTTAACCCAGAATCGTACAATTCCTGCACCTGGCGCAACACGGCGAGACCGTCGTCCGAAAGCAGGATCTGATTGTTGGGACCCCGCCTCAGATGGGGCTCGAGAACGTCCCGAACGGCCTCGATGCGGTTGCGGACCTGGTTCGTCGTCGTCAGGCCGAGTGCCTTGCGGAGACTGCTGACCGTGTGCATGAGACTACGATAGCCGGACAGCCGGCGCCGGCCAAGCGCGCCGATTGTTGGGCATGAGGCGATGGGGTAGCCTTGCCCCATGCCGATCCAGCGTCTCGCGGAAGAGCTTAGCCAGAAGATCGCCGCCGGGGAGGTCATCGACCGTCCGGTCTCCGTCGTGAAGGAACTCGTCGAGAATGCCATCGACGCGGGGAGTGCGCGAATCGAGATCGAGATCCGCGACGGCGGGCTCTCCGAGATCGTCGTGCGCGACGATGGCAGCGGAATGACGGTCGCAGATCTGCGGCTGTGCGGCGAGCGGCACGCGACGAGCAAGATCCGAAGCGTCGAGGATCTGGGAGCTCTGCGCACGCTGGGCTTCCGGGGAGAGGCCTTGGCAAGCATCGCCGCCGTCGCGCACGTTCGCTTGGTCTCCCGCGCGGCAGGCGACGAGGAAGCGTATGGATTGGCCCTCCTGCCCGGCCGCGCCTCGGAGCCGGAGGACGACTCTCGCGGGCCGGGGACGTCCGTAGAAGTGAGGGATCTTTTCTTCAATCTGCCCGCGCGGGCCAAGTTCATGGGAACAGCGCGCACGGAAGCGCTGCACATCAACCGCCTGGTGCAACGGTTCGCTCTCATGTCGCCGCGGGTCGGGTTCGCCCTCCTCCACGACGGCCGCGAAGTGTTCACCGCGCCTCCCGTGAGAACCTTGCTCGAGCGTGTCGGCCAAGTGTATGGGGCGGAAGTGGCCCGAGGCATGATCCCACTCGATGGCCGACGTGGCGCGATCCACGTCTCGGGGTGCATCAGTCACCGCGACGTCAAGAGAGGCAATCGGCGCGACCAGTTGTTCGTCGTCAACGGGCGGTCCGTTATCGATCGCGGACTTGGCTACATCCTCTCTGGTGCGTACAGCGGCATCCTCCGCGCCGGCAGCTTTCCCATCGCTGTGCTTTGCGTCGATCTCCCGCCAGAACAAGTGGACGTCAACGTCCACCCTCGAAAAGAGGAGGTTCGATTCGCCAACTCACGCGAAGTGCAGGACGCGGTCGCCGCCTCGCTGCAGCAGGCGCTCGCCTCTCCGAGCATGATCGGCCGGATTCCGCTCGCCGGCGCGGCCGACGCCCTCGACGCTCAAGGTCCACTCGGTCAAGAGCCCAGGATCCTGCGGGACTTCGCGTCAGCGCACTCGCTGTCGCTCGATTTGCCGATCTCTCTTTCCACCGCCCATGCGTCGCGAGAGCCGGGAAAAGTGAGCCTTGCGTCCGGGCGCCGCGTGATCGGCCAGCTGCACGATACGTATCTCTTGGTCGAGACCGGCGCGGGACTGGAAATCGTCGATCAACATATCGCGCACGAGCGGATCCTCTACGAGCGGCTGCGGCGCGAGTCCAAGGGGGCCGGCATCGTCCGCCAGCTGTTCTTGCTCCCCGCACGGATCGAGCTGCCCTTCGAGTCGGCGGGGATTCTCGGTGCCGGGCTGGCGAAGCTTGCCCAAGTTGGCGTTGTTCTTGAGGAATTCGGCGGCGGGACGTTCCTCCTGCGCGAGTACCCGCAGATGCTGGCCGACGAACAAACGCCGCGCGGCTTCCAGACCGTGGTCGAGGCGCTCGTCGACGTCTTGCGGGACGAAGGGAGCCTCGAGGACGCGCTGTTCGAGAGCATCCTGCGCGAACTCGCCTGCGCGGCATCGATCAAGGCGGGAGATCGCGTCCCGCTCGTGGAGTCCCAGGCTCTCGTCGATCAACTGATGCTCCAGGAGAACCCCTACAGCTGTCCCCACGGGCGGCCGATCGTGTTCGCGCTCGATCGCGGCGAACTGGACCGGAAGTTCGGGCGACGCTAGGCGGGCACGAGGACGCGCAACGCCTTCGGGACGACGCCCACCGAGAACGCTCCTCGCGGCACCTCGTACGGTTCCCCATCCATGTGGGCGATCAGCTTGGCCTCCGACGAGAGGGTAATGCGAGGGACCTGGACGTAGCGAACCTGCGACAGCTTGAGGTGCTTCCCTGCACGCGCTTGGGGGAGCCGGAACAACCGCTCTACCTTCGGGAAGTCGCCGATCGCCGCGACATCGATGAGCCCGTCGTCTACCGTCGCACGCGGCGCGAGCATGAAGCCTCCACCGCAGTACCTGCCGTTCGCGACGCCGAGGGAGATGCACCGCAAGTCCTCGGCGATCCCTTGGCCCTCGAGCCGCACGGGAAACGCCTCAAATCGGAAGACTTCCTTGACTGCGGCGTAGATGTAGGCCGGCGCGCCCCGCAGCCGCTCCATGGCCAGGACATCGCGCGCGACTTGCGCATCGATCCCGATCCCAAGGCCGTTCACGAAGTAGCGACCGTCGGCAACACGCCCGACGTCAATCATCCTCTCGACGCCCTGCGGCAGCATTCGCACGGCATCAACAGGGTCGGATGGAATACCCATCATGCGACCGAAGTCATTTCCCGTGCCGGCGGGAATGACGCCGAGCGCGGCGCTCGAGCCGAGGAGCCCGTTGGCGACCTCGTTGACCGTTCCGTCGCCACCCATTGCGATGATGCGCGTGAAGCCCGCCTCGATGCCCATCTTGGCCACGTCGACGGCCTCCATCGGCTCGTTCGTGTAGTGGAGGTCGTACGCGATGTGCCGCCGCTCGAAAGCCGCCTTGACCTTAGGAAAGGCCGCCTTGCAGCGGCCTTGTCCGGCGATCAAGTTGACGATCAGAAAGTACTTCTCGCCGTTCATGGCAAAGATCCTACGAAGGACGGGTTCCTCCTGTCAAGATTGCGTGGACTCCTTCGTACGTCTCGTCGGCACGGAGCCGCGGATCACGACGAAAGATCCGCGGTCGAACCCGGCGGATGGCGCCTCGACCCTCTCCACACCGGAAGGATCCGTTACGGTCTGTACGATCCGCTCGACGCGAAGGCCGGCGCGCGCCATCGCGGCGAGAACCTCGACCGTGGAGAGGAGACGGGCCTCACGAAAGAACGGGTCGCCCCCGCCGTCCTCTAGAATCCTGCGGCCGAGGGTGCTCCCGCGCGGCAAGAAGGCAACCACGACCACGCCGCCCTGCACGAGGATGCGGCGAATCTCGGAGAACGTCCGGCCGACGTCGCGGACAAAGCACAGAGTTGTGATGAGGAACGCGGCCTGCACGCTCGAGCCTTCAAGAGGAACATCCTCGGCCGTGCCCTCGAGAACGCGAACGCCTCGCTGGCGTGCGAGTGCGCCCATGGAGGCTGCAGGCTCAATCCCCGTCTCGATTCCTAGACGCGACGCGAAGCGTCCCGTCCCCACTCCGATCTCAACCCACGCGCCCGTCCTCTCGGGAAGGACAGCGCGGACTGCCTCGAGTTCCGATTCGAAGACCTGGGGGTGCGCGTCGAACCACGCGTCGTACGCGCCGGCCAGCGTCTCAAACGGGTTCGTTCCCGTCACGCATCCGCCCTCTCGAGGAGCGCGAGCAGCCGGTCTCGGGCGGCAAGGAACTCCCGCCCGAGTCGCTCGCGCCTCGCGGCAAGCGTGAGATCCACCGACTCCTCGCCCAGGACCACGGCTGGGCGCGCCGAGAGAGCAACCACCCGATGGGAGAGCACAACGGCCTCCTCCAGATCGTGCGTCACGAACAGGACCGTCCGATCGAGCCGTTCCGTGAGATCCGCAAGCCAGTCCTGAAGTCGGTGGCGAGTGAGCGTGTCCAGCGCCCCGAACGGCTCGTCCAGCACAAGCACTTCGCTGCCCGTGAGGACAGCACGCAGGAGGGCGGCCCGCTGCCTCATGCCGCCCGACATTTCATGCGGGTACAGACTCGCGAACTCCTCGAGCCCGAAGTCGGGCAGTGCGTCGCGAACGCGCCTTCGCCGCTCCGCCGCGGGGACTCCCTGGATCTGCAGGGGAAGCTCGGCGTTGCCGAGGACCGTCTTCCAAGGCAACAGGAGCGCGTCCTGAGGCAGATAACCGGCGCGATGCAGGGGAGGAGCGGAGAGTTCGCCGCTGTCGTAGGTCTCGAGACCCAGCAGGATGCGCAAGAGCGTCGTCTTCCCGCATCCCGAGGGACCAAGGAGGCCGACGACATCCCGCCGAGCGACCGCCAGGCTCACGTCGGCGAGGACGGCGAGATCGCCGAACCGCTTCGCGAGGTGCCACGCCGAGATGACGCTCACGTGGAAGACCCTCCCGGAAGGAACGCATTCGTGAACGCGGCGTCCGAGTCGATGGCGCGGCGCATGAGCCCATGGATGAGCGACCACTCCGCGAACCGCCGCCAAACCTCGGCGTCCTGCCGACCCCACAACTCGAGCGTCTTTTCGCTCTGCCCGGCGAGCCAGCGTTGCGACGCGAGCACGAGGTCCCGATCGAGTTCCGGCGCATGGTGCAGGAGGATCTCGGCGGCCGCGTCGGGGAAGTTCGCAGCGTAGACGTAGCCGCGGGCAAGGGCGCGAGAGAAGCGGCGGATCGTCTCCGGTGCCTCGGCGATCATGGTCTCGCGCGCCACGACGACGGGCGTGTAGTAGTCGAGCACAGTGTCGAGGTCGACGAGCGGGAGGTAGGCGAAATCAAGTCCGAGGAGCTCGGCGTGCACACCCTCCCAGCCGTAGTAGATCCAGAAGAAGTCGGCGAGCCTCGCTTGGGCCGCCGTCGCAAAGTCGAGGGTCCCCATGTTGACGAACTCGACCTGTGACGGGTCCGCGCCCACGTTCTCCATGACGGTGGCCACCATCACCGCCTCGAGATCGCTGCCCCAGCCGCCGTAGCGGTGCCCGGCGAAGTCAACGGGGGACGCAATACCGGCCGTGGAGAGCGCGGCGAAGCCCGACGTGTTGTGCGGGAAGAGGGCGGCGATCGACACGATCGGAAGGTTCTCGGCGCGAGCCATGGTCACGTACTCCTGGCTCGACACGGCGAAGTCCGCGCGGCCGCTCGCCGCGAGCTGCAGAGAGACCACGGGACTCGGCTCCAGAACCTCGACCTCCAGACCTTCGTCTGCGAAGTAGCCAAGGTCGATGGCGGCGAAGAGACCGGTGTGGTTGGTGTTCGGCGTCCAGTCGAGCGCGATCCGGACGACCGTCGTGCCTGCCGCCGCCCACGACGCGAAGAGGAGGGCCGCGGCCACTGCGAGCGTTCTACGCACGTTGCCTCCTTCGAAGCCACGGGGTGAGCCTTCCGCCGACCCCGTCGACGAGTTTGAACATGGCGAGACTCATGAACATGACGATCAAGATCGCGGCAAACAGTCGATCCGTCCGAAACGACTGCAACGCGCGGGTCATGTAGACGCCAAGCCCGCGAGATCCGCCAAGCCACTTCCCCACCACGGCTCCGAGGACGCTGTACGTCGCACCGACGCGCAGCCCGGCGAGAATGCCGGGCAGGGTCGCCGGCAGGTAGAGATGCCGATAGACATCGCGCCGTCGCGCTCCGAGCGTGCGCAAGAGCTCGAGGTACAGCGGGTCGACGGTTCGGAACCCCTCGTAGGCATTGACGGTAATCGGGAAGAAGCACACGAACGCGACAATCAGGACCTTGGCCGACGGCCCGAGGCCGAACCAGATGAGGACCAGCGGAGCCACTGCGATGAGCGGGACGGCCTGCGACAGGACGAGCGGCGGATAGAGGAGGTCGCGCGACGGGCGGGATGCGCTCATCGCGACCGCCACGGCAACTCCGAACACCACGGCGAGCGCGAGTCCAGAGAAGGCCTCGATGGCCGTCGTCGCGAGGTGCGGGCCGAGGACCGCCGCATCGGCCCACAACGCGGCCAGCGTGCCCCACGGCGAGGGCAGCAAATAGGCGGGGACAGCGAAGAGCGTGCACACCAGCTGCCACACAGCGACCAGTCCGACGACGCCCACCGTGCCCCAGAACCACGGGAGGCGGGCGATCGCCCTGCGCGTCACGTCCGTGCCCCCGTCCGAGCGTGGATGACGAGGAGACGGCCGCTGGAGACGCTCACGACGGCCGGGATGTCGTCGACAAGGTTCGACACGCCGCGGGAGGCCGCTCGATAGAGCACATCCTCGTAGAGAGCGAAGCGCAGGCCGGTTGTCGACACCCGGACGGACTCCGAAAGGGGCACGAGCGAGACGCGGTCGCCGATGCACGCCTCGACCAGCTCGCGGCGGCCCGTGACGAGCGACACGGACTCCGCTCCGCTTTCCAGCTCGATCGGGACGTTAGCGTCAAGGCCGCGCTCGAGGAGATGGACGTTTGTTAGGGTGTGATCGATGCGGCTTCCCAGGGCCCCAAGGATCGTCACCTTCTCCGGAGTCCGTCTCAATGCCTCGTCGATCGCGAGCTCGAGATCCGTCCAGTCCTTGTCTGCCGGATGCCGTCGTACCTCCACCGGCGACCCTGCGAGGGTTCGGAGGGACGCGTCGTCGAGCGAGTCGAGATCGCCAACGACCATGTTCACGGGGACTCTCGCGGCGAGCGCCTTCGTGTACCCGCCGTCCGCGGCGATGACGAAGTCCGCGCGCTCGGCCATCGATCGCGCGTCCGCACGTTCGTCCCAGACGCCGTTCGCCAGAATGAGGACAGTACCCACGGATCGCTCCTCGTGGGAGCCGGCTTTGGAGATGCTGCGCGTCGAGTGGATGCGGCAAGAGCCGCTCCGGGTTCCCTGCGCTGGCATTACCCAGATCAGGTTCTAAGGGTCGAGGGACTCCCTCCTCTCAGCCCAGTCTCCTGAGCTCCCCAACACGGATCACTATACCCGAACGAAAGGCGGGCGCAAGAGCCCGCCTTTCAGAACCAGTCTGCCTCGTCGCTCGCTGCTATGAAGGGATGAAGCTCGTCTTCGTCGTCATTCCGGCGACCGTCAGAGCGATCAGCTTGGCCGCATTCTCCACGTCGTCGAGATGCACGAGCTCGCACGGCGAGTGCATGTAGCGGTTCGGAATGGAGACAATGGCCGTTGGAACGCCTCCACGCACGAGTTGGATCGCGTTCCCGTCCGTCCCCGTCCCCCTCGGGTACGGCTCCACCTGGAACGGGATCTTGTTCTTCTCGGCCGCGTCGATGAAGCGGCGGAATAGCACGGGGTTCGCGTTCGGTCCTCTCGTGAGGATCGGCCCGCCGCGCATCGTGACTTCGCCCCACTTCTTCTTCGCTTCGTCCATGCTCGGGTAGTCCGTGCAAAACCCGACGTCAATGGCAATTCCCACCTGCGGATCGATGCCAAAGCCGCTCGTCTGGGCGCCACGGCACCCGATCTCCTCTTGAACCGTGGCCACTGCGTAGACGCCGAGCTTGGTGTTCTTCTCCTTCAACAGCCGGAGCGCCTCGAGCGCGACGAACGCGCCGATGCGGTCATCGATGCCTCGTCCCACGATGATCCCGTCGCGGAGCTCTTCGATGCCGTAGTCGATCACTGCGGGGTCTCCGAGGGATATGAGCTTTAGCGCCGCCGCCTTGTCCTTGGCGCCGATGTCGATCCACAAGTCTTCGAATTTGGGGAGAACCTTGCGGTCCTCGTCCTTCATGAGATGAATCGGTTTCCGGCCGATGACGCCGAGCACGAGGCCCTTGGCCGTGCGAATGCGCACCCGCTGCCCCGGCACGATGGCCATGTCCCAACCCCCGAGCCCGGTGAACGAGAGGTAGCCATGGTCGTCCACGTACGTGATCAGAAACCCGATCTCGTCAAGGTGCCCAGCGATCATCACGCGGAACGGAGCGTCCTCGTTGAGGACGGCGATCGCATTGCCGCTGACGTCGGTCCACGTGCGGTCGGCGAACGGATCCGCTTCCTCTCGCCAGACTCGGGCTGCCTCTTCTTCGTACCCGGTCGGACACACCGTCGTCATGAAGCGCTTGAGAAAGTCGACGCGTTTCTTCTGCATGATTCCTCCCGTGGCCCCGAGTGTACGGGGAGGCGAGCCGACTGCCCAGTCCCTCGTTAGATATCGAATCCAGCCTTCGATATACTGAACGTCATGGAGGATCTTGGGACCCAGCTTCGCACAGCAAGGCAGGAGCGCGGTTGGACGCTCGAAGCGCTGTCCGTGCGCTCCGGACTTTCGACCGGGTTCCTGTCGCAAGTGGAGCGCGGGCAGTCCACGCTGTCCATCGTGTCGTTGTCGGCCATCTGCCGCTCGCTGGAGATCCCCATCGAGCGCCTATTTACGAGCAGTCGGCCGCTCGACGAGGGCGTCCCGCGCGTCACGGAGGCCGCGACCCAACTGCGCATCCAGATCGGCGACTCGGCGGTCGCGTATCGGTACTTGAGTCCGCAGCTTCCCGACGCGCCGATTCGGGAACTCCTGATCGCGGAATTCCCTCCCAACGCGCACCAGGAAGCGACGGCGCACGAAGGAGAGGAGCTGGGATTCGTTCTCGAGGGGACTCTCACGCTGTGGGTGGACGGGGAAGAGCACGCGCTGGCCGCGGGCGACAGCTATCGAGTGGCCTCGCGCGAGCAGCATGAGTACGAAGCGGGGAGGTCTGGGGCGCGCATTCTCATGGCCGTCACGCAGCGGTTTATCGAGTCGATGGTCAAACGTGGGCGGCAGGCGGGTGCGGGCCCGAAGAAAGCGGGCGCAAGAGTAGGCACAGGACGAAGGGGGCCACGCCGTCATGGCAAGGATTGAGCAGCACCCGATCGTGCGGAGGGACTGGAAGGACCCGTTCACGTTCACGTTCGCCGGCAGGCCGGTGACTGCGTACCCGGGAGACATGATCTCCTCCGCCCTCTTTGCCGCGGGCCTTCGCGTCTTCGGACATCACCCGAAGGACGGCGCCCCACAAGGCATCTACTGCGCCAACGGCCAATGCGCCCAATGTCTCGTCCTCGCGGACGGACTGCCGGTCAAGGCGTGCATGACTGCCGTGCAGCCCGGGATGTCGGTCGAGCCCGTGGACGGCTTGCCCACGCTTCCCTCGAGGCGAGAGGTCGGGGTGATGCGCGAGGCAGAGGTCCGCCCGGTGGCAGTTCTCATCCTCGGCGGCGGGCCGGCCGGCCTGTCCGCCGCGATCGAGCTCGGCTCGCGCGGCATCGACGTTCTCGTCGTGGATGACAAGGATCGTCTCGGCGGCAAGCTGGTCCTTCAGACGCACCGGTTCTTCGGGTCGACGCAGGCGGTGTTTGCCGGGACCCGTGGTATCGACATCGGGGCGCGCCTCGAGAAGCGCGTTCGGGAACTTGCAGCGGTCGAGGTGTGGCTGGAGTCAACGGCCCTGGCGGTGTTCAGCGACCGCGTCGTCGGCGTCCTGCGCAAAGACCGCTACGTTCTCGTCCGCCCTCAGATGTTGCTTGTCGCGACGGGAGCCCGGGAGAAGTCTCTGGTCTTCCAGGGCAACACGTTGCCCGGAGTGTACGGGGCCGGCGCGATTCAGACGCTCGTCAACCGCGATCTCGTCAAGGCGGCCGATCGCCTGTTCATCGTCGGGGGAGGCAACGTCGGCCTCATCGCCGGGTATCACGCCCTCCAGGCCGGCATCGATGTCGTCGGGCTCGTTGAGGCGCTCCCGGAGTGCGGTGGCTACAAGGTGCACAAGGACAAACTGGCCCGCATGGGAGTCCCGATCTACACCTCGCACACCATCCTGTCGGCCAACGGCGTCGATGGCGTAGAGTCAGTGACTGTGGCCGAGGTCGATGCCAAGTTCCGACCGATCCCTGGAACCGAGACGTCGTTCGCCTGTGATACCGTCCTCATCGCCGTCGGCCTTGACCCCGTCGACGAGTTTCTCCGGGCCGCCAAAGAGTACGACGTCCCGGCAGTCGCCGCCGGGGACGCGGAGGAGATCGCCGAAGCGTCGGCCGCCATTTTCTCCGGCAAGATCCGTGGCCTTGAGATCGCTCGCTCTCTTGGCAAGACGACGGACGAAGTTCCCGAGGAGTGGCGGACGATGGGCGAGATCCTGAAGTCCCGCCCGGGACCATCGACCTCCGAGACCGTGCCGAGTGACGAGGACAGCGTCATCCCCGTATTCCACTGCTCCCAGGAGATTCCATGCAATCCGTGCACCTCCGTGTGCCCGCAGAAGCTGATCGCGATCGATGAGGCCGACATTCGCCGGCTGCCGCAGTTCCTCGGCGCAGTGACCGGGAGGGAGTGCGTCGGCTGCGACAGTTGCGTAGCCATCTGCCCCGGACTGGCGATCACGCTCGTCGACTTTCGCAAGGATCGCGAGGAGCCCATGGTGACGATCCCATTTGAGTTCGGCGAGTCGCGGCTGCACGCCGGCGATCGCGTCACCGTCCTGGACACGGTCGGCGAGCCCATCGCTGCGGTCGCGGTCGAGGCGGTGCGGCGTAGCGACCGGACGTTGCTCGTCAAGGTCCGGCTGCCGCGGACGGTCGCCAAACGCGCGGCGGGCGTTCGCATGCAGGAATCGTGGGTCGGCGATCCGCTGCCGCAGGCCGTGGAGCGTCTTGGCGACGACGCGATCGTGTGTCGTTGCGAGCGCATCACCGCGGGCGAGATCCGCGCGCGTATCCGCGCCGGACTCCGCGACATGAACGAGATCAAGACGGTGACCCGCGCCGGCATGGGCGCGTGCGGCGGCAAGACGTGCACTGCTCTCATTGCGCGCCTCTTCCGCGAGGAAGGCGTGCCGGCGAGCGAGATCACGGAGAACATCCGCCGCCCGCTGTTCATCGAAGTGCCGCTCGGCGTGTTCGCTGGAGTCGAGGAGGAAGCGCTATGACGCGCGAGGCCTACGACGTCATCATCATCGGTGCGGGCAGCGTTGGCGTTCCCGGCGCCTGGGCGATGGCGAGGGACGGCCTGTCCGTGCTTGTCATCGACCGCTTCGCCAGTCCCGGCCAGGGGTCGAACAAGACCGCCATCGGCGGCATCCGCGCCACGCATTCCGACCCGGCCAAGATCCGCCTCTGTCTGCGCTCGCTCGAGATCGCCAGGACGTGGCAGGAGGCGCACGGAGACGACATCGAGTGGACCACGGGGGGATACTCCTTTGTCGCCTACAGCTCGCGAGAAGAGAACACCCTGAAGGACTTGCTCGTCATCCAAGAGCAACACGGCCTCGACATCGACTGGCACGAGCCGCGCGAGCTCTTGGGAATCATCCCCGCGCTCCGCCGCGATGGCTTGCACGGCGGCACCTTCTCGCCCGGGGACGGCCACTGCTCGCCGCTCCTCTTCGGCCACGCAATGTACGAGCAGGCGAAGGCCGCCGGCGCCCGCTTCCGGTTCGGGGAGACGATCACGGGGATCGACGTCGTCTCAGGTCGCGTCCGAGGCGTCGTGACGGACAAGGGAATCTACGACGCGCCGATCATCGTCAACGCGGCGGGGCCGTGGGCGAGCGAGGTCGGCCACCTGCTTGGGATGGAGCACCCAGTGCGCCCGGACTCCCATGAAGGCGGAATCACGGAGCCCGTGGCGCACTTCCTCGGCCCGATGGTCGTCGACATCCGCCCTGCGCCGGGCTCAGCCAACTACTACTTCTTCCAGTTGGCCACGGGGCAGATCGTCTTCTGCGTCACGCCGAGTCCAAGCCTGTGGGGGTTCGATCGCCGCGAGACGAGCGCCTTTCTGCCAATGGTGGCGAAGCGGATGGTCGATCTCATGCCGTGCCTGACGAACCTCCGCGTGCGCCGCACGTGGCGCGGCCTCTATCCGATGACGCCCGACGGCTCGCCGCTCGTCGGTTGGTCTCGCGAGGTGTCCGGGTACCTGATGGCGATCGGCATGTGCGGCCAGGGATTCATGCTCGGTCCCGGTCTAGGCGAGCTTCTCTCCCGCGTTGTGCGCGCGGAGGCGAAGCCGGAGGACGAGGAGATCCTCTCGATCCTCTCACCGCATCGCGCCTTTGCAGGTCAGGAAGCTCTGAAATAGAGGCCGCAGGTTCTCTCTCAGATGAGATACCGACCGCCCGAGGCTGGTCGATCCACAACGCCGGCGAACCTTGCCCGATCGCTAAGATCGTCGTACCTTGAGCGTGTGGTGAAGGAGGCGTTGATGAGGACGAAGCGCTTGATCGCACTCGGGGTTCTGACTGCACTTGTCGGAATGGTCTACATCGGGGGGTGGGCGAGCCAGACCTTCGCGGACGCCGCACTCGGATATTCGATCGAATACTCGGCCGGCTGGTCGATGACGCAGCCTGATGACTACTCGGTGCGCTTTGGCGGGCCGGACGACGTCTACGTGAAGATCCAGAACGTCGCGTCCGCGGCTATCGGGGGAAACTACGCCGACATCGAGTCCCTCGCCGCGAACCTCCGCTGCCAGCTGGCTTCTGGCGCGGAGAGCATCTGCATCTACGGCGGCGGCCCCTTCGACGTCTACGACGCCGACGGCGTACACCTCACGAGTACTCAGTTCCTCGCCGAGTACACCTACAACGGCGTCACGGTCAAGGAGTGGTACGCCGTCGTCGAGCACGCGTCCGGAGACATTCTCTACGTCCTTTCATACACGGCATCGATCGACGTCTACGCAGTCCACGAACCGACCGTCGTCGCGATGGTGCGAACATGGACCGTGGGCGGCGCGAGCACGAGCGGCCCCGCGACACCCGAGACGACCTCGTCGACGGGAGGTGCCGACATCGCCGTGGTCCTGCAGGACAGCGGCCACATCGGCCCGTACCACTACGCCGAGAGCACCTACGACAAGCGGTTCTACGAGTTCACGGTTTCGGCCGCCGGCTACGTCGCCCTGTGCGTCGTCGATGAAGCCCGGGAGGCGATCACCGGCTGGATCTTTGCCGCCGATGGGACCCAGGTCACCGTGAAGCCGGGGAACTTCGCCGACGTCTACACGAGCTCGTACCCCGTGGGTCCCGGAACGTACACCGTGAAGGTCGGCCAGGACAACATGGTGACCCAGTCCGACTTCGAGATGTACGTGTACTTCAGCCTGACGCCGTTCACGATCGACGACCTCGTCGCCCAGTTCGGTCCACGGGTGCGCGTCTTGCCCTAGAGCGACCGACCGCGCTCGCGAAGGCGGATCCAGTACCTGCGAATCGGCGCGTCGTCGGTGGGAACCTCGTTCTCGAGGACTCCGCCGCACTTCTCGATGACGCGCGCCGAGGAGACGTTGTCCGCGTCGCACGCGACGCGCAGTCGCTCGATTCCGAGACGGCGCGCTTTGCGGGCTGCATCCCGGAGCAAGCGCGTCGCGTGGCCGCAGTTCCTCTCCGAGGGGCGAACGCTGTATCCCACGTGACCGCCGTGCTCGAACAAGTGCCGCGTCAGCCGGTGCCGTAGATTCGACACGCCGAGAATCCGCCCCTCGTCGACGAGGAACGACGTCGTCGACGAGACCCATTCCTCCGGAGGCTCACCATCCGACCAACGGGCGAACGCGGCCACCGTCTCTGCGTGCGTCCACTCCGGCCGGCCGAAGTACCCGTTGATCTCGGTCTCATCCGACGCGGCGAATTCGTCCAAGAACCCACGTAGCGCGGCCTCATGTTCGAGCTTCAGCGGGACGATGTTCATAGCCTGCTGCCTCCTGCCGAGAGGCTCTCGCGGACTCCGCCTCTGTGGATCGGGACCGACCCTGTCGGATGATACATGACGAGATCCGGGTCCATGCTGTCGCGGCGTCCGCCGTGACCCATCACATTCGCGGGCGATCGCCTCAAGGACAGAATAGGCCGACGGGCCAGGGAAGCGAAGCACGCCTCTGCCGGCGCCTTCCCGCGAGCAGACTCGGCGCGACCTCACGGGGAGGGGTGGCGATCTTCATATCGGACACACAACCCCGATTTACAATGGCGCCTACTACTGTGAACACGGAGGCTTCAAAGATGAGCAACAACCTACACATAGCTCGACTAGACCGCAGCGGCGCGGGCCGCTGGTTCGCGATCCTCGCGACGATGGCCATACTCATGGGGGTGCTATCCTTTCTTGGGTTGGGCAGCGCGGTGGCATACGCGACGGATACCGGGTCCGGAACCCCTCGTCCGCTCGCACAGGCTATGGCGACGACGGGCCACGAGCCCTTCTCCCTCGTGACCGCGAACGAGGCCGGCGAGGTCCGCTTCCCGATCGCCGAGTTCGCAGATGGAGTGGCGCACTTCTACACGTTCATGGCGAACGGACTTCCCATCGAGTTCTTCGTGATTCACACGCCGGACAACGTGATCCGTTGTGCCTACGACGCCTGCGACATCTGCTACCCCGCCAAGCTTGGGTACCGTCAGGACGGAAGCGTGATGGTGTGCAATAACTGCGGGAATCGATTTGCGACCCAACAGATCGGGATCGCTCGCGGTGGCTGCAACCCGGCGCCGCTCGCCGCGCGCATCGTCGGCGACCAGCTCGTGATCGCGACACAGGACTTGACGGCCGGGCTGAGCTACTTCCCATAAGCGACGGGGCCCCACTCCAGGACCCGCAGCCGGACGAAGTGAGCCGGTAGGGTGAATCTGTGAGTCTGGATGTCCGGCGATGCGCCGCTTCATACCGCTCCTGGAAAAGGGGGCCCACTACAGGAATCTGTATCCCCTTGCCCAGTTCCTCGCGAGGGGCCGGGCGCCGGCACCTACGGGATGGCCCCGTGGCAGCACGTCGCCGCGAAGACCTGACCGGTCGGACCTGTAACCTGCAGCAAGATTGCGCTCGTGGCGGGCGCTAGCGAGGTGCAGGCCTATGTCGAACTCCACCGTGCGGTGTTCGAGTCAACGAACATGACGCACGCGTGGAGAGCGAGAACCTTGGGATGCCTTGGGTATCTCCACGATCTCGACCTCGTCGCCGTTGCACCCGACGGGCGGCTCGCCGCGTTCTGCATCGGCTGGCTCTCGTCCGTGTCGGGCACGAGCGGACAGATCGAGCCGTTCGGCGTCGGACGGGAGTTCCGTGAGGCCGGGCTCGGACGCGCGATCCTCCTAGAGAACGTGCGCCGCCTGGCGAACCTCGGCGCCTGCCGCGCGCTCGTCGAGACGGACACGTATCGAAGCCCGGCCCTCGACCTGTACGAGAGCGCTGGCTTCAAGCCGATCCGCGACGTCCACATCTACCGCAAGAACTACGCGACCGAGCAGCCGAGCCGCGATCCTCAGCCCTCGTCGTCTTTCAGCGGTGCGTCGACGAGGTCGATGACGATGGATCGGATCTGCACGTCGAACCAACTCTGGAACGTCGCCAGATCGCGCACCGCCGGCCAAGTCTTCTCGTCCGTCCGCCAGCCGATGAGCTCTTCCTCGAAGATCAGATCGAAGCACTGAGGGAGAATCGTCTCGAGATCGTCATCGTCCTCTAGCTCGGGGAGCAGGTACGCGATGCCGTCCTCGTTCAGCTCGTCGAGCGTCATGCCGGCGGTCTCGGGAAGGGTCTTGAGCCAGTCGAAGAACGGCTGCTTCGCTTTCACGGTGATCACGCATCGGTTCAACATGATTCCCATTCCTCCTCGGTGAGATCGGTGCTTCCGCCCCCGCTGGGCACCTCGGCTCCGCCATCGCAGCAGCGCTTCATATTTGGAGGAATCCTACACCAAGGCCCGTCGATCCTCCCAGCGCCGCTGGGGCACAGGCTGGGGACGCGCTCTCGACTCGTCCGGACCTACCTAGGCAAGATGCTGTCGATCCCTATAATGGGACGCAAGCGATCTCTGAGGACTACGGTGCTCATCCGCAGTTCCCGGAAGGAGAACGCAGCACGTCATGCCGAACGCGACGCGACGGGTGCGTCGATGTTTTTTTGCAGCAGTTACGATGGAGGGAGCGCGAAGCGCGCTCCGATCTCTTCCGGTTTTTCTTTTCTCTCTTGCGCCGTGCAGTGGTTGCCGGCCGAAGCTCCGCTTGAAGGCCTCGCCATGACTCAGTCCTCCAGTGCTCTACTCGAAGTGAGAGACCTTGAGGTGCAGTTCGCGATGGAGGGCGGCGTCGTCCGTGCGGTGGACGGGGTGACCTACACCATCGAGGCGGAGAAGACGCTCGGCGTGGTGGGAGAGAGCGGCTGTGGCAAGACGGTGACGGCGCTCGCCATCATGGGTCTGGTGCAATCGCCGCCCGGGAGGATCGCCGGCGGCCAGATCCTGTACCACCAGGGCGACAAGACGACGGATCTCTGCAAGCTGCGATCGCGGGGGCGGGAGATGCGCGCGATCCGCGGCAACGAGATCGCGATGATCTTCCAAGAACCGATGACGTCGCTCAATCCGGTCTTGACGATCGGCTTCCAGATCGTGGAGGCGATCACGCTGCATCAGAGACTGAGGAAGAGGGAGGCGAAGAAACAGGCGATCGAGATGCTTCGGGCCGTCGGGATTCCACTTCCCGAGCAGCGAGTCGACGAGTACCCGCACCAGATGTCGGGCGGGATGCGGCAGCGCGCGATGATCGCGATGGCGCTCTCCTGCAATCCGTCCCTCCTCATCGCCGACGAGCCGACGACGGCGCTCGATGTGACGATCCAGGCGCAGGTGCTCGAGTTGATGAACGCGCTGCGCCGGAAGTTCAAGGCGGCCATCCAGTTCATCACCCACGACCTCGGCGTGATCGCGGGCATGGCCGACGACGTCGCCGTGATGTACCTCGGGCGGATCGTGGAGGCGGCACCGGTCCACGAGATCTTCCACGCGCCGAAGCACCCGTACACGCAAGGGCTGATGCGTTCCATTCCGTCGCTCACGCGGAGCAAGGAGCGACTCGTGCCGATCGAAGGAGTCGTTCCGGATCCGAGCGATGCGCCGCCGGGGTGCGGATTCGAGCCGCGCTGTC
>CAIOGO010000007.1 GCA_903857865.1 uncultured bacterium | reverse complement strand
GGCCCATCCGGCGCTCGAGCTTGACGGTGACGGTGGCCGCGCTGTCGTCTTGCGGTTTCGCCACGACCTTTCCGCCAGCCAGACCTTCGAGCGTCTCCGCTACCAGGCCGGCGCCAAGGCGGGCCAGACGGGCCTCGAGCTCCGGCGAGCGCTCGCGCGGACCGATCGGGGTCTCCCGCTGCAACAGGATCGGGCCGGTGTCCATCCCCTCGTCGAGGAGCATCGTGGTCACTCCGGTCACGGCGTCGCCGGCCAGAATCGCCGACTCAATCGGGGAGGGACCCCGATAGCGCGGAAGCAACGACGGGTGGAGGTTCACGAACCCAAGCCGGGGGACTCGCAGCACGCGCGGAGAGATCATTCGGCCGAACGCGACGACGACCGCGACTTCGGGAGCGAGGGCGCGAAGGCGGGACACAAACTCGTCCACACCGAGCTTTTCGGGCTGCGCCAGGGACAGGCCAAGACGCCTCGTAACGTCGACGACAGGCGGCGCGGCCATGTGCATGTGCCTGCCGGCCGGTTGGTCGGGCCGCGTGACGACGAGCAGGACCTCGTGTCCGGCCTCCACGACCGCCTCCAATGTCGGGGTCGCAAACTCCGGCGTTCCGAAGAAAACGAGTCTCACGCCACGGATTCTAGCCTACCGCGTGCGGAGGAGCGGAGGGGCAGAGGAGCAGAGGGGAGAGAAACAGTCCGAAGGTTCGAAGGTTCTGGATCAAGTTAAGAGTCTATCCGCAAATAGGTGCGACCTTTCTCCAGCAGATGATGGCGGCCGCGAGATGGACGAGTGCGAGATAGCTGTCGTGGAGCTTCTCGTAGCGGACGAGGAGCTTGCGGAACTGGTTGAAGCAACTGTGAGCAACCTCGACGACCCAGCGCCTGTGTTTGGGCGGACGACCGGGCCGGGCTGGGCCTTTTTGCTTGATTCGAGGGTGATAGCCCCGCTGGGTGACGACTTCAATGGCTGGTTTGCCGCAATACCCCCGGTCAGCGAGCAGGTACATGCGGCGTCGGCGGCGCGGGTGGCAAACACGACCGTCAAGGAGTGCTCCCAGTTGAGTGACGTCATGCCGGTTGGCGCCGGTGACGCTGATCGACAGCGGGACCCCACGTGCGTCGACCAAGATGTGTCGCTTGCTTCCATTTTTTCCCCCGGTCCGTCGGGTTGCGCCCGACGGACTCGTGCGCCAGCGGCGCTTTCACGGTACTGCCGTCCACGCTCTGCCACCGCCAGGCGATACCCTCCATCTCGTCATACTCGGCTAGGCCGGCTTGCCACAGGGCAAGGAAGAACCCATCCCGCAGCCATATCCGGAAATACTTGTGTACAGAACTGGCACTCCCGAAACGCTCTTTCGGGAGGGCCTTCCATTGACAACCCGTGCGTAGCACGAACACGATGGCCTCAAACGCCCTTCGCGGTTCCATCGCCTTCCTGCCCGCGCCAGGCTTTCGTAGGTACCGCCGACTGGACACACGCTCAACGCGTGGCGGGATCAGCGGTTCCACTCTCATCCAGAATTCGTCCGAAACCTCCCAGGAGCGTGGCTTTCCCATCCTTTCCCTCCTGGAAACAATCTCGGGCCTGTCACCGGGAATGTCAATCTATTTACGGATATGCTCTTAG
>CAIOGO010000006.1 GCA_903857865.1 uncultured bacterium | reverse complement strand
CGGCCCGGCGCTCGTTGTGATGCGCCGAGCTCACGATACAGACACGGCGCGCCGCTCGTCGTGATACGGCGCGCTCACGGTGCGGTACACGGCCCGGCGCTCGTCGTGATGCGCCGAGCTCACGATACAGACACGGCGCGCCGCTCGTCGTGATACGGCGCGCTCACGGTGTGGTACACGGCGCGCCGCTCGTCATCATGCGGACCGCTAGGATCCGACCATGAGGTTCGTCCTCTGTCATGAGCCAGACGAAGCCGGCGGCTGTTCGCGTCGCGTTCAAGATGCGGTCCACGGCGCGCCGCTCGTCGTGATACGGCGCGCTCACGATACGGTCCACAGCGCGACGTTCGTCTTGATGCCCATCGACAAGGTCGCTAGGATCGCGACATGAAGCTGTTGCAGCTGATCCTGGTCACGAATGAGACGAAGCCCGACGCCGTGCGCGCCGCGTCCGACATCGCTGCGTGGTGTCGATCGCGCGGAGTGGCTTGCGCTCCGGCTGTTGCGCCCATCGAACCGCGGGCGGGCACGGTCGCCTGTGCGCTCGGCGGAGACGGCACTGTCCTGCGCGCCGCGGCCCTCATGGCGGGAGTCCCGATCCTGGGGGTCAACGTGGGGAGTCTTGGATTCCTCTCGCAGACTCCTCTTGGCCAACTCCTCCCGGCGCTCGAACAGATCGCCCGCGGCGAGTACGAGATCGAGGAACGCATGCGGCTCGCGTACTCGGCCGGCGCCGTCCGGGGGACCGTTCTCAACGATGTGGTTGTTGCGGGGGCGGCGCCCCGACTGCTCGAGATCCGCCTCGCGTGGCGCGAGGGCGTGGCGGTGGTTCTCCCCGGCGACGGCCTCATCCTCGCGACCCCCACGGGAACCACGGCATACAACCTGTCGCTTGGTGGCCCCATCGCCGTGCCGACAGCGGAGTGCATCGTGGTGACCCCACACGCCGCACACGTTCTGGGTCTCCGATCCCTCGTGTTCTCGCAGGACGACGAGTTGCGGGTCTCCGCGCCGGCCGAGGTTCGACTCGTCGCCGATGGCGACGAAGTGGGACGAATCGCGGCGGGAACGGAGATCGTCGTCCGACGTGCCGACGCGCCGACGCTGCTCGTTCGGCCGTCGGGGGCGCCGAGGTTCTTCGATACCCTCACGAGCAAGCTGAATTGGCCGGGCGCCGCCGATCGACGGCGGGCGCGCTAGGTCACGGAACCGGGAACGCGGTTCGCTTCAGCACTGTCGTGTCTCTCTGGACCAACGTATAATGCATCGCTGTATCCGCGACTGCCTAGGCAGACCTGCCTAGGCAGCTGAGGAAGCGAGGGGTGAGGCTCATGGTGGAGAAGGGCACATACCGCGTGAAAAGCGGGCTCGCCGAGATGTTGAAGGGCGGCGTGATCATGGACGTGACGACCGCCGAGCAGGCTCGGATCGCCGAGGATGCAGGTGCCGTGGCGGTCATGGCGCTTGAGCGCGTCCCGGCCGACATTCGTGCTCAGGGCGGCGTGGCGCGCATGGCGGATCCGTCGAAGGTCCGTGAGATCCAGAAGGCCGTATCGATCCCCGTGATGGCTAAGGCGCGCATCGGCCACTTCGTCGAAGCTCAGGTTCTGCAGGCCCTCGAGGTCGACTACATCGACGAGTCGGAAGTACTCACTCCGGCCGACCCCGAGTTCCACATCAACAAGTGGACGTTCACCGTTCCGTTCGTGTGCGGGGCGCGCGATCTAGGTGAAGCATGCCGCCGGATTGCGGAAGGCGCGGCGATGATCCGCACGAAGGGCGAGCCGGGCACCGGCAACGTCGTCGAGGCCGTGCGCCACATGCGGCGCGTGAACCAACAGATCCGCGCCGTGCTGGACGCCCCTGAGGAAGAGCTGATGTCGATCGGCAAGGAACTGGGGGCGCCGCACTCGATCCTGTTGGCGATTCGCGACGCCGGTCGCTTGCCAGTCGTCAACTTCGCCGCGGGCGGCATCGCCACCCCGGCGGACGCGGCGATGATGATGCAGCTCGGTTGCGATGGTATCTTCGTCGGAAGCGGCGTCTTCAAGTCCTCCGACCCGGCGGGTCGAGCGCGCGCCATCGTGCAGGCGACGACGCACTTTGAAGACGCGGACCTGATCGCCCGAGTCTCCGAGAACCTCGGCGAAGCGATGGCCGGGATCGAGATCGCGACGATCCCCGAGCACGAGAAGATGCAGACCCGCGGCCGATGAAGGTCGGGGTCCTCGGTCTCCAAGGTGCGGTTCGAGAGCATGTCCGCGCGCTTGGGCGCCTCGGAGTCGAGACGCGGGTCGTGAAGACGGTTTCGGCGTTTGACTCCCTCGACGGGCTCATCTTGCCCGGAGGGGAGTCCACGACGATGAGCCTGCTCGCCCAAGGCGGGCTGCTCGAGGAGCTTCGCCGACTGTCGGCCGCGGGCTTCCCGATGTTCGGGACGTGCGCCGGCATGATTCTTCTCGCCAACGAGATCGCGGGGCGGAAGGAGCCGATCCTCGGCGGAATCGACATCGCCGTCGCGCGCAACGCCTCCGGCCGGCAGGTCGACAGTTTTGAGACTGTGCTCGAGGTCGAGGGAATCGGTTCCGACGTCCCAGCGGTGTTCATCCGAGCGCCGTACGTGACGCGCGTCGGCCCCTCGGTGCGCGTCCTCGCGCGGCACCAGGGTGTGGCCGTGATGGCACGGCAGGGTAAGATGCTCGTGGCGAGCTTCCATCCTGAGCTGACTGAGGATCTCCGGATCCATCGGTACTTCGTCGGCATGATCTAGAAGCCAGAGGGAGGAGGACGACGAACCATGAAGAAGAGGATTGCCATCAACGGATTCGGGAGAATCGGCCGCGCGTTTCTGAGATTGGCCTACGGCCATCCCAACGTCGAGATCGTCGCCATCAACGATCCATTCATCCAGGTGGACATGGCGCGGTATCTGCTCGTCCACGACTCGGTCTACGGCCGGTACGGAAAGGCGGTGGCGGTCAAGGACGGCGGACTCGACATCGACGGCCGCGCTGTCCCGCTCCTGACGGTGAAAGAGCCGGACAAGCTTCCGTGGGGCGACATGAAGGTCGATCTCGTCGTCGAGGCGACGGGCGCGTTCACCGCCTACAGCGGCGAGAAGGGAGCCAAGCGCCACGTGGATGCCGGCGCGAAACGCGTCCTGCAGACGGTTCCGAGCAAGGGCGAAGGCGCGGACAAGATTCCGCAAATCGTGTATGGGATCAACCACAAGACAGTTGGCGCCGCCCACGACGTCGTGTCCGCGGCCTCGTGCACGACGAACTCGCTCGTTCCCGTCGTCTACGTGCTCGAAAAGGAATTCGGCATCGTCCACGCATTCGTCACGACGGTGCACGCTTACACCGCCGACCAGCGGCTGGTTGACTCGGCGCACAAGTCGGCGACGAGGAGCCGCGCTGCGGCGGTCAACATCGTTCCCACGTCGACGGGCGCCGCGTCGGCGACGGCCAAGGTCATTCCCGCGCTTGCCGGGAAGATGGACGGAATGTCCTTAAGGGTGCCCGTCGCCACGGGTTCGGTCAGTGACATCACGCTCGAGATGAAGGTTCCCGTCACTCCCGATGCGGTGAACGCGGTGCTCCGCAAGTACGCGAACGGCGAGCTTGTCGGGATTCTAGGCGTCAGCGACGATCCCATGGTCTCGTCCGACATCATCGCGGATCCCCGCGCCAGCGTGGTCGACCCGTCGTTGACGGCGATCGTCGACGGGCGTTTGCTCAAGGTCGTTGCGTTCTATGACAACGAGTGGGGCTACACGAACCAGCTTCTCCGGTTGGCGCTGGTTCTCTAGACCCGTCCGTTGGGTTCGGGACGGGGGCGCCGGAGTCGCCGCCCTCCTTTACCCGGCGGAGTGCGCTCGCTGCGGCGCTGCCACAAGGTGGGGCGTCGTTGTCTGCGGCGCCTGCGTCGACCGACTCCCGCGGGTCGAGGACCCCGTCTGCCGACAGTGCGGCGAAGCGCTCGCGAACCCCTCGCTGGACCTTTGTCCGCGATGCGGCACGCGGGTGCGCGGCTTCGATCGGGCCATCTCCCTGGGACCGTACGATGACGGGTGGCGGGAACTCCTCCACGCCTTCAAGTTCGCGCGGGAGAAGGCCGTGGGGCGGTGGTTCGCGAGGGAGCTTGGGAGCCGGCTGGTGGCGGAGGGCGAGAGGGTCGATGTCGTCACGCACGTGCCGATGACTCGATCGGAGGAGCGCGCGCGCGGCTTCAACCCTTCGCGCTTCCTCGCGCGGGCGACGGCGCGGCGGCTCGGGCTGCCGGCGCGGCGCCTCTTGGCCAAGGTGCGGGTGACGATGCCGCAGCGCGCGCTTTCGGCGCGCGAGCGGGAGACGAACTTGAGGGACGCCTTCCGTGGGGTACGATCTGGGAGGGGCGTGGTACTCCTCGTCGATGATCTTCTTACGACGGGGGCGACGGCGGACGAGTGCGCGCGGACGCTGAAGGAAGCTGGGTTCGACAGAGTCGTTGTCCTGACCGTGGCGCACACTTAGGAGGAAGATGACGATCAAGGTGACGTCCGCTTGTCTCGGCTCGCTTGGCACCAATGCCTACCTCGTCGAGACGGGACGACACGTTCTCCTCGTCGATCCGGCTGCGGACGACCCGCGGCTGCGCGCTTTGGTCGGCGATCGCCGGGTTGACTTCGTCGTCGACACGCACGGGCACTACGATCACGTGGGTGGAAACTGGGCCGTTCCGTCGGGCGCGGTGTGCATCCACGAGGCGGACTTGAAGCTTGTCTCGCTGTTCTTTCCCCAGCATCCCCCGATCCAGCGGATGCTGCGGGACGGAGAGGAACTCGTGGAGGGCGTCCGCGTCCTCCACACGCCCGGCCACTCGCCGGGCAGCGTCGTCCTCGCGCTCGACGGAGTCCTCCTGACCGGCGACCTCCTGTTCGCCGGTTCCGTCGGGCGCACGGACCTCCCGGGAGGGTCGGACGAGGAGATGGACCGGTCCCTGCGGAAGCTGCTCGCCCTATCGGGCGAGGCCGTGGTCTACCCGGGGCACGGCGAAGCGACGACGCTCGAACGCGAGCGCCGGCGGAATCCGTTCTTGCGCGGTCTGTCCTAAGGATGGCACTGAAGCAGGACGTCCAAGCGATCAAGGAGCGAGTCGATCTCATCTCCCTCGTGTCGCGGTACGTGACGCTCACGAAGTCGGGATCGAGCCACAAGGGACGCTGCCCGTTCCATAAGGACGACACGCCGTCGTTCATGGTCAACGGGGAGAAGGGTCTGTGGCACTGTTTCGGGTGCGGCGAGGGCGGCGACCTCTTCGCCTTCCTCATGAAGATCGAGCGGCTGACGTTCATCGAGGCCGCGCAACGCCTGGCGGACGAAGCGGGCGTGTCCCTCTCGTCGAGCCGGGAGGACGGAGAGCGCGAGAAACTGCGCGCCGTGGTCGCCGCCGTGGCCGAGCACTACGCTGCGAACCTCGGCGACACGCGCCAAGGAGCTGCCGCCCGCGCGTACCTCGAGAGCCGAGGCTTCGACGAGGCTGCCTGGAAGCGGTACGGACTCGGCTACGCATTGCCGGGTTGGGATAACGTGAAACGGGCGTTCGGCGGCCGCTTCGGCCAGGATGCGCTCCTCCAAGCGGGGTTTCTCGTCGAAGGGGAAAAGGGCACCTACGATCGGTTCCGCGACCGCACGATGTTCCCTATCTACGATGTGTCGGGACGCCCGATCGCCTTCGGCGGCCGCGCGTTCGAAGGGGAACCGAAGTACCTGAACTCCCCGACCACGCCGCTGTTCGACAAGAGCCGGCACTTGTACGGACTGCATTGGGCGCGGGATGCCATGCGCGATGCTCGTTGCGCTATCCTCGTCGAGGGGTACACGGACGTCCTGACGCTCCACCAGGCCGGCTTGGTCAACGTCGTGGGTAGCATGGGGACGTCGCTCACCCAAGGACAGGCCGACCTGCTTGGGCGGCTGGTCGAGGAAGTGGTCATCGCCTACGACCGCGACACGGCTGGAGGTGCCGGCGCGGTGCGGGGGATGCAGATCCTGCGGAACAGCGGCCTCGCCGTTCGCGTCGCGCGGCTCGCCGAAGACGAGGATCCGGACAGCCTGGTGCGGCAGCAGGGGGTCGACGCGATGCGCGAGGCGGTACGAGACGCCGTTCCGTTCCACCGCTTCTACCTGGACTCGTTGGCTGCGAAGCACGACCCATCGAGCGTCGTGGGGAAGGAGCGTGTCCTCGCCGAGGCACGCGACTTCTACCGCGGCGTCCGCAGCCTTCCGTTGCAGCAGGAGATCGCGCGCGGCATTGCCGACGTTCTCGACCTTCCCCCTGAGGGGGTGGCGCGGGAGCTGGCCGCGCGGCCGGCGCGACGCGGGGCGGACGCTCCGCAGGGCGACGCGCCGGACGGGGTGCGGTGGGGGGCGGAAGACGACCTGCTTGCCCTTCTCCTCCGCGGCGACGTGGGCTGGACGCGCGTTGCCGCCGTTGCATCGGCGTCCGACTTCTCGCTTGCGCACCGTCCGATCGTCGAGGCGCTGGCGAACGCGCCGGAATCGCCTAGAATCTCCGCTTGGGTCGTTGAGAGGTTGCGCGAACAAGGGCACGAGGCAGAGGCGGCCGTTGCGTCCTACTATGCACTCGCCCCGGTGGAGTTTGCAGACGTGGAGAGGGCTTTCGAGGATGCGCTCGACCAAGCGGTTCGCCTTCCGGCGCTCGAGCGGAAGCTGGCGGACGTCGAAACGGGGATCCGCAGCGCCGCTGCGGCCGACGACTGGGAGGAGTGGGCACGGCTGACGCGAGAACAGCAGGTGCTCTCCCTCGAGAAGAGCTCGGTTGCGGCGGAGAGGGATGCGCGAAGGGGGATGCATGGCCGAGACAAAGGGAAAGCGCAAGGCGAAGGCGCCGCGGAAGCCCGCTGAGATCCCGGCGATTCGCGAGGACGAGAAGCAGGTCGTGCTTCCCGACGAGCCGGACGAAATCGTGGCGGTCCTCGACGAGGAGGCGGTCGCCGACGAAGAGGACCTTGCAGCCGAGGACGCGCTGGACGACGACGTCGCCGACGAACTGGCGGATCCCGAGGATCTGATCGGGGACGACGAGCCGGCCGACGAGGAAGCGGGCGCCGAGGCGGCGCCGAGCGCCCGAGCCCACAACCGTGCTCCTGACTGGGAGGCTGGCGATGGGGCCGACCGTCGCGAGGATCCGGTCAAGACGTACCTGCGCGAGATCGGCAAGGTGCCTCTCCTGACGAAGGAAGGGGAGGTCACGCTAGCGAAGGCAATGGAGATCGGGGCCTACGCGGAATTGTCGATCGCCAAGCAAGCAGGAGTGCAGGCGGCGAAGCGCCTCAAGGCCGCGTGCGACCTGTCCCCCGTGGAGCGAGCGGAAGTGGACGACCTCGTGCACCGCGGTCGCGAGGCGGCCGAGCTCTTGAGCTCGTCGTCCTTCGAGGAGAAGCTGCACGGCGAGTTGCCGAAGCCCAAGGCGCCCCGCGAGGAGCTCGAGGCCCTCGTGCGCGAGGGGCGCGCGGCGCGCGACCGTCTGACGATCTCGAATCTTCGGCTCGTCGTCTCGATCGCCAAGCGGTACATGAACCGCGGGCTCTCGTTTCTTGACCTCATCCAGGAGGGAAACATGGGCCTGATGAAGGCGGTGGAGAAGTTCGACTTCGCGCGCGGCTACAAGTTCTCTACCTACGCCACGTGGTGGATCCGCCAGGCCATCACGCGGGCGATTGCCGACCAATCGCGCACCATCCGCGTGCCCGTGCACATGATCGAGACCGTGCGCGAGCTGAACCGCGTGAAGCGCGAGTACATCCAGTCGCACGGCTCCGCGCCGACGCTGGAGGACCTCGCCCTGCTCACCGGGATGTCGATCGACAAGATCAAGAAAGTCGAGAGCGTGTCGCAGTACACCGCGTCCTTGGAGCGCCCGATCGGCGAGGAAGACGAGGACACGCTCGGCGATTTCATCGAGGATCCCTCCTCGCCGTCTCCGACGAAGGAGACGTTCCGCATGTTCCTGCGCGAGCAGCTCGCGCGCGCCCTCGACCAACTCGACGAGCGGGAGCGGGAGATTCTCAAGCTGCGGTATGGCTTGGAGGACGGGCATCCGCGGACCCTCAAGGACGTGTCCCTCAAGTTCAACATCACGCGCGAACGCGTGCGTCAGATCGAGATCAAGGCGATCGAGAAACTGAAGCACCCGTCGCGGCGCGCGGAGCTTCGGAAGTTCCGCGAGCTGCTCCTGGCGGAGGACTAGGCCTGTGGCCGCGGGTCCGACGGAGCGGTCGCGCGACGTACTCGTTCTCGTCGGAGCCACGGCGACGGGCAAGTCGGCCGTGGCGATCGAGCTTGCCCTGCAGCTGGGCGGGGAGATCCTCTCCGCCGACTCGCGCGCCTTCTTCGAGGGCCTCGACGTCGTGACGGCCAAACCCTCGATCTCCGAACGCCGCGGCGTCGCACACCACCTTCTCGACTGCGTTCCCCTGGACGGGGAGTACGACGCCATGGCGTTTCGCGCCGACGTGAATCGCATCGTTCCGGCAATCCACGCGCGCGGGCGAGTGCCCATCGTTGCTGGGGGAGGAACGCTGTACCTGGCTGCCGTACTCCGCGGCCTGTTCGAAGGCCCCGGGAAGAACGCCGAGTTCCGACAGTCCCTCGACGACGTGGCGTCGGACGAGCTTCACCGCAGGCTGGCTGCGGTCGACCCGCCCGCTGCGGCGGCGATTCATCCGCGCGATCGTCTTCGAATCGTGAGGGCCCTTGAGGTGGAGGCGGCGAGTGGCAGGCCGATCACGTCGTGGAAGAGCGAGGCCGTCCCGCTTCCCTTCGCGTTCCACGTCTTCGGCCTCGAACGCGATCGAGACGATCACCGCGCGGCCGTCGCTCGGCGCGTGCAGGACATGCTCGACGACGGCCTGGTTGACGAAGTAGCGCGGCTGAAGGAGCGGGGCCTGGCGCCCGGGTGTCAGGCGTTCCGCTCGGTCGGCGTTCCGGAGGCGTGGGCGTACCTGGCGGGCGTCATCACGCGCGACGAACTCGCCGATCGGATCGTCCGCGCAACGTGGTCTCTGGCGCGCCGACAGATGGCCTGGTTTCGTGGAGAGGCCGGCGTATCGTGGATCTGCGTCACGGGGCGGGGTGTGTCGTCGGTTGCGGACGAGATCGCGTCCTCGTGGCGAGGTGAGGTGGGAAGATCGTGATCGGGCGGGCGCAGGGCGAGAGGATCGTCGTCACCGCGGCGGAACAGCGCCGCATCGACGCGTTTGCCCGCGCGGCGCGGATGGATGTCGACGAACTCATCGAGAGCGCTGGGAAGTCAGCGGCCGAGTGGGTTCTCGATCACGCGACGGCCCAGCGCGCGGCCGTCGTCGCCGGCCCAGGGGGCAACGGCGCGGACGCCCTCGTCGTGGCCCGCCGGCTCCTCGAAGCGGGAATCGACGTGCGAGCGTTTCTCTTCGCTGGAGGGGGCGTGCCTTCCGAGTCCGTGGAGCGAGCGCTTCGCCGCCTCCAGGCGGCTGGCGGCGACGTGACCGCAATCGATGAGACGGATCTCGGACCGCTAGAGCGTGCCGTCGGGTGGGCGAACGTCGCGATCGACGGCCTCTATGGGAGCGGGCTCTCGCGGCCGCTCGAAGGGGCAGCCGTCGGCATCGTCGATCTCCTGAACCGAGCGCGCGCTTTCACGATCAGCCTGGACGTGCCGAGCGGCCTTGCCACCGACGTCGGTGAGGTCCCCGGTCCGGCGGTGAAGGCCGATGTCACGCTGGCGATGGAGTTCCTCAAGCCGGCGCACCTCTTCTTCCCGGCGTCCGGCTTGTGCGGCAACGTGGCGGTGGTCTCGGTCGACTACCCGCTGGGCGCGTTGGCGGAGGTGATGCCGTGGGCCCGCGTTCTTGATCGCGCGGGTGCTGGACGGCGCCTGCCTCCCCGCCCACCGACTGGACACAAGGGGACGTTCGGCCACGTCCTCCTTCTCGCCGGATCTCGGGGCATGGTCGGCGCGGCCATCCTTGCCGGCCGCAGTGCGTTGCGCGCCGGCCTGGGACTCCTGACGATCGGAATCCCTGCGTCGCTCGCGGCGGCGATTCACGCTGTGCTGCCGGAGGCGCTCGTCGTTCCGCTTGCCGAGGAAAGCGGGTGTCTCGTGCCAGAGGCCGTTGGCCAACTCACTCCCTCTCTTGGGCGTGTCGACGCCCTCGCGATCGGTCCCGGGCTCTCTCGCTCGGAGGGGACCTGCGAGGCCGTCTGCGCTGCGCTTGAAGCGTACAGCGGCCCCGTGGTCGTGGATGCCGACGCGCTCTACGCCCTGTCGCAGCGGCCCGAGACCCTGGTTGCCCTCGCCGGCCGCGCCATCCTGACGCCGCACCCGGGCGAGCTCGGCTTCTTTACGGGAGCTAGCGCGGCCGATATCGACGGGCGACGGGTTGAGGAAGCGACGCGGTTCGCCGCCGAACACGACGTGATCACGGTGTTGAAAGGGCGGCCGACGGTCATCGCGTTCCCGAAAGGTGGACTCTACCTGAATCCAACGGGGAGTGCGGGACTCGCGACCGGGGGCAGCGGCGATGTCCTGACGGGCCTCCTCGCCGGCCTCGTCGCCGGCGGGGCATCGCTCGAGGACGCGGCCCTCGTGGGACCCTACGTTCACGGCGCTGCGGCCGAGCTCTTCTCGCTCGACCGCTCCGAGCGATCGCTCGTGCCGTCAGACATCGTCGAACTTCTACCGAGAGCATTCCGGGAGATCGAACGATGCGCCTGATCGACACGCACGCCCATCTTGACGACCGCGCGTTCGACAAGGATCGCGCGGCCGTGATCGCCGGCCTATTCGCAGCGGACATCGGAGTGATCGCCGTGGGCGCGAACCTCGCGTCCAGCCGCGAGGCGGTCCGGCTCGCCGAACGCCACCGCGGGATTTGGGCGGCCGTCGGCGTCCATCCGCACGACGCGAAGACTGTGACGCCGAGCGTCCTCCGCGAACTGGAGGATCTTGCGAAGAGTCCGCGCGCCGTGGCGATTGGCGAGATCGGCCTTGACTACTACCGCGACCTCTCGCTGCGTGACGTCCAGCGCAGCGTCTTCGCAGCGCAGCTCGAGCTTGCGAAGAGACTCGAGCTGCCCGTCGTGCTGCACAATCGCCAGTCCACCGACGATCTCCTCGTCATCCTGCGCGAGGCCGGCGCGAGCCACCGCGGCGTCGTTCACTCGTTCCTCGGCAATTTGGCGCAGGCGGAGACCTTCCTTCGTCTCGGCCTTCACCTTGGCGCGGGCGGCCCGATCACTTACCCCGCGAACGCTGCGTTGAGAGACGCTGTTCGTCAGGCGCCGCTCGACCACCTCGTCCTCGAGACCGATTGCCCGTACCTCACGCCCGTGCCGCATCGCGGAAAGCGGAACGAGCCGACCTACATCGAACTCATCGCCTCCGAGATCGCATGCCTGCGCGGGATCTCCATCGACGACGTCGCGCGGGCGACGACGGCCAACGCGCTGACCCTGTTCGGAATCTCCTAAGCGGGTCATGAGGAGCAGGCGCGGACCAAGGCCGTGCGGCTTCGCCGCGAAGAGGCTGGTGCTCCTAGGGCTCCCAGCGGCGGAAGACGAGGACGGCGCCGACGAACGCGAGCGCGATGAGCGCTCCGCTCCCGACGAGCGGTTCCCACGGAAGAGGAACTCCCGCAGCAGCCTCCATCGCAGCGGAGAGAAGGCGCCCTGGGAGGAACTCACTCACGGTGCCCAGGCCGCCGAGCGATGCGAGGAGAATCCAGGTGAGGAAAGAGAGGACTCCGGCCACAACCTGGGAGCGCGCCAGGGCGCTGAAGAAGAATGTCGTCGTTACGAAGGTCAAGAGGTGCAGAAGAAGCGCGAGGTTCGCGAGCATGAACCCCGTGACGACGGGCGGCTGGAACAGGGCGACTGTGTATCCGTAAGCGCACAGGCCGGAGAGGACGACGGCTCCCGTGACGGCCGCCCACAACACCGCCAGCTTCGCGGAAAGGAAGGCGAGGCGGGACGCCGGCTTCACCAGGACGAAGACTGCGGTCCCGCGCTCCTTCTCTGCGACGACGGCGCCCATCGAGAGGAAGATGAGGACGAAGAGGGCGATCTGGGACAGGTTCTTCACGTACTGCGCCACGGCATCGGCCGCCGTCGGGTCCGGAAGGACGATCGTGACGCCTTGGTCCGTCCCGACACTCTTCAGGATCTCGGGGGTGAACTTGGCGAAGAGCGGCGAGGCGAGGCCGAAGAAGACGAACACGAGGCCGAGGATGAGCAAACGGTAGCTGCGCACCTGCTCGCGCAGCTCCTTTCCGAAGAGAACGAAGAACGGGCGGCGGCTCACGATGCCCCTCCGACCAGGCGAACGAAGACGTCCTCGAGGGATGCAGAGCGGGTCTCGAGCCGCGCGAGGGGTAGATCTTTCGCCGCGACGAGGCGCACGGCGGAGGCTCGCGCCTGCGCGAGATCTAGAGCGCGGAGTTGGACGGTCTCGCCCTCGACTGCCGCGGAGGGCCCGGTTGCGCCCCCGAATTCCGCCCACGCGGACGCGAATGCGGCCGCCGCGCCAGCGGTCTCGAACTCAAGCTCGACGACGGGCGCGGCGAAACGCCGCCCGAGCTCGCCGGTCTCGGCCGTCGCGACCATCCGGCCGCGATCGATGATCCCGACGGTATCGCAGACTCGCTCTACGTCTTCGAGAATGTGCGTCGACATCAGGACCGTCGTCCTGCCGTGCAGCCGGGCGATGAACTCGAGCACATCGCGCCGGCCGAGCGGGTCGAGCGACGCGCACGGCTCGTCGAGGAAGAGGATACGCGGCGCGCTGACGATCGCTTGGGCAATTCCGAGACGTTGGACCATGCCGCCCGAATAGCCGCCGACGCGGCGCCTCGCCGCGCGCGCGAGACCCGACATCTCGAGCAACTCGTCCGCTCGGCGGCCGGCGGTCCCGGCGCCCGTGCCGAAGAGCCTCCCTGCGAACACAAGAAGCTCACGCCCGGTCATCCAAGGATAGAAACGCGGCTCCTGGCTCAAGTAGCCGATCTGCGACCGGAGGCGCGCCGAGGCATTGCCCACCGGCTCGCCGGCCACCCACGCCTCGCCCGACGTCGGCTCGACGAGGCCGGTCAGGATCTTGATCGCCGTCGTCTTCCCCGCCCCGTTCGGACCGAGGAAACCGAACACCGAGCCCTCGGGAACCGCGAGGTCGAGGTTGTTGAGGGCGAGGACTTTCCCGCGCTCGTAGCTCTTGACGAGGGCGCTAGTGCGAATCGCGTCCATCGGACTCGGCACGCTCCTCTCCCCGGCCGAGGGTCAAGTAGAGCGTCGGACCGACGATCCCGAGGACGACGATGACGGCGAGCCAGCCCCAGCGCGGCAGAATTCGATACGTCCGCCGCCGTGTCCAGTCGACGACAGCGACGACGGCCAAGGCGAACTCGATCAGGATGAGCGGAATCGCGAGCAGGATCACCTTCCCGGTCATGGCAAGAACTTCCCCTCCCCATCGCCAATTGAACCCTGGGTCTCGCCCTATGTCAACCAGAGCCCGGCGGGACATGAGCTCATGCTTGCGGGATCTCTGCGGCGAGGGCGCCGCCCACTGCGTGCCGCTCGAACGCCTCGTGCTCGAGGCCAATTGCCCCTACCTCACGTCGGTCCCCCACCGCGGGAAGCGCAACGAGCCGGCGTACGTGGAGCTCGTCGCCGAGGCGGTGGCCGAGTTGCGCGACGTTCCCGTAGCTGGCCATTGCGCATCAGACCGTCGACAAGGCCGTTCGGCTCTTCGACTTGACTACATAGCCCTATGGGAGTCGCGCCGAACCCCGACATGCAGGTCGCATCTCGCACACCTGAGGTCACAGTGTCTGGAACCCGCCTTACGGGGTTCCTAGGCAAGAGGGGCAAAGGCGGGGCGGACTTCCCCCAGAGCGGGTATAGGCTTGAGGGCGGGCTAAAACCAAGTCTAGAGAAGCGGCCGCTTCAGTGGGGCAGGGCGCTCTTCCCCTAGTTGGCAACTTCCTTCCATGGGGGAGACACTCGCCTGCCGTCGCGGAAGACCATCCTCACATTCCCGGGGATCGCCAATGAGGCGATGTCGTCCAAGGGATTGGCGTTCAAGATGACCAGATCTGCGCGCTTTCCAGGCTCGATGGTGCCAACGATTTTCTCCAGACCGATGGCCTGCGCAGCTACGGACGTTCCGGCAGCGAGCGCGGCTGCGGGGTCGAGCCCGGCGTCCGTCAGGAGCTTGAACTCGATTCCATTGAAGCCGTGGGGGGCCAGCCACCCCGAGGAATCGGTGCCAAGTCCTATCTTGATGCCCGCAGCATGTGCCCGTCCGACCGCCCTCATGCGAGTCTCTTGAAGCTGGGGATACTTCGAAAGCAACGCATCCCTGTGACCTAGCTTCGGACCACGGGTGATTGTGTCGTGCATGATCGCCAGGGTTGGAACGAACGTTGTCCCGTGCTTCTGCATTTGCTCTATGCACGTATCGTCTAGAAACGTACCGTGCTCCAGGGTGTCAGCCCCCGCTTGCACCGCTCGCAGGATCGCTTCCTTGCCATGTGCGTGAGCGGCGACGCGGAGTCCGAAGTTGTGGGCTTCATCCACAATCGCCCAGACCTCGGGCTTGCTGTAGAGTCGGACATCTGGATAGTGCAATCCACCGCCGGCATCGAATTTGATGAAATCGGCTCCGGCGCGAACAAGCTCCCGGACTCTCTTTCGCACTCCATCCACTCCATCGGCGGTCTTCCATGCCTCGTATGGGTACGAGCGGGGCAACGTGAGTGGGAGAGTGCGGTCGGTGTGGCCAGCGGTCATCAAGACCATGCCGGAGACGAGAATGCGGGGGCCCGGAACCAGTCTCTCCTCGATCGCCTGTCTCAGGGCGACGTACTCAATTCCCCCCATGTTGCGAAGGGTTGTGAAGCCCGACATGAGCGTGATGTGGGCGGCGTGGGCGGCGTAGAAGACGGCCAGTTGGGGTTCGGTCTCAACACGGTACTGGTACCGACGCTCGGCCGGCACGTCGTCCGTGTGAGGATTGCGAAGATGCACGTGCAGATCGATCATTCCCGGCATGACAACGGCGTCGCTGGCATCGATGATCTCAACTCCGTCGCTGACCTCAACATCAAGCGCTGGAATCACCGACGCAATGCGGTCTCCGTCTGTGAGGACGGTAGCTCCCCTCACGGGCTGGGAGCCCGTTCCGTCGATCAGGACGCCGGCACGGATCGCTTTCATCTGCTTGCCTCCTTGGGGCGGCGAGTGTCGCGGCACACGCGGATGTGGCCAACCTGCAAAGGTTTGCCGCTAACACCTGGATGCATCGTGCACAATATATACGTTCCATGAACATGGATGTCAAGCCTTGGTTCTCCCAAACGTAGTCTGGTCGTTGACGATGAGCGTGAGGGACGCTCGGCAGGCACAAGCGACCAAGAAGCGTTGAGCCACAGTGAAGACGATCTTGAGCTCCTGGGGCAAGAGGGCAACCAAGGCGTCCGAAGCTGCAGAGCTGGAACCACGAGCTGGCTTCCAGATCGCAAGAAGGTGAGCCGTCGCTCTCACTGGCGCTTTGGGTCAAGACATCTCACAGACTGCCAATGCGTCCCAGCCAGTCATTCAGATTCTAGACAACAACACACGGCCAAGAAGAGAAACTGGGTGCTCTGATGGAGGCAATCCCAGCCACATCGATCCCAATTCCTTCGTGGTAGCGCAGTGCTCAGCTCAAGGGGGGATTGACTGCCATCGATATGCATGATATATTGCGCACGATGCGGGAGGTGCGATGAACGCAACGGTGCGGTTGGGGCTCGGAAAGCTGGCGGGCAGGACCTTGTCCGAGCAGGTGCACGGTGCGATTCGCTTGTCGATCCTGGCCGGAGACCTTCAGCCGGGGCGCTTCATGTGCATCGAGGAGTTGGCAAGAGATCTGGGGGTCAGCACAACGCCTGTGCGGGAGGCGTTGGTGCGACTCGAAGCGGATGGCCTCGTCGATCTGCAGCGAAACAAGAAGCCCGTGGTCGCTTCGATCACCGCCGAGGAGATTTCTCAGATCTTCGCGATTAGGCGGCTTCTCGAACCCCACTACGCACAGCGACTTGCCTCGAAGATCAACAAAGAGCCCTCTGCGGCGCAGTCTACGCGGGATCTCCGAGAGGACATCTGCTCCTACCTGGGCACGGTAGGCTCCTCCGCGGAGGAGCAGAATCTGTACGGAGAGTACATGGAACTGGAGCGGCGCCTGCAGGAGTTGCTCCTCCCTGTCGGAGAAGGCGATGTGAGCGGCAAAGTTGCTGCGCTAGTCAACAACTACGTCTACCGACTCCGGATCTTCTCGCAAGAAGCCTCCAAGAAAGAGAAAGAGTCACGAATTCGTGCCGTGAGCGACGAGCACTTGCGAATCCTCGATGTGTTGCTTGACGGAGATGTGCCGGGGATCGAGCGGGCGATTATCGACCACCTGACGCACTCGGAAGAACGCTCACTGGCGGCGCGAGAGCACTCCAGAGAGAGGCGTGGGGTCGTGCAACGGCGAGCGACGTGAAGCCCCACGGAGGGGCCGATGAGGCGTGGGCATGATTGAAATCCTGCAATCCCGGAGTAAGGGGTGTGATGGGGACTCTCCACTCGATCAGGACCCCACAGCGAGGAGGTGAATCTTCGGCTGACTGACGTGGGCTAGTAAGCAGCGAGTTGACCAAGCAAGGAAGGGAGGGCAGATGCATTACTCGACCAAGTGCAGGGGGCTGGCAATTGTAGCGGTGGCTGTGATCCTCGCAGTGGGTGCGCTGTTTGTGGCGCAGGCGGAGGAGAAGGTACTGATCGTTTGCCAGGCGGGCGACGTCGCGGTTCTCGACAATCAGCAATCGACGGGCCCATCAAAGAACACACTCATCGACATCTATGACTGGCAGTGGCTGCGTTTTGGCACGGACGTCGATGCGAATGGGGTGCTGTACTCAACCAAGACCATACTGCCGGGAATCATTCGAGACTGGAGGACCGTGGTGCACGCGGACGGGACGTGCACGCACACGTTCTACCTCCGGGAAGACGGTGTTTTCCACAGCGGGAATCCGATCACGGCGGCCGACTTCAAGTACGCGATGCTGCGGCGGGCCGCGCTCAAACGTGACTACATCCACACCTTCTTGGGGGCAATGTATGGCTACACAGAGGACTTCGACCTGCACGTCCGCGTGATCGACGACTACACGCTCGAAGTTGACGCGAAGCAGCCGATGCCGTACTTCTGGGACATTTGGAATCAGCGCACATACTACGACAGTGTGCTCGTGCAGGCGAACGCAACGCCGGACGATCCGTGGGCGTTGAAGTACGTAGCGAAGAACGATTGTGGTTCAGGCCCCTACGTTCTCGACACGTGGGTTCCGGGCGTCGAGGTTCAGCTTTCGCGCTTTGAGCAGTATTGGGGAGAAGCGCCTTATTTCGATCGCATCATCTGGAAGATCGTTCCGGATCTCGCCTCGAGGATCCTCCTCCTCATGAGCGGCGACGTGGACGTGGCGTTCAACATTCCGATGAAGGAGGCCCTGTCGCTTGCGAACGAGCCGGGCGTCAAGGTCATCTTCGGCCCGAGCGCCAATCAGTTGGCGATCCAGATCAACGCGAACATCGAGCCGTTCAACAACGCGAACCTCCGTTGGGCGCTGACGTACGCCTTCCCCTACGACGACATCATCCCGTCGATCTACTCGGGGAATGCGCAAGCGAACTACGGTCCCATCCCGGCCGGCTTTGTCGGAGCGATGACCGAGCGAAGATTCAACACCGATCTCGTGAAGGCGCGAGAGTACCTCGTGAATGCGGGATACGGCGACGGGATCGCGCTCACTCTCAACTACGAGACCGGATACCCGGAGCAGGAGCAAATCGGCATCCTGTTCAAGGACAACCTGAAACAGATCGGCGTCGATCTTGAGCTGCGGCAGCTGCCGACTGGGCAGTTCCAGACCGGGACGGGGAAGAAGACCCTCGGAATGCTCATCACGGCGGCGCTCGGATGGATTCAGACAGCCGACTACTACTTCAACTTGAATTGGAACTCCACCTCCTCGGCCAACTACATCGGCTACGGGAACCCCGAGGTCGACGCTTTGATCATGCCGGCTCTCTCGGAGCCCGATGCCGCGAAGCGCGCCGAGATGAACGATCGCATGCAGGAGCTGGTCCTCGGCGACGCAGCATGGATCTACATTTGCCAGCCCAACTTCGTCGCTGCCATGCGTAGCGACATTGCAGGGTATATCGTCGAGAACACCGAATTGCACCACCTGTGGTTGCTCTCGAGGTCCGGAGGCTGAGGGGGGAGTACTCTACGCGACCGGGGAGGCGGCGGTCTCGCCGCCTCCCCAACCACGCAGGCGGTTGGCGGTCATCTGATCGAGAGCGGGGAAACGGGGCGGGCGGCATGGACCACGAGATCCTGAGAGTTGAGAAGATCAGGAAGTCGTTCACGAAACGGGTGCTCTGGCGTGTCGAAGACGTAAAGGCCGTCAATGACGTCTCGTTCACGGTGGGAAAGGGCACTGTCTTCGGGTTGGTCGGAGAAAGCGGATGCGGGAAGACGACCACGGCTCGCTGCATCGCCGGCTTGGAACGGCCCTCAGGTGGAGAGATCATCTTCCAGGGAGATGCGATTGGGCACCTCAACGCCAAAGCGTTCAGGCCGTACCGCCGTCGGCTGCAGATGGTCTTCCAGGACCCACTTGACTCTCTGAATCCTCGCTACAGCGTCCGAAGCACGATCCAGGAGCCGCTGGATATCCACATGCGGCTCACTCGGAAGGACAGGGAGGCGAGGATTCAGGACATCCTCAAGCTTGTTGGATTGCGGAGTGAGCTCCTGAGCCGCTACCCCCATCAGTTGAGCAGCGGTCAGCAGCAGCGGGTCGGAATCGCTCGGGCCATCATCTGCGACCCCGACCTGGTTCTCTTGGATGAGCCGACGGCGTCGCTAGACGTTTCGGTGCGGGGACGGATTCTGGAGTTGCTTCTGGATCTACAGGAGCGGCTGGGAATTACATATCTGTTAATCTCACACGATTTAGGCACAGTGCATTTCGTCTGTTACCACACGGCAGTCATGTACCTCGGCTTCATCGTCGAGATCGGCGTAACGCGAGATCTCTTCAAACACCCACAGCACCCGTATACCGAGGCTCTGATAGGCGCACGTCCTCGTCTTCGGGGGCGAACTTGCGGCAAAGAGAGGCGCGTACTGATAAAGGGGGAGATCCCAAGTCCAATGCACCTTCCCAGTGGCTGCTTGTTCCACCCGCGGTGTCCGCAAGTCATGCCCATCTGTCGCGAGCGACGCCCCGAACTGGTCTTGTGCGCGGACGATCGAATGGTGGCCTGTCATCTCTACGGCACCCCGGAAGACACGAGGTCCGTAGCGGAGCCCACGGCTGGGGGAGAGGCGGCAGAGGCCTAGCCGTTGGCCAATCGACAGAACGCTGATGAAAGGAAGGCCAAGCAATGAAGATCAAGAGCATTGAGACTCTCACACTGGCGGTCCCGTTGGATCGACCCATCTTCTTCGCCACGCGGGTGGTAAAGGAACGGGACCTAACGGTCACCAGAATCACGACTGACGACGGGATCGTCGGGTTGAGCTGTGTCCCGATTGGCGAACCATTGTCGATCGCCGCGATCATCGAACGGAAACTGAAGCCGCTCGTTGTCGGCGAGGATCCTCTAGATGTCGAGCGGCTGTGGGACCGAATGTACATGGAGATGCGGCGGGACCGAAAGGGAGCGGCCATCCGAGCGATGAGCGCTGTGGATATCGCCCTTTGGGACATCAAGGGGAAGTACTTTAACGTGCCGCTGTACAAGCTCCTGGGAGGGTACCGGAAACGGGTTCCTTGCTATGCAAGTGGGGGCTACTACCACGAGGGGAAGGGATTGAAGGGGCTCGCCGAGGAAATGGAGCTCTATCTCAAGCACGGGTTTACCGCAGTCAAGATCAAGATCGGTGCGGTCAGCGTCAAGGAGGACATCGAACGGGTCAAGACGGCGAGGAAGGTCATCGGACCGGACGTGCAGCTTCTCATCGATGCCAACAACGCCTACGACGCACCGACAGCCATCCAGGTGGGGCGTGCCCTGGAAGAGCAAGGCGCGTTCTTCTTCGAGGAGCCGGTCCGGCCGGACGATCTGCAGGGGAGTCAACTCGTCGCGGACGTACTCGACATCCCGGTGGCATCTGGAGAGCTTGAGTACACCTTGTGGGGCTTCCGTGATCTCATCGGCAATCGAGCGGTCGACATGATCCAGCCGGATGCCACTGTCGTCGGGGGAATCACGGAGTGGACGAAAGTTGCAGCTCTTGCGAAGGCCTATCACATCCCGGTGTCGCCTCACTGGGAGCAAGAAGTCCACATGCATATGGTAGGCGCGTTCCCGAATACTCTCTGGGTCGAGTACTTCATGCGGGAGATCGGGGTTCGCATGGAAGACAAGATCTATGCGGACTTCGTCGTGGCCCGAGACGGATTCCTCGACATCCCGGACAAGCCTGGACTCGGAATCGAGCTGAAAAGCGAAGCGATCAAGAAGTACCGAATCGCGTGAGATTGGAAGGGCTCAAAACAAGGGGTAACGTGCCACGACATGGGCTGTCAAGGAGGAAGGTCGTACGATGAGGATTGGGCTGCTGATTCTCCGCCGTCTTCTTCTAATGATTCCTGTCATGGTGGGAGTGCTGGTGATCACATTCGTTATTGGGCGGGTCATCCCGGCTGATCCCGTTGCTCTCTTGATGGGGCAGGAGAATGCTGATGAAGCCCTGGTGCAACAAATCCGCCACGACCTGGGGTTGGATCAGCCGATATGGACGCAGTTCTACGTTTATGTTCGCAACATCACTCGCGGGGACTTTGGGATGTGTTGGAGCACCAGAAACCCTGTCTTAGATGATCTTGCGGTTCGATTGCCGGCCACGCTCGAGTTGGTCATAGTCAGCATGATCGTCTGCATTGTGCTCGCCATACCGCTTGGCGTTTACGCTGCCGTCAAGCGGGATGCGTTCGGAGATCATGTGACTCGCGTCGCGTCCCTCGTGGGTGTGGCGGTCCCCGGCTTCTGGTTCGGCCTCCTCCTCATCTTCTTCTTCTACTACTACTTGCGATGGGCGCCGCCCCCGATGGGGAGAATTGGATTTCGTACGACCATTGTTCCTGTGACTGGTTTCAACCTGATTGATTCGCTCTTGGCTGGCAATCTCAAGGCCTTCGGCGAGGTCTGGGCGTATCTTGCTCTTCCGGTGGCGGCGGTGAGCCTGAGGAAGGTGGCTCAACTCACGCGGCTCGTGCGATCGTCGATGATCGAAGTACTGGCAAGCGACTATATCCAGACTGCGCGAGCGCAAGGGCTGAGGAGAAGCACGATCAACTTCCGTTTGGGTCTGAAGAACGGGCTCCTCCCCCCGATCACGCAGATCGGAGACATGTTCGGCGACCTGATCGGAGGGGCCGTGGTGATTGAGCTCGTGTTCGCCTGGCCGGGGGCAGGCCGATGGGCGGTGACCAGCGCTTTGGCGGGAGACTTCGGCCCGATCCAAGCGTTCGTCGTAATCTGCGCCGCTGTACGCGTCCTCTGCTTCCTCGTGGCGGACATTCTGTACGCAGTCATAGATCCGAGGATCAAGTACTGATGTGGAGGTGAGAAGAGCGTGAACATTGGCCGGAAGCGAAGAGCGGCGGACCCGACTCGACCTGCAGATACCCGCTGTCGTCCAGAGAAGTCGGCGGCGGAGGGTGGGACTGGAGGTTCGTGGGGGTTCTTCCTCTACAGGTTCCGGCGAAACAAGCTGGCAGCCGTCGGGGGGGGCTTCCTACTGCTCATTGTTCTTCTCGGTCTCATCGGGCCGCTGTTCACCTCATACAATCCGACAAAGCCCGACATGAAATCGGCCTCCCTGGCCCCGTCCTTCGCCCATTGGATGGGGACGGATGCGCTCGGGATGGACATCTTCACGCGGATCGTCTACGCCACGCGCACCGATCTACTCATTGCGGTCATGGCCGTGCTGGGTGCGGCCATCTTGGGGAGCCTCTACGGGGTGATCAGCGCGTTCTACGGTCGTGTCTTGGACGAGGTCATGATGCGGGCGCTGGATAGCTTGCAGGCGTTTCCGTCGATCCTTCTTGGGCTCGCGATTGCCGCGGCGCTCGGGCCGAGTCTGCGAAACGTGATCATCGTCCTGGTCGTCGTCAACTTCCCCATGTACGCGAGGCTCGTCAGAAGTCAGATCCTGTCACTCAAAGAGGCGACGTTCGTAGATGCCGCACGCACGGTTGGCAACAACAACGCCCGGATCATGTTCCGCCATCTCCTTCCCAACAGCCTTGGCCCCGTCTATGTGCAGTCGTCCCTCAATGTGGGGTGGTCTGTGTTGATGGCGGCGAGCATGAGCTTCCTCGGTTTGGGCATACAGGCTCCGGAGCCTGAGTGGGGAGTCATGATCAGCCAAGGCGCGAGGCAAATGGTACAGGGAGAGTGGTGGTCGGCATTCTTCCCCGGCCTCTTCATTTTCCTGTTCGTCCTGTCGGCGAGTCTCCTTGGGGATGGCCTGCAGGATGTGTTCGATCCTCGGAGGCGGTGACGTGGAAAAGGAGACAACCCGGAAGGGGGCAGGACCTCTGGAAACGCCGCAGGGAGTCGTGCTGCACATCGCGGACTTGCGGGTCGTGTTCCACACGTACGTCGGTACGGTTCACGCGCTTTCGGGAATCGACTTGGATCTCCGCGAGGGCAAGATCACGGGCCTGGCGGGAGAGACGGGATGCGGCAAGTCGGTGACGGCTAAGGCCGTCATGCAGTTGCTGCCGAGTACTGCAGAAGTGCTCAGCGGCCGCATCCTATTTGGCGGAGAGGATTTGGTCCGAAAGACACCTTCCGAGATGGACGCCATTCGCGGGAAGAGAATCGGCATGATCTTCCAGAACCCGCGCGCCGCTTTGAATCCGCTGTTCACGGTGGAGGAGCAGCTGTACTTCCTCCTTCACCGGCACGAGCACTTGGGTCGCAAGGAAGCGCGAAAGCGGAGTCTTGCGCTGTTGGAGGCGGTGAGAATGGGCGGCGCCAAGAAGAGGCTGCGAAGCTATCCGTTTGAGTTGAGCACGGGGATGTGTCAACGCGTCATGATCGCGATGGGGCTTGCCTGTTCGCCGAAGCTCTTCATTGCCGATGAGCCGACGACAGGCCTCGACGTCACCGTCCAGGCTCAGGTGCTGGAGTTGTTCAAGCATCTGGTCTACGAAGTCGGATCGACGGCGCTGCTGATCACGCATGACCTGGGTGTGATTGCAGAAACCTCTGACTACATGGGAGTCATGTACGGCGGGCGCATGGTCGAGTTTGGGACGACCGAGGACCTCATCGAGCATACCCTGCACCCCTACACGCAGGGGTTGCTGCGTTCGAGTTTCACCGGCGAAGACGACGATGAGTTGCACTACATCCCAGGGGTTGTCCCGGACCTTCGGCGGCCCCCTAGTGGTTGCGTATTCGAGGCTCGTTGCGCTGTGTGCGTCGAGGAGTGTCGGGTCTCGGTGCCAGACATGATTGAGGTCGAGAACGGCCATAGGGTCGCCTGCTTCCAGGCTGGAGCGGCCGGCATAGCCGATGGGGGCAAGGCGGGATCAACGAGGGGGGAACGATGAACCTGCTTTATGTGGATTTCTCCGGCCTTGGGCTGTGGGATCAGCGGTTCATGGATCTGTTGGAGCGAGCCGCTTCGCCAGGTACACGGCTCCAGGTGCGTCATCTGGAAGGAGACGGACTGGGGCGAAGCCCGTTCTTGTCGGAGCGGCCGGAGGAGTACTACGGCGCGCTCCTTCGGGCCGTGAGGGAGGCGGAAGAGGGCGGATTTGATGCTGTCATGCTCGGGTGCGCTTCAGAACCAGGGCTGCGGGCGGCAGTCAACGCGGCCAGGATACCTGTCGTAGGTCCATTTGGAGCGGCTCTCCACATCTCGGGTCTCCTGGGGCGACGCCTCGGCGTGCTGTGCCCGGCCGAGGGGGGCCGCCGAAAGCGCCCGCTGGTATGGCATGAGCATACGGTGCGCCTATATGGGATGGCCGAATCCCAAGTTGCATTTCGCCTTGTCGACGTGCGGAAGCCGGATTCCGCGTTCGTAGAGCGCTGCGTGAGAACGGGTGCCCTGGAAGAGCTGAGGGAAGAGATTCTGGCGCGGTACAGGGACTCGATTCTCGGTAACGGAGTAAAGGAAGCGTATCGAGCCGTTGCGGAGGATCGTGCCGAAGTGCTCTTTTTCGCTTGCACACTATGGGGTGGCCTGCTGGCTCCGATTGCCGAGACGGTGGATGTTCCGGTGCTAGACCCGGTGGTGACGCTTCTGAAGGCCACGGAAGCGGCCGTACTGGCGGCTGGCTTCTCGACCGGATCTCGCGGTCGCGCTGAGAACGACGAGATGAGAAGGTGATCGACCGTTGAAGATTGTGGATGTACGGACAACGATGCTCCGGCAGCCGGACGTGAAGCCGATTGCGGATGGGATCCAGGACCTATTGGTCGTCGAGGTGGTGACAGACGAGGGGATCGTAGGGATCGGGGAAGTGCACACGTCTCCGCTCATTGCGCAAGCAGTGATTCAAGCCCCGCTGTCTCACGTGTCGAGCCGAGGGCTAAGAGAGATCGTCCTTGGACGCGACCCCCTGCAGCGAGAAGTTCTATGGAACGACATGTATCGGCTTTCGGCCGTCTATGGACGTCGTGGCGTTGCGATTCATGCGATCAGTGGGATTGACATCGCTCTCTGGGACATCGCGGGCAAGGTGGCCGGAATGTCGGTGGCCCAACTGCTTGGTGGGGACGCCGACAAGTCCGTGAGGGCCTATGCGAGCATTCTGCTCGCGGACACGGCGGAGGGCGTTCGTGTCGACGTTCGCCAGTGTCTCGACGCCGGGTTCCCGGCGATCAAGCTCGGTTGGGGGCCGCTCGGTGTCGATCTGATGGGGTGCGTGGAGCTTGTGGAAGCCGCGCGCAAGGAGGCCGGAGAAGGCATCGACATCATGGTCGATGTTGGATTTGGCGCAGATGTGCGGATGGCGATGCGGTTTGCCCGTGCCCTCGAGCCTCTAGGAGTGTACTTCCTCGAGGAGCCTCTCAGTCCGGACAACTTGGACGGTTACGCGCGGCTCGCAGAGCGCTCGAACGTGGCCATCGCGACGGGGGAGAAGGAGACGACGTGCCACGGATTTCGCCAGCTGATGGAGCGTGGACGGGTCGACATCATCCAGCCGGACATTGCGCGTGCGGGCGGAATTACCGAAGTGAAGAAGATCGTCGACATGGCGCGAACGTACGGGGTCACATGCATCCCGCACTGCTGGAGCAGCGACATCTTGTTGAGTGCGACCATGCATCTGGTCTCGTGCATGCCGGACATCCCGTATGTGGAGTTCTGCACCCTGCAGACTCCGCTTCGCAGGAAGGTCACTACGTCACCCATTGACGTCGTAGATGGTGTCGTGAGAGTCCCGCCCGGCAAAGGGTTGGGAGTGGAACTGGATCCGAGCACGATGAGCAAGTACCGAATTCGTTCTGAGACGGGGACGCAAGGAGGTGGGGGAGTCCGAGAACGCATGAACACCAGAGATGGAATGCAGGGCGATGCAGGAACGCGCGGGACTGGCAATCGACGGAGGTCAAGGAAATGAGAAGCGTACTGGCGGTTGGCGACGCGAAGGCAAAACCTGGTGAGATAGCGAAAGGTTCGTTGGGGTCGGTGGAACTAGCGGACGGGTCGCGAGCACACGTCCCCGTCATCATCGTGAATGGAGCTGAGGACGGCCCCGTTCTCACCGTCATTGCAGCGATCCACGGCACGGAGATCAGTGGAATCGGAGCCATTCACGAACTGGTCAAGACGATGGATCCGAAGAAGCTGCGTGGTGCACTCCTCGCAGTGCCCGGCGGGAACCCGTTGGCGTTCAGGATCGGCGTCTACACGACCCCGATCGACGGGAAGAACCTCTCGGGTCCCTGGTACTTGCCGGCGGTGGATAAGGCAACGGCGAACATCACCCAACGAATGGCAATCTGCATCAACGCGGCGTTGGAGAAGGCGGACTACGTGATCGACGTCCACGCGAATCCGCTGCCGTCCATTGGTTTCGTTCTCACGGATCTGGAGATGTGTCCGGACGATCGGGTCAAGAAGGACGTTGTTCGCATGGCGAAAGCGTTTGGATTGACCACGATCAACTGGCCCCGCAAACAGGCGACCAGCATACGGGACGTGTGCTCCCAGAACGGGAAGCCATCCATCACGCACGAACTCCCCGGGAACATCTACATGTGGGACGAGGTCAACAGAATCGGCGCGCGGGGCATCCGCAACGTCATGAAAGAGCTGGGGATGCTTGAGGGAGCGCTGGAGAAGCAAACCGAGACCGTGGTTAAGGGGGATCTGACATTCTACGGCTGGCTGATCGCACAGAGAGGCGGCTTGATGTGCGTCCGCAGGAAGCCCGGCGAACTGATCCGCAAGGGCGAGACGGCCGTCGAGATCGTCGATGTCTACGGAGACGTCATCCAGGACGTCAAGATGCCGATCAATGGGTACTGCTGGTCCTTCACGGGCGGTGTGCACGGATCGCATGCGGTCTCTGAAGGGGACCATCTTGCCTACATCTTCGCCGACACGAAGGAGCTCGGAGGAGCGGCATTCGTCGAGAAGCCGATGTAACCAGACCACGGAGGTAGTTCATGAATCGCAATGACGTCACCTGGCAGGGCAACTTCACCGCGATCGTCACGCCGTTCAAGAAGGACGGAGCGATTGACGAAGCGGCGTTCAAGAAGAACATTGAGTTGCTGATCTCTGAGGGGATAGACGGGCTCGTTGTTACCGGATGCACGGGGGAGTTCTGGGCGTTGTCCGACGAGGAACGAACGCGTCTTCATCGAACGGCGGTGGATGTGGCCGGCGGGCGGGTGCCCGTCATTGCCGGCACGCTGGCCATGCTCACAGACAAGGTCGTCGAGTTGAGCAAGAAGGCGAAGGCGGCGGGTGCAGACGGAGTGATGGTGACACCTCCCTTCTACATCCTCCCGAACGAGAGCGAAATCATTGAGCACTACCGCAGAGTCTCTCGGGAGGCCGACATACCGATCCTCATCTATAACATTCCCAAGCGAGTTGGAGTGACGACGTCCCCCGCGTTGCTGGAGAAGCTCTGCTCGATCGACAACGTCGTTGCTGTCAAGCAGAGTTCCGGCAGTTTCGACGATGTCGTAGAAACGGTGCGACTGTGCGCAGACAAGATCCGCGTCTTCGCAGGGCACTCAGTAACGCGGGGGTTCCCCTGCGTTGTCATGGGAACGGACGGCTTCGTGAGCAGTGTGGAGACTCAGATTCTCGGGAGAGCAGCCATTGATCTGTATCGGCTAAGTGCATCGGGCAACGTCGAGGCTGCAAGGAAGCTGCAATACCGACTGGTCCAGCTCGACCACGCTGTGCACGGTCTTGGCACGTTCCCGTCCGCCCTGAAAGCAGCGATGAACCTCGTCGGGCGCCCGGGTGGATACCCACGAAGTCCGATCCAACCGCTCTCCGCCGAAGACCAGGAGCGGCTGCGTTCTGTCCTGCAGTCGATCGGCGTTCTGTAGGGCGTGCTGGCGTTCTCTGGGGCACGTCGAGAGGGGCCGACCCCGCGAGACCAGGAGGAAAGCAGCTTGAGTATGCATCGAACAGAAGTGGAATGCGTTGTCGTGGGGGCGGGAATCATGGGAGTCTCCGCCGCGTTCTACCTGAACGAGCTTGGTCATGATGTTGTCCTCATCGATCGCAAGGCAGTCGGGGATGAGGCTTCCGGCAGGAACGCCGGGAGCCTCTCCCTGCAGAACAAGCCCTACCCCATCATTCCCCTCTGCAAGGGGGGCATTGTGACTTGGAGGGAGCTTGAGACTGAGATCGGTGGGCTTGGTTTCACGCAGTCCGGAGGCTTCCGGGTTGCAGAGACTGACCAGGAGGCGCAGTTTCTGGAACGCGACCTCCAGGAGCGGAATCGCTACGGGATCGGCGTTCGCAGACTGTCGGTGGACGAAGCGAGGGAAATGGCGCCGTACCTCTCGCGAGAGCTGAAGTCGGTCAACTACTGCGCCTGGGATTCATATGCGGACGCTCGTGTCGCTACGCAACAGATTGCCGGGGCGGGAGCTGCGCGAGGCGTCCGGATTGTTGCTCACACTCCGGTTGTCGGCGTGGAGCTTCACAAGGACCAAGACATCACGGTGCGAACGACCGGGGACGAGTACCGCTGCCGCAAGATCCTCATTGCGGCGGGCATCTGGACGAAGCAAGTCGCAGGCTGGCTCGGAGTCTCACTTCCGATCAACATGCGCATCAACCAGATGATTGTCACGCCACGATTGCCACGTCTCATCCAACACATGATCACCCATGCGTCGGGGAACCTGACTCTCAAGCAGGTCGAATGCGGGAGCGTCCTGATCGGAGGCGGATGGCCGGGGGACGGGGACCTGGACAAGGACATCAAACTGCCCCGCTATGCGAGCGTCGTTGGGAACGCCATGGCAGCCGTTCGTGTGGTCCCTGCGCTCGCTGATGTCGAGGCGGTTCGCACGTGGGCGGGCTTCGATGGGAGGACGGAAGACCAGTTGCCCATCCTCGGGCCGATCCCCGGGCATGGCAACGTTTTTCTGGCGAGTAGCTGTTTCGGAGGGTACGTCGCTGGTCCGTACATCGGGAAGCTCATGGCTGAAGTGATGAGCGGCGACGAACCTGGGATGTCGTTGGCTGCGTTCTCTCCTCAGCGGTATGCAGGCGGGGGAAGAGAGCAAGGAGGGGGAGTGAGTTGAGTCCCCGTGTGAACGTACTGATCTACAATCCTGATAGAACGGCTGCGTATGTGGACTTGCTGACCAAGCGGGCCCCCGAGCTGAGGCTGCTCGTCTGCGAGTCGGAGGCGGACGTGGCGCGTTCGATCAAGGATGCCGACGTGCTTTTCGTGTCGACCAAGTTTCCGACTCGCTACGTTCAGCTTGCGACTCGTGTGCGGTGGATCCAAGCGATGGGGGCTGGAGTCGAGCGATTCGCGAAGGATATGAGGATTCCCGACTCGATCGCTTTCACGCGAGTCAATACTGGATTTGGTGAGAAGATTTCCGAATATGTGTTGGGCTATATGCTCGCCAGGACGCAGCGGATGAGGGATGTGGTCGGGCACCAACAAGCCAAACGGTGGGAACCGTTGGATTGTTCGTGGTTGTATGGCGAGACGCTCGGAGTCGCGGGGGTGGGCGCTATCGGAGGCGCCATAGCCAGGAAGGCGCGCGCATTCGACATGCACGTGATCGGATTCGACCTGATTCCTAGGGACGACCCGGCGATCGAAACGTGCTACGGCTTCCAGCAGCTGTTGGAGTTCGTGTCCCGCCCGAGGTTCATCTCGATTAGCCTACCGCTGACTTCGCAGACCGAAGGGTTGTTCGACCTCGGGGTGTTCGAAGCGATGCGAGCTGACAGCATACTGATCAACACGGCACGGGGCGGAGTCGTTCGGGAAGCGGATCTGATTGATGCGCTCCAACGTGGCGTGATCGGGGGCGCGGTTCTTGACGTCTTCGAGCAAGAGCCTCTTGCGCCGGATAGTCCGCTGTGGGAAATGGAGAACGTCATCATCACTCCTCATCATGCGGGTCCCAGTGTTCCCGATGAGATGGTCGCGTTCTTCCTCGACAACCTGGATCGATGGCAGCGTGGTGCCACGATGCACGGAGTTGTAGATCGCGAGAAGGGCTTCTAGATAGTGAGGGAGATCGGGTCGATGAATCGGTCGCACGGGCATGATGTGATCGTGGTCGGCGCTGGCGTTGTAGGGACGGCGATTGCGCTCTTCCTCGCGCGAGAAGGCGTCGATGTGGGTCTCGTCGACCGTGGCGACGCAGCTTCTGGGACATCGGGAGCCACGATGGGGAATCTGTCCCTGCACAATCGAATGCCTGGTCCCACGTGGGATCTTGCGATGGCGTCCCGTTCGCTCTATGAGGAATGGAGTCAGTCTCTTGGGGAGGACTTCGAATTCGAGGCGTCTTCCAGCCTCATGCTTATCGAAGATGAGGACAAGGTACCATGGGCCCAGCAACGGGTTCAGGTCCAACGCCAGGCCGGGTTGGATGTCGAGTTCATTCCTCCACGGCGGTTGGGCGAGTTGGACCGCTCCATCGCTCCCGACTTGGCGGGTGCCGTCCATTGCCACTCGAGCGCCCGACTCAATCCGTTCCTCCTCTGTCGATCTCTCGCTCGGGCCGCCGAAGCACTCGGAGCGCGATTCTACCGTCACACGGAGATCACGGGCGTGAGGGTCAGCCAGGGCGCGGTGGCCGGGGTTGCGACGGCGACCGGCACTTTGGATTGTGACGTCTTGGTCGACGCGGCGGGGCCGGAGGCGGATCGGATCGCCGCCATGGCGGGTGCCAGCATTCCGATCGTGAGGGATCGCGGTGTCGTGGTCGTTACGGAGTGTCTTCCATCCTTGGGGGTTCGGGTCAAGGGGGAGTGCACTGAAGGGAGCCCGACAGAGCCACGGCGAGACGATCTGAGTGCGCGCTACAACATCCATCTCGTCTTCTCGCAGACGAGGAGCGGCAATTGCCTGATCGGTCGGTCGGGGGTGCGTGGTGATGTCGGCCTCGACACGGGCGCGCTGGAAGCCGCCATTGGGATTGTGCGACGGGCGCAACGATTCATCCCGGTCCTGTCCCGCACGTCGATGATTCGAATGTTCTGCGGGGTGCGACCCTACAGCCTCGATCTGCTGCCCGTTCTAGGGGAGGTCTCCGAGCCGCGGGGACTCGTCGCTGCGTGCGGGTTTGGCGACAAGGGTTTCGCATTGGGGGCAGCGAGCGCACGCCTCGTCGCGCGGTCCATCGTCGACGGCGAAACGAAGATTGCCGAGGTCTTCAGTCCGAAAAGGTTCTGTAGTCAGCCGGGCGAGCCGTCAGAGCGACGCAAAACGGCGCGTCCAAGTTGCACCGAAATCGCTAGAAGGAGGCACTATGGCAAGGAATGACTTTCCACTGTCCTACGAGATGACGGGAGAGCTCGTATCGCTTTTCAGACAGGAGTTGCAGGAATGCAACCTGCAACCCGGCGAGACCGTGGCCCTCATGTGCGACTCGAGGACGAATCCGCACTACCCGGCCGCGTTTATGGGCGCGGCGCAGGAGTTGGGCGCGCATGTCTTCGAACTCCGGGTCCCCTTCTTCACCTCATCTACTCGGCGCATTGTTCGAGCAGCCAGCGATGACGTCATCCCGCCTCGAGGGCCGTTGGAGGCGATGAAGGCGGCAGACCTCGTGATTGACATGTCCACGGTTGGGTGGCTGTACACGAATGTCCACAACCAGATTCTAGCGAGTGGGACAAGAACCCTCATGGTCAACAACCCCCCCGAGGTCCTACGCCGACTGTTGCCCTGCAAGGAGATTCGTGAGCGCACGCGGGCTGGAGCAGCTTTTCTCGAGAAAGGAACGAAGCTGCACCTCACATCTCGTGCAGGCACGGACCTCACGTTCAGCAAGAAGGGGCGAAAGGGGATCTTCCAGTATGGGGCATCGGACATCCCCGGCCGGTGGGATCACTGGCCGTCAGGGCAAGTCGCCTGCGCCCCGATTGAGGGGAGCGCCGAAGGCGTTCTGGTGCTGGATGTGGGGGACATTGTGCTGCGCGTCGAGCGATACATCTCCGAGCCGATCCGGTGCGAGTTCAAGAGCGGGAAGATGGTGGGCATCAAAGGCGGAGGCATCGACGGCTATCTCATCCGAGAGTACATGAATACTTGGGGTGACGAGAAAGCGTTCATCCCCGCGCACATTGGGTGGGGTTGCGAGCACAGAGCGATCTGGATCGAGCAAGCGCTGCCCGGCCCCGGTGGAGGGATGGACGCTGAGTCGTTCTACGGCAACATCCTCTTCGGCATGGGGGCGAACTATTTCGTCGGGCTGGGGGGAGCGAACGTGACACCGGCACACATCGATTTCTGCATGAGGAATTGCAGCTTCTCGGTGGATGGGGTGGCCGTTCTAAAGGATGGAGAGATCGTCGTTGACGAGCTCAAGTGACCTCGACGCGCATATCCCGGGATTGGGAGGAGGCCGAAGATGAAGAAGAAACCCGAGACGGAGCGCGCCGGAATCGGCTCCGCCGTCGATGGACTGATGGCGGAGCTCTGGGCGTTAGCGAGTTTCCTTCATGAGCACCCCGAACTGAGTGGGGAGGAGTTCCAGGCCCGGGAGCACGTGGTCACGTATCTGCGGGCCAAAGGCTTTCAGTGTACGACCGGCGTAGCCGGCATTGAGACAGCCTTTGTCGCGTGGAAAGGAGAGCGCCGCCGCCCGGCTGTTGGATTCATCGCCGAGTACGACGCGCTTCCTGAGCTAGGGCACGCGTGTGGTCACAACCTCATCGCTGCTTCCGCTGTAGGTGCGGCCGTTGCGCTGGCATCAGCCTGTCCCGAGCTTAGCGGCCAGATCTGCGTCATCGGGACGCCGGCGGAGGAAACCTCGAAACTTCATGTCAAGCAGACCATGCTGGACCACGGGGTCTTCGACGAGTTGGACATCGCTCTCATGATGCATCCGAGCGATCGGACGACGACGATGGGGCGCAATCTTGCCGTAGACTCCGTGGAGTTCCGTTTCGGAGGGAGGCCCGCTCACGCGTCCAAGTACCCGCATCTGGGGGCCAGCGCGCTCGATGCAGCTCTGCTGACGATGACTGCGTTGGAGTTCCTCCGGGAGCACGTACGATCCGACGTGAGGCTCCATGGGATCATAACGGACGGCGGCCTACGGCCGAACATCGTCCCCGAACACGCAGCGCTGGAGTACATGGTGCGGGCGGAGAATAGGTCATACCTAAACGAGATCAAAGAGCGCGTCATCAATTGCGCGCGGGCCGGAGCCCTTGCAACCGGAACGGAGCTGGCGGTCTGCTACGAAGCCGGGAACGACAACAAGCTTCTCGTTCCCCTGCTCAGCGATCTCCTGCTTGCCGAAGCCTCGCAGGTGGGGGCGGATCAGATCCTCGAACCGGAGAAGGAGTTGGGTAGCACAGACTTCGGCAACGTGAGCCATCGGCTCCCCGCCGCGACGCTCAAGGTCGCGTTCGTACCCGCCGGAACGCCCGGACACACCCGGACTTGGACGGAAGCTGCAAAGAGTGGGCAGGCCCGCAAAGCCATCGAAGTGGCAGCCAAAGCGATGGCGCTTGCGACGGAGCGCATCCTGGCGAACCCGCAGCTTCTGGAGGGCATCCGAGCGCAGTTTGAGGAGGTACGAGCCAAGGAGGGCTAGGGTGTCCGATAGGTGGGGCGCACGGCGTTCGCAAGAAGGCGCCCGTGGCCCAGTCGATCGAAGACAAGAGGGAGATAGCGATGACGAAAGCGGAAGGCCGGAGGATCCACCAGCACCCAGTGCTTGGGCCGTTGGAGTACGCGGAGGAGTGCACGATCATCGTTGACTCCACGCCGCTGCGGGCTCGCCAAGGAGAGCCGATTCTTGCCACGCTTCTGGCCTACGGAATCCGCGCCACGAGACGGACGGAGAAGCGAGGTGAGCCTCGGGGATTGTTCTGTGGCATCGGGCTTTGCACGGATTGCATGGTGACCGTGAATGGGACGCCGAACGTCCGAAGCTGCGTGACGCCCGTGGAAGCGGGCATGGTGATCAGTACGGGGGCGGGAGAGTCGTGATAACTGATACTCCGGACATCCTGATTGTTGGAGCCGGGCCGGCCGGACTTGCGGCGGCGGTCGAGGCCGCGGGCCGCGGGGCGTCAGTACGAGTCGTCGACGAGAACACGAGGCCCGGCGGTCAACTCCTCAAGCAGACGCACAAGTTCTTTGGATCCGAACGTCACTTCGCAGGTACCCGAGGCGTCGACATCGGCGCAAAGCTGATCCAGGAAGCTCGGGAACATGGAGTGGACATCTGGCTGGAGACTCCTGTAGTCGGCGTATTCGACGGGCTCGTCGTCATGGCCGTGAAACAGGAGCGGCTTCTGGGATTCCGCCCGAGATGCACCGTTTTCGCCACGGGCGCGGGGGAGAACGCTGCTGCATTCCCGGGATGGACCTTGCCTGGTGTGATAACGGCCGGGGCAGCGCAGACCTTCGTGAACGTGCATCGTGTCCCGGTGGGAGAGCGTGCGGTTGTCGTCGGAAGCGGGAACGTCGGACTCATCGTTGCCTACCAGTTGATGCAGGCGGGGATTGATGTGGTGGCAATCGTGGAGGCGCTGCCCAACATAGGGGGTTGGGGGGTCCATGCGGCGAAGGTCAGGCGCCTGGGCATACCGATCCTGCCGCGACACACGATCAAAGAGGCGCGGGGGGACAGCCACGTTGACCAAGTTGTAATCCAGCAGATTGACGAGAGGTTCCGTCCTGTCGCCGGTACGGAGAAGCTTCTTGAAGTGGACACAGTCTGCCTCGCGGTCGGCATGACCCCTCGGACGCGGCTTGCCGAGATGGCAGGTTGCCGGCTTGCCAACGTTCCGGCGCTGGGAGGGAAGGTTCCCGTGCACTCCCTCGGGATGGAAACCAGCGTCACGGGGCTCTATGTGGCCGGCGATGTTTCGGGAATCGAGGAGGCGTCAACAGCCATCGAAGAAGGGAAGCTGGCGGGGTTGTCGGCGGCATCTGCACTCGGGCTCGTAGAGCGCGGCGAGTACGAGGAGAGACTTGGGTCGTACATCGAGGCCTTGAACGAGCTACGAAGCGGCCCGTTCGGTGTGGAACGAAGAAGGGCGAAGGATGATGTGGTGAGATCCTATGAGCAAACAGGGACTTGAGGTTCACGAGAAGGCGCTGCGGAAGACAGGCGTACTGAGCTCAGCAGAACTGGCTTGCTGCCCTGGCGTGCCTTCGGCCCAGCGTCTTCGGCAAGGTCCAGTCGCTGTTATCGAGTGCAGCGAGGAGATTCCGTGCAATCCTTGTGAGGGCAACTGCCCACGGGGAGCGATTCGGGTCGGCAGCACGGTGACCAGTCAACCCTGTCTGGATCCGGAGGGCTGCGTTGGCTGCGCGCTTTGTGTATCCCGCTGTCCGGGACTCGCAATCTTCGTAGTCGATCTGAGTTCCGATGATGGCGATCACGTGAGCATTCCGTATGAGTTCCTTCCCCTACCTGAGTCGGGCGAATTGGTGGAGGGAGTCGATCGAGAGGGTCGGGCCGTGTGCACCGCAAGGACATTGACCGTCGATGCGCGCGAACGAAACGATCGCACGGCTGTGGTGACTCTCCTGACTCCGAAAGGTCTCGGAATGGACGTGCGCTTCTTCCGCCGCGTGGGAGGGGGAAAGAACAGTGGAAGGCAATAGCGATCTTGTCATCTGCCGTTGTGAGGAAGTCACGAAACAGGAGATCCTTGCGGCGATCAAGGCAGGATGCCGCACGGCAGGAGAGATCAAGCGGATGACCCGCGCTGGGATGGGCCCTTGCCAAGGACGGACCTGTGGAAGACTGATCGAGAGAATCATCAGTGAACAAACGGGAGTTCCGCTTAGTGCGGTGGAATCCTGTACAGTCCGCTTCCCGGTTCGACCCGTCCGCCTTTCGGCCATAGCATCTTCCATCATCCTGGGAGACGAGAGGACCTCCGCGAGCAGTGATGACGACTAGTCCTCGGAGGCGGTTGAGAGCGCGTACGTCGGGCATCCACGCGAGAGTGCTGGTTTCCTAGCGGCTTGCCCCGCCCCTGAGGTGCGCAGCGGGCTCGATCCCTCGCGGTGCTCGCGAATCGTGGGCGGTGTGCTCCCCAGGGTTTGTCGGGTGGACGGGGACACCGGAGACAGAGTCTTCTGCGCGGTTCCCGAATAGGTGCGCGTGCAGGCCGATTCGATACTCGGCTTCTGGAGACGGACATCGCTTGAGGAGGTTGCCACGAAGCTGGAGACGAGCCGATTGAGGGCGACCTTCCTGGCTCTCTTCGTGGCAACCTGTGCCGCGCAGATTGGGATGGGGATCATAGCCCCCATCTTCCCTCTCTATGCGCGGGGTTTCTCGGCCAGTGCGTTCTCCATCGGCGTTGTGTTTGCGGCGTTCTCAGCGGCTCGCGCGTTTGTCGCCCCGCTCGTGGGGAGGATCTCCGATCGAACCGACCGCAAGAGGATCATGCTCGCGGGGCTCGCGGCCTACGGGGCCGTATCTATCCTCTTCGTCTTTGCCACCTCCCTGTGGCATCTTGGGGTCTTTCGGTTCCTCCAAGGCGCGGCCGCGGTCATGGTGACACCGGTCGCCCAAGCATATGTTGGGGATCTAACGCCCGCGGGGAGCGAGGGGAAGTACATCAACGTCTTCTACTCGTCGATGTTCATCGGAATGGCGCTTGGCCCGTTGATTGGTGGAGGGGTCGCCGAGCTGTGGTCCTACAAAGCGGTCTTCTTGGTGATGGCCGCCCTCAGTTTCGGAGCTCTTGCGCTCGTGGCGGTCGTCCTTCCCAGAAACACGAAGGCCGATCGAAAGGCGGCCGGAGCCTCCGACCCCACGAAGACAGGCACTGAGTTCCGCGACCCCGGGGTCAGAACACTACTAGTGTATTGGATCACCCGCGGGTTCTGGCAGCAAGGGTTCAACACGTTCTATCCACTCTTCGCCGCGAGCGTGGCCGGCTTCTCCGAGTCGTCGATCGGGCTTGTTCTGACCGTTCAGCTCGTTGCCGGAGGGCTACTCCAGATACCATTCGGGTGGCTCGCCGATCGCTATCGTCGGCTCCCTCAGATAGCCGTTGGGGCCGTGATCTCACCTTTGGCTCTGTTGTCGATCCAGTTCGTGCATCAACTATGGGCCGTCCTGTCCCTAGCCTTCGCGATGGGTGTGCTCGATGCGCTATCGAGGGCATCGATGCTCGCCGAGCGAGTGGAGCGCGGCAGAGAGCATGGCATGGGAGTGATGGCCGGCCTGCAAAGCGGAGCGTTCGGCGTAGGGCAGATGCTTGGACCTCTGGCATGTGGCGCGCTAGTAGACGTTGCCGGCATCCAGGCGATGTTACCATTTGCAGCGAGTATTGGCATGGTTGGTGCCGTCCTGACGATCTTTTGGTACAGCTCCTGGCAAAGAAAGCAGCTTCGGAACGGCCTTGCGAGCCTCCCAGGGTTGGAGGGGAAGGACCGGATGTAGGCAAAGCTCACGGATCCGCGAGTCGGATGTGGCGAGCTCGTTGACCAGCAGGAGCGGCATCCGGGCCCTCTCCAGCGTAGAGCACGCTCCGTGAGGGACTCCCCGTCTTGGGAAAGGTGTGGTGCAGGGGGGGCGCCCCGCTTGGATCATTCCTGACCGGAGCGGTGTCAATCAACTGCGTTCTGCGCACTCCGAACTGAGCGATGTGCGAATCCCGGCACGCCTGGGGCGACGGGGTGTTGCCCCCGAGGCGGCGGCATCCTGCGGGCCTGCTGCGCGGCATGGCGTCTCCCTCCGTCGCCGGGCCGCGAGGCCGACCTGCCTTTAGAACCCGGTCTCCGTTGGCTATGATCCGGCCATCTGCGGCCGCGGGAACGCCCCCGGCCGACACGCGGGTGAGGAGAGCATGGATCTGGATCGGGAACTGGCGGGGTTGCTTGGGCATCGCGGCGTCGTGCTGAACCCGTCGCGCGAACGCGCGATCGAGGACGCGGTGGACCGCAAGGAGGCGCTGGTTGCGCCGAACGGCGCCTTGGCGACGTGGAGTCGGCCGGAGTCCACGGGCCGCAGCCCCAAGGATACGGTGTCGGTGCGTCGACCGTCGAGCGAGAAGGACATCGACTGGGACTCGCCGAACAACCTTCCGATCACCGAGGAGACGTTCGACCTCCTGTTCGAAGACGCGGTCTCCGTCCTTCGCGCGAAGAAACGACTTTACGTCACCGAGCGCGCCCTCGGCGCGGATCCGCACTACGCGCTCATTGCCCGCACGATCACCGATCGCGCGCTGACGGCCCTGTTCACAGACAACATGTTCCGCCCGATCCCTGCCGGCGCGGAGAAGGGCATCTTCGGCGACCGCGCGTTCACGATCCTCGCGCTGCCGAACGACAAGCTCGATCCTGTGCGATATGCGGGGCGGCTGCGCGTTGACCCGGGCACGGGCAAGACGACGACGATGGCCATCGCCATCGATTTCGACCGCCGCATCGGCATCGTCTACGGGTCGGCCTACTGCGGCTCCGTGAAGAAGCTCATGTTCTCGGTCATGAACTACCTCCTGCCGGGCGTCGGCGTCCTGCCGCTCCACTGCTCGGCCAACGAGGGCAAGCGAGGCGACTCCGCGCTCCTCCTCGGACTCTCGGGGACCGGTAAGACAACGCTGTCGGCCGACCCGACGCGCGCGCTCCTCGGCGACGACGAGCACGGCTGGAGTGACGACGGGGTCTGGAACTTCGAGAATGGCTGCTTTGCGAAGCTCATCGGACTCGACGCGTCGAAGGAACCTGAGATCTACCACGCCGTGTTCCACGACGACGATTGGCGCCGGCACGGTACGATCGTCGAGAACGCGATGGCCTATCCGAACGGGGCCTTCGACCTCGACGACGATCGCCTCACCCCGAACTCGCGCGCGTCGTTCCCCCTGACGTACCTCGGGAACATCAAACCCTCGGCATGCTCCGGCCACCCATCGACGGTCCTCTTCCTCACCGCGGACGCGAACGGCGTCCTGCCGCCGATTGCGCGGCTGTCGAAAGAGCAGGCGATGCTCTGGTTCCTCATGGGCTACACGAGCAAGCTGGCGGGCACCGAGACCGGCATTGTCGAGCCGAAGTCGACGTTCTCGCGCTTCTTCGGAGAGCCGTTTATGCCGCGGAACCCCGATGTCTACGCGCGTATGCTCGGCGAGAAACTCGACCGCCACGGGACGAAGGTGTTCCTCGTGAACACCGGCTGGAGCGGTGGGCCGTACGGCGTCGGCAAGCGCATGGACATCACGCTGACGCGCACGATGGTCCGCGCGGCACTCGAGGGCGCGCTCGACAAGGTTGCCTACGACGAGGATCGGACGTTCCATGTCGAGATCCCGCAGACGTGCCCCGGCGTTCCGAGCGGCGTCCTTCGCCCGCGCGACACGTGGAAGGACAAAGCCGCGTTCGACGAGCGCTCAGCCAAGCTCGCAAGCGAGTTCGCGTCTCACTTCCAGAAGGCATACGGGAAGAAAGGCATCGACGCGGCCGTGGCACGTCAGTGCCCGGGGATGTGACCTTCGATTCCTCGAACGTGGAGTCGCCGGGTCCGCGGCACCGAGTGCGTAATTCGCGGCGACGGGGTAAGTCAGACAAGATGAGTCCCGGCGAGCAGCGCGGGAGTCTCCGTGCGGCGGGGACTCCCGAGACAGGTGGGGGATCAGACACGCGTTGTGACATGCCTTCCTTGGCGCCCTTGGCGCGAGGGAATCAGCCGCGAGTCCAACACACGCAATCACGCGGAGAGCGCCAAGATCGCCAAGGTGGAGAGCCGGAAGAGCAAGACAGCGTCTGACACGGCGACAGGCCTGGAGTTCTCGTGTAGCGGGAACTCTCTAGCTGAACGAGACAGAGTCCGTCCCGTCTCGTTTAGCCGCTGAGTGGGACAACGTGCGTCACGATGACAGATGCCTGGAGTTCCGACTGCGTCGGAACCCCCTAGCTGAGCGCGGCGTGGTGCGTCCCGTTGATGGTGCCAGGAGTTCCTGCACCGCGGGAACTCCCTAGCTGAGTGAGCTACGGTGTGTCCCGGCGACAGGCCTAGAGTTCCGACGCAGTCGGAACTCCCTAGCTGAGCGCGGCATGATGTGTCCCGCCGCGCTCAGCCATTGACCGCGACACAGTGTGTTGTTACAATGCCAGCGTCCCGCGCGGGCGGCTCGCGCTCGAACCGATGTTCGCGTGAGAAGATGCGCGGACCCCAAGAAGACGAGGGGAGGTGTCACGCCCATGGATGAGGAGAACCTGATCTCGAAGAAGGAAGTCCTTCTTCAGACCGACATCTCGTACGGCCAGCTCTACCGTTGGAAGAGGAAGGGCCTCATCCCCGAGGCGTGGTTCGTGCGGCGCTCGACGTTCACCGGGCAGGAGACGTTCTTCCCGCGCGACAAGATTCTGGAGCGCATCGAACGGGTCAAGGCGATGAAGGACACGCACCCGCTCGACGATCTGGCCGACGTGATCACGCAGCAGGTCAACGCGAAGGTCCGTGTGGCGTTCGATCATCTGCGCGGCGCGACGTGGTTCGACGAGGCGGCGCTCAAGGAGTGCGGCGTCGATACTGCGGGGGCGCAGTCCCTATCGCTGGCGGATGCCCTGTGCGTCGCGGTGGCGAGTCGGTTGCGCGGCGTAGCGAGGCCGGAGGAACAGACTCTCGTGCAGCGAACGCTGCGGAAGAACCTGGATGAGGCATTCCTCGAGCACGCCGCGGAGACGAATCTGCACATTCACTTGTTGCGGAAGAAGCTCTCCGCAGGCGGCATCTCGGCGGAGATCAGCCTGGTCGCGATGGCGCCGCTCGATGCGCTGTTCGATCCGGACGTGCAACGAATTGGGACGGTCGATCTGCGGAACACGCTGGAGCGCATCAAGCTGGATTTGGCGCAGGGAACCGGAGGGTCGCACGGGGGTGCGGCATCGGACAAGAGAGAGGAGGAGCGATGAGCGAGGATCGACGGTCGGCCAGCCTGTCGGGGGCCGGCAAACTGAGTGGCGGCGACTACGCTCGCGTCTCGATCTCCGGGGCCGGCAAGATAACCGGTGATCTCAAGGCTGAGGAGCTCCGCATTTCCGGCGCGGGCAAGGTGGAAGGAAACGTGGAGGCGACGCAGGTCTCGGTCTCCGGGGGCGCCTCGTTTGCGGGCTCCGTTGTGGCCGACGAGATGTCGGTGAGCGGCGCGGCGCGCATCGGCGGGGACGCGAAGGTCAAGGAACTCAAGTGTTCGGGGACGTTCCGCGTGACGGGAAGTGTCGCGGCCGAGTACGTCAAGGTTAGCGGACACATCCATGTCGGCGGCGACCTAGAGTCCGAGATCTTCAAGGCCTCTGGTGGATTTACGATCGAAGGCCTCCTCTCGGCTGACAAGGTCGAAGTTCGTCTCGGCGGCAAGTGCTCTGCGCGCGAGATCGGCGGGGAGAAGATCGAGATCCTGCGGGGCGGCTTCCGCGAGCGCGGAATTCTCTTCGACGGCTTGGTCCGCATGTTCTCCGGCGGGGGCCTCGCCGAACTCAAGGCGTCATCGATCGAAGGAGACGATGTCGAGCTCGAGGAGACGACGGCCGACGCTGTACGTGGCAAGCGGATCAAGCTTGGCCCGGGGTGCCACATCGGCACGGTCGAGTACAGCGAAACGATCGAGGTGCACGCGGGCGCCAAGGTCGACAAACAGACGAAGACCTAGGCCGTCGGTCTTGCGGAACGACGGCTGGGAAGAAGTGCTGCCTGTTCGTGGGACAGGCAGCGCTTCTTCTGGCTTTGCCCGTAGGGTCGGTAGCTTGGGAGAAGACCATCGGTTCTACGAACTGATGGCTTTCTCTTTGTCCTCAGACGCGGGGCAGCTAGGAAGAAGAGCCTCTGTGACCGTCCTGATGGAGACCAAAGAAGCCCGCAGGGGTTCTCTCTCGCCGCTGGCCGAAGGAGCCAGCGGCCAGCGGCTCAGCGTTTGACCGTATGGATGCCGCAGCCAAGGGCATTCTCGACGGCCTCGTGGAAGCCCTCGGGCAACGTGGGGTGCGCGTGGACGGTCTCCGCGACCTGTTCCAGCGTGAGGCCGTGGCGCACGGCGAGCACTCCCTCGGCGAGGAGATCCGAGGCTTCGGCGCCGACGATCGTGACGCCGAGGATGCGGTGGTCGGCCGCATCGGCAACGACCTGGAAGAAGCCCTCCGTCTCTCGCATTCCAAGCGCTTTCCCGAGCCCGGCGTAGGCAAACCGGCCGACAGCGACCTCACCCCCGGCGGCGCGGGCCGCCGTCTCGGAGAGACCGACGGACGCGATCTCGGGATCGGTGAAGACCACCTGGGGAATGAGCTCGGCCGGTGTGGCGGCGTGGGCGTCGCCGGCCATCGCGTGCGCGACGACGATGCCGTCGGCCGACGCCTTGTGCGCCAGCATCGGCCCTGGGACCACGTCGCCGATTGCGTACACGCCGGGAGCCGACGTCTCGCAGCGCGTGCTGACCGGGATTGCGCCGCGGCGGTCGGGCTCGACGCCGATGGTCTCGAGCCCGAGGTCGGATGAATTCGGGCGGCGGCCGACGGCGACGAGGACGCGATCTGCGGCGAGCGCAGTCCCGTCGCTGAGCGTGATCTTGAGGCCGTCCCCTTCTTCCTCCACGAACGACGTGGCACTCACCCCGTTCAGGACGCGAACTCCGGCCAGGGTGAGTCCCTTCTTCACAACGGCCGTGGCCCGCCGGTCGAGTCCGAGGGCGGCGAGAATATCGGGCAGAAGCTCGACGACGGTCACGTCGCTCCCGAGCCGCCGGTAGATCGCGGCCAACTCCACGCCGATGACTCCTCCGCCGATCACCGCCAAGCGCTGCGGGATCTCGTCGAGGCGGAGAGCATCGTCCGACGACCAGACACGGGGGTGGGAGAACGGGAATCCGTTGATCTCAATCGGTCGGGATCCCGTCGCAAGGACGATGCGGTCCGCACGCAGGGTCTCCCCGGTCGACACGGCGACCTCTCGGGGTCCGATGAGGCGGCCTCGGCCGCGTACGACGTCGACGTTGGCTGCCTTCATCAGGTCGACGATCCCGCCGGCGAGGCGCGCGGTGACACTCTCTTTCCACGCCGCCAGGCGGGGCAGATCGAGGCTGGGGGGAGCAAACGCGATTCCCATCTCCGTCGCCGTCGACGCCTGATGGATGAGGCGCGTTGCAGCGTACAGCGCCTTCGTGGGAATGCAGCCCCAGTGAAGGCACACTCCGCCAAGCTCCTTCTCCTCGACAAGCGCAACGCGGAGCCCGAGGTGCGCCGAACGCAGGGCGCAGACATAGCCCCCCGGTCCGCCTCCGATGATGAGTACGTCGTATGCCATGTCTCTCTCCTCTCCAGTCATACCGTAGCTTCCGCCGGGGAGCCCTTCAAGGTTGTTCGTAGCGGCGTCTGTGGGAGGGAGGCGCGGGAGCCGATACACTCGGCCGCGAGCGCAATGCGAACAGGGAGGCAGCATGAAGCTGTTCATCGATTCTGCGAATCTCGACGAGGTGCGCGAGCTGGCGTGGTTGGTCGACGGGGTGACGACGAACCCGAGCCTCGTGGCGCGGGAGAAGGTTCCGTTCGAGGAGACGATCGCGCGGCTGTGCGAGCTGGTCGACGGCCCGGTGAGCGCGGAGGTGATGTCGCTCGTAGCCGACGAGATGGTGCGCGAGGCGCGGCCGCTCGCGCGCATTCACAAGAACGTGGTGATCAAGGTCCCGATGACCGAACAGGGGATGAAGGCCGTGCGAACGCTGTCCTCGGAGGGGATTCGGACGAACGTCACCCTCGTCTTCTCGGCGAACCAAGCGCTGGTTGCGGCCAAGTGCGGCGCGTCCTACGTGTCGCCGTTCGTGGGCCGTGTCGACGATGTGGGCGGCGGGGGGATGGACCTCATCTCGGACATTCTCGATGTCTTCCAGAACTACGTGTTCCCGACCGAGATCATCGTCGCCAGCGTTCGTCACCCCAGGCACGTGTTCGAGGCGGCGTCTCTCGGCGCGGACATTGCCACCGTGCCGCATGCGGTGCTGAAGCAGCTTTTCCGGCACCCCCTGACGGACGTCGGCGTCGAGCGTTTCCTCAAGGATTGGCAGGCGGCGCAAGCGTAGCGTCGCCGGACAGCAGGGCGACGATGGTGTCGACAAGGCTGTCTCGGTTCCCGAGGCGGATGCGGACGAGCTGCAACTCCTGCCTCGCGCGGTCGGCGACCGGGTGCGTGGCGTGGGCGTGCGTGGCGATGAGAAGGGCCCTGTCGCTCGCCAACGCCTGTTCAACGGCGGCGACGAAGCCGAGAGCGGAGAGCTCCATCGGCGCGATCTCGTCGATGACGACGAGCTCCTTCGTTTCGATGGCGCGAAGAATTGCTGGAACGCCCACCCGCTCGACGGCTCCGATGTCGACGGCGTAGCGTCCGAACTTCGTCCCAGCGGAGGAGTGGACGCGAGCGAAGAGGCACTCTTCTCCGGTCCCGAGATCGACGAGCGCGAATCCCACGCGGTGTCCGCACTTGCGGACCTCCTTCGTCAGGAAGCCGCCGTAGGTCGCGGAGACGAGGGGGAGAATGCGCTCGATGAGCGTGGTCTTCCCCACGCCTGGTCGTCCTGTGATTGCTACGCGCCCCTTGATCGCCATGGGGCGCGATTCTACCCTCTTTCTCGTGAGCGAAGCGGGTTACGCGTTGCAGAGCTTCGATCGAGCGCGCCGCGTCGCCGTGTGATAGAGGAGGCACTGTGGATGCGTCCAGCGAGCGGTGGATCGGTCATCTCGACATGGATGCCTTCTTCGCCGCGGTGGAACAGCTCGATGAGCCGAAGTTCCGTGGGAAGCCCGTGATCGTCGGTGGACTCGGTTCTCGCGGCGTCGTCGCCACGGCGTCGTACGAGGCGCGCCGGTTTGGGGTGCACAGCGCGATGCCGATGGCTATGGCGCGCAAGCGGTGTCCGGACGGCGTCTTCGTCCCGCCTCGGTTCGAACGGTACTGCGAGATCTCCGCGCGCGTTCGGGAGGTCCTGCTCCGTGTGTCGCCGGTGCTCGAGACGGTGTCGCTCGACGAGGCGTTCTTCGACGTGTCGGAGCACGGCGCGGCCGCGATGGCGGTTGCGTTGGCCGCGAAACAGGAGGTTCAGCGGGAGACTCAGCTCACCTGCTCGGTGGGGGTTGCGCCGAACCGCTTTCTGGCGAAGATGGGGTCCGATCTCTCCAAGCCCGATGGGTTCCTTGTGATTCGTCCCGAGCGAGTGCGTGAGATCCTCGACCCCCTCCCCATCGGCAAGATGTGGGGCGTCGGCGACGTCACGGAGCGGCGGCTGCGCGGGCTCGGACTCCTTCGCATCGCCGACGTGCGTACGGCGCCCGTCGAGCTCCTTGAGCGCGAGTTCGGGCGCATGGGCGTGCGACTACACGAGCTGGCCCGCGGCGAGGACGACACGCCGATTGCCGGGGAGTCCGAATCGGTGTCCATGTCGCGCGAAGTGACGTATGCCGTGGACCTCCTTCGCGCCGAGGAGATCGAGGACGAAGTGCGGCGACTGGCACGCCATGTCGCGGGGCAATTGCGCGCGGCGTCGATGCTGTGCCGCACGGTCCGCATCAAGATCCGCTACCCCGACTTTCGGACGATCACGCGCCAGGTGAAACTGCCTGTGGCCACGGACTCGGAGGGCTTGATCGAGACGCTGGCGGTGCATCTTCTGCGTCAGCGTGCCGAACTCGACGAACGTGGGGTTCGCCTCCTCGGCGTGGGGGTTTCCAGACTCGGGGTCGCCGCGACGCGACAGCTGTCGCTCTTTGATGGTGTCCCGGCGAGCATACTGGAACGGGGACAGCAGGCACCTTGGATGGGGAAGGAATCGATGGGCAGGGACCGATCTCCTCTCTAGAGTTGCCGGTGAGGTGATGCGGATGAGGGGCGCAGTGGCGGTGTTGGTTGGGCTTCTCGCAGTCTGTCTCGCGTCGCAGGCGATGCCGTTGTGCAGTTACCGATCTCCTCTGACCGACCTCTCGGACTTAGTCATGTCGTTCTCGTACCAGTACGCCAACGACCCGTACGGGTCGAAGGACCGGGACGAGAACGCCGGCCAGTTCATCGTGGACTACAAGCGGCTCTACGACACTGCGGAGTACGGCTTCGACATTGGACTGGCGAATCAGTTCGAGATCTCGCTTCTCGACGTCTCGAGCTACTCCACGATCGCCGATGGCAACTACAAGCAGTACCTTGCCTCCGAAGGCGACGCCTTCGCGTTCGCCGGCGCGAGCGCGCGGAGTTCGTCGTCGTTCGCGTCGCTGGGCGTCTCCGTGAACCTCGGCCTTGGGGTCGGCCGATTCACGGACGTGACGCCGCTGGCGACCGCCACGCGCATCGACGAGACCCTCGTGCGCCGCGGCACGCTGACCGATCACCTGCGATCTGCCGACCTGGAGATCCTTGCGTACGAAATCGGCAGCAAGGAGACCTACAAGTCGACCGCCGACCTTCTCTCCGTCGTTCAGGAGATCATCGAGAGTTCGGGCTACGTGCGACCGGGGGGAGTGGATGCTCTGGATCTCTCGAAGATTACGGACCTGCTCACCGATGCCAGCTTCTCGAGGTACTGCGGCTGGGATGGCAAACTCGGAGTCGGGTACGAAATCCTCGACCCATCCGGCGGAACGAACGACCTCTTGGTCACGGCCGCCTTCAACTACGCATTCACGACGGCCCCCAACGCTCAGCTCCTGCTCAACGGCAGCATCTCCGGTCCCCCGGCGATCTTCACCACGAACCGCATCGATCTGGATGCGGAGGTCGATTACCTCGTCTCGGAGTTTCTGAACATGGAGGCGACGTATGCGTTCTCGCGCGAGACGTGGGCGAGTATTCCCACCGACGTCCATCGCATCGTACTGAATATCGTTCTCACGCCGCTGGACACTGCCGACGTCACCCTTGCGGTGTCACTCGAGCACCGTCCGTACTACCTCGAATGGAGCGTCGACATCCGCCTTGGCCTGAGCATCCAACTACTCTAGCTGGGGCGCCTAGCAATGCGTCGACGCTTCGCGGCGGACGGCGTCCGCCATCGCGAGGTCGTGGAGCATGGCCGGAGCCTCGTGGAGAGGGACGTAGCGCGCTTCGGCGATCTCGTCCGGGTCGGGCCGCGGCTGTCCGCACAGGGCGGTGCGGTAGAAGAGCATGATCCAGTGCAGCCCCGTCTTCTGGCCAAGCCTCCCGTGCACGCTAACGAAGCGCAGGATCTTCGCCTCCGCCCCCACTTCCTCGCGGATCTCCCGCAAGATGCCGGCTTCCGGCGTTTCGCCGAAGCGGAGGAACCCCCCGGGCAACGACCAGCGCCCGTCGTTCAGCCCGCGACTGCCCTTGACCAACAAGACGCAGTCGCCCTCGATGCAGATACCTTCGACGACGACGCGCGGCATCGTGGCGTGGACGGCCTCGCGGACGACTGGGGTGATGTCCGGGAGCCGTGCGACATCGTCCTTGCTGGGCCAGTGACTCGGATGCTCCGCAAGACGAGGGACGCAGAACCACACATCCTCGCCTGCCGCGAGCGGGGCAATGCATTCGACCGGGAACGGAACCTCGTTCGGCGTCGGAAGGTCGAGCGCTCCGTTCTTGCGAACCAGAAAGATGCGACCGTCCGATTCCACGTAGTATCGCATAGCGTCACCGGCGACATTGTATGCCTCTAGCGGGTTGCGTGCCTGATCGAGCCCGTGCAGAATCCGCCTCGACGGAGGCGAAGGAGGAACCGTGTACGAGATCCTCGCGAAGCGGCCGCTCGGCCCCGGAATCCAGGAGTATGTCATCCATGCTCCTGACGTCGCGCGAGTCGGCAGGGCGGGGCAATTCGTCGTGTTGCGGCTTCACGAGCGCGGCGAGCGGATCCCGCTGACGATCGTCGACTGCGACCCAGCGACCGGCGGAGTGACGCTTGTTGTGCAGGAGGTCGGCAAGAGCACGCGCGAGATGGGCGAGCGCTTCCACAAGGGCGACAGCGTGCTCGATCTTGCGGGTCCTCTTGGACTTCCCTCGGACATCGAGCGTTTCGGAACGGTGGTGTGCGTCGGAGGAGGACTGGGCATCGCTCCTCTCTACCCCATCGTGCGTGATCTCAAGAAGGCGGGGAACACAGTCATCGGCATCATCGGCGCACGGAATCGCGACCTCGTCTTCTACGAGGATCGCATGGCCGCTGTCTGCGACGAGCTCCGCGTCATGACCGACGACGGCTCGTACGGTCGCAAGGGCTACGTGAGCGACGCGCTGCGCGACGTGCTGTCGACGCGCCGCGACGTGGCTCGCGCTTGGGCGATCGGGCCGGCGATCATGATGAAAGTGTGCGTCGCGGTGACGAAGGAGTTCGGCGTGCCGACGATTGTCAGTCTGAACTCGGTCATGATTGACGGGACCGGGATGTGCGGCGGATGTCGCGTCGAGGTCGCCGGGGCTACCAAGTTCGCCTGCGTCGACGGGCCCGAGTTCGACGGCCATGGCGTGGACTTCGATCTCCTGATGTCGAGGCAGAAGTTCTACGCCGAAGAGGAGGCGTGCTCGCTCGAGCGATACCTCGCGACGCGAAAGGACGCATCGACGTCATGATTCGAGAGAAGCAGGTTCCGATGCGCGAGCAGCCACCGGCTGTCCGCATCCGCAATTTCGAGGAAGTGGCACTCGGCTACAGCGAGGTGGAGGCGGCGGAGGAGGCGGCTCGTTGCCTCCAATGCCGCAATGCGCCGTGCGTGCAGGGGTGCCCGGTGGGGATCGATATCCCGGCCTTCATCCGAGCCGTGGCCGCGCGCGACGTCGCGCAGGCCATCTCCGTGATCAAGGTGTCGAACGCCCTGCCGGCGGTGTGCGGGCGCGTCTGCCCGCAGGAGACGCAGTGTCAGGGTGTGTGCACCCTGGGGAAGCGGTTCGAGCCCGTCGGCATCGGGCGTCTCGAGCGGTTCTGCGCCGATTGGGAGAGCGAGCACGAGGCGTGCTGCGCCCCGATGGCTCCGGACACGGGAAAGCGGGTGGCCGTGATCGGCGCCGGCCCGGCCGGGCTCACGGCGGCCGGCGAACTGCGCAAGCGCGGACACGATGTGACGGTCTTTGAGCTCCTGCACGTCGCGGGGGGCGTTCTCATGTACGGCATTCCGGAGTTCCGGCTTCCCAAGGCCATCGTGAAGCGCGAGATCGACGGCCTGTGCCGGATGGGCGTCCGCATCCGGGTGAACGAGGTCATCGGCCGCGTGACCACGGTCGGCGAGATGCTGGCGAAAGGGTTCGATGCGGTCTTCATCGGCACGGGAGCAGGATTGCCGCAGTTCCTCGGCATTCCGGGAGAGAGCCTGAACGGGATCTACTCTGCGAACGAGTTCCTGACGCGCACGAATCTCATGCGCGCCTACCGCTTCCCGGAGTACGACACCCCGCTTCGCCTCGGTCGCCGCGTGGTCACCGTGGGGGGCGGGAACGTCGCCATGGACTCCGCGCGAACGGCCCTCCGGCTCGGAGCGGAGGAGTCTATCATCGTCTACCGGCGGAGCGAGGACGAGCTCCCCGCACGGCGCGAGGAAGTCCACCACGCGAAGGAAGAGGGCGTACAGTTGCGCCTCCTCACGAATCCCGTCGCGCTCCTGGGCGAGCGGGGACGCGTCTCGAGCGTGCGCTGCCTTCGCATGGAGCTCGGGGAATCCGACGAGAGCGGACGCCGCCGGCCGGTGCCCGTACCGTCGTCCGAATTCGACATCGACGCGGACACCGTCGTGATTGCCGTAGGGAACGGACCTCACCCGCTCGTCCTCCAGACGACGCCCGGACTTGAGCTCAATCGGTGGGGCAACATCGTGGCCGATCAGAAGACAGGTGCGACTAGCCTGTGCGGCGTCTACGCCGGCGGGGACATTGTGACGGGAGCCGCCACGGTGATCGAGGCGATGGGGGCCGGAAAGCGCGCAGCCAGCGCCATCGACGCGTTTCTGCGCGACTCTCACTAGCCCTGCGCTGCTTTCCGCCCGTGACCGCTGTCCCCGGGAACGGGGACGTACTCCCTAAGGCTGACAGGGGACCGATGGCATGATCCCGGTACAGACAGCTAGCACCACCCGGTGCCAGAGCGAGCGGAGAGGCGTGAGCCGCTTCGCTCGCTCCTTTCTAGGGCGAGCGCTGGCAATCCCTTTCTCTGGGGAATGGTGACGTGGACTGGAAAGCCTACTACACGGCAGAGTGGCGGAGGTCTGACGCGGCGGAGCAGGTCGCACGGTGGCTTGCTGAGCCGCCCAACAACGCTCTTGTCGAGTCCGTGCACTGCGGCGCCATCCTCTCCTTCCCCCACACGGCACTCCGATATGCGGGCGCTCTCCAGGCGTCCATCCTTCGCGCGCTGTACGGCGCCGGCGTCCGACGTGTCCTGGCGCTGGGCGTCGTCCACGGTGGCGTGGTCCCGGCGGTTCGAGTCGCCCAGGACACAGCGGCATCCCCGGCCGAACGGCGAGAGGCATTCAACGCGGCGTCCGGCGGCTTCCTGGCCGCCCCGAGCGCGGCGGACACGCCGCTCGGGCGCGCGCTCCTGTTGACGGTGCCGCCAGGGTCCGGCCTCGTGCGCCGCGCCGCCGGCGGAATGCTGCGCGACGAGTTCTCGCTCGATTCGTTCCTCGCGTTGTCCGCGGCGTTCGCCGCGGACCGAGGGAGCGACGCGATCCCGGTCCTACCGCTCTACGTCGGCGTCACCCGCGACCCCGAAACGGGAGCCTTCGACGTCGCCGAGCGCCTCGCCCAGTGGCTCCGCGACGTGGCCCGCGCCGGCACGGCGATCGTCGCGACCGGCGATCTTGTCCACTGCGGGGCCCACTATGGATCGCCGCTCTCGGCCTTCGGCTGCCGCGACGCCGGCGACGCAGAACCCGTGCTGCAGCGCGAGGTGGAAAGCGCGCTCGCGGCGGCGCTCCGCGGGGATCTCGATCTGGCCTACAGGCTCTCCGTGGAACGTTTGCGCAACGATCAACGGGAGATCCTCCCTGTCCTTGCGGGCGTGGTGGGTCCTGGGGGAGCCTGTCGGCTCCTCCACTTCTCGCTCTCCGACTACGCGCCGATTCTCGACGTTCCGCCGCCGTGCTGCGTCGCGTCGGCCCTCGTCCAGTTCGATCGATAATTCCACCCGTGGGTCTTCGTTGCGGCTGGATCCGCCTTTTCGTACGCTTCCCGCCGTTCGTGGCGGGCAAGGAGGCGCGGCGATGTCGAAGGTGGTGGGCGTGATCGGGGGCATGGGGCCGGCGGCGACGGTCGAGTACCTCGCGCGGTTGGTTCGCGCGACCCCCGCGGAGCGAGACAGCGACCACCTGCACGTGCTCGTCGACAGCGATCCGGCGATTCCCAGTCGGACCGACGCGATCTTGCACGGGGGACCTGACCCCGCTCCGCGGCTGTGCGTGATCGCGCGGGGCCTGGAGCGCTCGGGCGCGGAGATTCTTGCCATGCCGTGCAACACCGCTCACGCGTACCTCGAGTCCGTGCGCGAGGCGGTGGCGATCTCAGTGCTCGACATGCTTGCGGAGGCGGCAGATTGCGTGAACGTCGACTGTGTGGGACTCTTGGCCACGGAAGCCGCGATCCGCGCCGGCCTCTACCAGAAGGTGCTCGGGTCTCGCGAGATCGCCGCGGTCGTTCCGCGGGCGACCGACCAAGCGGAGATCACGCGCCTGATCGCTGCGGTGAAAGCCGGGCAGGCTCTGGAGGAGCTTCGGGCACGACTGCGTCGAGTCATCGCTCACTTGCGAGATGAGGGCGCGAGGGGACTCCTCGTCGGTTGCACGGAGATCTCGCTCCTTTACGACGCGGGGGAGAGTCTGCCGGTGGTCGACGCCCTCGACTGCCTCGTCGGGGCGACCGTGCGCGAGGCGCGCGCAGGAGGGACATGATGGGCAGGGACATGAAGGAACGCGTGATCGGAGGCGTCGACGATCTCGACGCGCGGCTGCGGAGCGTGAGCGAGTACGTGTTCTCTCACCCCGAGGTCAAGTTCGAGGAAGTCCTCGCCTCGCGGCGCCTCGCGGAGGAGCTCGAGGGCGACGGCTTCCGGGTCGAGACCGGGGTGGCCGGTCTCCCCACCGCGTTGCGCGCCGAGCACCCGTCGGTTTCCGATGGCCCCACGGTGGCCGTGATCGCTGAGTACGACGCGTTGCCCGACCTGGGCCACGCCTGCGGCCACAATCTGATCGCCGCCGGGGCGCTCGGCGCCGCGCTGGCGCTCGGGCGTGTCAAGCCGGAGCTGCCGGGTCGCCTCGTGGTTCTCGGGACGCCGGCGGAAGAGGGCGGTGGCGGAAAGGTGGCGATGATCGAGGCCGGCCTCTTCGACGGCGTGGATGTGGCGATGATGTTTCACCCGTCGCCCTTCACGGCGGTCGGACACGGGAGCCTCGCGATCACCGAGGTGCGCGTCGAGTTCCGGGGCGTCGCGGCCCACGCGTCCGCCTGGCCGGAGCGCGGCGTGAACGCGCTCGACGCCGTGATCCAGACGTACAACGGCCTGAACGCCCTGCGCCAGCACATCAAGGACGGCGCGCGCATCCACGGGATCATCACGCACGGCGGCGTCAAGCCGAACATCGTCCCGGACTACGCGGCGGCCGAGTTCTACGTGCGCGCGGCGGACACGGCCTATCGTGACGAGTTGCTCGGGAAGCTGCGCCGCTGCGCCGAGGGCGCGGCGCTCGCCACCGGGGCGACGCTCGAGTTCAAGACGATCTCGGTCCCGTACAAGGCGATGAAGCTGAACGCGACCCTCGACGCCGCCTTTGCCCGCAACCTCGAGCGACTTGGCTGGCATCTCGATGCGCCACGCGGCGGCTCGCTCCCCTACGGGTCAACGGACATGGGCGACGTGAGCCAGGTGGTCCCGTCGCTTCACCCCTACGTGGCGATTTGCAGCGAGGACGTGGTGGGACACTCCGGTCCGTTTGCCGAGGCGTCGCGATCCGAGCGCGGCCACGCGGCCATGATGGCCGCGGCGAAGTCGATGGCGATGACGGCCATCGATGCGTTCGTGTCCCCCGATCTCGTCCGCGACGCTTGGTCGGAATTCCGCGAGCGGCCGTAGGCGGGCCGCCGCCTGTGGCGTGGCCTAGGACCAGTCGGGCCGAAGCTTCGCGTGTCCGGACAGGAAGCGATCCGCGGCCACGGCCGCCGTGGCGCCTTCCGCGGCGGCGATCACGGCCTGCTTGAGGTGCTTGCACAGAACATCGCCGGCGGCGAACACTCCGGGAACAGATGTGTGGGAGAGGGAGTCGACGACGAGACATCCCTCCGCCGACAGCGACGCCTGGCCGCCGAGGAAGTCCACGATCGGCCGAGCGCCCTGCAGGTAAAGGAAGACCCCGCTCACCTCGAGCACGGACGCGGCCGCGCCGCGGGCGCGGATGCGTAGCCCTTCCACCCGATTCTGACCGAGGATCTCGTCGACGAGGGTGGACCGATGCACCTCGATCACCGGGTTCGCCGCGAGTTCCGCCGCCAGTGCGCCCGGCGCCCGCAGCGACTCCGCAGGCATGAGCAAATGCACGCGACGAGCCAGCCGCGCGAGGAGGAGCGATTCTTCGCCCGCCTCGTCCGTCGCCCCCACCACGGCCACCGCCTGGTCGCGGAAGAAGTAGCCGTCGCACGTGGCGCAATACGACACCCCCCGCCCGATCAGTCGTTCCTCGCCCGGAAGGGCCGCCGCGCGCCCCATCGATCCCGTGGCGACGATCATTGCGCGTCCCTGGTATGCGCATTTCGCTCCCCACGCCGTCTTCACCGGGCCGTCGAGATTCGCGGCCGTCACACGATCGGCGACGAAGATGGCGCCGTACCGCTCCGCTTGAGCCCGAATGCTGGCGACGATGTGGGCGCCGGGAACCGGATCGATGAGTCCGGGGAAATTGCCGATCTCGCGGCTCATGCCGAGTGCGCCCGATGCGATACCCTTGTCGACGACTCGGCACGTCCGACCGGACCTCGCGGCGTAGAGCGCGGCCGTCGCCCCGGCGGGACCTCCCCCAATTACGAGAACATCGACGATGTCGTCGTCCGCCGGATGTTCGATCTCAGTCGTGATGCTCACCCCTTGTCTTCCTCTCTGGCACGGGATCATAGCCGCCCGGGTGGAGCGGCTGGCACTTGAGGAGTCTACGAACGGCGAGCCATCCTCCGCGTAGAACGCCGTGCGTCTCCACCGCCTCGATCGCGTACTGCGAACAGGACGGGGCGAACCGGCAATGATGAGGCAGGACCGGCGACAGGAACCGGCGGTAGGCGCGAATCGGCGCGATGAGGACTCGGCGGAGCATGGTCTGATATTAGGGGGATGCGTCTCTCTTGACAACTGGCACCCGGGGGAGTAGACTGCCAATTAGCAAACAGATGGCGAGCCTGCCAAGGAGCGAAACATGAGAGTCCTACTACAGAACAGAAGTGGCAGCGAGGGCTGCGCCCTGAGGCGCCTCCCCGAGGCGAGGCGTGGGACCTTCCTGCTTGAGTCGAGTCTGTCGCACCTGATCGATGAGTTGTCGAGCGGCTTCGACGGAGTTGGATTCGATGTCGCCGCGGGTTTCGGACGTACGGACGTGTACGAGAAGGACAAGCACATCGTTTTCGAGACAGAGCTGCCCGGCGCGCGCAAAGAGGACGTAGAGGTGCGCATCGAGGAGGACCAACTCGTCATCTCAGGCGAGGTGAAGCGTCGGGAAGACGTCGGACGCGATCAGTACTTCCGCATCGATCGACGGGTCGGGCGCTTTCATCGGTCGTTCCCGCTGCCGACGGAACTGATCGACAAGGGAAAAGTCGCTGCGCGCTTTGAGGACGGCATCCTCCGGGTGTCCGCGCCGCTGCTCGAGTCGATCAAAGAGCCCGAGAAGGCCGTCGAGATCAAAGTCGAGTAGAGACCGTACGAGAGCAGAGAGTCGGTGGACCCGGCGATCCCGGGTCCACTTGCTCTTAGCGCTGGTAGGCGTTCGTGATCGGAACGCGGCGCCCGCTTCCGAACGCCTTGGGCGTTACCTTGATCCCAGGCGGCAGTTGGCGGCGCTTGTGCTCGTGCTGGACATAGCGGTGCAGCACCTCGTCGACCAGAGGGGTCGCGAAACCGGCGGCGAGAAGCCCGTCGCGGGAGGCGTTCCCTTCGATCAGGGCGCGCAGAGCGGGATCGAGGTCAGCGTAGGGCGGGAGGTCGTCGTCGTCCCTCTGGTTCGGACGCAGCTCTGCCGTCGGCGCCCGCTTGACTACGCGTCGCGGGATCACGTTGCCGTACGTCGCCGCGAGGCGATAGACGTCGTCCTTATAGAGGTCGGCTATTGGCGCTAGAGCTCCCACCGTGTCTCCGTAGAGCGTGTTGTAGCCCATCGCGATTTCCGACTTGTTCGCCGGACACAGCACAAGCCTTCCCTCCTGATTCGACAGAGCCATGAGAAGGATCCCGCGAATCCGCGGCTGCAGGTTCTCGTCGACGAGGCCCATCGCGGCGTTGGGAAGGGCGTTGCGGAAGCGCTCGTGGATCTCGGCGATCGAGATCTCGAGATGACGAATGCCCAGCGCTGAGGCGATCGCGGCCGCGTCCTCCCCGCTCTCTTGGGCGGAGAAGACGCTTGGCATGTAGATCGACACCACGTTCTCAGCGCCCACGGCCTCGGCGGCGAGAGCGGCGACGACGGCGGAGTCGATGCCTCCGGAAAGCCCGAGTAGGCATCCTCCGAAGCCATTCTTACGGACGTAGTCGCGGATTCCGAGGACGATGGCGGACCGAGTCTCTAGCGTCGGATCGTCGAGCGGAACGCGGATGGCGCCGTGGGGGAGGTCGACCACATAGAGCCCTTCCTCGAATCGGGGAGCCGCAAAGACGACGTCCCCTTCTTCGTTGGTGACGAAGCTGCCGCCGTCGAAGACGATGTCGTCCTGGCCGCCGACGAGATTGACGTAGACGATGGCCACGCCGTTCTCCTGGGCGCGCCGGCGGGCGAGCCGGCGACGGATGCCAAGCTTGCCCATGAAGAACGGGGATGCCGAGAGGTTGAAAATGAGCTTCGCGCCGAGGCTTGCCTGGAGGTCTGTCGGGCCCTCGTCGATCCAGAGGTCTTCGCAGAGGTTGACGCCGATTCTCGTCCCCGCGACATCGTGCGTCTCGACCCCTTCGCCCGGCGTGAAATAGCGCTTCTCGCTGTAGACGTCGAATGTCGGCAGGTGCATCTTGGCGACGCGCGCGATCTCTCGGCCGCCCGCGAGGAGGTGCGCGACGTTGGCGATGTCGGTGCCCGCTCCGTCGCACGTCGACGAAGGATCGCTTCGGTTGGCGGCACTCCTCGTCGGTTCCGCGGCGACCGATCCGACGATGACCGTCATCGGGCCGCCGCGGTCGCGAAGCGACGCCACGGCCTCTTCGCAGGCGGACACGAAGCCCGGACGCCACAGGAGGTCGAGAGGAATGTATCCGGGGATGGCGAGCTCGGGGAACGCCACGACGTCGCACCCGGCCGCCTTCGCCTCGTCGATCAGGGTCATGACGGCCTGCGCGTTTCGCTCGATCGCGCCGACGTGCGCGTTCATCTGCCCGATGCCGACCCGCATAAGCCGATTATAGGTCCCTGTCTGGCGTTTCTCCAGCCTGAGCGAGAAGCGTCCGCGCCAGGTCGACGAGGGACGCCTCTTCGGGGAGCGACAGACGATCCCACGCGCCTGGGACAAGGTCGCTAAGCTGGACAGGCCCCACGGCGACGCGCAGCAAGCGGGTCACGGAGTAGCCGAACCGGGCGAACAGACGCTTGATCTCGTGCTTCCTCCCCTCCGCCAGGGTGATCACCGCGTGCCGCGGGTGCCCCTCGATTCGCCCCTCGAGGATGCGCAACACTTCGCCCTCGTCCTCGACGCCGCGCTCCATCGAGCGCAGGGCCCGATGGAGCTCTCGCTCCGGAGGTGACTCGGCAAGCCACACCCGGTAGACCTTGCGCACCTCGTACCGCGGATGCGTGAATGCTTGGATCACGTCTCCGTCGTTCGAGACGAGGAGCAGACCCTCCGCGTCCTGGTCGAGGCGTCCGACCCACGTGTAGCCGAGGAATCCGTCCGCGCGGAGCAGGCGCCCCACGGTGTTGCCGGAGAACGGATCGTCATGGCTGCAGAGCATGCCGGCCGGCTTGTAGAGTCGATAGACGCGCGCCTCGCGCGGCTCGATGGAGAGAGGGTGACCGCGCAGCGCGAGGCGGAGAACCGCACCGCGCGCGAGGAGGAGGAACGGATCCAAGACCGGCTCGCCGTTCACGGTGACCTCGCCTGCGAGGACGAGGTCCAAGGCCTTCCGGCGCGAAACACCGGCCTGCGCCTGGAGGAAACGGAAGAGCTTCATCTCGTCGTGCGCACCCGTGTCCGACATACAGACAACGAATACCCCTTGGCATCGGTGCGCGCAAGTCCGCTCTCGCGATGTGTCACGGGAAGTCGGGCGCGGCATAATGGATGGATCAGGGGAGTGTGAAAGGCAGACATGGGATTCCAGATTCAACAGGTCGAGCTGGGCGAGCGAGGGCTCGAGGAGTTTGTCGAAGTTCCCTGGAAGCTTTTTCGCGGCGACCCGTGTTGGACTCCGCCGCTGCGGGCTGAGCTTCTCGGGAGCCGTCTCCTCGGGATCACGGGGCTGCTCACCCGCGCCCATCCCTACCATCACGACGCGGAGGTGACGCACTTCATCGCGCGCGACGGCGAGAATCTTCTCGGTCGAGTCTCGGCGGCCGTGAACCGTCGGTTCAACGAGTTCTACGGGACGAAGACCGGGTTCTTCGGGTTCTTTGACGTCGGGCCGCGCCCCGATGTGGCCAAGGAGCTGCTCGACTGCGCGTCCGCTTGGGTGAAGGAACGCGGCATGGAGTGCCTGAGGGGACCCGGCGGGTACTCGAACGCCACGCACGAGGCGAATCAGGGCGTCCTCATCGAGGGGTTCGCCTACCCGCCGACCGTGGAGCTTACGCACAACCCTCCGTACTACGGCGAGTACATCGAAGCGTGTGGATTCGTGAAGGCCATGGACTATCACGCCTACCTGATCCAGATCTCCGACGGCCCATCCGAGCGTCTGGGTCCACTTGCGGACGCCGTACTCCGGCGCCGCTCGATCGAGACGCGGCCGATCGACATGGGCAAGGTCAAGCAAGAGGTGGATCTGATCGTCCGGATCTACAACGAAGCGTGGGCCGCCAACTGGGGATTCCTCCCCTTGACCGAGGCCGAGGGCGCGGCGGTGGCGTCGACCCTCAAGCTGGTGGCGGACCCCGGTCTGATGCGATTCGCCTACGTGGACGGCGAATTGGCCGCCGTCCTCGGCGCGCTCCCGGATCCGAACGTCGCGTTCCGGCCGCGCTGGAACAAGCTGCAAGACACCGATCTCGTCCGCGCGCTCCGCCTACTGCGGACACGCCGCCGGATTCCCGACATGCGCCTGATGTTCTTCGGGGTCTTGCCTCGCTTTCGCAAGCTCGGGATCGACGCCGTCCTCTACTCGGAGGTGCTCGACTACGCGTTGCGCCGCGGGTACAAGACGTGCGAGCCGTCCCTCCTACTCGAGGGCAACGACCTCATCCTGCGCGCGTCGAGCTTCATGGGCGGCGTGCACCACAAGACGTGGCGGATCTACGAGAAGTCGCTCCGCTAGGGCGCTCGACAGGCGTGCGCGTCCACGTCTCGCCGTTCGGCAGCACGGCAGTGTCCGCGTTCAAATACCCGAGGAATCGCTGGAACCCCCCGTAGACGGCCGGGTCGTCGAGGCCGCGTGCGCCGGGTTCGGTGTGATAGGCGTGTACCCTCAGGAGCCCATTGGCTCGGTCGACGGCGCCGTCGAACCGTCCCACGAGGCGGTCGCCGACGAGGACCGGAAGGACGTAGTAGCCGAATTCCCGCTTCTCCGTAGGTTTGTAGACCTCCCACGTGTAGCGGAACGACCACAGTCGCTCGACGGCCGTTCGCGCCCAGAGGAAAGGATCGAGCGGCGCGAGGAAGCGGGCGACTCTCGAGTCCGGCTCCGCCCGCTCCGCTTCGGCAAGGCGATCCGGCGCGTCGCCGAGGGCGAGGAACGGAGTCTTGATCCCCGTGACCCTCACTTCGACCACGTCGCCGCGGCGAAGCAGCTCGGCGAGCGTGCCATCCTTCCTCGCTTGTTGCAGGAACATCCAGGCTTCCGCGTCGCCCGAGGCTGGCAGGAGCCCAACCATGCGGACTCTCTCTTTCAGGAGGCCGGGCCAGAAGTTCTCGGGGCGCACGCTGCGACGCCGCACGGCGGCCGGGATGACGCGCTCGGCGAGGTCGAAGTAGCGTCGGTAGTTGACACGATGCGACACCGCAAGCCGGCCGTCGTTCCAGAGGAGCTCTAGGGCGAGGTTCGCGGCGCGCGTCGACTTCCAGCCTCGGCGCTCGCCCTGCGCGATGTCGAGCGTCCGAAGTTCGCGGCTCGACAGAGGGCCGTGCCGCCGCACAGCGGCGTACACATCGTCAACGGTGCCGGGCTCGTCGCGCTCAAGCGGGGCGGCGCGCCTCGACGTGTACGCGTCGCCGCCGTGCTCCATGAGGCGGCGCAGTAGCGGATAGTGCTCCAGTGCGACGATGCACAGCGCCTTGTTCCAGTACTCGAACCCGAGCCGCTCGCGATGGATGAGGTCAAGCGTCTCGTCCGGGTGCGTGCCGTCGACGCGGGCCTGGATCACGAGGTCGTGGTTTCTTCCAAGCACGGGCAGCGGGTCGAGTTGCAGCGATCCAAGATCGGCGAACGCGCGTCGGATGCCCGCGTCACCTGCGGGATACGGCCTTCCCGTGAGGCCCGCGGCGAAGAGGTGGTATCGCCGAGCTTGCTCCGGGCTCCACTCCAGCATGACGCCTCCTCGCGCTGGAGGCGATTCTACCGCTAGCGGTGCGGGATGGACGAGATGAGATGTGAGGTCCGGCAGACATCGAGCCTCAGGTCAAGAAGAAGGGGGCCCAGCGGTTGGCTCAACCGTTGCCGGCGAGCCAGCTAGAGCTGGGCCCTTGGACCCAAAGGAAAGCCCTGGCCGCAGCCAGGACCCTCCTGCGAGGCCGAGTCCCGAGGAGGTACAACGGCCCCACCAGTTTCTTGTCTCTAGCCTCCGATTCCGAAGTGAATCGTGATGCGGAAGTGCCACATCATGTCCGGGCCGAAGTACCAGTACATCCCGCTCGCCGGCAGCCCGTAATGCCACGCGCCGTCCTGCCAATACCATGTTCCGCCGGGGGAGCCGGGGAACGGCGGGTAGAAGTAGTACCCGCTCGGTGGTGAGGGGGGAGTCGGCGGCGTGTAGGGCGTGTATGGAGTGTACGGAGTGGGTGGCGTGTACGGCGTGTACCCGTACGACGTGAGGATGACGAACGACGTCCACGCCGTGGCCCACTGCGGCTCGGGAGTGATGCCCTTGATCTGTGCCTGCACGCTCATGGCCGCGGCGCTCGGGCTGGATCCAACCATCGGGAATGGCTCGCTGTACGACGTCGGCGCCAGGTTCAGGGGCACTCCGCTCGCGATGATCTGCAGCTGTTCCGTGCCCGTCGGCGGGTAGACCGTGAACTTGTACATCCCGTCGGGGAGCGTGTGAGTGCCCGCGCTGACGTAGTTCGACGACGTCGAGTATTGGTTCGGGAAGACCTGCCGCACGATGCCGTCCGGCTGGAAATCGAGAATGTAGATGTACGCCGCCTGGCTGACCGTGTACGTGATCGTTACGTTCTCGCCGATCGCGTAGGCCGTCTTATCCGTCCAGATCGAGACCGAGACCGGGTTGGGCGTTGGCGTCGGAACGATGCCGAGCGGCGACGGTCCGCTCTGGGCGAGCGCGAGCGCGGATACGAAGAAGACCGTCAGGATCCCGAGAAGCAGCGTTGCGCGTTTGATCCTGTTCATCTTGATCACCTCGCGCTATGTACACGCGGTCCTGGCACTTGTGTCAGAGGCCGATGGCGCGGGCGACAATGTGCAAGTGCTCGGTCGAGTCGCGGAAGGCAGGGAGATCGCACGTCTCGGCGACGAGGCGCAGAATGACCTCGTACGCCTCGGGGTCCTCGGCCGCGATGCGTTCGACCGCGTCGAGCATGCCGGCGGCGAACCCCTCGACTCCCGCTCGCGTATCGACCGCAAACCCGGCAGCGCGCAGATCGGCGATCGCTTGAGGTGGAGTCAGGAACGCGGCCTCCGTGAAGGCTCTTTGCTCGCCGACCTGCACGCACGTGGTGAGGAGTTTGCGAATCGCCGGCTCGTCCGAGTACTGCTCGGGGAACTCGGTGAGGCCGGAGCGGAGGATGCCCCATGGGTTGAGGAAGCCGACGATCGCTGGGGCGCCAGGCTTGAGGACGCGCCGAAGCTCGAGGAGGGCGGCGCGGCGGTCGGCCTCCTCGACGATGTGGTACATCGGCCCCAGCATGAGCGCTGCGTCGAATTCGCCGTCCGGGATCGGGGAAAGATTGCGCGCGTCGCCCTGCAGAACGGCGTCCGCGGAGAGACCGGACTCGGCCAACTTGGCTCGTACGTAGGCAACGTTGCCCGAGGAGAGGTCGACCAGCGTGACGCGGTAGCCGCGGCGGAGGAGTTCGATCGTGTACCGCCCCGGGCCGCCGCCGACGTCGACGATGCGCCCAGCTGGCGGGAAGTGCTCGTCGATCAGGCGCAATGTGCTCGCGAGCTCGAAACGGCGATAGGGCCGCGCCAGGCGCTCCCATTCCCGTTCGACGCACCCGTCGTAGTACTTCTGCACAACCTCGCTCACGTCTCTCTCCTCCCGGCCCGAGTGTAGGGGACTCCACGGGGGCGAGCAATCTTGCCCGCTGACGCGCCGGACGCTACCGTCACCACGTCATGATCGTCGTCGGTCTCGCCGGACCCGCCGGCAGCGGAAAGAGTGCGGTGGCGCGGAAACTGACCCGTCGGGCCGGCGTCGCCTGGATCGATCTCGACCGCGTCGCCTGGTCGACGTACGAGCCGGCCGGACCGGCATTCCATGCCCTCTTGGCACGGTTCGGCTCCGACATCCTCGCCGCCGACGGGCGCGTCGACCGAGGGGCGCTCGCTGCGAAGGCGTTCGGCGACCCGGCGAGCAAACGGGACCTCGAGCGGATCGTTCACCCGGCTGTCAACGCGGCGCTCGCCGCATCGATTGGGGAAGAGGAGCGGCGTGGCCGGCAGGTCCTTCTTGTGGAAGGTGCGCTGTTGGCGTCAGTGCCCGACGTGGATCGAGATCTGTTTGACGTCGTCCTCTGGCTCGATGCCTCATCCCTCGTGCGCGGCGCCCGGCTGCGGCAAGATGGGCGTGGGCATCACGCGGCCCGCAACGACGAGCTGGCTCCGGCGGACGACTCCGTCCGCATCGACGCGGACGCCTCGCTCGAAGAGGTCGCGGAGCGTGTGTGGAGCGCGATCGAGGAGCGACAGCGCGCTACGCCTCCGCGGTAGCCGACTGTTCGCCGCGGTCCCGCTCGCGCAGGACGCGCCGCGGCTCGCGGCTCCGCCAGACGAACCACGCCGTGCGAAAGATCTCTCCGACGGCCAGCGAGGCAAGAGCGACGAACGCGCCGCTCGTCCCTCCCCACGCCACGCCGACCCACAGCACGACCACGCTCGCCACGAGGTAGACAAAGACCGCTTCCGTGATGCTTCGCGTGCGCCTGCTGTGCAGGATGATCCCCTGCAGGAAGCTCTGGGCTGCCGCGAGGCCGGGGAGGAGGAGCGTGAGCCATAGGCTGGATCGCGCCAAGTCCATCAGCGAGCCGTCGAGTCCGGAGATGGAGCCGAACCACACTCCCGACAGCGGCGTCACGGTGATCGTGACGAGGCCAAGCGTCGTGGCGACGGCGAGCCAACGGGCGAACCGCGCCAGGGCGATCGACGATCCAGGGCGATCGAGGTGGGCGATGACGACCTCGTTGTACGCCGCCCCGACGCTGCGGAAGAGGAAGACGAGCCCGTTGATCACGGGAAGCACTGCAAGCGAGTCGAGGGCATTCGGCATGCGGCCAACGGCAGCGCTCAGCACAGGCCGTATACCCATCAGGACAAGCGATGTCAGTGAGAGCGGCACGTAGAAGCGGAGGAAGGCGTGGTAGCTCAGAGGTTGCGCCTCGGACACCTGCGGGAGTCGGTCGCGTACGACCGGGCGGACGCACAGACCGACATACGCGGCCTCGCTGACCACGCCGGCGGTGATCGCGAGGGCGGCGAGCGTCGTGCCGGGGACCTTGAGCAGGGTGAACCCAAGGGTGAGCACAATGCCGTTGGCGCAGAGCCTGATGAACGTGCCGACTCCCACGGTCAGGGAGCGTCCGAAGCGGATGAGGACGCCCTGATTGAAGCGGCGGTAAGCGATAGACCAGGTCCATGGGATCGTGAGGATCAACCCGATGCGGCCGGGCTCGACGATCTCGGGTGGCGCGTGGAGGACGCTGACGACGAGAAGCGTGTACAGAGGCGTGAGCGCGATGATGGCGTGAAGCGCCGTCAGAGCGGCGGACAACCCGTGCATGAACCGGCGGATCTTGCGATAGGCGTCGCGGTCGACGCAGAGCGTCGTCGAAGCCGACAAGAGCATGACGATCGGCGCCTCGATGAGCATGGCGATGGGAAGGACGACGCTGCCGAACGCGGCGAGGTGGATCTTCGGGTCGGCCAAGCGGGCGACGAAGATGGTCTGCAGCGGCCCCTCGAGCGCCATGAGGACCCAGCTTGCGGCGAGCGGCCACCACGTGCGGAACACCTGCCCGGTCGTCAGCCTGCTGCCGGACTCTCCCACGTTGCCCTCCCTCATCCCGGCGAATAGTCCTCGGCTCGCGACGCTCGGTCCAGCGGAACGCGTTCGGTTCTGTGGAGAGAACGCGTCCCGTCCACCACGCGCTCTTCTACGTAGGCGCGCCGCGTTCGGTTCTATCGAGAGAACGCGCCCGCGCTCTGTTGACGAGAGAACGCGCCCTGTCCAGCGAAACGCGCTCGGTTCTGACAAAGGAGCGCGCCTACGCGCTCGGTTCTGACAAAGGAGCGCGCCTACGCGCTCGGTTCTGACAAAGGAGCGCGCGTTGGCCATCTGCGCACCTGGTCGGTAGACTCTCGCTAGGCCATGCTGCAACCGAAAGCGCCTGCGCGGCTTCGATCGCAGCTACGCGGACAGCAACCGCAATGCCGTGCATCACGGCGCCGTAGAACTGAGGAGGAACCATGCCGCGCAAACTGACGGACATCCTTGCTCAGGCAGACGCCCACTTGGAGTACCAAGCGATGGGCAAGCCGCCGTCGGAGCCCATGCCGCGCGAAGTCGTCGGCAAACCGTTCCCCCGCGTCCAGCGCTTGCGCGACCTGTACTACGACGCCCTTTCCTCCGCGACGAACGAGTTCCCGCACTGGTACACCCGGACCTACATGCGTCTTGACAACGAGGTCCCCGTCGTCCGCCGAGCCCTGGCCCTCGAGTCCGCGTTTCGGCACCTGACGCCGACGATCTTCCCCGGCGAACTCCTCGTCATGGGGAAGACCTACCACTACCGCGGCTCCTTCCCCATGCCGTGGCTGTCTGAGGGCTACTATATGGCGGCGGAGAACCAGCTCTATCAGGAGGCGCTGGCGCGAGGCAGCGCGAGCGCGGACGCGGTTTCTACCTTCGGGTCGGGTGGGGGCAACGTGACGAAGAGCTTCGGTCCCGTCGTGTCGATCGCAGGGAAATTCGGGATCCGAAAAGAGGAAGTTCCGGCGATGCTCCGAGTGGCCCACGCCTGGGAGGACCGATCCGTTGACGATGTGGGGCACAAGTACGAGCAGATGGTTCCCGGGTACGAGATCAAAGAAGCCCTGATGAAGTCCGTCACGTGCATGTTCGATTCGGGCTACACGCTGCCGCAGGGGCGCGAGGTCGTCAACTACTACTACCCGCTGCAGTTCGGGTTCGACGAACTGATCTCGATGGCGGAGCGGAAGAAGGGCGAGGTGGCGGGGCACCCCGACGGCGACGGGCTCACCGGCATGAACCGCCTCTACAACTACGAAGCGGTGAGTCACGTCCTTCGGGGAATCCAGGCGTGGATTCAGAACTACGCACAGGAGGCGCGCCGACTCGAGGCGATGGAAAGGGAGTCGGCGCAGGCACTGAGTACGCCGAGACCGCCGAGTGCCTCGAGTGGATCGCCCATCATCCACCGCGGACGTTCCGCGAGGCTCTGCAACTCAGTTGGACAGTGCACGTTGCCGTGCTGAATGAGGACGTCATCTCCGGACTGTCACCCGGCCGCCTCGGGCAGATCCTCTGGCCATGGTACGAGCAGGACATCGCGGCCGGCCGCCTCGACGAGCAGAAGGCCCTCGAGCTGTTCGAGTGCCTCCGCATCAAGTACACCTGCCTCGACTGCTTCGCTTCGATGGGCGTCGTCGGGGGCGTCCTGTCGGGGAACACGTTCAACAACCTCAGCATCGGTGGTCTCGATCGAAACGGGAGCCCGGCGAACAATCGTCTCGAGGAGCTGATCATCAAAGCGGCGATGACCTGCGCATCGACACAGCCCACCCTGACTCTCCTCTACGACGACAAGCTGCCGGAGTCGTTCCTCCTCAAGGCCATGGAGTGCATCAAGACGGGGACGGGCTATCCGGCCGTCGTGAACAATCGGACGGGGATCGAATTCCTCATGGACCAATACGGTCCCGAGGGCATGGATCTGGAAGAAGCGCGGGCGATCGCCATCGGCGGTTGCCTCGAGACGTCTCCGTGTTCCTGGATGCCCGTTGTACTTAACGGCCAGTCGTACTGGATCCCAGGCGGTTCGGGACAACCAACGAGCGTCGGCGTTCACTTCCTCTCCCTTCCCAAGATCCTGGAGCTCGTTCTCTTCGACGGCACCGATCAGCGGACGGGGCTCCGCGTGTTCCCCCCGCACGGCCGGACGCTCGCCTCGTACGAGGAAGTGTTCGATCAGGTCAAGGCGTACTTCGCAAGGGCCGTTGAGGTGCTCGCGCTCGCAAACAACATCCAGCACGATGTCTGGCGCAAGAACAACATGGCCATCTTCAACTCGCTCCTCAAGCCGGACTGCCTCGAGTCCGGGCATCTCATCAACGAACTCGGATACCGGTACAACGCGACCCACAACGTCGAGACGTGCGGGACGATCAACCTGATCAACAGCCTCGCTGCGCTGAAGTCCCTCGTCTACGACAGGGGATTCATCTCCCTCGCAGGACTGCGGAAGGCCCTCGCGGACAACTTCGGCTTCAAGACGGCCGACGAGGTGGGTTCCTTCTCGCTCTCGTCCCAGGAGAAGCGCGGGGAGAGCACCGAGCACGACCGGACGCACGTCGAGTGCCTCACCGCCCCGAAGTACGGAAACGACAATCCGTACGTCGACGACATCCTCAAGGAGTGGGAAGACTGGTTCTGCGCCAAGTGCAGGGAGTACGAGTCGCTCAACGCGCGGCCTTACTATGCTTGCCAGATTTCGGTCTCCACGCACGCGCCGATGGGAGCCGTCACGATGGCCGCGCCCGACGGGCGCCTGGCCGGCACAACGTTCGCCGATGCCTCCATGTCCGCTTACCCTGGAACTGACCGGCAAGGACCGTACGCCCTCTTCTCCTCGGCGACGTGTTGGGATCACGCCCAGTCCCAGAACTCCCAGCTGAATCTGAAGATCCACCCGAGTGCAATCCACGGTCGCGCGGGAACCAAGAAGCTGCTCGAATTGACGCGGTCCTACATGCGTAAGGGCGGCTTTCACATCCAGTACAACGTGGTGGACTCGAGGATCCTGAAGCACGCTCAGGAGCACCCGGAGGAGTATCGCGACCTCCTTGTTCGCGTGGCCGGGTTCACGCAGTACTGGGTGGAGATTGGAAAGCCGATTCAGGATGAAATCATCGCCCGCACGGAGTACCAGGGGGTGCAACCGTGAGCGCCTCGTCTAGGCACATGTACTGCCGGAACTACGCCCCCATCGATGTGGTCAAGGGAATCTGCCACGTGACGAAAGGGACCGTCCGCGCAGACGACGACGCCTGCCCCTCGTTCGACCGCCTGCCGCGGTGCGCCGAGTGCAGGCTGTACTCGCCGAGTGAAGAAGAGTACACGGGCGCCTGCTCGGCCACGCCGGACCGGCCGATGACGTACCCGGACCTCGTTGCCGTGACGTGCGAGTGGTTCGAATGGAGGAACGGCTGAGCGCGCCCGTGGAGGGATTGATCTTCGACATCCAGGCACACTCGGTGCACGACGGTCCGGGGTGCCGGACCACAGTCTTCATGAGCGGGTGCCCGTTGCGTTGCTCATGGTGTGCCAATCCGGAGGGGCTCCTCCCGAGACCACGGCTGATGGTCCGAGCGTCCCGCTGCCGGTCCGACGGCACTCCGTGCGTCGCTGCCTGTCCGTATGGTGCGATCCGAGTCGACCCCGCCGCACCGCTTCCCCCCATCTTCGATCGAACGCTCTGCGCGACGTGCGATGCGCAAAGCTGCGTCTCTGCTTGTTTGAACAGCGCGCTGGAGGTGTCGGGGCGCCGGATGTCCGTGCGCGAGTTGATGCGAACCCTGGGACGGGATCGCGACTACTGGGGGCCGGAGGGCGGCGTCACCTTCAGCGGGGGCGAGCCGACGAGTCAACCGGAGTTCCTGCTGGCGGCACTCGACGCCTGTCGTGAGGCGTACATCCACACGGTCGTCGAGACCTCTGCACACGCCGACCAGCAGCTCGTATTGGACGTCGCGCGTCGCACAGACTGGCTGTTCGTCGACTTGAAGCACATGGACGGTGCGGCTCATCACTGCGGCACCGGCGTCGGGAACGAGCAGATCCTTGCCAACCTTGTGAACTTGGCGCAGTCGTCGCGTGAGACACGCGTGGTCGTTCGGATCCCGATCGTTCCGGGGTTCAACGATTCACCGGAGAACCTTCGTGCCACAGCTCGATTCCTGGCCGAGCTCCAGCTCATCGAGGTGAACCTTCTACCCTTCCACCGAATGGCTGAGTCAAAGTACGCGCAGCTTGGGTTGGAGTACGCGCATGCGCAGGCCCAGCCTCCGACCGGCGACCAGATGGCGGGCCATCGGCGGCTCTTCTCCGATGCCGGGCTTCAGTGCTACGTGGGCGCGGAGACGCCCTTCTAGCACCGCGGGTGGCTCTCAGGAGAGCGCGGCCCGTTCGGGTCTAACGAGAGAACGGACTGCATCCGGGTTTGACGAGAGGATGCTTACGCGCGGTTCTAAGGAGAGCGCGCCGCATCCGGGTTTGGCGAGAGGATGCTTACGCGCTCTGTTAACGAAAGCGCGCCGCGCCCCGGGCCCAAGGAGAGGGTGCTAACGCGCTCTGTTGACAAGAGCGCGCCGCGCCCGGTTCCACGAAGAGGGTGCTAACGCGCTCTGTTAACGAAAGCGCGCCGCGCCCCGGGCCCAAGGAGAGGGTGCTAACGCGCTCTGTTGACAAGAGCGCGCCGCGCCCCGGGCCTGAATCGAGGATGCCAACGCGCTCTGCTAACGAAAGCGCGCCGCATCCGGGTTTGACGAGAGGATGCTTACGCGCTCTGTTGACGAGAGCGCGCCGCGCCTTGACAACCTCCCGAGCCGCGGATAGATTGCGCGTTTGTTGGCATCGTGCAGCGCTTTGCAGGAGTACAGGGATCTGGTCACACTCGAATGCTCTGCCTCGATGAATCAGCCAGCACGTAAGGAGGGGTACTCGTGGCAGAACGCGAAACCGGAACGGTCAAGTGGTTCAACGACACCAAGGGTTTCGGCTTCATCTCGCGCGAAAGCGGCGATGACGTGTTCGTTCACTTCAGCTCGATCCGCGGCGAGGGCTATCGCTCGCTCGAGGAGGGCAAGAAGGTGGAGTTTGTCGTCGTGTCAGGAGAGAAGGGTCCCCAAGCACAGGACGTCACCGTCCTGTAGTCAGGGACTTACGTAGGAAACGGTCATGCGGCGCAGCTCTGGCTGCGCCGCATGCCTTCTCGGCAATCGCCGAAGTGCGATCCCTTAGTCGCGCAGACTCACCGACCACGTGCAGCCCGTGTTCCCTTGGAATGACCACTGGCCGGACATGCTGCGCTCGTCGGCGCTCAGCGTTCCCTGAAGAATGAGTCCATTCAGCAGGCTGATCGACACCTGGCTTCCGGCAAGTGACGCACCGTTGAGAGGGTACGCCTGGGTGGCGATGTACATGATGCCGCCGATCCCTCCGGTCGCGGACTGATTGAGCTCAAGCGTCAGGTCGAAGAAGTTCGCGCAACTATCCCATGTCCCTCGCCAGGTGCCGTCGAGGCTCGGGCTCACCGTGATCGTCTTCTCTTTCGTCGCCGTACCGCCGCTGGCATCGGTCACCGTGAGTCGGACGTCGTAGGTGTCGCCCTTGGCATACTGGTGCTTCGGGTTCTGGGACGAAGACGTGTCCGAATCGCCGAAGTCCCAATTCCACGCCGTGATGCCGCCGGCGCTGAACCAGCCGCCCTGGTCGGTCGAATCGTCCGTGAACTGAACGTCCGCTCTGGCAATCGGGTCCGAAGGAGTCCAAGTGAAGGCGGCCTGCGGCGGCGAGTCCCCGATCGCGCACCCTGCGAGTCCTACCACTGCCCCGATCAGCGCCAACACCCCAAGCCACCGCAACGTCCGCTTCATATTCCTTCCCTCCCGTTCTGCCGCGCCGATTATAGCACAGCTCCCGGAAACGAACGACGCAACGGCTTGTCTGATGCCATGCACCGTGGGAGAGGCGACAGTCTCCACTCCGCCCGCAACCCGAAGCGAGCCCAACGTGACGAGACCGGGACTTCCGGGGGCTCGGCTCCGGGCGGGCGCCGCCTACGTTCTCACTCGCAACTCGCCCGACGGCGCTGCAGTTCTCTTGCCCCTCTTGCGTTCTGTGGTTCGTAGGCTCGGTGGCAACGTCGAGCCGAAGGAGAAAACCCTTCGACCTCGCGCCGAAGGGCTCACTTCTGGCACCTGGTACGCCCTATTGGACAACTCTCGAGCTTCCGAAGATTCACATGAAAGTCGCATCGGTTGGCATCTTGGATCAGATAGCCACCGGACTCAGGCAGTGGAGCCTCTGGAGAAGCCGGGGCGGTTCAGTTCCGATGGAGACGTGAGCCGCCTCGCTCGAGCGCATGGGTCCAACCGCGGGGCAGTATTCGACTACTGGCAGGCGTCTGCAGCGGCCCACCCAGGTAGAAGGGGCCGTACCAGGCGTCGTGATCGCGTTCGTCGAAGAACATCGCGTGACTACACCACGAACAGGGATGGCGTGGTCGAGGTGGAGATCAAGTTCACGGAGAAGACGTGCCGCACCACGTGGACGCCGCTACTGCCCGGGTACGTCGGGCAGCAGTCCATCACGTTCTTCACGCCGCCGCCCATTGTCCTCACCCGGAAGTCGGCATGAGGAGACGGGGCGCGGCCGCGCGGGAGGCATGCGGTGACCTGCGCCGTTGGCCGCAGGCACGGAAGAACGCGGAGCGCTCAAGACTAGAATCTCTGCGCTGCTCCGACCGGCGCCCTGGATAGGACCTCTTTGAACTTGCCTGCCGCCGTGAGCTCGAATGCCGCGCTTCTCTCCACCGTGCAGCGTAGGCCCTGACTCGCCCGATTCATTTCGGAGGCAATCTGCCGCCACACGACCGCGTCGAAAGGTCCTCGCCAGTCGAGGATGACGCGAAGTGAGTAATCCTCCTCCTGGATGATCTGGTAACGACGAACGGAAGGGCTGAGCCGATGCGGGTCACCGGGAGCGCGGAAGCCGTCGAAGAGAGCATTCGAGAGAAGAAGCGGGGACATGCGCCGCCCGTCGGGGAACGACACGAAGTCGTCCTCGCCGCCGCTGAGGTCCTCGAGCCAAGGCCCGGCCGCTCCGCACGAGCACGTGCGCTCTGCGGGGCCAACGAGCCGCGCCCGGTCATCGAGGCGGTAACGCAGAAACGGCATCGTTCGGTTGTACAGGTTGGTCACGAAGACGTCCCCCTGCCCGTCGGCCGTACTTCCATGGCTGTCAAGCACCTCGAGCACACAGGTGTCGCGGTTCACGTGGAATCGGTCGGCACGGTCAGGGCATTCCCACGCGAGGTTCCCCACTTCCTCGCAGTTGTAGAGACTCGCGATGTGTGTGCGAAAGGTCTGCTTGAGGAGGTCACGGGTGCCTTGACGCAGCTGCTCGCCGCGGCAGGCGACGAGGAGAGGGCGAACCTGTCTTGCTTCGCTCTCGGAGAGGCTCTCGGCGAGGAGCTCCAGGCACGTTGGATACCCCTGTAGAATCGTCGGCCGATGCCTGAGCAGCGCGGCACGCTGCTCTGCCAAGGGCATGTTTCCCGGGATGCGAAGGAGGTGCACAATCCCCAAGCTCTGCTCGGCGCTTCTCCCGCCGTGAGGGACCATGGAGCCCACGTCGGCCACGCGCACGGGAAAACGAAGCGGCGTGTAGTGGCGAAGACCTGTCAGCACGCTATAGCGGCGGAAGTAGAGCTCCGGGTGGCTCAGGTAGAGGGTGAGGGGCGCGCCGGTTGAGCCGCTCGTGCTCGTCCGCGCACACCGTCGAGGGTCACGACCCTGTCGCAGGCAGTCCCGCTCCGGGGATTCCTGGAAGGCATCCTTGGAGGAGCGAGGGAGCGTCGCAAGATCCCTGGCGCCGCGGAAGCGGGCGACGTCGATCCCCGCGTTGCGGAACAGATCTCGGTAGAAGGGCACCCAACGCCCAACGTCGCGGACAAGATGAGTGAGCACGGAGTCGATCTCGTCAGTCGTCTTTCGGAGCTTGAACCGTAGAAGACCGGCGACCGGACGCACACCCCACCCCCGTGCGACCCCGTACTCGGAAAGCCGCACCCTCCGCTGAGGGTAGCCAAAGCGGGCCGCGTCCGTCAAGGTGGTGGTGTACCGAGGTCGCCTGATCCTCGGCGTAGGCATCTACGCACGAGTTGCTCCAACAGCACTCCTTCCGCCTTCGCGCGATCGCCAGCGGGCCCGCTTGTCTGAACCTGGCCCAACGCCACCAAAGACATGTAACGGCGGGTGACTTTGGAGTTCGCGTGCGCGAACTCCGACAGGCTCTCACCGCCGAAAGTAAAAGCGGGATGGGCGCGCCTGCCCATCCCGCTTCTACGCCCGACAGGACTCGAACTTGTGACCTCCGGAACCGCAGGCGATGTCTCGCGTCGCGCAAGGGCGAGGCATCGCTGGGGAGTTCCGCCGGGAGTGGCTGCGGAACTCCGGTCCGACGCGGGCGACTCCACAGGAGTCGCTAAGGAGTCCCGCCGATCGATGGATGCGGGACTACCATCCACATGAGCTACGGGGGACTCCTATGGAGTCGCTTGAGAGTTCGAGCGCCGTGGATGGTTCTCGAACTCTTAGCTTGACAAGCCAAAGGGGCACGAGCGCAACGTCGCTCGTGCCCCCGGTCTCTGCTTTACGCCCGACAGGACTCGTAACCTGGGCCGCCCTGCGGGGCGGCTGGGGAGTTTCGCCCTTTGGTCGTGCGAAACTCCAACGGCTTCTCACCGGTCAGGAGAAAAGCCAATGCGGGCCCGGAAGGGCCCGCATCGTCTTTACGCCCGGCAGGACTCGAACCTGTGACCTCCGGAGCCGCAGTCCGGCGCTCTAATCCACTGAGCTACGGGCGCAGGCGATGCTCTGCATCGCGGCGATGCAGAGCATCGCTAGGGAGTTCCGCACATCTTCGGTCGCGGAACTCCTGACCATCCCATCTTACGCGATACGCGACGGCCGTTCGCTGCAGGAGTTCTGCAGCCGCGCAAGTCGGCAGAACTCCCAAGCTGAGCGGCGCCAGCCGCTCAGCCCCTGGCGGAGGGACGGGGATTCGAACCCCGAGGGCGTTGCCGCCTTGCCGCTTTTCGAGAGCGGTTCCTTGCCGTTCGGTCATCCCTCCGACAAGCCAATGGTATGGTGCGCGGGCGTCTAGACGCAACCACCCTAGAAGACCTACGGCCCCGTTGACAGCCGGACGGTGTACGAGCCGTCGCCGGTCTCGCCGCGGGTGAGGATGACGCGGATCTCCTCATAGCGCTGGGGGCTGGGCACGTCGATCTCGCGGCCCGACAGGGAGAGGAGCTCCCACGCGCCGCCTCTTCGTCCCGTGACGGCGATGCGGAAGTCGGTGGCCGCGGACGCGGTGACGGCGATGGCAAGAGGCGCGGCTGACCTCGGGCGGATGGACACGATGTCGATGCCGTACGGGTGGGCGACGCGGAGCTGGGCTCCTAGGAGCCCAGCTCCTAGGGCGCTGTCCGAGGTGCCGAGGAGCGCGTCGGCCGGCGAGGTCTCGGTGACGCGATCCATGATCGCTGGGGCTCCAGTCCAGTCCGCGACCGCCAGCGCCGGGGGCAGGTAGAGGCCGGGAAGATCGAGCTCCGAGCGCCAGGACGCGAGGAGCTTGGCGATTACGCCTGCGTCCGGCAGGGTGTTCGTCGCGAGCGCGATGGCGAACTTGGCCCAGAGATCGAGAAACGTGAAGCCCTCGGCGGCAAACGCGTGGTCGATCGCCTGGCTGCCGTCGTAGGTTGCGCTCGCCTTCATGACGCGGCGAATGGCGTTGAGACCTCCGTAGCGGTCGAGCACGAAGACCCAGAAGAGTCCTCCGTCGTAGCCGCGATTGAGGAAGGACATCGCGTCCGGGGCGAGCAGGAGGTCGGCGGCCGCGTCGATGTAGTCGTTGGCGTTCGGGGCGGCGATCTCCTGCACGGCCGTGGCGAGCGGCTCGATGAACGCAGCCTCCGAGACATCGCCCGCCCCGTTGAGCGACGCGTAGTCCTGGAGGACGTGGAAGAACTCGTGCGCTGTCGTCGACAGCACGGCCTCGGTGAGCGAAAGGCCCGTCGAGGTGGCGTCGGCGGCAGCTTGCATGAACGCTTCGGGCGCGATCTCGATCACGGGGGAAGAATTCCCGGCGTCGTCCGTCTCAAGGTACTCCGCGCCCATGCTGCCTGTGCCTTCGGCCAGGATGATCACCTCGACGGTCGTGGGGAAGGTCGCGAAGGCCGAACGGACGACGAAGAGGTCGTAGGCCGCCTCGAGGCCGCGCTGCACGAGCTGCACGTAGTCGAACGACGTGCCTGCCTTGTAGGTGATGACGAAGTGCTTCGACTCGGTGCGGACCTGCGACGCGTGCGAATCGACTCCCGCCGTCGACGTGAGGGCGGCGACAAGGGCAACGAGGACGGAAGCTCCGCGGCCCCACCCCTTGAGGTTGTGCCCCTCAAGGCTATGCCTCAAGAGGCCCTCACGCCCCCTTGCCCGCTGGGAGGAAGAGGAACAGGGCGACCACGACCGCGACACCGATGAGCAGCACCCACCACGGCAGTTCCCCGCTCGATGCTGTCGGCGCCGGCGCGGCCGGCGGCGTACCGTTCCAGATGACCTCGTCGCCCCCCTCCGCAAGCGGAGCCGACACAATCAGGGGCTCGGTTTCCGCTTCGGTCGCCGCCGCGGCGCCGACCGCTCCGGCCGTCGTGTTCACCACGTAGCCTCGCTGGTTCAGCCAGTCTCGGCCGAGCCACTCGCGCGGCAAGGCGTGGAACGCGGCGCCGTTGAACGCGATCGCCTGCACCGCGGCGAACGGCACCTCGGTGACGCTCCCCGCGTCTTCGATCCTAAGCAGTTGCGCGATGCCCGCGAACGCCGAGTAGGGACCGACGATCACATGGTCGGCCGTCTCGATGACGACGCGCGGAAAGTTGATCCACATCTGCTCGATGGACGCGAGAGGGATGTCGAACTGCGCCGCGGGCCCCACGGGAGGGGTAGGATCCTGCAGCCGCAGCGTTGGGGCGAGTCCGGACAGGGTCCCTTGCAGCACGTGCCCCCCGTTCGTCTTCACCGCCACCGTCACCGCGTTCCCCGCCATCGAGAGCCCCACAAGGACGGCCGCAACCAAGAGGCTGGCCAGTACCCGTCTCGTTCCCTTCGCTGTCATGGTTCCTCCTCCCCCTCGGGGCAACGAAGCCACGATATCGACTCCTTGCCGATCGTGTCAAGGCGAGGGCGTCGCCCTGCCGGCCGCGGACCGCGTAGTTCGGATCACGGACGCGTGTCCCCACCGAGGCGGACCGGAGGCAGGTCGCGAGCGCCCACCGTACAGGTTGAGGGGCCCGAGACGCTGTAGCCTGGGGCGATCTGGAAAGAAACACCGACCGGGAGGTGGTTCACGCATGGTGAGTCCTGGATTGTGCTCATCCCACGCGGCACGGAAGACGTTGACGCCCGCCATGCCGGGTGCTGTACGATGGGGAGATGGCTCAGTCCTGATCGCGCTTGACAGACGTTGCGGGCGTGCTGTAAGATCGAGCGACTCACGAAATGGGGGGGTGGGCAACCACTTCCGCTGGTCATTGAGAATGCGACTTGGCGTTGCTGCTACACTGGGCAGCGTTTGTTCCTTGGACTCGGCGAGGCCGAGCGGAAGCCGACCATAGAGCTTCCCTCTGGAGGTGGTGGGGCGGAACGTGTGGAACCGTGTGTCCCTACAAGCGGGGTGGAGGCGTGAAGGAAGAGTGCAGGGGGTGCCTCCGATGACCGAACAAGATGAACGAAGCGAAAGAACACAAGCGAGATCTTCGAACTACGAAGGAGGTAGGACGTTGAAGAAGAGACTGGGAGTACTGAGCGTCGTAACGATTCTGGTTATGGCGTTCTTCGCCCTTTCTGCCGCCGCGACGAACTCGGAGCTGTATTTCTCGAGCGACAAGAACGGCCAGACAAGGGTTACGAATGTGCAAGAAGGAAGCCAGGTCTGGATGGTCGTACACGATCCGGACGAGAACATTGACTGCGACGTGCGCGACAAGTTCTGGACGGACGCGAAGGTGTTCGATCCCAAGACCGGCGCGTACATCAACTTTGCGTTTGCTCTGGCGAGAGCTGGCAATGATGTGGCCGCGTACGGCCACTACCAGCCTGGGCACAATCCCGGGAAGGACGTACCCGCGGACATCGTCTACTTTGAGGAGACGGGCGCCGACACGGGTCTGTTCGTGAGCAGCCAGCCGATGCAGATCGGCACGCGGCTCGACTACCGAGTGGATGAGTTGAACACTCACTGGGTCGGCCTCGACTTCGCGGGAGTCCTCTCGGCGAAGAACGGTTTCCATGGCCCGTTCGACAGCACTCGAAACAACACCAACTTCGGACAGTGGGAGTACGTGAACGGAATCCGTGGCAAACAGACCGTGGCTCTTCCTACTGCTCTGACCACCCTTCCGTCATGGGTCACGAAGGAGCACGGCCGGTTCGAGAACATGGACACGCTGATCGGCATGGTCGTTGACCAGAACGATCCGACCGACGTCGCGACGGCGATGATGAAGATCATCGACACGAAGGGGTCGGTCACGTGGGACCAGCAAATCTACAAGGACGCGAACGGGTCGGCCACCATCACGGTGACCGATGCGGACGAGAACTTGAACTGCAACGAGATCGAGTACGTGCCGGTGTTCATCATCGTGAACCCCGAGTCGTGGAACCCCGTGCAGACCGCGAGTGATTGGGACAGCCCGACCGGGTTCTGCGCCCTCAAGCGCACCGGCGGCGTTGAGCTCGACGGTACCGAGCGAGTTGTGACAACTGCGGCGCCAAAGCCGGCGCCGATTGCCTGGTACAACATCTACAACAGCGGCCTGACGTTCCCGACAAGGCCTGCGATGGCTGGGAACTACTACATGCAGTACCCGGTCCAGTCGCAGAGCAACGTCACGTTCTTCGACACCGTCGCTACGAACGGCGTCACGGAAGTGATGTTCTACGCGCAGGAGACGGGCGTGAACACGGGCGTGTTCCAGCTCAACCTGAACTCGATCCTCGTGGATCTTGGGTTCTACAGTCTGAGCGTGCGCGACGTGCTCGTGGCCTACTACATTGACCCGAACGACGAGGACGACTTCCAAGTCGGCGTGTCGTACATCGAGGAGAAGCAGCACTCGATCACGTCGTTCACCGACGCGACGCGCCAGGACAAGGAGCTCTTCTGGATCGGCCGCGACCCGGTGTACGTGCAGGTCATCGACGCGAACGCGAACGTTGACCCGTGCTGCCCGGAGCAGGTTGTTGTCTCGATCTGCGATCCGCACGAGTGGGACGACGCCGAGTGGTTGATCCTCGACGAGACGAGTTCGAACTCGCCCGTCTTCTTCTCCAACGCCGGGACGGAACTTCTGCCGGTGTGGGACGCAATGGGCATCGGGAATGAGCCGTCCAAGACGGGCGGCTACCAGCTGAATCTTGACAACTGGAAGCTCGAGGTGTTCAACGAGGACCACGTCTACGTGCAGTACAACGACGTGTACTATGTGACCGGCCTTGAAGGCATGGGCGGTCTCGGCGACGAAACGTTTGCGAGCACGGCCAGCACCGCGTTCCCGCCGAAGATCGATCGGATCCGCGTGGCGAACGATGTGTCGTTCGACCTGATGGAGATCGCGGACACGCAGGTGTACAACGGCCAGTCGGTCACCATGTACTTCCTCGACCGGCAGGGCAACCGCGTGTCTGGCTACGTGAACTCGGACTGCGTGTTCATCGAAGTGGTGGACGCGGATCAGAACGAGGACACGCTGCGCCGCGAGCGCATCGACGGGTTCTGGGACAAGAACCAGAACATGCCGTTCGGACCCCGGGCCTTGAACGGGTTCGTCTGCGACTGGACTCGGACGTACATCAACCCGCTGAACGCGCTGTTCGGCGACACGAACATCTTCAGCAGACTCTCTGACGCTAGCGCCAGAGACGCTCAGTACAACAGTTATCAGTACTCGTATCCCAAGGTGTACGTGTTGAACCCGCGGAGTGGCCAGTGGGCGGCGCTCGATCTTCTTGAGACGGGCGTGACCACGGGAGACTTCGTGTCGGTCATCTGCGTCGACCTGGTGAACGTGTACACGTGCGTGCCGACGCTCGGCGCGCTGCCGGGCGATACGGTTGTGGCCTACTACCAGGATCCGTCGAACCACTCGGATTCGGCCATGATCCAGGTTAAGGTGGGCATTGGTGGCGGCACTACGCCTGCGTCGCAGTCGTCGACGACGACATTCACGAATGCAACGGGCGCCGCTGTGGTGAACTACACGGACGCGGACCTGGTGTACGTGAAGGTCGTCGACCCGTCTCACGCCGGGGCGACGACGCTGGCGGGTGCGGTGACGATCGGTACGGTAACGTACGCTCTTGCGCCGCTCGCCGGTGCGCCAACGGACACGTTCATCACGACCGGACTGGATCTCAACCTGACGGCGGGAACGTCGATCACGGCGACGTACAAGGATCCGACGGATCCGACCGATACGTCGACCGACACGATCACGATCATCGCGAGCAAGCTTGATGTTACGAGCTTCTACGCAGGGCCGAACCCGTCGGCTGGCGATGTGACGTTTGCATACAAGGGAAGCGGCATTGCTTCGGTGATGTCGGTGACGGTATACGACCTCGCAGGGCACGTGGTGTGGGCGAGCGAGCTGGCGAACGTGACGAAGATCGTCTGGAACGGTAAGGACGACGGCGGCGCGTTTGTGGCGAACGGCGCGTACATCTACCTAGTGACGGCGACGGACGGGACGGACACGTTCAATGGTAAGGGAACGTTGTTCATCAACCGGTAAGGAAGCGAAAACGGGTTGCCGGGCGACGAGTCCGGCAACCCGACTCTGCAACCCTACAAAGGGGGTACAGGCAGCGATGAAGAGAGCGATGATTGTGAGTCTAGCGCTCATCCTGGTCCTGTCCGCGGTCGCGATGGCGGACGGCATCGGAGCGTTCAGCGCGTTCAAGAATGGAGTTGGCGCGCGTGCTCTGGCGATGGGTGGAGCGTTTGTGGCGGTCGCGGATGACGCGACGGCGGCGTGCTGGAATCCCGCGGGTCTTGCACTGTTGAACGACACGCGGCTGGCGGGGATGTCGACGGACCTGTACGGACTGGGCGTTACGCACCAGTACGTCGGTGCCGTGACGACGTTTGCCAACCTCGGAGTCGGCCTTGGATGGGAGCGAGCTGCCATCGACGGCCAGGCAGTGGACGGGGAAGGCACGATCGGCGAGACGTTCACGTGGACGGAGCAGGCGATCGTTGGATCGCTGGCGACGAACGTGATGGACGTCGCGATGGCGGGCGCGAACGTGAAGTACTACATGGCGGACAGCGGACTGGGGGACACGGCCAGTGGGTTTGGCTTTGACCTCGGCTTGCTGGTGAGCCTTGGCGACATGTTCGTGATCGGCGTGAACGCGAAGGACCTTGCGGGCAGCGCGCTCGATTGGTCCGGCGGCGCGAAGGACACCATCACCGGAATGTACAAGGCCGGCATTGCGATGAAGCTGGCGGACAACAAGCTGGTGCTGGCGACGGACGTCGACTTTGACGGATCGAGCCTTGGGGACACGCACGTTGGCGTGGAGTTCAAGGTGATCAACGAGTTGGCGCTGCGCGGCGGCGTGGTTCTGACGAACAACTTCCAGGACTACTACTTCACCGTTGGAGCAGGGATCAACGTGGCGGGCCTGTACGTGGACGCGGCGTATGTCCTGAACCAGACGCTGGGGAACACGCTCGTGCTGTCGGCGGAGTTCTCGCTGGGCGGACTGCTCGGCGAGGAGCCGGTCGGCACCGAGACGGTGAAGCCGGCGACGACGCCCACGACGGGTAAGTAAGGGACACGGTTCCAGTTTCGCTTGTGGCGGGGTGGAGGAAACTCCACCCCGCTTCCTTTGTACGCACTCGTGGACACGGACGTGCGGGGCGCCGCGCGCCGCGCGCGGGGCGCGGCGCCGTGCGCGTTGACTGGACGGCGGCCTCGCCGCCGCCTATCCTGACGATGATTGAATCGACATGGTGGTGACGGTCGAGCAGGGTACGGACGGGGCTCGGCCCCGGTGATGGCTTGCTCTGAAACGCGGGAGGTTGCGATGAGGATGCGTAGGGCAGTGTGGGTAGGCGTCCTCTTCCTGGTCATTGCGTCGCTCGGTCTGGCTGCCTCGAACGCGGAGATGTACTTCGCGTCCGACAAGAACGGGCAGAACCGAGTGACGAACGTCCAGGAAGGGAACTCGGTTTGGATTGTCATTCACGACACGGACGAGAACATCGACTGCGACGTGCGCGACAAGATCTGGACCGACGTCAAGATCATGGACCCGAAGACGGGCGCCTACATCGTCTGGAAGAGCTACGCTGACCTAACTGGAAAGGGCTGGTCCGATCCGTACGACGACGAAGACTACGTCCCGTACAAGGGGCACTTCCCTGGCAATCCCGGGTCGCTTGCCGAAGACTATCTCGAAGAGACGGGCGCCGACACGGGGCTCTTCGTCAGCAGCCACGCGTTTCAGATTGGGACCCGCGAGAGCTTCGCCTCCGGCGAGCCGTGGAAGGGAACGCACGTCGTCGACACGCCGTCGTCGCCGCCGGATGAGTTCAAGTGGGGCAACTACTTCTACGCCGATCTGCACAACGAGACGAAGGGTGGGAGCAACGCGGACGGCGATTGGCTCCACTGGGTCGGCGCGGTCACAGGGAACTCCGCAGCGTTTGGGTCCGGGTACATCGACCTGCCGCTATCGGCGTATGTCCTTCCCTCCAGCCTGAATGGGAATCGCGACACGGCTTCTCCCGCTTCTTGGCTGGTCGGCCGGTTCGAGAACATGGACACGCTCATTGGGATGTATCAGGACCCGAACGACGACACAGACGTCGCGACGGCGATGATGAAGGTCATCGACACCGAGGCGACGATCGCGTGGGACCGAGAGATCTACAAGGATGGGAACGAAGCGGCGACGATCATCGTCACCGATGCAGACGAAAACTTGAACTGCAACGAGGTGGAGGTTGTCCCGGTATTCATCCTGGTGAACCCAGGGTCATGGAACCCGACGAACTCCGCTGACGACCCAGCCTTGACGACGGGCGACAGCCCCAACAACTTCTGTATGCTGAAGCGCACGGGCGGCATCGCTGGGAACTACACGGTGGCGCAGGATCCGGCGCTTCCACCGACCACCGACTATACCAACCGTCCGATTCGCTGGTTCAACATCTACAATTCCGAGAAGAACGACTACGGCACGCTGGGAGCGAAGGATGGGCGCTACTACATCCAATACCCGAAGGCTGGAGTCTTCAATCCTGTCTATCACGGGACCCTGTTTGACACGGCAAGCGCGAACGGGGTGACGGCCGTCTCGTTCTACGCGCAGGAGACGGGTCCGAATACGGGCGTGTTCCAGCTGAACCTGAACTCGCTCCTCGTCGATCTTGGGTTCGACAGCCTGGACGTTCGCGACGTGCTCGTGGCCTACTACCTTGACCCGAACGACGAAGACGACTTCAAGCTGGACGCGGCGTACATCGAGGAAAAGATGCACTCGATCGTGTCGTTCACGGATGCGACGCGCCAGGACAAGAAGCTCTTCTGGATCGGTCGCGACCCGGTGTACGTGCAGGTGATCGACGCGAACGCGAACGTCGACTCGTGCTGCCCGGAGCAGGTCGTGGTTCATATCTGCGATCCGCACGATGAGGACGACGGGGAGTTCTGGCCGCTCGACGAGACGAGCTCGAACTCGCCGGTCTTCTTCTCGAACGCGGGAATGGAGCTCCTGCCGGTCTGGGATGCTCTCGGCGTGGGAGTTGCCGGCTTGATGGGTGGATACCAGCTTGTGCTCGACAACTGGAAGCTCGAGGCGTTCAACGAGGACGACATCTACGTCCGATACAACGACGTGGATTACGTGGACGGCCTCCAAGGCATGATCGGCCTAGGCGATTCCGACACGAGCACGGCCTACTCGGGACCGCGGATCGATCGTGTCCGCGTGGGGAATGACGTGTCGTTCGACCTGATGTCGATTGGCGACACGCAGGTCTATAACGGCCAGTCGGTCACGATGTACTTCCTCGACCGGCAGGGCAATCGCGTGAACGGGTACGTGAACTTGGACTGCGTGTTCATCGAAGTGGTGGACCCGGATCAGAACGAGGACATCCTCCGTCGGGAGCGCATTGACGGGTTCTGGGACGGTGGACAGAATCTGCCGTTCGGGCCCGAGGCGTACAACTACTGGCACTGCCCGGAACCCGACGACACCTACGGCCACTTTGTGAACTCCCTGCTAGGGGATACGAACATCTTCGACACAACGCCAGCCACCGACGACAACGACAACGCGAAGATCTACGTCTTGAACCCGCGGAGCGGTTTCTGGGCGGCGCTCGACCTCCTGGAGACGGGCGTCACCACGGGAGACTTCGTGTCGGTCATCTGCGTCGATCTCGTGAACGTGTACACGTGCGTGCCGACGCTTGGCGCGCTGCCGGGCGATACGGTGGTGGCCTTCTACCAGGATCCGTCGAACCACAGCGACTCGGCGATAATCCAGATTAAGGTGGCCATTGGCGGTGGCGGCACTCCTCCGTCCCAGGCGTCGACGACGGCGTTCGTGGACGTGACGGGGGCGGCGGTGACAAGCTACACGGACACGGATCTCGTGTACGTGAAGGTCGTCGACCCGTCCCACGCCGGCGCATCCCTGCTAGAGAATGCCGTCACGATCGACGGACAAGCATTCTCTCTAGCCCACCCCGCAGGGTGGGCCGAGAATGCCTTCGTGACCACGGGCCTCGATCTCAACTTGGCTGCAGGGGCCACGATCACGGCGACGTACAAGGATCCCACGGATCCTACGGACACGTCGAGTGACACGATCCTGATCGTCGCGAGCAAGCTGGATGTCACGAGCTTCTACGCGGGGCCGAGTCCGTCGGCCGGCGCTGTAACGTTTGGATACAACGGAACCGGCATTGCCTCGGTGATGTCGGTCGAGGTCTACGACCTCGCAGGTCATCTGGTATGGGCGAACGAGTTGGGAAACGTGACGCAGATCGTTTGGGACGGCACAGCGAGCGACTGTCAGCCCCTCGCCAACGGTGCCTACATCTACCTGATGACGGCGACGGATGGGACGGACACGTTCAGCGGCAAGGGAACTGTGTTCATCCGTCGATGACGTGAAGCGAACTGGGTTGTGGGGGACGGCCCGCGCGGGCCGTCCCCTCGTCTTTGTGGCCAGGAGAAGGCCGCTCCCCGGAGCGGCAGCTGTCTCGCAGAGACAGCCGACGGCCACATGCCCCGCCCGGCACGGACACGGGTCCTCCTCGCAAGTACCGGATCCCGATTGACGTTTGACGAACCCCGGACTAGTGTTGTGCTGGCATCATGCCTCGTTGCGAGCGCTGAAGGAGGCCGAAGGTGAAACGTGGGGTACGGAAGATGTCGACGCGCACGCTGATTCTTCTCAGTTGCGTCGTTGGGATGAGCGTGTTGGTGCTGGCTCTGGCAAGCTGCGCCTTGTTCAACAAGCTCCCAGTGGCGGGGTTCACCATCGGTCCGAGCACGACGGGGCCGGTGCCGTTCGCGGTGACCTTGAGCGGCGCGCCGTCGAGCGATTCGGATGGCGAGATCAAGACCTACTCGTGGGACTTCGGCGACGGCGCTGTGGGGACCGGAAGGTCGGTGGGTCACACGTACACCGCGGTGGGAACGTACACCATCATCCTCACCGTGACCGACAACTGGGACGCGGCGGACCAGGCGGCGAAGACGGTCTACGTCACCGCGGCCGAGCCGGCGGGTCCCAGCGCAAGTTTCACCGCGAGCCCGACGTCGGGCACATCGCCGGTCAACGTCACGTTTGACGCGTCCGGCTCGTCGTACGCGGCCGGGACGATCGCGGCCTACGAGTGGACGTTCGGCGATGGCGGCAACGGGTTCGGCAAGGTCGTGACCCACACCTTCTTCAGTTCGGGGAGTCAGTCGTTCACGGTGACCTTGCTCGTGCGTGCGTCGGACGGGAAGACGGCCACGGCGTCGAAGACCGTGTCGGTCTCGACGAGCGGCGATGGCGGAACGCCGGCCGCGGGCGCCCCAAGCGCGCGGTTCGACATCCAGACCGACAGCCTCGGCGTCGCGCCGCTGCAGGTGGCGTTCGACCCGGCGGACTCCGAAGCGGCCAACGGCCGCACGTTGATCCTCTACACGTGGTCGTTCGGCGACACTTCTGCGACGTCGAGCATCAACGCGACGAGCCAGACTCATGTCTACACGACCGACACCTCGAGCGAGGTCTTCTCCGTCACCCTCCTCGTCCTCGACAACGAGGGTGCGAGCGACTCGATCACGAAGACGGTGAAGGCGTACAACCATCGGCCGATTGCCGGGTTCGACATCGCGAACCCCCCGGGCGGGGACACGGCAGGACCGGGAGTGGAGGTCTATGCCAGCGAGGCTGCGGCGTACGCCGCAGGAGCGATCTGGCAGGCCGACGACGTCGTCTACGGCGACCTGCAAGAGATCAGTACCACCCCATATCCGGCGTTCAGCGCGAACGTGCCCGTGGTCATCCGCTCGAGGAAGATCCCCGACGTCCGCTGGTTCGGTCTTGACGGGACGAAGAACCAGCACGATCTCCAGACGGCCACGGGCGCTGCGATTTCGTCGACGACGCCGAGCGCACCGACGGGCTACGATGACCACAACTTCTCGTACGATCCGGAAGGTCAGACCTGGGCGGCGAATCCCCCGACGTGGTTCCCAAACTGGCCGAACAACAAGGGTTGGGGGATTCGGTACCTGTACGTCAACTGGGGCGACGGTTCAGCGCTCGATCAGTACAGCTACGCCACCCTGACGGCGATGCCGTTTGGCGGCGACGCTATCATGATCCACGTCTACCAGAATGTGACCGTCGACGGCACGATCAAGACGATCACCATGACGGCCGAGGACTGGCTAGGCTACGAGTCGGCACCTTTCTCGCGCACGGTAACGCTGAAGGCGGGCGTCGAAGGCCCGAGCGATCTGTAGGCCTGAGTGGTTCAGCAGGCAGAGGAGGAGACGGTGAGTCAAGCTGCTCGATGGATGAGGGTGGGGTACCTGGGAGCGCTTGTCTCATCGCTCCTCTTCTTCTGCGGCTGCATGCTGTTCAACCAGGCGCCGACGGCTGTGATCACGGCGACGCCGCTCGCCGGCAACTCGCCGCTCGTGGTGACGTTCGACGCGTCCGAGTCGGTCGACCCGGAGGGCGAGATCAGGACGTACGAGTGGGACTTCGGCGATGCGGGAGCAACGGCGTCGGAGGCATTGGCGCACCACACGTTCCTCGCGCTCACCGAGGCGAAGGTGTTCACCGTGACGTTACGCGTCACCGACGGCGGTGGGGCGAGCGATGAGACGGCGCAAACGATCGAGGTTCAGCCGTCGAGCGGCGGCAGTAGTGGGACCGGGTCTCCGGTGGCACGCATCTCGGTCGACCGTTTCATTGGGATGACGCCGCTATCCGTGGCGTTCGACGGGCGAACGTCGACGGCGGGCACGGGGACGATCGCCCAATATCGCTGGGACTTCGGCGACGGCGCGACGTCGAACGGGGCCGAGGTGCGGCACACCTACACGCCTGAGGCCACCGAGGAGTTCACGGCCACGCTGTTTGTGTGGAACTCGGACAGCGCGGTCGATACCGAACAGGTGCGCATCATCGTCATCGTGCCGGAGGGCAGTACGAGCGGCGACGATCCGGTCGCCGAGTTCACGATGTCGGATCCGCTCGTTCTCTACCACTCCCCGAGTCCAGCGTCGACTCCTACGCTGTACGAGGTCTCCTTCGATCCGCGGGGTTCGTCGGCCGACGCCGGGCACTCGCTCGACTACTATGCGTGGGACTTCGGGGACGGTAGGACGCTGGTCGAGACGAGCGACCTCGAAGTGGTCCACGTCTACGAGCTGTCTTCCCCGTCGCGCACCTTCGTCGTGCGGCTCTACGTCTACGACGACCAGGGGCTCCAGGGTACGGCGATCGTGAACCTCACGTTGGCGCAGCCGGTCGACGAGTAGGGCTGCTGGCTTTCGGCCAGCAGCTTGGGAGAAGGGCCGTTCCGTGGGGAACGGCCCTTCTCCTTTCATGATCATCGTGTTCTCTAGAAGAAGAGTTGCTACTTGATCCTCGAGTCACTCGGCGACTCCAGGGCTCCGCTCCAAGCTTCCGACAGGTCGGATTCGGTCGGCCCCGTCGTCTCCGCGATTCTCCGCGCGCTCTGCGGTTAGCGCTGTAGACACTGCTGTGAGACTGGACAGGCTTGACGGCGGCGCGGCTCAACCTCCGCCGCCGCAACTGTCACAGCCGACGACGAGGATCTGCTTCGAAACCGAGTCGGTGCCTCCGTTGTCGTCGACCACGGTGAGCGTGATCTGGGGGCGCCATCCGGTCCCGCCGGCGGTCGTGTACTCATGCTCGACCAGCACGCCCTCGTCCGTCTCGCCGTCGCCGAACGACCAGACGTACTCGACGATCTCGCCGTCAGGGTCGTACGACTCGGCGGCGTTGAACCACACCGGCTGGTTCACGCCGGTCGTGTACACGTTGGCCGCGAAGCGCGCGACTGGCGGTCGATTCAGTGCCTCGACACTCTTCGTGCGCACTCCCGTCTCCCCGGCGGAGTCGCGCACTTCGAGCGTGACCTCGTAGACGCCTTTCTCGACGTAGGTGTGCGTGACGATCACCCCGCCCGCCGTGGTGCCGTCGCCGAGGTCCCAGCTGTAGTTCACGATCGGGCCGTTCGGGCTCGACGATGAGGACGCGTCGAAGGTGACGTCAAGCGGTGGGTAGTCGTAGGCCGGCGTGGTCGTGAACTGCGCGCGCGGCGCACTCTGGAGGAAACAGCCCGTCAACGCCGCGACCGCAACGGCGACGATCGCGAGCGAAAGAACCTTCCCAAGTCTCTGCATGCGCTCTCCTCTCTGCATTCTTCTCTATCCTTGGTCGCTGCGCGGCCTTGGTCAACGTCTATGTTGAGTCCTCTCCCCCGTTCGCATCGTGCGCCGGCTTCTTCTCGTTTTCGTCGTTCATCTTCGTGTCTTCGGGTTGGCGCATGGCGTCGAGGCGCGCGGCGACGCGGCCGAACACGCTCTCCTCCGGGTACGCGCCGTCCAGACGCGCGACGCCCTTCTCGTCGGGAGTTCCGGCGGCAATGCCGGCGGCTATGCCGCCTGCGGCGAGGCCGCTCAGGATCTCGATTCCCTCTTCGATCGTCGACACCGGGTAGATGTGGAATGTGCTCGACGCCACAGCGTCGATGACGTCCTTCGACAACATCAGGTTGTCGATGTTCGCGCGGGGGATGAGGACGCCCTGGCTGCCGGTGAGGCCGCGCTCGCGGCAGGCGCGAAAGAAGCCCTCGATCTTCTCGTTCACGCCGCCGATCGGCTGGATCTCGCCGCGCTGGTTCACGGAACCTGTCACAGCCAGGCCTTGGCGGAGAGGAACTCCCGATAGGGCGGACAAGAGCGCGTACAACTCGGCGCTCGACGCGCTGTCCCCGTCAATCATCGAGTAGCTCTGCTCGAAGGTCAGATGCGCGGTGAACGACAGCGGTTTCTTGCGCGCGAAGCGCTCGCCGAGGTAGCCCTTGAGGATGAGGATGCCCTTGGAGTGCGTGTTGCCGCCGAGCTTGGCCTCCCGCTCGATGTCGACGATGCCGCCCTTTCCGGCCTGCACGGTGGCGGTGATGCGCGACGGTTTTCCGAATGCATACTCGCCGAGCTGGAGCACGGCAAGGCCGTTCAGCTGGCCCACCCGTTCGCCGTCCGTGTCGATGAATAGCTGTCCGCGCGCGATCATCTCGCGGATCTTCTCGTCGATGCGCGCGAGGCGATAGTCGCGCTCGGCGATGGCGCGGTCGGCGTGCGCCGCGTCGACGTTCGGCGAGGCGTCGACGCGTGCCCAGTACGAGGCCTCCTTGGCGATCGAGACGAGGTGCGCGAATTGGCACGACAGCTTCTTCTGATCCCCGGCGAGCTCGACGGCGTACTCGACCATGCGGGCGACGCCGGATGGCGCAAACGGGAGGACGGTCGGGTCTTCCACGGCGCAGCCGGCGAGGAACCGCGCCAGCTCTTGCTCGTGCTCCGGCGTGCGCTCCATCTCGGTCCCGAAGTCGACCTTGACGTTGAACAGCTTCGAGAAGTCCTCGTCATAGACGTGAAGCAGCTCGTAGATGAGCGGGCTGCCGATGATGATCAGCTTGATGCGGAACGGGACGGGCTCGGGGCGCAGGCCTTCGGCCGTGGAGTAGCCGAGCATCTGCCAAGGATCCTCGATCTGGATCTCGCGTCGCTTGATGGCGATCTTGAGGGCCTCCCAGCTGACGCCGAGTCTGAAGAGGTTGTTGGCGTTCACGGCGAGGTAGCCGCCGTTCGCGCGGTGGAGCGATCCCGGCTTGATCATCGTGAAGTCGGTCATCGCGATGCCCATTTGGACGCGGCGCTCGATCGACCCGAAGAGATTCGGGTACGTCGCGTTGTGCTCGACGACGACGGGCGCGCCGCGCGTGTCCCCGTGATCGACGAGCAGGTTGACGGTGTACCGTTTGAAGGGATCGCCCTGCTGGGGCATCACGAACGGGAACGGCGACTTCTTCGCCTGGCCGGAGTTGCTCTGGAAATCATCGAGGCTATCCGCCACGTTCTGCTTGACGGCTTCGAGATGCTCGATGACTCTGGCAAGGCCTTCGTAGTGACTCTTGAGCTGCGCGAAGTGGGGCTCGATCATGAACAGCACCGCTTCCTTCGCCAGCGTCTTGACCTCTTCCTCTCGCTCTTCGTCCAGTTGCGCGACCGCCTGCAGGCGCTCCTGGACAACGGCCTGGACCTCTCCCTGGTGGTCGCGGATCGCGTCGCGCTTCTCCTTGGGCAGGGCGTCGTACTCCTCCTGGCTGAGCGGCTCGCCGTTCTCGCGCAGCGGAAGGGTGTTGATGCCGATCGGCGTTCGCTGGATGGCGAATCCGAGCTCGCGGCAGCGCGTCTCCATCTCGTCGAGCATCGTCGTGCGCCGTTCGCCGAACCGCTCGGTGATCTTCTTCGAGCGCGCCTTGAACTCGTCCGACTCGAGCAGCTTCGGGATCTCCCGCTGCAGGCGCTTGATGTGCTGCTCCAGTTCGCTGCGGAGCTGACGCCCCTTCCCGGCCGGAAGTTCGAGGCACTTCGGGTTGTACGGGCTGTCGAAGTTGTGCACGTAGCACAGGTCCGGCGGCGCCGGCTCGTTCGCGCTGGCGCGACTGAGGAAGTGCTCGACGGCGGACATCTTGCCGGTGCCGGGATCGCCCGCCACGTAGATGTTGTAGCGGTTCTTCACGTCCTTGATTCCGAGTCCGAGCTTCAACGCCTCGACGGCTCGCTCTTGGCCGATGATCTCGTCGAGCGGTTCGAGGTCGGCGGTTGTCCGAAAGGGGAAAGAGGATGGATCACAGGTGTAGCGCAGTTCTCGACTCGCCAATTCTTTGACCATGCGGTCCTCCTTAGCTTAGGATTCTAACGGAGATGCGGATGCTAAGAAAGGCGCGAACCCGAGCGGTCTTGCTCGTTCTGATCTTCGCCGCCACTGCAGCGGCAGCCACCGTGCTCGCTGCCGCCCTAGCTCTCGCCGCACCTGCGGCGAGAGCCAACAGCACCCTAGCCGTTCCCGCGTCCGCGGGAACGGCCATCTGGCCGCTCGTCGGGCGCGAGACGGCCTGCGTCTATTGCGACGTGGCCGCGGCGGCGTTCGGCGCGGCGTCGGCGTCGATCGACGTCTTGCTCTCGACCATTGAAGTGGAAGGGGATCCGGTCGTGGGGACGCTCGTCGCCGCGTGCGCGCGCGGGGTGTCCGTTCGCGTCCTCCTTGACCAGAGCGACTTCGAACCCTCGATCACGGAGAAGAACGCCAAGGCTGTCGCGTTCCTCGTTGCCCATGGTATCGACGCGCGGCTCGACGACCCGGCGACGACGACGCACGCCAAGCTGGCGATCGTCGATCGGGCGACCGTCATCGTGGGGTCGACGAACTGGAATCACTATGCCCTATTCGAGCATCGGCAGGCCGACGTCCGCATCGACGACGAGCGGGTCGGCGCGGCGTTCGGCGACTTCTTCGATCGCCTGTGGGCGAACCCGAGCGCGCCGCTCGGGATGACGCTCGACGGCGGCGAGATCCCGACCGAGGGGCCGGCCCTCGTGGCGCTGCCGGATGCGGGCCAATCTACGCTCTACGGCTCGTTCGTGCTCGATCTGTTGGCCCACGCGACGACGTCCGTTCACGCGGCGCTCTACCGCATGTCCGTCTATCCGCAGTTCGCGGACAGCGCGACGAGCGCGCTCGTCGACGGGCTCATCCAAGCGGCCGGGCGAGGCCTCGAGGTGCGTGTTCTGCTCGATGACTGCAGCTTCTACGCCGATTCGGCCGAGGCGAACCTGGAGAGTGCCATCTTCCTCTACCAGAGCGGGATCGACGTTCGCCTCGACGACCCGGACGTCACGACGCACGCGAAGCTGCTCGTGGTGGATGGGGAGACGGTCGTCCTCGGCTCGACGAACTGGAACTACTACTCCGTCGAGCGGAACATCGAGGCGAACGTGGCTTTGGTGCGGATGCCGGACGTCGCCTCCGTATTCGAGAGCTACTTCGCGAGCCTATGGGCCAACGGGCGAGGGATCGGACGCTGACGAGTTCAGGGTCCCGAGGCGTCGCAGTGCGGGCACGCCCACTCGATCTTGCCCGTGAGCACGTTGAACCGCACCGGGAGCATGGAGGAGCCGCACGTCGGGCACAGGGCGGAAGCAAACGCCAGGGTGACCGGCCCGGTCTCGGCTCCGGTCACCGTCGCGGCGAGCGTCGTGCCATCGGGCATGGAGAGAAGGACGGGCTCGTCCATCCGCAACGCGATCTCCTGCGGGATCCCCACGATGCGAACGTCCCCGGAGATGTCGATGCGAATGCCGTTGCGGCTGACGGAAACGAGAAAGACGAGGATGGCGACGAGCAATCCCACGGCGACCAGAATGGCGAGCGTCCGAAGCGTACGGTCCACGAGTCCTCCTTCCCGCGCCGGCAGAACTCATCATACGTCGAGAGCGACTGGCGAGGTAAGTGGTTGCTGCCTGCGTCTACTCCGGCCCAGGACGGCGCCGCCGCCGTGGCCGTGCGCCGGTTCGACGGGGATGCAGTCCGTCGGCGCCGTGCGGAGCGAATCGCTCCACTGTAGCGTCGGAGCTTGGCTCCCGGTGTCTCGTAAGTGCCGGGAGCTAGGGCCTGCGGCGGTTCGGTGATGCCGCAAGCTTGCCTCCGACGTTCGGGTTCGACATCGTTCTCAATTCACCGACGTCGCACACAGGGTGCGGCGCGCTCTTTCGTGAGAACCGAGCGCATTAGCACTCTCTTCTTAACCCCGAGTGCGACGTTACAGTGATCCTGTGTATCTTTGCACCCTTTGCGCTCTTGGCGTGAGAGTCCGCTACGCGCGTTCGCCGCCCTCCCCGCTCTCAACTGCCGCCGCCGTCACCTAACGTCGGAACGGGACGCCGCCGTCGCTGATCGTCAAAGAGTGACGGCGCCGCCGCCCGAGCATCCGCCGCCTGGAGTCCTCTCTTGGACGAGCAGGTTGTGACGGGCGGTTGACTCGCCGCCCGCGGCGTCGCGCACAACGAGAGTGATGGTGTAGAGGCCGACGGAGTCGTAGGCGTGGCCTCCGGTCGCTCCGCGAGCAGTGACCCCGTCGCCGAAGTCCCAGGCGAGCTCGATGGGCAGTCCCTCGGGGTCGTACGATCCCGAGCCGTCGACGGTCACCCACTCCCCGACAAGCGGGGCGTCGTCGGACAGGCGTAAGTTGGCGACGGGTGGAGAGTTCTCGACGACGATGTCGACATGCGCCGATCCCACATTCCCTTCGTCATCGATCACGGTGAGGTGGACGGCGCAGGTGCCGGGCGTGCGGAACACGTACGCACAGCGCGCGCCGTGGAGCGTCGATGCTTCCCCTTCAAACGACCATTCGATGTCGACGATCTCGCCGTCGTCGCGGGACCGCGACGCATCGAAGCTCACGACGAGGGGAGCCGGACCGCCGAGCCGGCTCGCGTCGATGACGGCCGTCGGCGTACGGCCGCCGGCCGGCGACAGCGTGCATCCGCCCAGGACGAGCAACGCGAGGGCAGCGAAGGTGGCGGACGACAGATGCGGGCGCAGGAGGCTCACGGTATCTCCTTTCGGATTCCGGGAGCGTATCGCGTCGCACCGTGTGTCGCACGACCATGTGGCCGGTCGGGGAGCGACGAGCGGCCGCGCGGCGATGGTGCGATTCGCCGGGCGCGAGTGGAAGACTCGACCGAGCTTGGCTAGGATCGCCTGACTGGGGGTGCGTCAGGATGGAAGTGAAGACAGTCCCCGCCGATCTCTTCTGTCGGTTCGCGGCGGACGATCTTACGCGCTGGCGCGCGCTCGCCGACTGTACCGTGTCCCCCAGGGACTGTCGGTGGGGCGCCGGGCGTGTCAGCGACATTCGCTGGGAGGGGAGATCGGATCGGCCGGAGGACCCGGGCTCGATCTACCTCCGCGTCGACTACGCCGATGGTCTTCGGGCGCGGGTCCATGCTCGTGCGTTCGGGCGTCTGCACAGGGACGTGACCCTCGAGACGTCGCTCGCCGACTTTGTCCTGCGCTGGTTCGGGAACTCGGAGGGTGCCGACGACGCCGGCGCACGAGTTGCGGCGCTCGGGGCGTGCGATGCCGATCTGCGCGATCGACAGGACGAGGAGCGGAAGCGGCGCGCGGAGACCCTCCGCAAGCGGTCGCGCGAACGACGCGGCGAGGGGGCCTGAGCCGCCGGTTTCGGGCACGCCGAGAGGCCCGGGCTGGACGCTGAGAGTCGCGTCAAAGACAAGGCAGCCACTCGCCCGCAGCGTTGACGCCCTCGCCGTCTTCTAGGACGGCGACGTTGCGAAAGGACACCGAGGCGGCATCGGCGCCCCAAATGTCGCTTCTCCGGCGATCAGAGGCGGCTGCGGGCTGTGGCTGTGCGGCTACCCTCCTCGCCAGGCAAGGAGGAACCGAAGCGTGAGAGGACCGTACCGCGTGGCCGTTGCCATGAGTCTGATCGGCATCGTCTTTGGATCCATGGCGATCGGAGGCGGTGGGACGATCGGCGAGTCGCCCGTTGTGGTCGTCATCGACGCTGGACACGGCGGCGAGGATCCGGGAGCCATCGGCCAGTCCGGGGTTCTCGAGAAGGACATCACCCTCGCGGTTGCGCGTTGCATCGCGCTCGCGGCGGTTCGCTATCCCGGCCTGTACGTCGTGTTCACTCGGACGGACGATCGATTCCTCGAACTGACCGAGCGCATCGCGCGAGCCCGCGAGGTGCGTGCCGCCGCTTACGTGAGTCTGCACGCGAACGCGGCCGCGGACTCGACCGCGCGGGGCGTCGAGACGTACGTCGCCCAAGGGGCGCGGGACGATGAGGGCAGCGAACGCCTGGCGGCCGCGCTACAGGACGGCGTTGTCGCGGCGACGCGCTCGAAGGATCGAGGCGTGCGCTCGGCGTCCCTCTACACGGCGAAGGCCACGATGCCGGCAGCCCTCGTCGAGATGGGCTTCGTCACGGAGAAAAGCGACGCGCTCTCTCTGCAGGACCCCGCCGTTCAGGAAAGAGTCGCCGCCGCCGTTCTTGACGCCATCAGCGACTTTCTTGCAGACAAGTAGGCGCCCGCGCCTCCCGAGCGTTCTTTAGACCTGGATGCGTTTCCAATCCCCCCGATGGAACTTGAGTGCCATGATCGCTGTGACCGCGACCCAGTAGATGTATTCCCCCATCCATGCGCCGGAGAGGCCGAGGGGCGTGCGAAGCCCGAGGAAGAAGACGACCGGAAGGTAGACGAAACCGCACACGAGGAGCTCCGCCCACAGGACGAAGCGCGTGTTCCCGGCACCCTGGAGCGCCTGCGACAGGACGAGGGCCACGCCGGCAAACGCCTGGACGAGCCCCAAGTAGAAGAGAGGGCCGCGTCCGGCGGCGATGACCGACGGTTCGCCCGTGAAGACCCGCAGGAGGGGCTCAGGGAACGCGAGGAACAGGAGGCCGATTGCGCCCATCGCATACGCAGCGAGGCGCGCTCCCTCCCAGCCGAGTCGTTCCGCGTCGTCCGGACGCCGCGCGCCGAGGTTCTGTCCGATCAGCGTGGCCGTCGCAACCCCGATGCCGCTGGCAAGCGTGATCGGGAGCGAGTAGATCTGGCGGATGACGTTCGTGGCAGCAAGCTCCGCGGTGCCGATGCGCGACACGACGAAGAAGAAGCCGAACCAGCTCCCGTAGGAGACGATGCGCTGAAGCACGATGGGTGCGGAGAGACGCACCATCGCTCGAACCCACGGCCCGACCGAACCCAGCGTGCGAAATGGCGCGAAGCGACGTCTCACGGTGGGCGAGATGGAGACCGCGACGTAGTAGGCGAGGCCGCAGGCCACGGCGAGCGAGGCTGCCAACGCTGCGCCCTTGACGCCAAGGGTCGGGAGCCCCAGGCGGCCGAAGATGAGTGCGTATCCCAACAGGATGTTGACCGCCGTCACGAGGAGGGCGTTGTAGAGGACGTGGCGCGTCGCTCCGATCCCGGCGTAGAACGCGCCGTACGCCGATCCCAAGAGTGTGAGCGCGGCTCCGTAGAGCCGAAACTGCAAGTACGTTGAGCCCAACTGTGCAACGACCGTGTCTCTCGACAGAACTGGGCCTGCCGCGGCGGCGATCCACGGTGCGGCGATGGAGAGCGGAACGCCGATGGCCGCGGCGAGGAAGAGCCCGGTGCGCAGGACTTCGCCGCAGCGAGCGAACTCCCCCTCCCCGAAGCGTCGCGCGGTCAACGTCTGAATGCCCACGGAGATCGACCCGAGCGAGAACACGAGGGCGAAGAAGAAGACGCCGGCGATGCCGGAGGCCGCGAGCGGCTCTTTGCCGAGCCGACCGAGCATGATCGTGTCCACCGTGGACAGGAGCGTCGTGGACAGGGACCCGAGGATGACGGGTGACGCGAGCTGAAGAACGCGCCGCGCCGGTCCGCGCCGGACGACGAACGGCCGTAAGAACCGCGGGGCCGTCATCCCGCCCCACCGGATGGCGGGACCACGGGCGGCTGCCCGTCGACTTGCGTCGCCAGCACGCCGAGGAGGATGAGCGCGGCGCCGCCAAGCTTCGCGGGCGCCAGCCTGACGCCGAGCAGCAGCGCCTCCGCGAGCAGGGTGATCACCGGGACAAGGTTGACCGACACGGCGACGCTCGTTACGGAGAGGCGAACGAGGGCGTAGTTCATGGCGAGGAAGGCTACGCCAGAACAGAAGACGGCGAGGAATAGGAGCTGCCCCCAACCTGTCGGCGATAGTCGTCCGACCCACGAGAATCCGTCGATCGACGCGAGCGGCCCGAAGACGACGAGCGACAGGAGCGCCTGGTAGAACGTGAGCTGGAGGGGCGTCACGCGGCGGACGGCGTTCTTGAGCAGAATCGTCTGGACGGCGGCGCAAAGGACGGCGCCGAGCACGAAGAGGTCGCCGGTGAGGCTGGCTCCGGCCTCTCCGCTCGAGGAGTCAATGAGCAGGATGACGCCGCCGAATGCGAGCAGAATCCCGAGCGTGCGGCGCCACGTGACGCGTTCCATGCGGCGGGCGAAGGCAATCAGGTAGACGGCGATCGGAATGGTCGCGATGAGGACGGAGACGTGTCCGGCCTGAGTCCAGGCGACGCCGTAGGTCTCGAAGAGGTAGTAGCCGATGGGACTCAGAATCGATAGACCCGCGAGCATCGCGAGATCTCGGCGCGAGACGCGGAGCGCTCTGCCTCGGCCACCGCGGACGAGGCCGATCGCGGCGAGCAGCGCGGCGGCGATGGCGAATCGCGCGAAGAGGAGGGACAAGACGGGCACGGTCGGGAGCAGCTCCTTGGTCGCGAGGAACGAAAGCCCCCAAATGGCCATAGCGCCCACCAGAGCGCCATAGGCGCGAGCGCCAGAGGCGCGGCCGCCGTAGGCGCGGACGGACGATCGCGAGTCCACGGATTCACCTCCCCTTCGTGGCGGATGTGCCACTGCCGCATGTGGGCCTATGATGGTGAAACCTCACGGGTCCCACAAGGAGCAATAGCTCGCATGGATGCGAGTTCGAGGATGGGCTACAACCCGCATCGAGGGCGCGGTGTGACGGGGCGCGCCTTGACTGAGAGTGCGGAGAACGGAAAAGGAGCGAAGATCCGTGACGACTCACGTGGCGGATGAGAAGGCACTGCGCGATCTTGAGTTCGATCGCCTGAAGGGCATCGTGCGTGCCTACGCGTCCTCGTCGCTTGGCGAAGAAGCGGTCGATGCGCTGGTTCCCGTCACCGACCGTGCGGCCATCGGCGCTGCGTTCGCCGAAGTGGGGGAGGCCGTCACGTTCCTTGGGGGCTCCGGTCGCTTCTCGCTTGGCGGCGTCCGCGACCTTGCACCGCTCCTCAATCGTGCCCGCCAGGGCGGGCTGGGCGGCGAGGAGTTCCTCCTGATTCTCCAAACCCTCGACGCGACGTTGGCCGTCCGCGCCCTCCTCGGCGAGCAGGAGGGGTTACCGCTCTTGCGTTCCCACGCGGAACGTCTGACGGCAGGAGGAGATGCCCTCGGCCGCCACATCCGCAAGACGATCGACGAGCGGGGCGAGGTCCGCGACGACGCATCCTCGGAACTCGCGAACTTCATCCGTAAGCGCCGAACGATCGAGGCACGAATCGAAACGAAGCTCCGCGCTCTCCTGGAGCGCAACCCGGACATTGTGAGCGAGCCAATGATCACGCGCCGGCGCGGCCGCCTCGTCGTGCCGGTCAAGAGCGGGACCATCGGGATGGCCGACTACGTCATCCACGATCGGTCGGCGACGGGGCAGACGTTGTACGCCGAGCCGACGTGGGTCGTGCCGGAGAACAACGTCCTTGCCGAGCTCGCGGATGCGATTCGCGACGAGATTCACCGTATCCTTCGCGAACTCGCCGGGGAGTTCCTCGAGAGCGAGGCGGCCCTGCTGCGCGACCGCGCCGTCCTCGCGCACCTCGACGGCCTGTTTGCGCGGGCGGAATTCGCCGTGGCCTATTGCTGCGCTGCGCCGCAGATCGGGAGCTCGATCGCGCTTCGAGACGCGCGGCACCCGCTCCTCGATCGCGATCGCGCCGTGCCGGTTACGCTTTCGTTGGGCGGTGACCGCCGAATGACCGTGATCACCGGCCCGAACACCGGCGGGAAGACGGTGACCCTGAAGACCGTGGGGTTGTTGACCCTGATGACGCAATCCGGGATCCCCATCCCCGCTGCGGCGGACTCTCAGGTGCGCATCATGGCCAAGGTGCGCACCGACATCGGCGACGAGCAGTCGATCGAGCAGAGCCTATCGACGTTCTCGGCCCACATGAAGAACATCGTCGCCATCCTCGCCGAAGCGGACGGGGAGACGCTCGTATTGCTGGATGAGTTGGGGGCGGGGACGGATCCGCAGGAGGGGGCCGCGCTGGGCCTCGCGATTATCGAGACTCTGCTCGGCAGCGGGGCGTACGTCGCCGTCTCGACCCACCTGACGCCGCTCAAGTACTTTGCCATTCGACATCCCGAGATCAAGACGGCGTCGATGGAATTCGACCTCGTGTCGCTCAGCCCGACCTTTCGCGTGATCGAAGGAGTCCCAGGACGATCGAACGCGTTCATCATCGCCGAGCGGTTGGGGCTCGCCTCGTCGATGATCGAACGTGCGCGTGAGTTCCTTTCGGCCGGGGAGATTCGCGCCGAGGACATCATCGACGAGTTGCACCGCGAGCGGCGGATGCTCGTCGAGCAGCGGGAGGCAGCCGAACGGGACCGCCGTGCGGCGCGCGAAACCCGTGAGACGTACGAGGCGCAGCTCGGCGCGTTCGAGCGAGACCGGGAGAGTGTCCTATCGGAAAAGGCGCGAGCCCTCGAGGGATTCCTGCGAGATGGTCAGAAGAAGGCGGAGGAGGCGCTCGCTCGCCTGCGCAGCGCGGAGGGGCGGTCCGCCGAGGAAGCGAAGGTCGACTTGCGCGAGTTGCTGGAGCTTCGGGCCGACGTGGCCGAGGCACGGGACGTGATCGAAGAGGCCATTCGGCCGGAGCCGCTTCCGGCGGAGATGGTTGATGTCGGTCGCCTCGTTCACGTTCGAAGTGTTGACGCGGGTGGGCGCATCGTGCACGTCGACGCGCGCGGCAAGGTCATCGTCGATCTCGACGGCGGCATTCGCGTGTCCACCGAGGCGGATGACCTCGAGATGCCGCGGCCGACGAAACGGCGGGTTGAGCGCCGAGAGCAGCCTGTGACCATGAGGCGGCCGCGGCCGAGCCAGGTGCCGCTCCAACTCGATCTGCGAGGCATGACCGTAAGCGAGGCGCTGCGGCAGGTCGAAGCGTACCTCGACGAACTCCTGCGTGCCGACATCCGCAACGCGCGAATCCTCCACGGAAAGGGAACCGGCGCGCTGCGGGATGCCGTGCGCACCTACTTGGCATCCTGCTCGTTCGTGTCCTCGTTTGTGTACGCCCGGCCCCAGTTGGGCGGGGACGGGGTCACGGAGATCGAACTGGGCGGTGACCGCGCGGGGAATTGAAAGACCTCGAGCGGGCCGCTAAGATCGATCGAACAGCGACGGATGAGAAAGGCTCTAGGGTGGAGATTACGAAGGTTGAGATTCGGCCGATGCGGGATGAGGGGAATCTGAAAGTGTTCTGCTCGGTCGTCTTTGACGAGGTCTTCATCGTTCGCAGTGTGAAGATCATCGAAGGCAAAGAGTGCCTGTTCGTCGCGATGCCCAGCCGCGAGGTGAAGAACGGCGAGTTTCGCGACACCGCGCACCCGATTGACAACGACTTCCGCCTGCGCATGGAGACCGCTATCCTGGCCAAGTACGTCGAAGTCGTCGGCCAGGGTGTCGGCGTCTCGGGATTGCCGATGGAGGATGTGACGTTCTAGGGCGTAGCCAAGCGGAAAGGCAGCGGCCTTTGGAGCCGCCAATCGGAGGTTCGAATCCTCCCGCCCTAAGTGCAAACCCGCAGGGCCTTTCGGTCCTGCGGGTTTGCACCTACCGGGGAGTGGTGAGAACCTCCGACGCCGAGGAAGGAGTCTGCGAAGCAGACTCCCAAGCAGCTGGAGCCGGCGGGCGCTCCAGCTGCCATCCTCCCGCCCTAAGTGCAAACCCGCAGGGCCTTTCGGTCCTGCGGGTTTGCACCTACCGGGGAGGGTGAGAACCTCCGACGCCGAGGAAGGAGTCTGCGAAGCAGACTCCCAAGCGATTAGAGAACCTTGGGCGCTCCAATCGCCATCCTCCCGCCCTAATCACGAGTCCACACGTGTGGACTTCCTGTGAAGGTCCCGCGGCTGGCAGTTCACGAAATGCAGTTCCCCGCAACGTTGTAGCAGGCCACCCATGAGCTCGACTCCATAAGGTGGAGCCGACGCGGGGGCTGGGTCAGAGGTCGTCCGAGGTGCGAGTGCCGAGGAACCTTCACGCGGAGTTCCCGCTGCGGTACTGACAGGCACATAGCGTAGCGGAGGGCGGGCAGACTGACTCAGGACAAGACCACGGGCATGAGGGGCTGGCTACTGCCCGAGGATTCCCCAGGGGCGCCCCCGCCTCCAGAGGAGGAGAGAGCGCTCAGTGTGTCGTCCTCGCAGTCCTGCTAATCCGAGATGTCCGGCGTTCCTGAGCAGGTGGTGAGTCCCCAGGTCAGGAGTGGGTTTCCTGCGCTCCGGCAGTTCTTGGCGCTCTGGCTCGACGGGTTGTCACAGCAGAAGCCGCTTGGCTCCAAGTTCGAGTTGACCGTGCCTTCCACCAGACTCCCCGACGGCTCCCCGGGATGGGCGAGGTTCAGAGCGTGCCCCAACTCGTGAGCCAAGTGCCAAAGGTTGAGCGCTCCGCACTGGCACGGCCCACACGGGCACCAGGTCGCGCACGCCGACGGGCACGGGCACGGCACGGCAAGCTGCTGGTCGCAGCTCACGATCTTCGCTGATGCTGTCCCAGAGGAGCTGCAAAAGCCTCCTCCGGTACTGCAGGCGAAGCTTGTCGACATCCGCTCGACGACGAACACCTCGATCGCGTCGGTGACGTTCACCTCCGCCATCAGTGCGGTAGCCTCGGTTGAGTTGTCGAGGATGCGGTAGGCGTTGTTGTTGACGTAGATGGGCTCGTAGATGGCGAACTTGACACATCGGACGCTCCCGCAGCGGTTCCACAGCGTGTGGGCGTAGTCCATTAGCGTGGAGAACGCTGTCCCGGTCGCGGTCGGGTCGCCCGGACCCGTCCCAATGAACACCGGTTGGATGAGCAGAAACTGGGCCGGACGGTACAGGCTCCAGTCAACGTTCACGATGATCGTCCAGCGCGCGCGCGTCACAGCGCCTAGCACGCTCGACGACAGGGCGAGCTCCACATCTCCTTCGAAGCGCACTTGTCCCTTCTCGGAAATGACGAGCGGCTCCGAGAACTTCCCCGTCATCGAAACTCTCATCGTCTCAGTGAAGGAGGGGAGTAGGTCCGCTTCGCGCTTGGACTCCGTCTGCCGGTAGCCGAGGAGCCGGTCGATCAGTTCGTAGTGTAGGACGGTGTCAAATCCACCACTCACCTCAGCCGCACGAGAGGAGTATCCTAGCTCAGCCTGCTGCCCCAGAAGTGACAGCCCTAGGACGCCGGTCTCCTCGCGCTTCGTGGAAACACCCTTGCTGACGACGTCGAAGACAATGAGTGCAACATGCAGGTCGTTCTTCTCTCCCCAAACCTGGAAACCGATGGAACCGGAAACGGCGATGTCCTGCGTACCCGCGTCCGTCTCTGCCATCCCCTTCGCCTCGAAGTTCCCCGTCAGATAATGCACGTTGAGGACGGGCAGTTTGAGAACGAGCGGGGGCAAGTAGATCGGCTGGGAAAGCCCAACGAGCGCGAGGACGGCGCTGGCGACGATCACGAGGGCCACAACCCTTCTTCTCATGGGGGCCACCTCCTGGTGCTCACCTGAGAGCGGAGCCGCACGAACAGGAGACGGCACGCCTGATCTGCCCCACCGTTCGGTCGACTCCCTGCGCTAGCCTAGCGCGCGTCCCCCACCGGCGACAAACGCCCAAACCGACCAGCGCCCGAGACTGCTGTGGGCAGACGGTGTTGTACTCGTGTCGCGAGTTCTCGACGAACACCTTGCCTTACCGTCATGCCGATCCTAGCACTCACCTTGGACCAGTCTTCGTAGGGGCAGATCGGGCCTCTCTGTGGCTCACCAAAGCTGAGCGCAGTATCATCGAGTCGCGTCAGTGGGCGAGGTGTCCGGTTCGAGACTCGTCCACCGGGCGTAACAAGCCAAGTCCACACGTGTGGGCTTCGCATGGTATTTCAGCTTTCGCTCGGCGCGCTAGACTAGCTTGAGAAGTGGACCGAACGGTGGGTACGGGGCACGCAAGCCCTGCGTGGGACCTTGCATCCAAGCGAAGGAGCGATGATGAGTCTACGACGAGAAGCGACTCTGTTCACCGTACTAGGCGTCATTGTTGCGCTTCTGGTGACTGGATGTACTGGCTCCGGAGATTCGCGACGGACCGGAGCTCCGGCATCCACGGCCGCGAGTGGTCAAACGGGGCATGAGTCTGCTCCTGCAGCCCTGCCTCTCGGCCAGGCCATTCAGCTCACCCCTTCGACTATCGCAAGAGACGGCGCAGCCCAGTCCGGCTCGCCCGAGTTGCTGCCACCTGTGCGCACGTTCGGGTTCGGGATGGTCTACTCGGTGGCTTTCTCCCCGGATGGCCGCTACGTAGCTGTCGCCGGCGCAGCGAGCGCGGTGCATCTTGTGGAGACAGAGCACTGGACGGTTGTTCGCACGTTTGAAGGCCATACCAGCTGGGTTACCTCCGTCGCCTTCTCGCCTGACGGGACGCTTCTCGCATCGGGGTCGTTTGACAATACCGTGATACTCTGGGATGTCACAACAGGGCAGCTGGTGCGAACCCACGTAGGCCATACTGACTTGGTCGTGTCCGTCGCCTTCTCACCCAATGGCAAGCTCCTCGCCTCGGGGTCTTGGGACAATACGGTGAGGCTGTGGGACGTCGCCACCGGGCAGGTCTTGCGCACTCTTGCGGACCATTCTGCCGAGGTCAGCTCCATTGCCTTTTCGCCTGACGGGACGCTCCTCGCCTCGGGATCGTATGACAAGACGGTGAAGCAGTGGGACGTCGTCACGGGACGGCTGGAGCGCAGCCTCACAGGCCATACCGACTTGGTCGTCTCCGTCGCCTTCTCAGCCGATGGGAAGCTCCTCGCGTCTGGGTCGGTGGACAAGACGATCAGATTGTGGGACGTCGCCACAGGACAACTGGCGCGCACGCTCGCACGCCATGCCAGCACCGTCTACTCGATCGCCTTCTCACCCGATGGGAGGCTCCTCGCATCGGGGTCGGAGGACGAGACGGTCAAGCTGTGGGACGTCGCCACGGGACGGGAGCTGCGTACCCTCGCCGGCCATACCAACTTGGTCCTCTCCGTTGCCTTCTCTCCCGACGGGACGCTCCTCGCATCGGGGTCGGTGGACAACACGGTGAAGCTGTGGGACGTCGCCACCGGGCAGATCTTGCGCACGCTCGCAGGGCATACTGGTCCTGTCACCTCCGTTGCCTTCTCGCCTGACGGGACGCTCCTCGCCTCGGGGGCGTGGGACAAGACGGTCAACCTGCGTGTTGCCGCCACAGGAGCGGAGCTGCGCACCCTCGCAGGCCATGCCGACGCTGTCGCCTCCGTTGTCTTTTCCCCCGACGGGAAGACACTCGCCTCGGGGTCGTGGATGACGATCGAGTTGTGGGACGTCGCCACGGGACAGAAGCTGCGCACCCTCGCAGGTCACGCCAGTTGGGTCCACTCCGTTGCCTTCTCCCCCGACGGGAAGCTGCTCGTTTCGGGGTCGTATGACAAGACGATCAAGCTATGGGACGCCGCCACGGGACAAGAGTTGCGCACCCTCGCAGGACATACCGGCGATGTCAACTCTGTCGCCTTCTCCCCCGACGGGAAGACTCTCGCTTCGGGGTCGCAGGACAAGACGGTCAAGCTCTGGGACGTCGCCACGGGGCAGGAGCTGCGCACCCTCTCGAGCCATACCGACCGGGTCTTCTCTGTTGCCTTCTCGCCCGACGGGACGATCCTCGCCTCGGGGTCGTGGGACAAGACGGTCAAGCTATGGGAGGTCGCCACGGGCCAGGAGTTGCGCACCCTCGCCGGTCACGCCAATTTCGTCCATACCGTCGCTTTCTCACCCGACGGGACGGTCCTCGCCTCGGGGTCGTGGGACAAGACGATCAAGTTGTGGGACGTCGCCACGGGACAGGAACTGCGCACCCTCGCAGGCCATACCTGGGCGGTCAATGCCGTCACGTTCTCACCCGACGGGAAGCTTCTCGCCTCGGGGTCGGAGGACTACACGGTGAAACTTTGGCCGGTCGAGTGATCTGCCACACCCCTAGAACGATCCGGGTTGAGTTCCGGGATCGGCCGCCGTCCCCAGGCATCGTGAGATCAACGAGCCTCTTGCGCACCACATCCTCAGAGAACCGGAGTAGGGTGCGGCCACGGACTCCGGGCTCGCTCGTCTACGACTGTCCGGCGTCCAGCGGCAACCTCGGCGCGCGGTCGATGGGCTCAAGCTCTGGCAGCTCTTTGGCGGACGCTGTCTGCTCTTTGAGTCGGCGCGCGGCGGGCAGGAGCCGCCCCTCGAGGGAGGCGACGGCCTGGTTGTAGGCGTCAACGCTCTTCTTCAGGTGCTTGCCGACGTCGCCGATCGGGTCGAGGACGTTGATCACGCGGTCGTAGAGTTCGCGGCCCTGCTCGGCGATGGCACGGGCGTTTTCGGTGATGTGGAGTTGGTTCCACCCAAACGCGACGGTGCGCAGGAGCGCCAAGAGCGTGATCGGGGACGCGAAGAGGATCTTCTGCTTCAAGCCGTACTCGAGCAGTTCCGGATCCTCCTCGAACGCTGCGGCGAGTGCAGATTCGATCGGGACGAACATGACGACGAGTTCGGGGGCGCGCGCGAATTGCGCCCAGTACTGCTTCTTCGCCAGGTCCTGGATGCGCAATCGCATTGCCTTCGCGTGGTCGGCGAGCCGAGCGCATCGCGCGTCGCCGTCGAGTTGCATGGCATCGAGATAGGCGCTGGCGGACGCCTTGGCGTCCACGGGCAGGACACCCCCATCCGGGAGGTAGACGACCATGTCCGGGCGGCCTTCGTCGGTGACCGTCTGCTCGTCGAAGTCGACGTGGTCCTCCATGCCGGCCAACTCAGCGACCCGCCGCAGCTGGAGTTCGCCCCATCGCCCTCGGGCCGTGGACGACTTCATCGCCTGGGCGAGCGTCGTCGTCGTGCTCTGCAGTTGCGCCTCGGCCAGGCCGAGAGCGCGGATCTGCTCGCCGATGCTCGCGTAGGCGCCCTCACGCTTCTCCTCGAGTGTTCGGATCTGCCCGTCGAGCGTCACGAGCGACTTCTCGAGCGGGGCAACCAGGCTCTTCAGTTCCTCCTTGTGGGTACCCCAGTCACCGCGCACCTGGTTCAGGAGCGCGGCGAGCTGATCGCGCGAACGCGCCAGGTACTGCTCGGCGTTCGATGTCAGCGCGTCCGACGCAAGGGCGGTGAATGCCTCGCGCAACGACTCTTGGGCCTTCTCTACCCACTGGACGCGTTCCGCGGCCGCGGCACGCTCGGAATCACCGCGGGCGGCCTCGATTCGCAGGCGCTCGTTGTCGGCGCGCAGGGATTCGAGGGTCGCGAGTTCCTCCGTCTTGGCGCGCAGCTCGGCGGCAAGCTCCGCCGTGCGCGCCTGAGCGCGGGCGTGTGCCAGCACGGCGCCCAGTGCGGCGCCGACGACAAGGCCAATGGCGAGAAAAATCCACTCCATGCGCGCTCCTTGATGATCCTACGCTTCCGAGGTGTAGGCAGATCCTACCGCGGGCTCTTGCGGAAGCCCAACTCGCGGTCCGCGGTCCGGAGTCCATGGCTGCTCGGCGATGTTCGCTGCCGAGCAGCTAGGGAGTTGCCAGAACCGGCGGCGCCAACAGGCTTCGCATGAGGTGGCAACTCCAGGTCGTTGCTCCGCGGTCCGGGAAGCCAGAGCGGTCGTGACGGTTTGGACGTAGCGTCGTACCGAAGAGCCACTGTAGCGTCGTGAGCTTGGCTCCCGGCGTTTCGTTGGTGCCGGGAGCTAGGGCTTGCGGCGGTTCGCTGATGCCGCAAGCTTGTCTCCAACGGCTCATTCGGCGTCGGATGAGACACGCGAACGTCGACGTCGCACGCAAGGTGCGACGCTACAGTGATTCGCGAAAGCGATTCGTTGACGCCACCCTCTTCGGAACCACAGTCCTGCGTTGCGCACCGTGGACTCCGGACCATGGACCACGGACTACGTATCGTGGTCGGCGCGCAAGTCGATCTCGCCCGCTTCGCCGGTGGTTCCATGCAGGAAGAAGCCGCGGGCGCCGTCGACGCGGATGAGCGCGTAGTCCGGGTCGTCGGGTCCGGCGGGCCAGTCGTCGCGCCAGTCGTCACGCCACAGTCGGCGTGTCCTCTCGTTGTCGGGCTCCAGAGAGGCGATCCCGTGGAACGAGGCGTAGTTGTAGCGGTCGGTGTCGACGAACAAGACGGTGACCCGCGCGTGGGCCCGAATCTGGCCGATCTTGCGCGAGGCGCGGGAGGTGGGGAACCACAGAGTGTGATCGTCGCGCTCGACGAGGCTCATCGGACGCGACTGCGGGAACCCGTCTGCAGCGACGGTGAGGAAGAGCGGGTACGGCATGGAGTCGACGATCGACCAGAATGCGCGCCGTCCGCCCGCGGGCTCTCGCTGCACCAATTCCGCCAAGCGTAGGACCTTCGCCGCCTGCAACGCGAAGCGGTCGGCCACGGCCTGAACGAGCTCCGTGCGCACGAACAGGACGGGAAGGACGCGCGATTGCAGGAGGTCCATCAAGGCCGGCGCGTGGCCGCCGCCGGCCAGCTCCCAGCGGCCGACTTCGTCGATGAAGACAACGTCGGCGCGCTCGATGCTGTGCTGCAGCGCGCGCTCGGCAAACGCGAGGCCGGCGGGTCGCACGAAGAATCGGCCGACGGCTTGCCCGGGCGGATCGGCTCGGGCGAAGGCGACGTCCTCTCCGGTCGAGACGTCGAGGACGTTGTAGCCCACGGTCTCGCCGCGTTCGACGAGCCGCGGCGCGAGGATGCCGCCGACCGCGACGCCGGCGCCGCGAAGGCGTTGCGCCAGGTGCAGACCGGCCTCCGTCTTTCCCGCCCCCACCCCGCCTGCCACGATGATGGTGCGGGGTGGGCTCCCACCCCCACCCGACACAATCACTGGGCGGGGTGGGCTGCCTCCGGCCACGTTCAGCGGCGTGCGGGGACCGTCGGGAGACAGGGGCAATTGTCGCGTAACCGCGCTGTACAACTCCTCGGCGAACACCTCGCGGCGCGCGTCGGTGCGGCGCGCGCCGCCCGGGACGGCGGGCGTCGTCACCGCGCCAGCTCCTTCAGGATTCCGACCTCGTCGTTGAACGCTTCGATGCGTTCGTCGATTGCGCCGACCGAGTCGTGGATGCGGTCCCAGTACCCCGGGAAGTCATCCCACTGCGCGTTCAGCTCGTCGACCGAGTGGCCCATCTGCTCGACCCACGTGAAGTACTTTAGGTTGTGAATGCGCTTGCGTTCGCGGGTCCCGAGTTCGAGGACGTTGTCCGTCTTCTGCCCGTGCAGACGGGCCTCGAAGTCGATGGCGGCCTGTCGTTCGGTGTAGGCGCCGTGCGCCTCGTCGAGCTCGGCGAGCCGCGTCCGGTAGAGTTCCATCGAGTCGGTCAGAACGGTGAGGACGATGTCATCGCTTCCGAGGTTGTAGAACTTGGCGAACTTGATCGCCGTGAGCAGGTTGGCGACGCCCGAAATGCCGAGCAGGTCGAGGCGGTCAACGACGTCGGCGGGGACTCCCTGCTTCGTGAGGAACGCGCGCCCCGCCGGGTCGTTGAACAGGCGGATGAGAGCCATCGGATCGGCGTCGTCGATGGCGACGACCATGTCGGTGTTGCGGACGTTGTGGATCCAGGGGACGTGTTTGTCGCCGATGCCCTCGATCCGGTGAGCGCCGAAGCCGTTCTCGAGGAGCGTCGGGCACTGGAGCGCCTCGGAGACGACGAGCTTGCTGTCCGGGGCCTCTTCCTTGAGGAAGTCGCCGCACCCCATGGTGCCGGAGGATCCGGAGGTCAAGACGACGCCGGCGTAGGTCCCGCCGCCCAGCTCGTTGGTCAGCACTTCGGCCATGGCGTGGCCCGTGACGTCGTAGTGCCAGAGGTGGTTCCCCGGTTCGTCGAACTGGTTGAAGATCATGATGTTCGACCGCGCGGCCTCGAGCTCCTTGCACTTCTGGAAGATCTCCCAGACGTTCGACTCGGAGCCCGGCGTGGCGATGACCTCGCCGGCGATCTTCGCCAGCCACTCGAAGCGCTCGCGGGACATGCCTTCGGGAAGGATGGCGATGGACTCGCAGCCGAGGAGGTTGGAGTTGAACGCGCCGCCGCGGCAGTAGTTGCCGGTGGAGGGCCACACGGCCTTGTGGTACGTCGGGTCGAACTGGCCGGTCACGAGGCGCGGGACGAGGCATCCGAAGGTTGCGCCGACCTTGTGCGCGCCCGTGGGGAACCACTTCCCGACCAGAGCCAGGATGCGGGCCGGCACTCCGGTCAGCTCGGAGGGGAACTCGAAGATGTTTACGTCGCCAAACCGGCCGCCCGTCTTCACGGGCTCGTTCTTCCATGTGATGCGGAAGAGGTTGAGCGGGTGGAGGTCCCACAGACCGACATCGCCAAGCCGGTCGACGATGGGCGTCGGGATCGTCTGAGGATCCTTCATCTGGGCGAAGGTGGGGACGATGATGCCCCGCTCGCGGGCCCGCCGCACGGCTCGTTGGAGACGATCTGGATGCAGTTCGAGGTCAATCATCGCTTTTCCTCCTGGAGGCCCCGGCGCGGAAACCGCGTTGAGGCTTCGCAAAGGCAATGCTATCATGCAGCCAGACCGGTTCGCAAGACGGTGCGTGGCCTGTGCTGCGCAGGCCGCGGCGACGGAGGAAGCGAGACATGCTGGATCTCGTGATTCGCGGTGGCACCATCGTCACGTCGAGCTCAACGGTCTCGGCCGACGTCGGCATCGTGGGCGAGACGATCGCCGCGGTCGCTCCCGGCCTCTCCGGACGGCGAGAGATCGATGCTGAGGGCTTGCTTGTGTTCCCAGGACTCATCGACGCGCACACGCACATGGCGCTTCCGGTGGGGGGAACGCGGTCGAGCGACGACTTCCTTTCCGGGACTCGCGCCGCGGCCTGCGGCGGCGTGACGACGATCATCGACTTTACCGCGGGCTCGCCCGATCGAACGATCGTGCAGGCGCTGGACGAACGGCTGGTCGAGGCCAAGGATGCGGTCGTCGACTACGCGCTGCACGGCGAGGTCGTCGGATGGCGTCCTGGACGCGAACGCGAGCTGCACGAGGCGGCGGCTCGCGGCGTGACCAGCTTCAAGTTCTACACGGCGTACGAAGCGTCGGGGCGGCGCACGGGATCGGACGGTCTCCGCGCTGCGTTCCGCGAGATCTCTCTCCTCGACGCCGTGGCCGTCGTCCACGCCGAGGATGAGGGCTTGATTCGCTCGATCGCCTCGCGGCTCACCGCGGACGAGCGGGCGAGAATGAGGACGCTCGCGACAGCGCGACCCGATCTTGCCGAGCAGGCAGCGATTTCCACTGTCACCCGCCTTGCGCACGACGCGGTGTGCCGAGTTCACATTGTTCACGTCAGCTCGCGCATCGGACTCGACGCCGTGCGGGCGGCGCGCGCCGAACGTTGCGCGGTGACCGTGGAAACCTGCCCGCAGTACCTGCTCTTGACTCGCGAGGTCTACGACCGCGAGGACGGACATCTGTTCGCGGCGTCGCCGCCGCTCCGCGAGGACGCCGATCGCGCGGCGCTGTGGGGCGGTCTACGTAGCCACGACATCGACCTCATGGCCACCGACCATTGCCCGTTCACGCGGGATCAGAAAGCGTGGCGCGGGACGTTCGACGACCTGCCCTACGGCCTGCCGGGAGTGGAGACGCTGCTTCCGCTCCTCTACTCCGAGGGGGTAGCGACGGGGCGGCTGGCGGTGCACGACATTGTGCGGCTGGCGGCGGAAGGGCCGGCGAAGATCTACGGTCTCTATCCAAAGAAGGGCGCGATCGACGTGGGCGCGGACGCCGATCTGGTCCTCTTCGATCCCAGCGTGGCGTGGCGCGTGGAGGCGGCGCGACTCCATATGGCGACGGATTTCTCGCCCTACGAGGCGTGGGCGATGACGGGCTGCGTCACGACTACGATCTCGCGAGGCGAGACGATCGTCGATGGCGGGGAGCCGTGTGCGCGTGGCGGCCGCGGGCGGTTCCTCGCGCGAGGAAGCACCGCAGGGTCGGCGGTTGCTCGCTAGAAACCGTCAAGCTATCATGCTGTCAGACTGCTTGAGCGAGAGGAGAGATCCATGCCGTTTGAAAGGGTGAGGCCGCGCAAGGTTTCGGCGATTGCCGCGGAGCAAGTCGTCGAGGCCATTCAGCGCGGCGACTTCCCTGTGGGTGGACGACTTCCGTCCGAATTCGAGCTCGCCGAGCAGATGGGCGTGAGTCGGCCGTCGATTCGCGAGGCGCTGTCGGCACTCCAAGCGATGGCCATCATCGAGTCGAGGCCGGGAAGCGGCAACTACGTCCTGCGAGCGCCGTCTCCGCTGGACGAACGAAATGCCGTTGGGCTGATCGAGAGCGAGGCCGGGTGCCTCGAGGTCATGGAGGCGCGCGAGGCGCTCGAGCCGGCGGTCGCCGAGCTGGCGGCGGTGAAGGCAGCCAAGGCCAAAACATCCGTGACGAAGCTGAAGGAGGCGCTCAAGCGGATGGGGAAGTTCGCCGCGAAGAACGACTTCGAGGAGTACTTCCAGGCCGACAAAGCGTTCCATCGCGCGCTGGCGGACGCAGCCGGCAATCCGCTCGTGTCGTCGGCGCTCGCGCCTCTCATCGACACGATGGATCAGAAGGTGTACCGAGAATTCACGCGGCACTACTACCTGAAGAACGTGAACGATCTCCAGCACGTTGTCGATCTCCATCGTCAGATCCTCGACGCGGTGGAGGAGGAAGATGGGGCCACGGCGCGCTCGAAGATGGTCGAGCATTGGACTCGCATGCGCGAGATCTGGGAAGCCTAGCGGGCCGCCGTCGAGGCGGTCCGACGTTGAATCCAGGAAAGGTGATGGGATGGCCGTCGAGAAGAAGCTCGTCGTCGTAGCGCTGGGCGGGAATGCGATTCTGCAGCCAGGCCAACGCGGGACGTTCGAGGAGCAGATGAAGAACGTCCATGTGACCTGCGAGCAGCTGGTGCACATGGTGGAGTCGGGCAAGTACAAGGTCGTGGTGACTCACGGCAACGGGCCGCAGGTGGGGAACATCCTCTTGCAGAACGAGGTCGGCAAGGACGTGGCGGCGCCGATGCCGCTCTACGTCTGTGGTGCCGAGAGTCAGGGGCTCATCGGCTACATGATCCAGCAGACCTTGACGAACCTCCTTGCAAAGAAGGGGAGGGGCGACATTCCGGTGGCCACGATCGTGACGCAGGTCGTCGTCGATGCGAAGGACGAAGCCTTCACTCATCCGACGAAGCCGGTCGGCCCGTTCTACAGCGCGGAAGAGGCCCAGCGGCTGAAGACGGAGAAGGGCTACGACGTGAAGGAAGACGCGGGCCGCGGCTGGCGCCGCGTGGTCGCGTCACCCGACCCGGTCGAGATCTTCGAGAAGGAGGCGATCCGCCAGTTGGTCGCGGCGCGTTCGATCGTCATTGCCTCCGGCGGAGGCGGCATTCCCGTCCTTCGCGAGAACGGAGAATTGCGGGGCGTCGATGCCGTCATCGACAAGGATCTGGCCGGGGAGCGGCTGGCCGTCGACGTCGGCGCGTCGATCTTCGTGATCCTCACCGATATCAGCCAGGTGAAGCTCCACTACAAGACGCCGCAGGAGAAAGGCCTGACCCACATCACCGTGGCCGAGGCGAAGAAGTACCACGCCGAGGGGCACTTTGCGAAGGGGTCGATGGAGCCGAAGGTTCGTGCCGCCATTCGCTTCATCGAGTCGGGTGGAGAGAGGGCGATCATCACGTCGCTCGACAAGGCGACGGATGCGCTCGACGGAAGAGCGGGCACCACGATCACACGGGAGTAGAAAGACCGAGGAGGAAGATGTCCAACACAACACTGAGAGGACGGGACTTCATCACCTGGCTCGAGTTCAGCCGCGACGAAATGGAGGCCATGCTCGACACGGCCCACGACTTGAAGCGGAAGTTTATTCGCCGCGAGCCGCACAAGATCCTCGACGGGCAGACGCTGCACATGATGTTCTACAACACGTCGCTCCGCACCCGAAATTCGTTCGAGACGGCGATGACGCAGCTCGGCGGACACGCCCACTTCCTGCAGCCCGGCGCCGTCTACACTCCGGCTCTGAAGGGCGACGAGAAGGCGTACTCGACGGAACGCATCAGCGACGTGGCCCGCGTCCTCGCGGAGATGGGCGACGCGATCGCCATCCGCATCTACGGCAAGTACACCGACTGGAAGTATGGCAAGGGGAACCAGATCGTCCGCGAGTTTGCGCACTGGTCGAAGGTGCCGGTCATCAACATGGAAGATGACATGTACCACCCGTGCCAGGACCTCGCCGACGTGATGACCATGCAGGAGAAGCTGGGTCACGACCTGCAGGGGAAGAAGTTTGTCATGAGCTGGGCGTACTCGGGCTCGGTGGAGAAGCCGCTGGCGGTGCCGCAGAGCTGCATCATCGCTGCGTCGATGATGGGGATGGATGTGACGCTCGCCCACCCGAAGGGCTTCGATCTTGACCCGAAGGTCCTCCAGGCGTCGAAGGACCTCGCCAAGAGGCATGGCGGCGGGTTCCGCATCGTGAATGACATGGACCAGGCGTTCAAGGGCGCCGACGTCGTCTACCCGAAGGCGTGGACCGTGCAGCCGACGGACGGCAAGACGGCGATGGATCCGGACAAGGCGAAGGCAGCGTTCGAGGCGAACAAGCACTGGATCACGACGAGCGACAAGATGGCGCTGACCAACAACGCGATCTACATGCACTGCTTGCCCGCCGACCGCGACATGGAGGTCACCGACGAGGTCATCGATGGCCCGAACTCGGTCATCGTCGAGCAGGCGGCCAATCGTCTGCACGGCCAGAAGGGCATGATGGCCCTCCTCATGGGCTAGGGAGGACCGGCGCAACCGCAGAGGCTGCCCCTGCGGTTGCGTCCCCGGCAAAGGAGGTTTCATGAGCTGGTTCGATCTTGCCGGCCGCGACCTCATCAGCGAAGTCGACTGGACGAAGGAAGAGTACGACATCGCGATGAAGGTCACCGACCAGTTGAAGGGTGCGTACTACAGTCGCAATCCGCATCCGTACCTCGAGTACAAGACGTTCGCGATGATGTTCTTCGCCGGCTCGACGCGCACACGGATGTCGTTCGAGACGGCGATGACGCAACTCGGCGGGCACTCGCAATTCATCAATCCGCAGACGATGCGCCTGTCGCTCGAAGACAAGCCCGGCGCGGGGGAGACCGTCAAGGACACGGCCGAGGCGATGGATCGCTACTGCGACGGGATTGGCATCCGCCTGCTCGACGACGCGGTCCAGTACTACGGCCAAGGCGATCAGGTGATGCAGAAGTTCGCCGAGCACTGCCGCGTGCCGATCATCAACATGGCGTCGGACATCAACCACCCCTGTCAGTCGTTGACCGACATCTACACGATGCACGAGAAGCTCGATGGGAGCGTCAAGGGGAAGAAGATCGTCATCATGTGGGCCTGGTCCCCGTGGATCCGCGGCCTGTGCTCGGTGCAGGGCACGGCGCTCATCTCGGCGATGTACGGGATGGATGTGGTCGTAGCGAATCCACCCGAGTACGACTTCGACCCGAACGTGACAAAGCAGTGCCGCGACCTCGCTGCGGCGTCCGGCGGGTCGTTCGAGATCTCGCACGATCTCGATCGCTCTCTCGACGGAGCGACTGTCGTCTTCCCGCGCAACTGGTTCACCATGGGCCGCTATCAGAACGGGAAAGAGAAAGAGGCGGAGATCGCGAAGAAGTACGCGGGGTGGAAGTACTCGACGGAGCGCCAGAAGAAGCTCGGCGCGCCGGGGCATCTGCTCCAGTGCATGCCCGTCGACCGCGGCAACGAGGCGGATCCCGAGGTGTGCGACAACAAGCTGTCGTGGATTCTCGATCAGGCCGAGAACCGGCTGCACACACAGAAAGCAGTCCTTACTTTGACGATGGGAGGCCGTCTGTAGTGAACGAAGCGCCGGCGACGCTCATCGGCACCGCGATCGCTCGGCCCGATGCGGTGGACAAGGTCCGGGGCGAGGCGAGGTTCGTCGACGACCTCGCCTTCCCCGGCATGCTCCACGCGGCCGTCGTTCGCAGCCCCCATCCGCATGCGCGCATCCTCGGCATTCACGCCGAAGCCGCCCGCAGCATGCCCGGCGTGGTCGTCGTCCTCACGGCGGCCGATGTGCCGGGCGAGAACATCGTCCACGTCATCGTTGACGATCAGCCGGCGCTTGCCGCCGACGTGGTCCGCTACATTGGGGAGCCGGTGGCTCTCGTGGCCGCGGAGACGCGGCGCGCGGCCCGCGCCGCAGTGGATGCCGTGCGGGTGGACTACGAGCCTCTTCCGTTTGTGGCGAGTCCCCTCGCGGCTCTGGAACCCGACGCGCCGCAGGTCGCGGTTCCCTCGGCCGCCGAGGGCGGCAACCTGTTCAACCGCATGGTGTTGGTGAAGGGCGATGTCGACGGCACGTTCGCCGTGGCGGACGTCGTCGTCGAAGGGACCTACGAGACGGGATATCAGGAGCACGCCTACCTCGAAACGCAGGGGATGATCGCTGTCCCCGACGGGCTCGGAGCCATCGCGATCTACGGCTCGATGCAGTGCCCGTTCTACGTGCAAAACGCGGTGGCCAAGGTGCTCGGGCTGCCCCTCGCCAAGGTGCGCGTCGTGGCGGCCGCAACCGGCGGCGCGTTCGGCGGCAAGGAGGACGTGCCGTCGCTCCTCGGTTCCCTGGCCGCGCTTCTCTCCTCGGCGACACGGCGGCCGGTCAAGCTCGTGCTCGATCGGGAGGAGGACGTCCTCACCACGAGCAAGCGACATCCGTCGCGCGTCTTCTATCGCACGGCGGCGCGCGCCGACGGCACTCTTCTGGCGATTGACGTGGACATTGTCCTGAACGCAGGCGCGTACCAGACGCTGTCATCGGCCGTCCTCTGGCGCAGCCTCGTCACCGCCGCTGGCCCGTACCGCGTGCCCAACGTGCGTGTGGTGGCTCGCTCGGTGGCGACGAACACCGTCCCGAACGGAGCGTTTCGCGGATTCGGCAGCCCCCAGGTCATCTTTCCGCACGAGTCGCAGATTGACCTCGTCGCGGAGCGCCTGGGCATCGATCGCGTGGAGATCCGGCGACGGAACGTGCTCCACTCCGGCGACCGTACGTCGACCGACCACCTGGTGCGGGACAGCGTCGGCATCGCCGAGACGCTCGACCGCGCCGCCGAACTCGCCGACTGGACGGCGCGTCTCGAACGCGCGGCGACGTACAACCGCGCGTCCCGCGAAACGAAGCGCGGCGTGGGAGTCGCTTGCGTCCTTTACGGAGTCGGTCTCGGCGGCAAGGCGCCCTTCCTCGACAAGGCGGGCGCGACGATCAAGCTCGAGCCGGATGGCTCGATCGCCGTCGCGATCGGCACAGTCGAGATCGGACAGGGGTTGACGACGGCCGTCCTCCAAGTCGCCGCCGAAGGATTGGGCGTGCCGATCGACCGCATCCACTTGTCGCCCGTCGACACGTCGCGCGTGCCGGACAGCGGACCCACGGTGGCGTCGCGCGGCACGATGATGAGCGCGCTCGCCGTGCTTGATGCCGCGGGCAGACTGCGCGAGCGGATCGAGCGCGTCGCGAAGGCGCACCGCATCGCGAAGCGGGAGATCGCGCAGCGCCTTCCCGAGATCGCACGCTTCTTCTGGCTCGAGAACTTTGATCCCGCGGTCGAGGGCTGGGCGTCGACCGAGCCTGTGAGTTGGGACCCGGCCACGGGCCTTGGCGACGTGTACCCTGTCTACGCGTATGCGACGCACATCGCGGAGGTCGAGGTCAACGTGGATACCGGCGAGGCGCACGTCGTCGACTACGTCGCCGTGCACGACTCCGGGCGCATCCTCAACAGGGTACTGGCCTCCGGTCAGGTCGAAGGTGGCGTCGCCCAAGGCATCGGCTTCGCGCTCATGGAGACGATCGAGGAGAAGGACGGACGACTGATCGTGAACGGTCTCACCACGTACCGGCTGCCGACGATTCGCGACGTGCCTCTCGCTGCCGCCGTCGACTTCGTCGAAGCGCTTTTCCCGGCTGGCCCATTTGGGATGAAGGGGATCGGCGAGGTTCCCGTCATGGCGGCCCACGCCGCCGTCGCCCGCGCCGTGGCCCACGCCACCGGCCGGAACCCGACGCGGTACCCGCTCGACCCACCGCGAATCAAGAGCCTACTAGGCGAGAAGCCGTGATGCCGACGCGCTTCGGCTCTGGGCACGCACGGAGATTCGCGTGACCGACGGGCTCATCGCCGCGGTGCTCTTCGGCCTGTCGGTCCCTCTGTCGAAGCTCTTCCTCGCTGACGTGGACCCGGTCGTGCTCGCCGGCCTGCTCTATCTCGGCGCGGGCTCCTGCCTGGGCGTTCTCGTCGGCGTCCTGGCAGCACTCGGGCGGCGGAGCCAAGAGGCGGCTCTTGAGCGGCGAGACGCCCCGTGGCTGGCCGGAGCCGTCGTCGTTGGCGGAGTCGTGGCGCCCCTTCTGCTCCTCTTCGGACTCGAAACGACGCCGGCGGCGACCGCTTCGCTTCTGCTCATGCTCGAGACCGCAGCTACGGCCGGCATCGCGGTTGCCCTCTTCCGCGAGGCGATGGGCCGCACGACGTGGCTTGCGATTGGACTCGTCACGGCCGGTGGCCTCCTGCTGGTGCTCGACCCGCGAGGTGGGTGGGGGTTCTCGCCGGGGTGTCTCTTGATCGTCGGCGCTTGTGCCATGTGGGGCCTCGACAACAACCTCACTCGTCACGTTTCTCTTCGGGATCCGAAGACCATCGTAATCCTCAAGGGGCTGGGGGCGGGCACGTTCTCGCTTCTCCTCGCCGTCGCACTCGGACGTCGTCTGCCGTCGCTGGGTCTCGCGCTGGCGGCGCTCGCCCTCGGCGCAGCAAGCTATGGGGCGAGCATCGCGCTCTTTGTCCGCTCGCTGCGAAAGCTTGGCGCGGCCCGCACGGGGGCTCTGTTCGGCACGGCGCCGTTCCTCGCGGCCGGGCTGTCTCTGGCGATCTTTCGCGAGCCCCCGGCGGTGACGGCCTACGCCGCCGTGCCCCTCGTCGCCGCCGCCGCCTGGCTCCTCGCTCGCGAGCGTCACGAGCATTCGCACGCTCACGAGGTCATCGTCCACGCGCACCGCCACACTCACGATGCTCATCACGATCACGACCCCGCGGGCGACGTGGCCGTCGAGGGGACCCATGCGCATGAACACCGGCACGCCGAGCTCCGCCATACCCATTCGCACCGGCCGGACCCTCACCATCGCCACCCGCACGCTGGCGCAGCCTGAGCATGGCTCAGGCTGCGCGACGGAGGGATCCCTTGCGGGGAAAGAGAAAGCGGGGGGAGTCTGCGTCTTTCCGCTTGGGAATAACACGCGGAAAGCCGAGCGTCTTCCCGCGGTGGAAAAAATGAGCGGGAATCTGCGTCCTCCGTAGAGAGAGGTGCGGGAGGCTGCGTCTTCCCGCTTGGGAGTGACACGCGGAAAGCCGAGCGTCTTCCCGCGGTGGGGAAAAAAACCGAGCGGGAATCTGCGTCCTCCCGTGAAGAAACGCGGGGAGGCTGCGTCTTCCCGCGGTGGGAAGAAACGAGCGGGAATCTGCGTCCTCCCTAGAAAAAAGATCGGGAGGCCGAGAGGCCTCCCGCAACGGAGTTTCGTTGGTAGAGAAGAAGCGTCTATAGACCGAGGAGCGCGAAGAGCGCACCGAAGTTCACGGAGCCGCCGACGAGGCTCTGCAGGTCCGTGACACCGAGCATGCCGACGACGGTGTTGAAGAAGTTCTGGATGCCCTCGGCCGGGGCCGACATGATGATCGGCAGGAGCGAGTCCTGGAGCGACATGCCGAGAGACTGCGACAACTGGACGAAGTAGGCGGCGTTGTCGGCGAAGAACTGCGCGAACGCTGCGTTCAGCGCGGCGGGATTCGCCTGGCGCACGTAAACGATGCCCTGACCGAAGAGGTAGCCGAGTTTCTCAATCGTCGTGAAGTACGGCGTGCCGACGGCGCGCGCGCCCGACAGCCACATGATGAACGTCGGCTTCGCGGTGGCCGGCTGCCATTCAAGGGGCAGCGTACCCTGGCTCACGAGTTCGCCGACAAACGTGAACGCCGAGCCGGTCGTCCCCTGAGCCGGGACAAGGTTTCCACCGATCGCGTTGCTCGTGACGATGGTCACCGCTTGGTCGAACTCGATCTGCAGGCCCGTCACGGTCGCGCCGGTCGTGTTGTTCAAGAGCCAGAGTGCCACGTCGCCATCGGGATTCGTCAGTGGGACGATGTAGTCCACGGCGGCCATCGCCGAGATGGACATCACCGTCACCAACGCCAGAAGCGTCACCAGCTTTCTTCCGTACACCATAATCCCTCCTTGACTGAAACACACTCCCGAGCATTCTAGCGACGTGGGGCAGGATCGGCAACGCGAGGTGCTGCAACGTTGTGAACTACCTGCGTTCGACGCGTTCGGCTGCGGCTTCGGCGAACCCGAGGTCCTCGGGTGTCGTCAGCTTGAGATTCCAGATGTCTCCGGGCACGGTGGCGACAGGGACGCCGAAGGCGAGAATAGCAGCTGCGTCGTCGGTCATCGGAACATGCGACCGCCACTCCGACAAAGCTCTTCTGACGAGTTCCGTTCGGAATCCCTGCGGGGTCTGGACGCGCACGAGGCCTGTGCGGTCCACAGGGTCCGGCGTCGCAAAGCCGTTGCCTTCCACGCGGCGGAGCGTGTCGACGATCGGGATGACGGGAATGCACGCGCCGTGACGCAGGGTCCCGTCGATGACGCGCTCGATCAGAGCTTGGGGAGGAAACGGCCGTGCCGCGTCGTGAAGGAGGACGAGGTCTCCGGTTGCGGCTGTGACGCCGGCGAAAGCGGAATCCTGCCGCTCCTCCCCGCCTTCGACGATGCGCACCGGAATGCCGAGGGGGGGTAAGAGCGCCGCGGCGATCCCGAGTTCCTCCGCGCTCGCGACCACGATGAGTTCGACGACGCGCGGTGAGCACGCCAGCGCCATGGCCGCCCACGCGAGAACCGACGTTCCGCCGATCGACAGGAACACCTTGTTCTCCTGCCGCCCCATGCGCCGCCCGCGGCCGGCGGCGAGGAGGATGGCGCTGACGGTCATGGCGTCGCGGTGGCCGTGATGGCCGCCAGGCTCGTCCCGTCCGGAAGGACAGCGTAGATCTGCCACGCCTTGGTCCGGTCGGAGTTGAAGTAGATGCGGCCGTCCGACGCCCACGTCGGGTTCATATCGGTCCCCGCGTCCGTCGTCAGACGCCGCGTCTGGCGCGTCGCAATGGTGAGAATGTAGATGTCGACATTGTTGTCGCGGTTCGATGCGAAAGCGATGCTCGTTCCGTCCGGCGACCACGAGGGGGAGAAGTCGTCCGCCTGGTTCTCCGTGAGCCTCTCCGCTACGCCCGTTTCGATGTCGCGCGCGAACAGCTCGAGCTTCCCGTCGATGGCGGACTCGTAGGCGAGCCAGCGTCCGTCGGGCGAGAGCGCGGGCTCCAGATAGGTCAGATCCGGCCCTTGCTCGCCGAAGAAGGAGCAGCCGGCGATCGTCAACAAGATCGCGGTTGCCAGAAGAACTGCACTTGCGCGAAGGGTCATCGTGCCTCTCGCTCCTTTTCCCATCGCGGGGCCTCGTTCGCGGGCTCCGCGAAGAGCATCCTTCCCGCATCGGTCTGCAGCGTGCTCTTCACCGTGGCGCGGATCGTCCTGCCGATGTGCCGCCGCCCGTTCTCCACGACGATCATCGTCCCGTCGTCGAGATAGCCGACCCCCTGGTTGATCTCCGCCCCCCGATCGATGATCTCGACGTCGATCGGCTCGCCGGGCACGAATCGCGGCTTGACGGCGTTGGCCAGTTCGTTGACGTTGAGGATGCCGATTCCTTCGACCTGCGCGACTCGGTTCAGGTTGTAGTCCGTTGTGATGAGGATGGCGTTCTCTTCTTTTGCCAGGCGGATCAGCTTGCGATCGACCTCCGCGATGGACGGGTAGTCTCGAGCGACGACGCGGATCGCGACGTGGTCATTCTCCATCAGCTGCCGCAGGATCTCGAGGCCCCGCCGTCCCTTCCTGCGGCGGAGAGCGTCCGCCGAGTCCGCGATGCCCTGCAACTCATCGAGGACGAACTCCGGAATGAGGATCTCTCCCTCGATGAAGCCCGTGGTCATCAGGTCTCCGACGCGGCCATCGATGATGACGCTCGTGTCCAGCACCTTGCTCGTTCCCTGGGCTTGACGACGGCTCTTCGATCTGCGTCGATCCTCATCAGGCGTCGACCGCAACCATAGGGGGGACGCGGCGGTGAATCCCACCCCAAGGGTGAGTAGGGCAAGTCCTCCGACAAGGAGGCCTTGAGCGACGTGGACTCCGTCCGAGGGAGGGAAAAGTCTCCCGATCGCGAAGCTGAGCGTGAGTCCAAGCGCTGTCCCGGCGGCGCCGCAAAGCAGGCTGTTGAGGAATCGCGTTGCAAACGCCGGATCCCTGACCGCGCGTGCGAGCCGATGCCAAGCCAAGAGGAGAGTCCCGGCGACCGCGGCACCGAGCAGCGCCCCGACGACCGCGCTGGCGCCCCATGAGGGGAGTCCGGCGATCGCGGCAACGAATCGATGCGCCGCAGCGACTGCGCCGCCGAGGACCAAGAACCCAAGCACGAAGAAGACGCGAACGGTCATGACGTCACCCTGAAGATGGAGGCGAACTTCGCCGCCCCCGATCTCCGCAAGTGCGTAGAGTATATGCATTGCTTGAATTGCCTACAAGCTTTCGCTATTGTATTGGGCCAGAGCGGCCGGTGGGGACGCTACGTGGGGGGGAGAGTACGTTGTCTGCCGAATGGACCATCCGTGAGGTGTTGAACTGGACCCGCGGATACTTTGAGGATGCCGGGATTGTCCAACCGCGGCTTGAGGCGGAGATTCTCCTTGCGCATGCCCTTGACGTGGAACGGCTCCACCTGTACTTGTCTCCCGACAAACCGCTGACGGTCGACGAGCGCTCGAAGTTCCGGACGTTCGTCCAGGAGCGACGCGCCGGGATCCCGCTACAGCACTTGATTGGCGAGGTGACGTTCTTCGGCCTCCGCTTCAAAGTGCGCCGCGATGCCCTGATTCCCCGCGGAGAAACCGAGGAGCTGCTAGATCGTACGCTGCGCCTCGTCACGCGCGACCAAGCAGCTCGCTGCCTCGACCTCGGCACCGGCAGCGGTGTGATTGCCATATGCTTGGCGCGATACCTTCCTCGCGCGTCTGTCACCGCGGCCGACATCTCGGCGGACGCCCTCGCTCTTGCGCGCGAGAACGCTCTACTGAACGGCGTGGCCGACCGAGTCGCATTCCTCGAGAGCGATTGGTTCCAGAACGTCAGCGGGACCTTCGATTTCATCGTGTCCAACCCGCCGTACGTTGAAACGGAGACGATCGAGGGTCTCGCGGTCGAAGTTCGCGATCACGAGCCCCGCGTCGCGCTCGACGGAGGGACAGACGGGATCGAGCAGATCCGCCTTCTCGTCGCAGGGGCCGGCGAGCATCTCGAGGCGGGCGGGCGCATTCTCCTTGAGATCGGTCACGGGCAGGGCGATCGCGTGCGGCGTCTGTTCGTCGACGCCGGCCTGGAGGACGTGACGATCGAGACAGATCTGTCCGGACTCGAGCGATTCGCGGTGGCAAGGAGGCTGCAATGATTCAGGTCTCCGAGCTCCACTTCTCCACGGAAGATGGGATCAAGGTTCTCGAGGACATCCACCTTCACGTCGATCGCGGGGAGTACGTGGTTCTTCTCGGACCCGCGTCCGCGGGGAAAACGCTTCTTCTTGGGCTGCTCGGCGCGCTCGTCCCACCACAGCGTGGCCAGATCCTCGTTCACGGGCGGAACGTGGCCCGGCTGGGTCGGGACAGGGCGCTCGAACTCCGGCGCCGAATTGGGTTTCTGCCGCAAGGGTTTGTCCCTCTTCCGAGGACGGTCTTCGATAACCTCCTGTTCAAGCTCCGCGTGTTTGGCAACGATCGGGACGACGCGGAGGAAAAGGCTCTCCTCGCCTTGGAGACCGTGGGCCTGATCCGAGAACGGGCGACCTACGCCGAAGACCTGCCTCCCGTAGAGCGCGTGCGGCTGGGGCTGGCGCTTGCCCTCTGCGGCTCGCCGCTCTTGCTTCTCCTCGATGAGCCGTTCGACGGGCTCGACCCCGATGAGCAGGAGAGCGTGGGATCACTTCTCGCGAAGATCCACGACCGTCGCTCGACCCTCGTCGTGGCGACTCGGGGACCGATTCCTCGTTCCGCACAAGCGGACAGGGTCTTCTCACTGATCGACGGGAGGGTGACTCCATCGTGAACGCATTCCTCTACCTTGAGCGCGAACTCCTCGGGGCGATCCGAGTGCGAAGCGCGGTCCTGCTTTCCTTCGCCTTCCTGTCGCTCTTCCTGTTCCTCGCGTCGTTCGTGTCCCTCTTCCTTCTCCCACCTGCGGCGGCTCTGCAACCCGGCGGAATCGCGTCGAACGAGATTCGTGCCTACGTCTCCCCGCGACTCTCTCCCGCGGCCGTCAACAGCGTGTTCGCACGTCTCCAGGAGCGCGCCGACGTTCTGAGCGTGCGGTTCAGCCTTCCCGAGCAGGTTACGGCGGACCGAACTGGAGGGCACTTTACGCTCCTGGCGCGTTCCGCGACGGCCGTTGGCGGTCTGGCGGCCGCAATCAAGTCCATGGAAGGGATCGCGAGCGTGGAGACAGGACCCGCTGGTGGAGTCGGCAGGATCGTGCTTTCCGAAGGCGGGCGGATCGGCCTGCTTTGCGGTTTGGGAGTGTGCGCCCTCTTGGCCCTCGTGCTGGCGCGCGAGGGCTTCCGTGCACTCCTCTACGCGTTTCGCCACGAGATTCGATTGATGCGGCGGTCTGGAGTCTCGGAGTGGCGAATCGCTGCGGCCGTCGAGGTGGCCGGGCTCTTGATGGGACTTCTCGCCGGGGCGCTGGTTGTCGTCGGCCTTGTGCTCTACAGCATGACCGCGTCGGGCGCCGAACCCGTGCTCGACGTCACGCGACTCACCGGCGTGGCCGTCGTGTCTCTTCTCCTCGGCGTGCTGATGGGCGGCCTTCTCGGGCTGCTCGGCGCTGCGCACCTCGCGTCGAATCGGTTCTCGCCGATCCCTTAGCTTCTGCGATCGCTCTTTGCATCCCGGGACGCACCACCGGACCCGTGCGGCGCGCCGACCTTCCTGCCGAAGAAGGAGAGGCCGCGCTGCATCAAGTACCAGACGCCGATGACCACGAAGATGGCCTCCGCAAACTTGAAGATGAGCGAGTACGCCACCGCCTGCCCCGTGGTGATCGAGGGGGCGACGAGTCGGAAGATGCCGATCGCTCCGGCCTCGCTCGTTCCCAGCCCTCCGGGCGTGATCCACAGGAAGAACCCCAGCAGGATGTAGAGGCAAAAGACGACAGAGAGCTGCGAGAACGAGAGCCGCAGGCCGAGCGCGGCGCCGAAGAAGATCTGCGGCCGAAGGTACGTGAGCAACGTGGCGGCTACCTGGATGAGGAAGACGACGAGTGTCGCTCTCCAGTGGCGCGTAAAGGCGTAGCTGACCTCGTCCTCGGTCTCCGACACCTTCGCCGCGGCGTGCGTGAGGCGGTCGCGCCAGCGAGGCACGACGCGGCCAAGCCAGCGAATGCTACGGCTCACCCACTTCAGGTTCCAGGCGAAGTTCACGAGGCCGACGAGAACCCAGAACGTGATGAAGCCGAGGCCGCCGATGAGGAGGCGCTTCTCGCCGACCGGGATGTCCGGGGACACGATGGCGTAGAACCCCCCGACGAGGATGAACAGCGCCATGCTCATCCCGAGAAGGAACCTCTCCACGATGATCGTGGCGAACACCCGCGTTGCCGGCGCTCCAGCCTTGTCGGCGACCAGGAGGCCGCGGAACGGCTCGCCGCCGAAGTACAGGGTCGGCGTCAGATAGGAAACGGCGAAACAGCTCAGCCGGGCGCCGATCATCCGGCCGAGCGGAACCCTCACGCCGTACGCGCGCAGGATGACGCCCCAGCCGAGGACCCATGCCGCAACGGTCAGGACGACGGTTCCGAGGACCCCGAGGATTCCGACCGCGTCAAGAGCCCGCATCGCCGCGAACGTCTCGCGCCAGCCGACGAAGTACAGGACGAGACTGAGGCTGGCGGCTCCCGCGAGGACGGAACCGACTAAATTCAGCGTGCTCCGCACTGAGCGCTCCATGGGCGCAGTCTAGCGGGTGCGCTCGACGCCATCAAGGCACCGAACGGCGTCGAGAGCAAGGTGAAGAGCCGCTCGGACGGCTTGCCGGCGCACATCGGCCCGGTCTCCCGAGAATACGAATCGCCGCGCGTCGGACGCCGCGGCGGTGGCCACGCCGATGAACACGAGCCCAACGGGCTTGTCCGCGGTTCCTCCACCAGGTCCTGCAATGCCAGTGATCGAGACCGCCACGTCGGCATCGAGGCGCAGGCGGCATCCCGCCGCCATCCGTTCGGCAACGTGCAGGCTGACGGCGCCGCATTCGGCCAGAGTCTCGTCGGTCACTCCCAGGAGGGTGCGTTTGAGGCGGTTGTCGTAGGCTACCACGCCGCCGAGGAAGAACGCGGAACTGCCGGGTTGATCCGTGACCGCTGCCCCGAGGCCTCCGCCCGTGCACGACTCGGCGACAGCCATCTTCCAGTCCAGCGCCCGCAACGCCTCTCCAAGTTCCTTCACGAGATCAGGCACGGTTCGTTCGTCGCGCGCTGTCTGGCTCATGCTTCCTCCGCCACGGCGCGCCCGTGCTCGCACCGCGTGAGAATCGGACAAGAAGAGCAGGCGGGCCGGCGCGGGTGGCACAGCGAACGCCCCAGATCGATGAGAAGTAGGTGAAGATCGAGCAGCAGGTCGGCGTCGTGAGGAAGAGCCTCGTTTGCGTGGCGGAAGGCGTCTCCGGCGGCGGGGATCAGGCCCAGGCGACGGAGCACGCGGCCGATGTGGGTATCCACGGGGAAGAAGGCGTGTCCAAACGAGAACAGGAGGACGATGGCCGCCGTCTTCGTTCCAATGCCGCGCGATGCCCGAAGCCAGGCAAAGGCTTCCTCGGGTGACATCCGTTCGAGGAAGCCAAGGTCGAGGCTGCCGGCCGTCTCGCGAATTCGCTGGAGGACGTCGCGGATTGTCCTCGCCTTCTGGGACTGAAGTCCGGCGACGCGAATCGCAGCGGCGATCTCTGACTCGTCCGCACGGGCTACGCCTTCGAGCGAGCCGAATCGTTCGAATAGGGAGGTGACCGCGCGATCCCGGTTCACATCGGTCGTGTTCTGCGATAGGATCGTCGTCACGAGCGTCTCCAGCGGATCCTGTTGGGGTCGGCGCGGCGGCCCCATGGCTTCCGCCAATCGATCTCGAATCCATTCTGCGGTGCGGCGCTGCATAGGCCCGAGGATAGAAGAGCGGGCACGGCGAACGCAAGCGGCTATGATTCCGTCGCGGAGGTGGCATGGTGTTCCAGGCGACGAATGGGAGAGAGAGCGTGCTGCGTCTCGTCGACGGCGAGGACTTGATCTTGTCTCTGCGCGCGGTCCCCCTCGACTCGGCCGTCATCGCGTGCGGCATCGGCATGGTTCGCGACCTTCGGTTGGGATACTGGAACGGCCTCTCCTACGAGGAGACGCGGATCGCGGAGCCGGCCGAACTCCTCTCAATGCAGGGGACGATCGCCGCCTCGGCGGATGGGCGCGTCGTTCACTGTCACGTCGCAGTGGCCACGCGGGACGGCGGGGTCCGTGGCGGACATCTGCTCGGAGCCACGGTCACGAATACGGCGGAGATTGTCCTGCTCCTTGTCCCGGGAATCTGGCTCCAACGTCTCCCTGAAAAGAGTGGGCTGCTCGCCCTTTTCCCTTCAACCGAACAGAGCGCCGCGCCGTAGTCCGTTCAAGAACTCCGATCCGACGGAGAGAGCGCGCCCCTCGCGCTGGATCTCGAGAACTTCCAGGAGAAAGTCGCCGCAGGCGACGAGGAGACGGGCCGACTCCCTGGGACCGAGGGCTCCCGGGGGGAGTCGACCGGCCGCGATCTGGGTGAGCGCGGCGCGATGGATCTTGACTCGTTCTCCGTCGAGCGTTGTCCACGCCCCGGGCCACGGGGTCATGCCGCGCACGAGGTTGTGGACGACGCGTGCAGGTACTGCCCAATCCACGTGCCCGTCGTCGCGAGCGAGCTTCGGTGCCATCGTGGCCCCGTCCGGTTGAGGCACTGGCAAGAGGGTGCCCGCTGCGAGACGGTCTAGAGTCTCCACCATCACATCGGCGCCGAGGAGGGCGAGGCGCGCCTCCAATTCCCCGGCCGTCTCGTCCGCTCCGATGGAGAGGCAGCGGCTGAGCAGGATCGGGCCGGTATCCATGCCGCGATCGATGACGAACGTCGTGACTCCGGTGGTTTCTTCGCCGTTCACGATGGCCCAATGGACGGGCGCGGCGCCGCGGTAGCGCGGAAGCAGCGAGGCGTGGATGTTGATGGCTCCGAGGGGCGCGAGGCCGAGTACCGCCGTCCGAAGGAGCTGGCCGTATGCGGCGACGACCAGGACATCGGGCCTCGAATCGCGAAGCTGGCCGACGACGTCCTCCCCGTTGATGCGCTCGGGCTGGGAGATCGGCAGTCCGGCCTCGAGCGCAGCGCGTTTCAGCGGGGGAGGCAAGACGACCGCGTGACGCCCGGATGGCCGATCCGGCTGCGTCACGACGAGGGCTATTGTGTGGCGCTGGGTGAGCGCCCGTAGGGCGGGCACGGCGAACGATGACGTGCCGAGGAACGCGATCCGCATCACGCCTCCTCGCGCCGCTGCTTTCGCTTGTGCTCCTGGATGGCGCTTCGCCGCCTCGCCGGGCTGAGGTGATCGATGAACAGGTGGCCGTTGAGATGGTCCATCTCGTGCTGGATGGCGCGTGCCAGGAGTCCCTCGCCCGTGATCTCGATGCGCTCTCCCTCGAGCGTCGTTCCGGCAATCGTGGCGCGGCTCCCCCGCGTCACCGGCGCGCTCACGCCGGGCAGGCTCAGGCAGCCCTCGGACAGGTCCTCGCTCTCGCCGTCGACGAGGAGGAGTTCCGGGTTGATGAGAATGTGAAACTGACCCTCGACATCAAGGACGATGATCCGTTGGGGCACACCGATCTGGGACGCTGCGAGGCCGGCGCCGTTGGCTCGCAGCATGGCCTCGACCATCGCCGCGCAGACGGCGCGCACCTCGTCGTTGATCTCGGCAACCGGCTCCGCCGGACGGCGGAGGACCGGGTCACCGAACTGTCGAATGTGCATGGCTTTCCCTTGCATGGCCGCTCGCCGCATTATAGAGTAGTCCCCTGTATGCCACAAGAGAACAGCGATCCGCGTGCCACGGTGGAGAAGATCCTCCGCCTCGAAGCTTCGACCGGCTTCCGCGATGCCGCGGTGACCTGCGGCCTGGAAGCCTTTCTCGCGCGCCATTGCCCCGAAGTGGCAATGCTGGCCATCGGCTACGCGAGCTCGACGCCCGCCGAGAGAGAACGGATCGTCGCGCGGGTGCGCGGGCGACTCGGGCTGGAAGAGGGTGAATCCCCGTTGCGGGACGGTCGCGCCGCGAGCGAGCTGCGTGAGCCCATCGCTACCATGAAGGGCGTGGGGCCGAAGCGAGCTGAAATGCTCGAACGCTTGGGGATCGTGACCACGGAGGACCTCCTCCATTACCTGCCGCGGCGGCTGGAGGACCGATCGCTCTTCCGCCCGATCGGCAGCTTGCGAAACGAGGAGGAGGCAGCCGTCCGCGGCAGAGTCCTGACGGTCGGTCAGCACCGTGTCGGCCGCGGGATGACGGTCGTCAAGGCGGCGATCGGCGACGGGACTGGGTTTCTCTACGCGGCGTGGTTCAACCAGCCCTGGCTTGCGAAGCAGTTGCGCCGCGGCGAGGAGATTGACCTGTTCGGCCGCGTCGAGTTCCGCTTCCGCGAGGTACAGATGCGGTCTCCGGTCTGGGAGCCGGCTGGGACGGGAGTCGAGATTGGGCGGCTCGTGCCGATCTACCCGGTCACCGAGGGACTGTCCGATCGTCTGCTCCGATCCCTCGTCGGGCAGAGTCTCGACCGGCACCAGGACGCCCTGCGCGATGTCGTTCCCGCCGACGTTGCGGGGGAGCAGCGGCTTCTCTCGAAGGCCGACGCGATCCGCACGATCCACCGTCCGCCGAGTGCCGACGAGTTTGAACGGGCTCGGCGGACGCTGGCCTTCGAGGAGCTGTTTCTTCTCCAACTTGGACTCCTGCTCGAGACGAGGAATAGGGCGGGGGTGGCGCACTTTGCCTCGGGGCGTCTCGCGAACTCGTTCCTCGCGGCATCGCCCTTCACGCTGACGCGGGCGCAGCAACAGGTGCTGCGCGAGATCAAGAGCGATCTCTCTCGCCCCGTGCGCATGATGCGGCTCCTTCAGGGTGATGTGGGATCGGGAAAGACGCTGGTCGCGATCGTGGCGGCGCTGCATGCGATCGAGGCTGGATTCCAAGTGGCGCTCATGGCGCCGACCGAGATTCTCGCCGAGCAGCACGCGGCCAATCTGGCGCGCCTTCTTGCCGACCTTCCCGTGCGGATCGCGTTGCTCACCGGCGCCACGGCGGCGAAAGGCCAACTGCGGCAGGCCGTCGAGGGAGGGGACGTCGACCTTCTCGTCGGAACCCACGCGCTGATTCAGGAAGCGGTGACGTTCCGCGCTCTCGGGCTGGTCGTCATCGACGAGCAGCACAGGTTCGGCGTCGTTCAGCGGTCACAGATCGAGGAGAAGGGCCACGACGTCGATCTCCTCGTCATGAGCGCCACTCCGATCCCGCGCACCATCGCGCTCACCCTGTACGGCGAGTTCGACGTCTCCGTCCTTGACGAGTTCCCTCTCGGCGAGAAGCGAATCCGTACGGACTGGGTTGCCGAATCCCAACGCGACGAGGTCTACGACAATGTGGCAAGCTTCCTGACGGCCGAGCGGCGCGGCTACGTCGTCCTGCCCCTCGTGGAGGAGTCGGAAAAGATCGATGTGAAGGCGGCAGTTCAAGTGTCCGAGGAATTGGCGGCGCGGTTTGGCGCTGACCGCGTAGGGCTTCTTCATGGGAGGTTGTCGCCGAACGTGAAGTCGTCGGTCATGGAACGGTTCCGCTCGGGGCCGACGCGACTCCTCGTGTCGACGACCGTCATCGAGGTCGGCGTCGATGTCCTCGACGCCGACTTCATGGTCATTGAGCACGCCGATCGCTTCGGCCTATCGCAGCTTCACCAGCTTCGCGGACGCATCGGCCGCGCCGGCCAAGACGCAGTGTGCTTCGCGCTTGCCGACGCGAAGACGGAGGAGTCGCGTCGCAGACTGACTGCGTTTCGGGATACGTCGGACGGCTTCGCGATCGCGGAGGAGGATCTCCGCATCCGCGGACCCGGCGACCTCCTTGGGACCCACCAGCATGGCTTCCTGTCGCAGCTGCGAGCCGCGAACTTCCTGGAGGACGTCGACCTTATGCGACGCGCCCAAGCCGCGGCGCGTCAGATTCGTGAACGCGGGGCAGGGCGAGAACTTGTCGAGGCGATCGATCGGCGGTTCGGCGAAGTGATCCGCTGGCTGCGCGTGTAGGCGGCGCGGCGCTACGGCCTAGGCGCGCCGATGCGGGTGCCGACGCGGCGTCCCTCGGCGAGCGCGCGCAGGGCACCGGACTGGCCGAAGTCGAAGATCTCGATGGGAAGACGGTGCTCTCGACAGATCTCGACCGCAACCTGATCCATCACGCCGTAGCGCGCGGCCAGAAACTCGTCGAACGTCACATCGTGGAGAAGACGCGCGCCAGGATCGGCGCTCGGGTCGCGGTCGTAGAGCCCGGCGACGTTGGAGGCTTTGGCCAGCAGGTCGGCGCCGACGGAGACTGCGCGCAGAGCGGCCGCGGTGTCGGTCGTGACGAGCGGACTCCCCGTGCCTCCGGCGAAGATGACGATGGCTCCACCGGCGAGCGCGCGCCGCGCATCGCGCGGGGAGACGGGATCCGTCAATTCTGTGTCCACAGCGGATTGAACGAAGACGTCGCGGCCGCGGGCCTCGAGGTACGTGCGGAGCGCGAGGGCGTTCAGCACGGTGGCGAGCATGCCGAGCGTGTCGGCCTCAATGCGATCGAGGAGCGCGCTGCGTGCTCCTCGCAAGATGTTGCCGGCGCCGACGACGACAGCGATGCCGAAAGAGACAGGCGCGATCTCTCCTGCGATGCATTCGAGCGCTGCAGGGGAGAACGCGCCCTCGGGTCCTTTGAACGCCTCGCCGCTCAGTTTGAGCAGAATGCGGGTCGGCGCTGTGGGCATTCGTCTACTTCCCGACCTCGAAACGGGCGAACCGCTTCACGCGGATGTTCTCGCCCGTCTTCGTTCGCAGGTCGACGAGCAGGGCCTCGACTTTCACTGTGAGGTCCTGGGCAAACGGCTGCTTGACCAGGCACTGCTCCTCGTAGAACCGGTTGATGCGGCCCTCGATGGCCTTCTCGATGATGTTCGCCGGCTTACCGTCCTGTTCGAACTGCTTACGGTAGACCTGCCTCTCGTCCTCGAGATCCTGCGCCGGGACATCCTCCGGAGCGACGTAGCGTGGGTTGGACGCGGCGACGTGCAGGGCCAGATCCTTGGCGAAGCGGATGAACTCCTCGCTCTTCGCAGCGAAGTCGGTGTTCGCGGTGATCTCGACCATCGCGGCGATCTTCCCGCTGTGGTGGAGATAGCACTCGATGCGCCCCTCGTTCGCCTCGCGGCCCTGCTGCGCCATGAGATCGAGGCCCAGCTCGCGCAGGATCTGCTTTGCGCGCGCGAAGTCGCCGCCGGCTTCCGTCAACGCCTTCTTGCAGTCCATCATCCCGATGCCGGTTTCGGCGCGTAGCTTCTGAACGTCCTGCGCTTGTATCGTGGCCATGGTCCTACGCTTCCTCTTCCGCTACGGCGTTCACTACTTCGACGGGCAAGGTCTCCAGGAGGGCCGACTCATCGATCGGCGTGGCCGCCGGCTCCGCCTCGGCTGTCGCCGCGGGACGCGGCGCGTCGGGCGCATCTTGGCGACCCTCGCGGCCTTCGAGCACCGCGTCGGCAATGCGAGCCGTGATCAACTTCGTCGCCTTGATGGCGTCATCGTTGCCTGGGATGAGGTAGTCGATCGGGTCGGGGTTGCAGTTCGTGTCCACGATGGCAATGACCGGGATTCCAAGGAGGTTCCCTTCGTGCACGGCGTTCAACTCGACATCCGGGTCGATGATGTAGAGGATGTCCGGCCGCCGCTGCATGTGGCGAAGCCCGTCCAAGTTGCGCTGCAGTTTCGACAACTCGCGGCGCAGCTTGCTGGCTTCCTTGTTGGGCATGTGCTCGACGGTCCCGTCCTCGACCATCGCTTCCATCTTCTTCATGCGCTCGATGCTCAACCGGATCGTGGCGAAGTTCGTCAGCGTGCCCCCCAACCAGCGGCGGTTGACGAAATGAGCGCCGCAGCGCAGGGCCTCTTCGGCGATCGTTCCCTGGACCTGCTTCTTCGTACCGACGAAGAGGACTTCCCCGCCGGCCGCAACGCGGTCTCGAACGGAATAGTACGCCTTCTTAAACATGTCCACGGTCTGCTCGAGATCGATAATATGGATCCCTTTGCGCTCCGTGAAGATGTAAGGCGCCATCTTGGGATTCCACTTCCGAGTGCGATGCCCGAAATGGACTCCGGTCTCGAGCAACTCCTTCATGGTTAGTACTTCCACATCACCCTCCGAGGTCTTGCGTTCATGTGGCGGGAGTATAGCAAGCCCCGAACGCACCTTCAATGCATGCATTGGGCTTTCTCCAGCAGTTGGCTGAGTTCCTTCGCGGGGACCGTTGGGCGAGTCCCCGAAGACGATCGTATAATGCCCTCCGGCGTGCGATGAAACAACCTGATGGGTCCTCAGTCCCGAGCGATGGCGTTCGCGAGCTGCCCAAGAACGTCGAGGCGGAGCAGCTCGTGCTTGGCGCCGCGTTGCTCAATCCGGTGGAGAGCGTTCCGATCCTGATCGAACGCCTGACACCCGAGGTGTTCTACCTGCAGAGGCACCGCGTGATCTTTCGCGTGATCCGGGAGCTCTTCACTCGCGGCGAGCCGGCGGACATCATCGCCGTCGCCAACCGGCTCGATGAGCTCGGAGACACGGAACGCGCGGGCGGCCGCCTGTACCTGAACGAGCTTCTTACCCGGGCGGCGACGGCGACTTCGCTCGAGTACTACTCCGGCATCGTGCGCCGGAAGGCAATCCTTCGCTCGCTGATCGAGGCGGGGGGGCAGATTGCGGAGTACGGCTACGACGAGGTGAGCGAGACCGACCAAGTCCTCGACCGCGCCGAGTCGCTCATCTTCCAGATCACTGAGAGCAGCCTGGACCGGTCGTACTTCCTCGTGAATGACTTCCTCTACGAGCACATCGGGTCTCTCGAGGAATTGCATCGCGACCCCAGCAAGCACAAGCTGCGCGGTTTCTCTACCGGCTTTCGTGAGCTCGACGACTTGACGTCGGGTCTCCAGCGCTCGGATTTGATCATCGTCGCCGGCCGCCCAGGCACCGGGAAGACGAGTCTCGCCCTGAGCTTTGCGCGGCAGGCGGCGATTCGCGACAAGGCGGCGCTCGGCATCTTCTCCCTCGAAATGACGAAAGAACAGCTGCTCGAGCGTCTTCTGTGCGGCGAGGCCAAGGTGAGTCTCCACCGTCTGCGTGGCGGGTACGTGCCGGCGCCGAAGTGGCGCGACATCGCCAGCGCGGCGAGCAAGTTCCAGAAGTCGACGATCGTCATCGACGACACGCCCGGCGTGTCGGTGCTCGAGATCCGCGCCAAGGCGCGGCGAATGGCCGCGCAGTACGGCTTGGATATGATCATCGTCGACTACATCCAACTCGTCGAGGCGGGCATCCGCACCGATCTCCGAGAGCAGGAAATCGCCTACATCTCTCGCTCGCTCAAGAAGCTCGCTCGCGAGCTCAACGTGCCCGTGGTCGCGGTGTCCCAGCTGAGTCGCGCCGTCGAGCGCCGGGAGTCGAAGCGTCCGATGCTGTCGGACCTTCGCGAGAGCGGCGCACTCGAACAGGATGCCGATGTCGTCATGTTCATCTACCGCGAGGACTACTACGCACAGCCCTCGGAGGCCGCGGACTCGTCCGGCCAGGGTGCGGGTGCCGAAGCGGAGATCATCGTGTCCAAGCAACGACACGGTCCGCCGGGCACCGTTCGCTCCTACTTCAACAAGGCCTACGCAAGCTTCTACCCGCTCACGCCGGAGGACGCGGCGGGTGGCTCGGACACTGCACGCGGTGGCTGAAGCCTGCGGGCGTTCGTATAATCCGACCGATCAACGATTCCTGTGGTTTCTAGGGAGGCACGATGGCGTATCCGACGGCGTTTCGCTATACCAAGGAACATGAGTGGGTCCAAATCGAGGGGAAGCGGGCTCGCGTCGGCATCACCGATCACGCCCAGGCGGAGCTGGGAGACGTCGTGTTCGTCGAGCTTCCGTCGATGGGGACCGTCGTGAAGAAAGGCGGGCATCTCGGCACGGTCGAGTCGGTGAAAGCCGTGAGCGACCTCTTCGCTCCCGTGAGCGGCAAGGTCGTGGCCATCAACGGCGACCTGGAGACCTCGCCCGAAACGGTGAATCAGTCCCCCCATGCGGATGGGTGGATTGTCGTCCTCGAGATCTCCGACCCATCCGAGGCGAACGACCTTCTAGACGCTGCGGCGTATGAAGCTTTCCTCGCCTGACGCTCTTCCGCTCATGCGATACCTTCCGAACGCCGACGCCGACCGTCGGCATATGCTGAGGGCCATCGGGCGCGCGAGCGTGGACGAACTGTTCTCCGACATCCCGCGCGACGTCCTTGCGGCCTATCGCCCCCTTGACCTCGCATCGCGCAGCGAGCTTGAAGTTCTGGACGAACTGACGCGTTACGCCGAGACGAACGAGGCCGCGAAGCGCGTGTCGCTGCTCGGCGGCGGCATCTATGACCACTACGTGCCGCGCCTCGTCGGCCACATCCTCGGGCGTTCCGAGTTCTACACCGCCTACACGCCGTACCAGCCCGAGATCAGTCAAGGCACGCTTACGGCGATGTTCGAGTTCCAGACCCTCATTTGCGAACTCACGGGGATGGAGATCGCGAATGCCTCGATGTACGACGGCGCGACGGCGCTCGCGGAGGCCGTGCTCATGGCGGACCGCATCCGCAAACGGCGACGCGTGGCCGTTGCGGGCAACGTCCTTCCTCAGTTCCGCCGCGTCCTCGACACCTACGCATGGGCGGCCGGGATCGAACTCCTCGACGTTCCGTTTGCGTCGTCCGGGCGCTGCGCGTGGGATCGGGCGCCGAACGATATCTCTGCGCTGGTCATTCAGTCCCCGAATGCGTTCGGAGTGATCGAGTCGCTGGACGGCTTGAAGAAGCAGCTGGGTGATGCGTTGCTCATCGTCGCGACCTACCCCCTCGCCTTGGGACTTCTCGCTCCGCCCGGCGCGTTCGGCGCCGACGTCGTGGTCGGGGAAGGGCAGTGTCTGGGTCTACCCATGGGCTTCGGAGGGCCGCTGTTGGGCATCTTCGCGACGAGAATGGAGTTCCTGCGCCAGCTTCCGGGCCGCGTGGCCGGACGAACGGTGGACGCCGACGGCAAGGTCGGCTACACGATGGCCGCACAGACGCGCGAGCAGCACATCCGCAGAGAACGGGCGACATCGAACATTTGCACGAACTCCGCACTCTGCGCGCTCGCGGCGACCGTCTACCTTGCCAGCATCGGCGCGGACGGGCTTCGCCACGTGGCCGAACTCAACCTCGCCAAGGCACACTACCTTGCGGACCAGGTCACCCGCCTCAGGGGGTTCGCGCTTGCCTTTGACGGGCCGTTCTTCAACGAGTTCGTTCTCCGCCCGACCGAGGCGGCGGGCGTCGTGCGCCGCAGACTCGCGGATGCCGGATTCCTCGTTGAGGATTCGGCGGAATTGGAGGAACTCGGCGTCAAGAACGGGCTGCGAATCGCCGTGACGGAGCGGCGGTCGAAGGCGGAGCTCGATTGCGCCGTGGCCGCTCTGGGAGGCAAGCGATGAGAACTCTCTTCGATCACGTTTCGCGAGACGCGGCGGATGGGGTATTCCCTGTCTGCGACGTGCCGTCTCGAAAAGCGGACGACGTTCTCGGCGCCGGCCTCGTACGGGCGCAGGCGCCGCGGATCCCCAACCTGAGCGAGGGAGACGTTGCGCGCCACTACACGCAGCTCTCAAAGCTGAACTACGGCGTCGACGACGGCATCTACCCGCTCGGCAGCTGCACGATGAAGTACAACCCGAAGTTGAACGAGGACGTCGCGCGCCTACCGGGCTTCGCCAACGTTCACCCGCGGGCGGACGAGGCGCTGGTTCAAGGCTCGCTTGGCCTCCTGTACGACCTCTCGCAGCTCCTGCGAGGAATCTCCGGGCTTGCGGCCGTGACGCTCCAGCCGGTGGCGGGGGCGCACGGCGAGCTGGCTGGCATGTTCCTCTTCAAGCGGTACTTCGAGGAGCGAGGCGAGACCGGACGGACGCGTGTGCTCCTTCCCGACTCGGCACACGGCACGAACCCTGCTTCGGCGGCGGTTGCCGGATTCTCAGTCACCGAGATTCGGTCCAACGATCGCGGTACGGTCGATCTCGACGCCCTGCGCACCGAGCTCGACTCCACCGTGGCCGGCATCATGCTCACCGTCCCGAACACGCTCGGCATCTTTGAGGAGAGCATCCTCGAGGTGACTCGCGCGGTGCACGATGCCGGCGGGTTGTGCTACTTCGACGGTGCAAACCTGAACTCGTTCGTCGGGCGGGCGCGTCCGGGGGACATGGGCGCGGACATCTTCCACTTCAATCTGCACAAGACCCTATCGACGCCGCACGGCGGCGGGGGACCCGGGGCCGGCGCGGTTGCGGTATCCCGGCCTCTCGTCGAGTACTTGCCCGTCCCTTGGATCGAGAAGACGGGATCAGGGTACCGACTGGATTGGGACCATCCTAAGTCGATCGGCAGCGTCCACGCGTTCTACGGGAACTTCCTCGTGGCGGTGAGGGCGTACGCCTACCTCTTGCAGCTTGGAGATTCAGGCTTGAGGGCCGTAAGTGAGAACGCCGTACTGAACGCCAACTATCTCCAAGAGCGCCTCAAGACAACGTACCCGCTTCCCTACGATCGGCTCTGCAAGCACGAATTCGTCCTCTCGGGAGAGGGGCTGCCAAATGGCGTGTCGACGCTCGATGTCGCGAAGCGCCTGATCGACTACGGTGTGCATCCGCCCACGGTCTACTTCCCGCTGATCGTTCACGAGGCATTGATGATCGAACCGACGGAAACCGAGGGACGTGAGAGCCTCGATCGCTTCGCGGAGATCATGGAAGCGATTGCGAAGGAAGCGCGCGAGCATCCCGAGCTCTTGCACGATGCCCCGGTGAACGCCCCCGTGCGGCGCTTGGATCAGACGCATGCGGCGCGCCATCCGGTTCTCTCGTACCCGTTCGACAAGGGGGAATCGGCGGCCGCCTAGCGGGCGAACCGTGCAGCGATGCTGGCTGCGGCCTCCGCGCACACGGCGTCAGCCAGCGCCTGCTCGTCGGCCTCGACGAAGACGCGCACCATCGGCTGCGTGCCCGACGGCCGGATGATCACTCGGCCGCGGCCGGCGAGCCGCGCGTCGGCGAGCAGAGCGACCTCTTCGAGGGGCACCCCCCTGGCGGAAGCGGCGGACGGGCACCGCACGTTGCACTGGCATTGCGGATACAGCGGAATCCCGCGAGCCAGGATTTCCACGCTCTCGCCGGCGTCGTGGGCGATCTCGAGAAGCTGCACGGCCGTCAGAATCCCGTCTCCGGTCGGGGCGTGATCGGAGAAAATGACGTGGCCGGACGGCTCGCCGCCGATGCGCGCGCCGTGCGCGATCATGGCCTGAGCGACGTGACGGTCCCCGACAGGAGTGCGGATCATGTCGATGCCGTGCGCCCGAAGGAGTTGCTCGAGCCCGAAGTTCGACATCACCGTGGCCACCACGAGTGGCGGGTGAAGCCGTCCCTTTCTGCCGCGGTGCAGCGCGGCGATGCCGATGACATGGTCGCCGTCGATCGTCTGTCCCTGGGACGACACGAACAGCACACGGTCTCCGTCTCCGTCGAATGCGATGCCCAGATCGGCTGCCTGACGGAGCACGGCGCCGCGGATCGCCTCCAGGTGGGTCGATCCACAATCAACGTTGATGCGGGTGCCGTCGGTCTCGGTGTTGAGTTCAATGACGCGGGCCCCCAGATGTCGGAAGACGCGGGGAGCGATCGGACCGGTCGCGCCGAAGGCGCAGTCCACGACCAGCGTCAGCCCGGACAGGTCGACATCCTCGCTCTCGATCGTCCCGGTGAGGAACGCGGCGTAGCGCGTCGCGGCGGCGTCAAGCGGTTCGATGCGCCCAATCCGCCTCGCGGGCGGCGGGGGAGACGAGAGGGCGGATTCGACGCGCTCCTCCTCTTCCACCGAGAGCTTTTGGCCGCTCCTTCCGAAGAACTTGATGCCGTTGTCCTCCGGAGGATTGTGCGAGGCGCTGAGGACGGCGCCGAAGTCCGCGCCCTCGTCCTTGATCAGAAAGGAGATGGCTGGGGTGGGAATGACGCCTGCGAGGCCGACGTCGATGCCGGCCGACGCAAAACCGGCGGCCAGCGCGGCTTCCAGCATCGGTCCGCTCGTCCGGGAGTCGCGGCCAATGATGACGCGGCCGCCGGACCGCAGAAGTGCCGCGGACGCGGCACGCGCCAAGGACATCGCCAGTTCGGGCGTAAGCTCCGTGTTGGCGACGCCGCGCACTCCATCCGTTCCGAAGTGGCTTGTCATGGGAATACCCAGCGTCCCGACGCGGAGACCATGGGGACAGGAAACGCGAAGGGGTAGATGAACTCCCCCGCTACGGCGACGGCGAGGACCGGGAAGACGGGGACTTCGAGCGTCAGTCCGCCTCCGACGAGGAGCGACGGCAAGTAGCGCGTGCGGTCGAAGTAGACGAGCCCGGTGGTCAGTCGCACGAAGGTCCTTGCCGCGGCGTCGTCGCTCCCCAAGCGAAGGTCGCACGAGATCGTGATCAGCGCCTTCCCCTCCGCGGACAGGAAGAAGGAACCGGTCGCGACGCCGAAGGCGAGGTCGCCTCGCGCCTCGATCCCGAGAAGGAAAGGTGCGTTGCCGATGGGGAGGACGACGCGCAGCCCGATGGAGCGAATTCCGGCGCCGAACGCCGCTTGGCCAACAAGACAGACGGCGACCACCACGACAAGCAGGCCCATCCAGCGTCGATTCATCGCGGCGAGTCTACCCGAATCCCTGGTAGTGGGCGACCTTAGGGGACGAGGCGGACGAGATCTCCAACGAGCGGCTCGAAGGTGCTCTGGCAGACCCCGTACGACACCCGCTCGCGCACCTCGACAATCCGGATCTCTCCCTTCGCAGCCAGCACGTTGTAGGCGACGATGGCCAGAGTCTCCGGATGGAAGACGAGGTGGTCGACGGCCAGGACTTCGAAGCGATCGCCGATGGCCACACCGTTCGAGGAGCCCACGTTGATGGCAATGCGGCCGTCGGGGAGCACGGACGCGACCTGGCCCAAGAGCGTGGATGTCTTTTCCGACGTAGTGGGGACTTCGGCGGCGAGAGGGGCGGCGGCGGATGGCGATCGATGGGCCATGATGGCTGGCAGAAGTGACTTGGCAAGTTGATCGACCACGTCATCGATGGCGACCCCCACGATGTCGCCGTCAAATGCTGACGTCCCCACGGTGACCTGATCGAGCGAAGGGAGGCTGATGGTCAGCCCGGGACGAATCTGAAACGTCACCGTCTCGGTGTGTGTGTCTCCATCCCGGAGTCTGGCGACGTAGATCCCGGCGCCTACGGAGGACCCCAGGGCATCGCGTTGATCCCAGAACCACGTCCTGCACGCGCCGCGGGCCACGAAACGCCAACCGAGCCAGCGCAAGAAAGTCCCATCGCTGCCGTACACCTCAAGGCCAAACCAACCTGATGTGGAGGGGTTGACGTATCCGAAGGAGACCAGTTCGCCCTCAGCGAACGCCGCGCGCTCGGAGACGAGGCCGCCTCCGCACGCATCGCACGACGGGGACGGAGAGAAGAAGCCGCCAAGGTAGACTGAGAGTCCGGTGGTCCCCTTTCCGCTTCCGGATGCGGACGCGACGACCGCCACGGCATCGGTCGAGGGATCGATCATGCGAGCCGTTGCCTTCACGCGCGCCTCGGCGCTCGTCAGACGGACGAGTCCAAGGTCGAGCGTCATCGCGTCGACGACGACGTCTTCGACGGTACCGGTGACGAGGAGGTCGACGCCGAGTTCCCGCGCAGCGCGAGAGAGGCCGTCGAGCGAGGTAGGATCCAGGCCCTCCTCCTGCATCAGGGTCTCGATCTCGCCGCGGCCGACGACCCGCACGCCCCCAGCGGCCAGTTGATCGGCCAGCTTGTCGGCAACTCCAGCGCCCAGATTGGCGAGCCGCATGTGGCTCTGATCGTCGAATTCGGTCACCGCGACGCGCGGGCTCGCTCCAACCAGCGCGGGCAAGAGCACGGCGAGCGACTCCGTGTCGTTGGTCTCGTCCACCTCTGTGACGGCATCCGAAGACTGGCCCACCCCGACCGAAAGGATGTGCGTCCCCGGCTCGGCAATCCACGGGGCGGGAATCTCCCTCTCGTCGCCGAAGCGCACGTCGAACGGCGTCCCCGTAGCCTCGTCCCCAGCATTCTCGCCAACGGCGGCCACCGTGACAACGGACTGGGAAAGCGGCACTTCCGGCAGAATGCGCACTTGCGATACGACCAGATCGGGCTGCGCGAAGGCGGACATGGCCAAGACGGCCGTGGCGACGAATGGCCCGAGGAGTCCATTACGCTTTTTCATGTTCCCTCCGCCTTTGCACAACCTACACGAGCCAGACGGCGGAAGTTTCACGCGGGACTCACCCAGAGTTCACCGATTGCGGGCGATCCAGACTGCCGCGTTGCGCCAGCCTTAGATCTCGCCCCAGTGTCGACCGGTCGACACTTTCACCTCGAGAGGGACGCGCAGCGAAAGCACGTTCTCCATGGACTTTCGGATCGCCGCGGCGACGACGTCGGCCGTCTCTTCCTCGACCTCGAACACAAGTTCGTCGTGGATCTGCAGCAGCATGCGCGCCGGCCACATCTCGGACGAGATGCGTCGGTCGATGTCGATCATCGCGAGCTTGATCACATCCGCCGCGCTGCCCTGGATGGGCGTGTTGACCGCGTTGCGTCGGTCGAAGTTGCGGCGAGTCACGTTGCGTGACCCGATGTCGCGCAGCGGCCGGCGTCTTCCAAGCAGGGTTTCCGCGTATCCGTACTCCGTCGCGCGGCGGATGCACTCCTCGACGAACGCGCGCACGCCGGGATACGCCGAGAAGAATCGGTCGATGTAGGCCTTGGCCTCGCTGTGTGACGTCCCGATCTCCCTTGCCAGCCCGAAGGGGCTGATGCCGTAGAGGATGCCGAAGTTGATGCGCTTCGCTGCGTCGCGTTGGGCCGGCGTCACCGCAGCCTCCGGCACCGAGAAGACGTGGCTTGCCGTCAGGCGGTGGAGGTCCATTCCGCGCGTGAGCGCGGCGATCAGATTCTCATCTCCGGATAGGTGAGCCAGGACGCGGAGCTCGATCTGCGAGTAGTCGGCGCCGAGGAGAACTGAGCCCGCTGGCGCAACGAATGCCTGCCGGATGCGGCCGCCGACCTCCTTTCGAGTGGGAACGTTCTGCAGATTCGGGTCCGAAGACGAGAGCCGTCCGGTCGCGGTCGACGTCTGGTGGAAGCTCGTGTGAATGCGCCCCGTACTCAAGTTCACTGCCTTGGGCAACAGGTCGATGTACGTGGTCAGGAGCTTCGCCACCTCTCGGTAGGCGAGCAGCTTCCCCGGCAAGGGGTGTGCGACCGCAAGCTCGGCGAGCACGTCGGCGCTTGTCGACGGGCCGGTCTTTGTCCGCGAGATCACCGGAAGCTTCAGGCGGCCAAACAGGATCTCCGCGACCTGTTTCGGCGAGTTCGGGTTGAACGGTCCGCCGGCGATGTCGAACAGGTCGGACTCGATGATCGCCAACTCTCTGCGCAGCGCGGCGCCTTGCTCCGCAAGCACGTTGCAGTCGACGAGAATGCCGTTGCGCTCCATGCGGGCAAGCACCGGGACGAGGGGGATCTCGACGTCCTCGAACAACCTCACGAGGCCGGTTTCGCGCAGGCCGGACATCAGCGGCGGGTACAGTCTCTGCACGACCTCGGCGTCCTCGGCCGCATAGCGCGTGGCCGCGTCGACAGCCACGGCGGCGAATGACCCGTTCTTTCCTGCCACCTCGTCGTACGAGACCGTCTCTTGGCCCAAGTAGGTCCGGACGATGGTGGCCAGATCGTGATGCCGTTCGTCCGGGCGAAGGAGGTGCGAGGCGATCATCGAGTCGAAACGGATCCCGCGCGGGGCGACCCCGTAGCGCTCGAGAATCGTGAGGTCGTACTTGAGGTTCTGGCCGATGATCTCTACTGCCTCCGACTCGATGAGGGGGCGCAGTGCCGCGAGCACCCGTTCTAGCGGCAGCTGTGCTGGAGCCCCGAGCGCGTCGTGGCCGATGGGAATGTAGAAGCCAAGAAGTGGGCGCGGTGAGATGGCAATGCCGACGATGGCCGCCTCCATCGGGTTGCGGCTCGTCGTCTCGAGATCGAGCGCAAATCGCTTCGCCTCGCGCAGCGACTCGACGACGGACTCCAAGGCCGCGTCATCGAGGACGGTGCGATAGTCGCTGCCCATCGCCGGCGTAGTCGGCGATGGGACGGACGGCGGGGTCGGCGGAGGTGAAGGGACAGCGGCTGGCGCGACCGCAGGAGTCGAGGATTCCACGCCGAGCTCCTGCAGTGCGGAGCGGAAGCCGACACGCGCGAAGAAGCCTCGGACGGCATCCTCCTTGACGCCGCGGAGCCTGCATAGAGAGCGGACGTCGCCCGCCGCGACATCCGTGCGAAGCTGCACGAGACGCTGGGCGAGGCGCGCGACGTCCCCGTGCTCAACCAGCGCGTTGCGGATGCGTTCGTTGCGGACGCGTTCGACGTCCCGCATCAGGTTGTCGAGGGAGCCGAACTCGGCGAGAAGCTGCGCCGCCGTCTTCTCGCCCACGTTCGGCACGCCGGGGACGTTGTCCGAGGCGTCGCCCACGAGGGCGAGGAAGTCGACCATTTGCTCAGGCAGGACGCCATAGCGAGCCAGGACGCCGTCGCGATCCAGTCGTTGGCCTTCGTCGCCTCCCCCCCCCCTCCCGCTTGGGCGGAGGAGCGAGATCCGATCGCCGACGATCTGCGCCATGTCCTTGTCGGACGTTGAGACGAGGCAGGTGAGGCCGTCGGCGGCGGCGCGAAGGGCCAGAGATGCAAGCACGTCATCTCCTTCGACTCCCCTCTCCGAAAGGACGGGAATCCCGAGCGCCTCGAGAAGCTCCACAACCAGTGGAAACTGTCGTGCGAGATCGTCGGGCATCGGCTTTCGCGTCGCCTTGTAGTCGCCGAAGAGCTCGTGCCGGAACGTCTTGCCGGGGGCGTCGAACACGACGGCGACGTACGCGGAGGGATAGGCGCGCAGCGTGCGCAAGACGGCCCGCCAGAAGCCGAACAGAGCATTGACTGGCTGCCCGTCGGGGGCGGTCAGGTCGCGGATGGCGTAGTACGAGCGATAGGCGTGCGAGTGGCCATCGAACAGCAGGAGGCGCTCTTCGTCCAGCGGCCCGGGAAGCCTCAGGGTTTCGTCATAGGTAGACGTCGTCGACTCCTTCGGGTCCCCGCGCGTCGAGGAGATAGCAGAGCGCAAGCGCCAATCCATCGGCCATGTCGTCGGGCTTCGGGATCTCCGGCAGGCGTAGGAGTCGTTTGACCATCGCCTGCACCTGCGCCTTCTCGGCTTTCCCGTAGCCCGTAATGCGCTTCTTCACCTGCAGCGGTGTGTAGCCACGGACGGGGACGGCCGCCGCGGCGACCAAGAGCGCACCGCGAGCCTCAGCGGTGCGCATGGCGGTCTGAGCGTTGGTGGCGAAGAAAACCTCCTCGATGGCGACTCCGCATGGACGGTACATCTCGATCAGTTCCCGTGCTTCCTGGCAGAGATCGCGAAGGCGCTCAGCACGAGGCTGGTCGCTGCGCGTCCGGATGACTCCTCCGGCGAGGACGCGCCAACCGTCCTCCGCGTCCTGCACCACGCCGTAGCCGGTGATGGCGAGACCGGGGTCGAAGCCGATGGCCACCGTGGCCGTCATGGCTGCAGGAAGTCCCCCAGCCTGCGGTTCTCCCGATCGCGTTCCGTGCAGACGTGGCGCGGATCTTCGTTCAGGTCCGCGCCGCACGTCCCGCACAGGCCGCGGCAGGCCGGACGGCAGAGGGCGTTCGGATTGTGGGCCGAGAGAATCAACGAGACGATCGTCGGGCGCACGTCCACCTCGTCCGCCGTCGGTGGGATGCGTACCGTGAACGCTTCGCGGAGCACGAACGGAGTCTCGAGCGACTTGAGACACCGCCCGCAAGGCTGTGCGATGACGGCCGTCATCTCGACGTCCACGTACAGCGTCGCCAACTGAGCGAACGCCTCGCCCTCCAAGCGGACCTCGCGCACAGTGCGCAGGTCGTGCGTCTCGTCATCCACGGCCTCGAGCACCATCTCTACCGGGAAGCGGCGCCCGGGATGAGCAAGGAACTCCAGCACGCTAAGCGGCATGTTTCCTCAAGCGACGCGCTGTGTCGGCCGCTCGTCTCCCCTCCCTCACGTCGTGGACGCGGAGGATGTCGGCTCCCGACGCCACCGCGACGGCCTGAGCTGCCAGCGTGGCTTCGAGGCGCTCCGAAGCGGGAAGGTCGAGCAGCTCTCCAAGGAACGACTTGCGTGAGATTCCGACGAGCACGGGGAGCCCGGTTGCTGCGAAGCAGTCGATGTCCCGCAACAGGGCGAGGTTGTGCTCAAGCCGCTTTCCGAAGCCGATGCCGGGATCGATGAACAGACGTTCCCGCGCGATGCCCCGCCTCGTGGCTTCGCGGACCCTGTCCTCGAGGAACTCGAGAACCTCGCCGGTTGCGTCGTCGTACTCCGGCGTTGCCTGCATCGTTCGCGGGATCCCTTGCATGTGCATGAGGACGACGTACGCGCCGCGCTCGGCGGCGACCGTCGCCATGTCCGGATCGGCTCGCAACGCGCTGATGTCGTTGATGATGGAGGCGCCGCGGTCGAGCGCCTCCCGCGCTACGTCCGCCTTCGTCGTATCCACGGAGAGCACCACATCACACTCGGCGTGGATCCTCTCGAGCACCGGCAGGACGCGCTCAAGCTCCTCGCCGGACGAGATGGGGCTCGAGCCCGGGCGGCTCGACTCGCCGCCGATGTCGACGATGTCCGCGCCGTCTGCCACCATGCGTTGCGCGCACTCCAACGCCAAACGGGGCGAAAGCATACGGCTGGCCGGGAAGAAGGAGTCGGGTGTGACGTTGATGACGCCCATCACAAGAACGCGATCCCGTTCCCCAACCCACCGATCCAGCTTGACCATGAACACGAAGTATACCATGCGACTTACGCGCGATCAGAAGAGCAGTTTGACGCAGTCGCAGCCCCCATCTACAATCGCGTGCGAGAAGAAAGACTGGGGTGATGACCATCGCTAAGGTGCTGTTGACAACGACGATCGAGAAGTTGGGTCACGTCGGTGAAGTCGTGAACGTCGCGGAGGGATACTCCCGCAACTACTTGTTCCCGCGCGGTCTGGCCGTCGAGCCGACGGATCACAACATCGCGCGTTTCGCCAGAGAGAAGGCGGTGCACGACGCCGAGCTCTTGAAGCGTGAAGAGAAGGCGCGCGCTCTGCGTGACAAGCTTGCCGACCAGACGCTCGTCTTCGTGCGAAAGGCCCACGGAGATAGCCGCCTCTACGGGTCCGTGCGCCCGGAGGAAATCGCCGCGCAGATCGCCTCCGCGTGCGGCGAGGTCATCGAGACGTCGCGGATCCACATCGTGGGAGGCATTGACACCCTCGGTCCGCACGCCGTTTCGATCAACCTGTACAAGGACATTTCCGTCGACGTACGGGTTCGCGTAGACGAGGAGGCGCCGCGGAAGGAGGAGTAGCCCGCGATGAGAAGCGGGTGGCTGGGGGGGATTGCGGCCGGCCTGATCGCTGTCGTCCTGGCGACTTGCGTTGAGGGGTCCGTCGTCGTCAACGGCCAGCTTGTCTTGGTCGACCCCTCTCCGCGCTCGGACGGAGACTCCCTGCTTGTCCCCGTGACATCGTTTGCTCCACTCGTCGGGATCGAGGCCGTCGAGCGCGACGGGCGCGTGGCGTTGCGCTGGGGCGGAGGGCGGGATGATCTCGCTCCCGAGCGGATCCGGTGGATCTCCGGCGTAGCGTACACTTTGCTGGATGAACTCGTGCGGCGCGTTGGAGGAACGTTTCGCCGAGCGGGCGACGTGACGAGCATCGACGTGCCGGAAGCGCGACTCGTCGAGCTCTTGGCCAGCGGCGAGGACGTGGTGCTGCGCTTCGATCGCTTTGCCCCGACGCTCGTCACGAAATCGGGAGGCGTCGACGTCGTGCGCTTCCTTGACTGTCGAGTCGAGGCGGTGGCGGCAAGCGTCGTCTTTGGCCCGGAGGACGTCGGCCGCGCCACGCTGGTTGCGACGAGCGGATCGGCGTGCGAGCTTCGAGTGTCGTTTCTCGAAGAGGCCGCGCTTGCCGTGCGGCGATTCGAGTCCGACGGCGTCTACTCTGTCTCTCTGACTCCTGCTCTGACTCCCTCCAACGTCTCCACCACGCTCCTCGGCGACGGCCTCTCGTTCTCCGACGGGGAGGTGGCTGTCGGCGAGTCCGCCGTGGCACTGGCCTACGTCCGGGTCGACAACTGGCGGGATCGCCTCGACGTACAGCCGCTGCTGCCGCCTACGGGGGCAGGAACCCAGGGCCTGATCGACGAGGCGATGGCCTCGGCCGGGGCGGCCATTGCGCTGTCGTCACGCAGCGGTGCGGATCACGGTCTTGTCGTGATCGACGGGGTTCCGTTTTCCATTGATGCGGAGCCCTCCCTCGCCCTAGGGTTCGATGCCTTCGGCTCGCTGGTCACGTTCATTCCGCAGAGCAGAGCGTTCGCCGTGTCCTCGACGACTCGAATCTCGCTCGATGGCGTCGACCGGCCCGTGGGGTACGACGAGATCATCGGGTACCCCCGGGGGTACACGGGGAGCATTGCACGGGGTTTCCCAGACGGGTTCTACATCGTGCGGATACGCGACGGTGTCGTGGTCTCCATCCTGGACGAGTCGTTCGTCGTTGCCGACCCGTCGGCCACTCTCCTTGTGGCATCGGGCGCGGCGCGCGCTCGGTTGGTCGATCTAGCGCTTGGCGACCGCGTGGATCTCGTGTGCGAGGTCGATCCTGAGCGCCGCCTTGTCAACGACGCACTCTCGGTGGAACGCGTGCTCGTATGGGATGGGCAGCCTCAGTCTCCGGTGTCCGACGGCGAGCGGGCAGAGGCGACGTCGTGGAGCGTCGTGGGGACAGACTGGCAGGGTGGGTTCTTCTTCCTGACGGTTTCGAGCGACAGTGAGCTGACGGATCTCGGGATCCTTTCTCTTCTGGCGACGATGCCGACGACGGCACGCACGGCCGTGGTACTCGAAATGGACGGGGTGGGAGCGCTCGCGCTCGATGTGGGGGCGTTCCACGTGCGATGGGGGAGTCGCGTTGCCGTTTCCGTCAGTCTGGGTGCCGTACTGAAGTGATGATGAAGAAGAGCCTGGCCCGCGACGTCCTCATGATGGCGTTGGCCACCGGCGTTTCGCGTGTCCTCGGACTCGTCCGCGACGCGTCCATCGCGAACAGCTTTGGCGCTACGGCGACGTACGATGCCTTCCTCATCGCGTTCTACGTGCCGCAGCTTCTGAGGCAGCTGCTCGCCGAGGGGTCGCTATCCACCGCGTTCGTGCCGATCTACGCCGGGCTGCGCGAGGTGGGAGAGGATGCGGACCGGTTCGCGAGTAACGTCCTGTCAATCCTACTCGTCCTCTTCCCGGTCGTGTGTGCCGCCGGCATCCTGCTCGCGCCGTCGTACGTGCCGTTCCTCGCTAGCGGTTTTTCGCCGGAGAAGCTGGATCTCACCGTGTCCCTCTCCAGATGGCTTTTCCCGTCGATCGCTCTCGTCGGTTTCGGTGCCGTGTTCATGGGTATTCTCAACGCGCGTCATCGCTTTTTCGCCGCGTCCTTCTCCCCCGTCTGGTTCAACGTCGGCGTGATTCTTGGGGCGCTCGTGGCTGCCCCGCATTGGCCGGGCCTCCCGATTTTCGGTCTTGCCGCCGGCGTGCTCGTCGGGGCGGCCGGACAGACCGTGTCGCAACTCCCCTCGCTCCGGCGCGCTCGCTTCCGATTCTCGTTCACCCTCTTGCCGCTTCACCCGGACGTGCTCATCCTGGCAAGGCGGATGATGCCCGCGGTCATCGTCCTGGCGATGGCCGACATCAATCTGCTCGTCGACAACAAGTTCGCTTCGTACCTCGCAGACGGGAACATCGCTTCCCTACAGTACGCCATGCGCCTCTTTCAGCTGCCGCTCGGTGTGTTCGCCGTCAGCATCGGGACGGCGCTCCTGCCGCGGCTCGCGGTGGCCGACGTGAAGGGCGATCCGACCCGATTCCGGCGCTACTTCAGCGACGGCCTTGCGGCGACGGCTCTCATTCTCGTTCCCGCAACGATCGGTCTGCTTCTCCTTGGCGACCATGCGATCCGGCTCCTCTTCGAGCGCGGCAGCTTCACGGCAGCCGACACGGCCCGAACCTACGCCGTCCTCATCTCGTACTCCTTCGGTCTGCTCGCCTACGGGTGGGACTATCTCGGGGTCCGCGCCTGCTACGCTCTTGGCAGGACGGCCATTCCCATCGCCGGGGCCGTTGCCTCCATGGCGGTGAACGCTGTGCTCGATGCCGTGCTCGTCGGACCTCTGGGCGCGCCTGGGCTGGCCCTGGCCTCCGCCATCGCCGGCGCGGTGGACGCGGTAGTCCTGTTTGTCTTCTTGCGCCGGTACGTGTCCTGGGGGCTTCTCGCGCCCCGGTTGGCGTTCATTGGAGGCGGGACGTTACTCATGGGTGGTGCGGTGTGGTGTGTGGGGTTGGCACTTCCAGACTCGTCGCCACTCGTCGTCGTCTTCGTGCCGATGCTTGTCGGTCTCCTCGCCTACGGCCTGTTCGTGCGAGCGACACCGTTGTGGCGGCTTCTGCGGCGATCGGAGCCGGCTGCCGACGAGGCGGAGACGGCCTCTCAGCGGTGATCGAAGCGCAAGCCGGCGGCGATCGATCGAGCCCAGCGGTCGGCGGACTCTACCGTCAGGAGATCGAGTGGGCGGCCGTCATCCGCGACCTCCGTTCGCCAGCGATCGAGCGTGATCGCAAGTCCGATGGCGAGGTCCCCGTATACGATGTCGCCGTGGAGGAACCGTCCGACGAGAACCTCATCGGCTGCGTTGACGGCGACCAGGGCGCTGCCGCCCGCGAGGGCCGCTGCGAGCACGGTCGCGAAGGCGGGGAATTGCTCCTCGTCGAGGCGGCGAAACTCGAGGCACCCGAGCGCCGCGACATCGAGACGAGGAAGACCCGTGTCGACGCGCTCGGGATACGTCAGCGCATACTGGATGGGAATCCGCATGTCAGGAGTCGCCGCCTGGGCCAAGATCGATCCGTCGCAGAACTCGACAAGCGAGTGAACGATCGACTCGGGGTGGATCACAACAGAGACCCTGTCGTAGGACACATCGAACAGGATGTGGGCCTCGATGACTTCGAACGCCTTGTTGACCAACGTGGCTGAGTCGACCGTGATTCGCCTTCCCATGGACCAAGTCGGATGACGGAAGGCGTCCTCGGCGGTGGCCGAGGCGCGGGCCGCAGGATCCAGATTCAGGAACGGACCGCCGGAGGCCGTGAGGATCAGGCGCCGGACGTCGCCCTTTCGTCCCGCGTCGAGGCACTGGAAGAGCGCGCTGTGCTCGCTGTCCACCGGGATCAGTCGGCCGCCGTGCCGTTCGAGAGCGGCGCGGACGAGAGGGCCGCCGATGACGAGGCTCTCCTTGTTCGCAAGTGCGACGGTGCGTCCGCGGGACAGGGCGGCCAATGTGGCCGCGAGGCCGACGGCTCCGACGATGGCATTGACGACGACGTCAACCTCCTCGAGCGCGGCCAGTTCCGCGGGTCCGCCATCGCCTTCGAGGACTTGAACGTCCGGGAACCGGTCTCGAAGCCATCGAGCTCCTTCTCCGGTGGCCAACGACACGACCCTAGGACGCACGGCCTCGATCTGTTCCGCCAAGAGTTCGTGGTTTGTGTGAGCGGAGAGCCCGACAACGCGGAACGCTTTCCCGGCACGACGAAGGCGCGCGACGACGTCGAGCGCCTGGACTCCGATCGAGCCGGTGGAACCGAGAAGAACGAGGTTCGTCGAGCGGCTCATCCGTCGGCCGGAGGCGGGAGAAGCTGGGTCAGGAGCTGCGTCAGATCGTCGCCCGAGATCTCCTCGCGCGTGAGAACCTCTGCCGCGAGCTGGTCCAGGGCGCCTCGATGCTGGATGAGCAGCCCCTTTGCCTTGTCGTACGCGGAGAGCAGAAGCCTGCGAATCTCGCGGTCCGCCAGCGACGAGGTCTCCTCCGAGTGCTGGTTCGACTTCACAATGTCCTCGCCGAGGAAGACGTTGACGCGGTCGCTGCCGAGACAAATCGGACCCAGCTCTTCGTTCATTCCCCACTCGATGACCATCTTTGTCGCGAGTTGCGTGGCATTCTTCAGGTCACTTCCGGACCCCGCAGCGAACTCCTCGAACACCACCTCTTCCGCGGCACGTCCGCCGAGCATCGCCGCAAGCTCACTCTTGAATTCCTGCTCTGTCGGGTTGAAGCGCTCCTCGAGCGGCAACGACTGCGTTACGCCCATCGAGCCGTGCGAGCGGGGCAGGATCGAGATCTTGTGCACGACCATGTCGTACGGCTTGAGCAAGAACCCGAGCAGCGTGTGGCCGCTCTCGTGATACGCGGTGAGTCGGCGCTCCTTGTCGGTTGGCACGACGCTCTTTCTCCGCAGGCCGAGGTAGAGTCGGTCGGTCGCCTCTTCGAAGTCGGACATCTCGATTTGTTCCTTGTTCTTGCGCGCGGCGAGCAGAGCGGCCTCGTTGCACAGGTTGCGCAAGTCCGCGCCGACGAATCCGGGCGTCTTCCTCGCCAGAATCTCGGCGTCCACGTCGCCGGACACCTTTCGCGTCTTCAGGTGCACCTTGAGAATGGCCACGCGGTCACGAAGGGCGGGATACGGCAGCTGAACACTGCGATCGAAGCGGCCGGGGCGCAGGAGTGCCGGGTCGAGCACGTCGGGTCGGTTCGTCGCGGCGAGGATGATGATGCCCTTGTTCGGCTGGAACCCGTCCATCTCCGCGAGAAGCTGGTTCAACGTCTGCTCCCGCTCGTCGTGTCCCCCGCCGAGTCCGGCACCGCGCTTTCTTCCCACGGCGTCGATCTCGTCGATGAAGATGATGCACGGGGAGCTTGCCTTCGCCTTTTCGAACATGTCACGGACGCGAGCCGCACCCACGCCGACGAACATCTCGACGAAGTCGGATCCGCTGATCGAGAAGAACGGCACCTTGGCCTCTCCGGCGATCGCCTTGGCGAGCAGAGTCTTCCCCGTTCCGGGAGCGCCGACGAGGAGAATGCCCTTCGGGATCTCGGCTCCCAGCTTGGAGAACCGCCGCTGGTCCCCGAGGTACTCGACGATCTCCTCGACTTCTTCCTTCACCTCATCGAGGCCGGCCACGTCGACGAACGTCGTGTGGGACGAGTCCGGAGCGACGAGCTTCGCCTTCGACTGCCCGAACGACAGCGCTCCTCCGGCACCGGCCTGGGTTCGCCGCATGATGTAGACCCACACGCCGATGAGGAGAACGATCGGAAGGAGCGACACGAACACGGTGAGGAGGAGCCCGCTGCTTGACGGCGGGTCGTACTTCACATCCGGCCTTCTCGATGCTGCATCGGGCGCGTTCGCTGGATCGGACGCAACCGGCGCGAAGAGGTCCTGATACGCGGAGGGATCGGGCGGGAGTCGTACAGTCACCGTCCCGCCATCGACGGTTTTCGCACTGGCGATGTCCTCGCGAATGTTGACCTGAACGATCTTGCCTTGCTTCACGAGGGTCTCGAAGGACGTGAAGGAGATCTCGTCTGTGGGCGCCTTGTTGCCATACCACGACTGCAGGACGAGAAGCGCGACGATCACCAAGATCGTGATGAACGCGATGTTTCGGAGATTGCGGCTCCGCAGGTCCTTCATGGAATCCTTCTGCATAATCGACTCCTCTAGGATTCGATTGTACCCCGGGACTCTGGAGGCGTCAAAGATAGTCCTGGTGGAGGTTATCCTTGCGTTCTCCTTGCGGAGCAAGGAGGTTGGCAACAGCTTGTCCCCGTGGATCTATCGGCTAGCGCCGGCGAAGGGTGCGCCACACCTGTAGGCTTCGGATTCTCGCCTCCTCCCCACGGAGGAGGCGGCGAAGGTTGGCACGATGCGTCACGGTGATCAGCACGGCGAGCCCGATCGTGAGCGCAAGCAGAAGCGGATAGCTCAGGCCGTCACGCGACGGGGGAAGAAAGGCGGCGACGAGAGGCACAGCCCACGCCGCGAGCAGCGATCCGAGGGACACCCAGCCCGACGCGATGATGGACAGAACGAAGACGCCAAGCGCGATGGCGACGGGAATCGGAGCCACGGCAACGAGCATGCCTGCGGCGGTGGCCACGCCCTTCCCGCCGCGGAACCCGATGTAGATCGGGAAGACGTGCCCGAGTACGGCGGCCAGGCCACAGAGAATGGACGCGGCCGCGAAACTGATCGGTAGATCGCTACTTGCGATGCGAGGCACGAGGGTCGCGGCGAGCGCCCCCTTGGCCGTATCCAGGACGAGGACGACGACCCCGATGCGCCATCCGAGGACGCGCCAGGCGTTGGTTGCGCCCGCGTTGCCGCTTCCCTCGAGACGAACATCGACGCCGCGCAGCGTCTTGCCGAGAACGACAGAGGAGGGGAAGCCGCCGATCAGATAGGCGAAGACGAGGTCGAGGGCGAGGATCACAACGATGTCTCCTGTTGTTCGTCGGCAATCGCGCGATCGACCAGGGCGATGTCGAGCGTCGCGATCGTCGCTCCACCCGGCCCGGAGTGGCTGCCGAGGGCCGGTCCGGCGCTGCCGATCAGAATCTCGGCGTGTGGGTAGCGTTTGCGAAGGGCGTCGTGGTAACGCTGGGCGAGCGCCGGAGCCTCGGAGTGGCTGATGACGAACAGCGGGTCGGCGAGGGTTCGCGCGGCGCGAAGCGCGAGATGGAGGACTCGCCGCGCGGCGGCGCGCTGTCCGAAGATCTTGCCGGCCGGAGCGACGCGGCCGTCGCGAAGGGTCAGGATGGGCAAGACCCGAAGCAGGCGCGCGATTCGCCCCTGGAGCGGCGAAAGGCGGCCGCCGAGCACGAAGTAGCGCACGGTTGGCACGTAGACGTAGACGGACGACGCGTCGGCCGCAACGCAGGCAACTCGGCTGCATCCTGCGTGATCGAGCCCCTTCTCGACGGCGCGGCTGGCGGCCCAGACCACGCAGGCCTCGCCTGCCGAAGCGGTCCGACTGTCCACGACCTCAATCGGGACTCCGGTCTCCTCGCTCACGAGTTGCGCGGCTCGTCGGGCGGAGTCCGCGGTTCCCGAGACTCCCGCTGAGAGGTGCACAGATACCACTCCGGCGAAGCGGCGGGTCAGCAGTCGATACAGCGTCTCGAAGTCGGCTGGGCTTGGCTGAGACGTTGTGGGTAGAGAGGTGCTCGATTCGAGCCGCGCGTAGAAACGCCGCGGCGTGATGTCCACGCCGTCGAGCGAGATCTCGTCGCCAAACGCGACGCGGAGAGGAACGACCTGGATGCGCCTCGACGTCACATAGGCGACGGGAAGGTCGCACACCGAGTCCGTGACCAGCGCGGTACCAGCGCGGTGCCCGTCAAGGGTCGGCGCCGACAGCGTCTTCCACATGTCGTCCACCTTCGTCGTCGAGACCTCGCCGAGGTCGGCCAACGCCTCGAGAACCAGCGCGGGCACGTTCGTGTGGACGTGGGCATGGAGCACCTCTTCCGTTCCCGCGGCGACCACGGAATCCCCGAGCGATGACAGCGTTTCCAGGAGCGCCGCGCGATCGAGATCCGCGCCGCGAACGACGGCTTCGGTGCAGTAGCGGAAATCGAGCGGCTCGTCAGAGGCGAGCACCGCAGGCTCTTCCGGCAGATCCGCGTCCGCCGGGGCGTCGTCCTCGTGGGAGTCGGCCCCGTGGAACAACTGATCGCGGATTCCTTCCAGGAAGTGGACGAACCCGAGGGCGCCTGCATCCACGACGCCGGCATGCCTCAGGACAGCCAGACGCTGCGGAGTCTCGGCAAGCGATTGGCGCGCGGCGCGCAAGCCCTCGTCGAGTAGGGCGCGGAAATCGTGCGCCTTCTCTCGGTGCGCGCCGAGATGCTCGGCAACGTCGCTCATCACCGTGAGAATCGTCCCTTCGCGCGGCTGAGCGAGAGCTTGGCGGGCTCTTAGGGCCGCGTGTCTCATCGCGACGACAAAACGGTCAACCGTGACGTGAACGCCGTCGCCGATCCCTTCGCGGAGTCCCTGGAAGAACTGCGCGAGGATGACGCCGGAGTTCCCCTGGGCGCCGGCGAGAGCGCTCGTGGCGAGCGTTGTGCTGACCGCATCCAGAGAAGGAAGTGGTCGACGCAAGCCCGCGATCACGGCGCGCATCGTCGCGGCGAGGTTCGTCCCCGTATCCCTGTCGGGGACGGGGAAGACATTGATCCGATTCAAGTGTTCACGATGCGCGATAACACGTTCCGCGCCAGCGATAACGCATAGCCGCAACTGCTCACGCGAGAGGACGGGGACGGAAGCTGCGGCTTGTCTTCCCATGAGGCCATGGTACGGCACGACCTGAGAAGGAACAACGAAAGGCACCCGCCCCGACGGGTGCCCTTCTCAATCAAGCTCGTGAGTTAGGGAAGGATGGTAATGGGGACGAGGATGGCTTCGCCCTCTCCGAATACGATCCAGACTAGGTACTCGCCCGGAACCATGGATGCGGTGTCGATGTTCACCCAGTATCCGTCCTGTGTTTGCCGCCCGGAGAAGACATAGGTGGGAGCCGCCGTCGCGGCCGCGCCGGCGCCGGCGATCTCGGCGGCCGCAAGTTGCGACACGCGGATCCACGGCCAGCCCATCGCGCGTCGCGCCGCCTGCGTGAGTTCCAGGTCCACATCAAGCCGTGCTCCCGCCACGGTCGGCGTCGGCGTAAGCGCTAGTGCGTAGACTATCCACTCGTCGAGAGGCTCGGAGTTCAACGTGCGAGCCGTTGCGATCAATGGCCTCCCCGTGGCGTCCTCGCCCTTGGTCACGATGCCGATGTTGGTGTGCCAATTCTCGGCCGAGTCCGGGGCGAGAGGATCGGTTCTCTCCATGGTGGCGTATGTCGACGCGTCGCCTGCGGGCCAGCCGTTCTGTACCGGCTCGAACGCGTTGGCCGTATCGACGGTGTTGCCCGCGCGATCGCTCAGCTCCATCACGTCGCCATCAAGCGATAGATCGAGGCTGTACGGCTGCTCCACGTCGTACACGATGTCGGCCTTGAGGTTGCGGATCGTGCCGTCGGTCTTTCGCTCCAGCAAGAGGTAGCTTCCGTCGTCGTCCACGGGTCTGGCCACCACGAGCCACGACACGTTGTCAGTATCCCGCTTCGTGAACAGAATGTCCGCGACCTGGTCCTCGAGAGCGAGCTCGCACGCGGAGGTTCCGGCTCCCTGCAACACACCCGAGAGATCGATCTCCTTCCACTGGTAGTCCTCGACCGTGACCGGTACCTTCTTCCGCCAGCGGAGCGTCCACCCAGTGAGGTCGACGGGCGCCGTTCCAACGTTGCGGAGCTCGATCCACTGGCTCTCGGGATCTGCCGCCGTGCCTGCCCAGGCCACCTCGTTGATGATCACTCGGCCGGTGCAGCCATCCAATGCCCCTCCACCTCCGCCCTGTGCAACTTGGACGTCGGCCTGGTCTCGGTTGTTCGACGGGTCGGGATCCGGAAGATTCGACTGCGTGATCATGGCGACGTTCGAGAGCGTCGAGCCAGCAGTGCCTGCGGACACCGTCGCAGTGACGGTGAGCGATGCGGATCGTCCGGCGATCATCGATCCGAGCGTCCACGTGCCGAGAGCCGGGTCGTAGGCGCCGTTCCCGCTATGGCTCACGTACGCGAGCCCCGTGGGCAGAAGGTCAGATATGACGATCCCCATGGCGCCGTTGGGTCCGAGGTTGGAGAGCGTGACGGTGAAGGTCACGGTGTCTCCCTCCGCAGGTGTCGCGTTGTCGACGGTCTTGCTCACGGCGAGATCGGCCGCTTCGACCGTGATGCTTGCCGAGGCCTTGTCGTTCGTTGCGTTCGGGTCAGGAAGGCTGTGTGCCGTGATCTCGGCTTCGTTCGTGATCGTGCTTCCAAGCGCGCCCTCTTCCACCAGCGCGGTGATGCGTAGAGTGGCTGTAGCCCCGACGGCCAGCGAGCCGATCGTCCACAGGTTCGTGGCGGCGCTGTATGCGCCGGCGCCATCATCCACGATGTACAGAAGCCCGGCGGGGAGAGCGTCCGTGACGACGATGCCGGCATCGCTGTTGGGGCCGAGGTTCTGCACGGCGATCGAGAAGTCGATGAAGTCGCCAGCGCTGGGCGTGGCGTTGCTTACGGTCTTCTCTACGGCGAGGTCGGCTGGTGGCGTCGCAAGGGTCACGCCGTCGTCGTCATCCTCGTGGCGGGCGGATGCGTTCGCAGGGATGGAATCCACGTCTGGTTGATCCGCGGCCGCTACTTCAGCGGAACTCGTGTAGGATCCCGACTCGAGTACAAGCGCGCGAATTTCGAGCGTCACGCTCTCGCCTGCCGCCAAGGCCCCCACCGTCCACAGGCCGGTCAAGCTGTCGTACGAGCCACGGGTGAGGTTGCTGGAAAGGAACTGCAGGCCTGCACCCATGCGGTAGGCCACCGTGACGCCGGTTGCGTCGGCCCATCCGGCTGCATCAGTGAGTGTCAAGGTCAGCGTGACGGTGTCGCCGATCGCGGGCGTCAACGTGCTGGCCTGCTCTGTGACGGACAGGTCGATCAGCGGCACAACGGGCACCGAGTGGCTGTCGCTGACCGGAGTCGTCTCGGCGGAGTCCGCGACGGCCGTGTTGACGATGGGGCCGGGGAGATCGAGCTCGGTCACCGCGCCGTAGGTCAGGTTGTACGTCTTGCTCGCGCCGACAGCGAGCGTGCCGACGGTATCGCCCCAGTTGAGCCGTGCGTCGTTCACGACGACATCGTGCAGAGTCACGTTGCCGACGTTCGACACGACGATCGTGTAGTGGACGGAGCCGCCGATCATGACCGGGCCGACGTCGCCCGTCTTCAAGACAGCGATCGCGGGCTCCTGGGGCAGCGAGACCGTGGTGTTGGCGGTGTTGGTGACCGTGCCGCCGCCCGGCTTGGTTCCCGTCGCCGTAGCCAGGT
>CAIOGO010000005.1 GCA_903857865.1 uncultured bacterium | reverse complement strand
TGCGTCCTGCAGAAAGAGCGACAAGACCTTGACTCGAGCCACTGATCCAAACAGGGTCTCCAGCACGCCAGCCATCGTATGCTTATCGTATACGAGCGTATGCAGTTTGTCTACAGCGCCACTCTGACACTGGCTGTGCGTCCGCTGCGCGCTTCTCTCGCCGGCCCAGGCGCCGCGAAGGCGTTGGTCGCTGGGTCTCGCCAGGATCTCGTGCGGGAATGCAGGACGCGCTCCCGTCATCGCCCAGCGGGCCAAGAAGATGCGGCAGGATCCAATGCTGGAATGCAAGACCGAACCCCGTCGGCCGGATCCAATGCTGGAATGCAAGACCGAACCCCGTCGGCCTGGCACGATCTGCGCCACCTGCCACCAGATCGGGATCGTGTCCCCGGCCTCCGGCCGTATGGGGACACAAGAAGACGGAGTCTGGTATTGTGTCACCGGAACCCGCTCGGTTCCTTACGTCTCGTCCGCCCGCAAGAGCCAATTCACGGCCGAGTGCAGAGTGACACCCCTTGGAAGCTCTCCTACGTCCTCCGGATCGAGCGCCACGAGGTGGAGCGAGGCGCGTGGATACGCTGCCTCGGCCTCGACGAGCGCGCGCAGCTCGCGTTCCCGCGTCGCAGGGTCGATCGCCTCAGCCGTGACTTGGATCAGCTTCTCTTCCCCGCCGGAGCCGCGGGCGAGGAAATCCACCTCGAACCCACTTCGCGTCCGAACGTAGGTGATCTCCGCGCCGCGTCGCTCGAGATCGAGCAAGACGCATGTCTCTAGGGCATGCCCGAGGTTTGCGCGCCCCGAGCGGTCGAACAGCGGGATCAGTCCCGGATCGATCGGGTAGACCTTGCGTGGGTTCACCATCCGCTGTCGTTCCGAACCCGCGTCGATCGACACCGTGCGGACAAGGAATGCGTCCTCTAGGTAGGAGAGGTATGCGTGGAGCGAGTCCTTTGCCACCGCGACACCCTGCGAGTGCAGGGCGCCGTGGAACTTGCTCACGCTGAACGGCCCCGCCGCATTCGCGAGGAGCTGCCGCGTCATGGCCCGTAGGGCGAGCGGATTCGTGACGTTGTGCCGCTCGACCACATCGCGAAACAAGACAACGTCAACGTAGCCACGCAGGAGCTCGATCCGGTCGCGCGCCGGGACGCCAACCGCCTCGGGGAAGCCACCTGTCGTGAGGTACTCGCGAAGGTCGCGCTCGAGGGCCGAGCGTGCCGACTTCGGGAGCCTGTCTGGATCGGTCTTCGGCTCACAGCTCCGATGGCGCAAGACCTCGCGGAAGCTGAACGGGTGGACAAGCGCCTCCATCGCACGCCCGCGCATCGCCGTCGCCACCTCGCGCGACAGCAGCCGCGCCGACGACCCCGAGAGGAAGAGGTCGATCCTCTCCGTGTCCAGAAGCCGCCGCGCGAACCGCTCCCACCCCGGCACGACCTGGATTTCGTCAAGGAAGAAGGTCACCCGCTGGCCATCGCGCCACTCGGGATAGAGGCGATAGTACTCCTCGAGCAAGAGGCCGAGGTCGGCGGCCGTCATCCCCGCCAGCCGCTCATCCTCAAAGCTGAAGTAGAGGAGCCCCTCGCGCGGCGTCCCTGCGTCGAGCCGGTCGGAGAGCACCTGCCAGAGGAACGTCGTCTTCCCCGTTCGCCGCATCCCGAGGACGGCGATCGCCTTCCCCTCCACCGTGGGCAGACGCACGTCACGCCGCGTGAGCGAAGGTGGCGACGCCGCGAGCGAATCGACGATCTTCTGTCGGATGAGCGCCCGTAGTTGTCCTTCCATGAAGGACAGTGTAGCCGATTGTTGTCCGCCTGAGAAGGACAATGGCCGGACCACCAGCCGCATCGTCTCGGTAGGCGAGCAGCGGCGCCGTTCGCAAGACGCGACGGCGCCTAGCAGCGATGCGGGATCTACACGGATCTAGCAGTATCTAGTGCTGGATTGCAGGACCGAATCCCGACGCCCGAAAGACAGCTGCGCGTGATTGCGGACCTGACTCGCGCCCTAGTCCGCCAGCTCCCGACCCCGCCGGTCGACTCCGTCGCCCTCGAGAGTCAGCCGCGCTAGAAGAACCCGCGGAGGAATGCTGCTGCTTCGTTTGAGATGCCCACGATTTTGCCCGTTGCTTGACGGTAGAGCTTCAAGTTGAGCTCGGTCTCGGGGCGACCGTCGTTCCAGTCGGAGAAGGGTTTGAGCTCGCTCCGTCCTAGGCGACGCTTCGCGAGCGCCGTGCGCCGGATGGCGACGCTGACGCGCGGCGTCTGCCGGGCGATCCCGGGTCTCCGTGGACTCGCTTGGGCTGACGTGACGATGCCGCTGGCAACTAGACCTGAACCGCCCTCGTTCTCGCTGGCAAAGATGAAGATCGTGTCGCCCTTGGCAATGTGCCTGCCACCGTACATCGTCTTCTGCTCGTCGAACGCGAACGACTCCGCCCCTGGGTCGCCGACCTCAGCCTTGATCGCGTACATGTCGGCAGTCTACCGGCTCTAGAGACTCCGTGACTGCTCGCGACACCCACCAAGGATCGGATTCCAGCACGTGGCACTCCCCGTATCCGAGGGCAGCCCGATGCGCGATTGCAGGACCTGGCTCTGTGTCCCGGGACACGGGCCGCCAGTCGCAGTCGTAGGAATCGCTAGATTCCAATACTGGAATGCAAGACCGAACCCCGTCGGCTGCGCGACGGCGTTGTGGATGTAGCGTCGCACCTTGTGTGCGACGGCGACGTGCGACGTTCGCGTATCGCAATCGACGTCGGAGCCAAGCTCACGACGCTACAGCGGAGGGTGACCTCGTCGGGAGTCCCTTGGCTTCTCTTGGCGGTCTTGGCGAGCTTCGCGTGATGCGCGCGCCGTCTCGCGCCGAGAGCGCAGAGGCCTGAAGTGTCAACACCTTTCCGACACTGGACACCCTACTCTCCACGCTGCGCCTCCAGCATCTCCGCGCTTCCCACGAGGATGATCTTCGGTTCGCGAAGGAGCGTCGCGACGAAGTGGTCGTCAGCGTCGCGCCGAGCGCTCCACTCAGCAGGCGTGAACAACGTTGCGTTGACCTCTCTGCCCGTCTCCCGTTCGACCTCGGCCAGACACGCCGTCAGCCGCCGCGTCGCAAGGTGCCCCACGACAGCCAAGTCGAGGTCGCTCGTGGCCGCCTCCGTGCCCTTCGCCACCGATCCATAGAGGAATGCCACGTCGACTCCCCCCTCCCGTGTGATCCTCTCCGCCAGCAAGGCGCCGAGGCCCGTCGTCTTGAGGAACATGCCCTTCAGGTCAGGCAGGATGGGGAAGTCCCTGTCGAGGCGGAAGTAGACCGCATTGCCCCGAGGCTCGCGGAGGAGTAGGCCAATCTCAGCGAGGTCGTGCACGACGCGCTGAACGGAGCGCAGCGCGAGGCCTGTCTTCTGGGCGATCTCTCGCAGGTAGAACTCGCTCGCTGCGTCCTGCAGAAAGAGCGACAAGACCTTGACTCGAGCCACTGATCCAAACAGGGTCTCCAGCACGCCAGCCATCGTATGCTTATCGTATACGAGCGTATGCAGTTTGTCTACAGCGCCACTCTGACACTGGCGCGCGCCCGTTCCACGCTTCTCTCGACGGCCCAGGCGCCGCGAAGGCGTTGGTCGTTGGGTCTCGCCAGGATCTTGTGCTGGAATGCAAGACCGAACCCCGCCCCCCCTCGCACCGTACGTGAGGCAACGGGGATGACCCACCGCCCCTGTGGCGGGACCTGTCAAGTGAAGATCTGACCCCACCGCCTGGCGAACCGTTCTGCCCTCCCGCTCTGAAGGAGGCTTGACATTCGATACAGCATCTAACCCCGACACCCTCTTCTGTCACCGGCTCTATGGCACCCCAGGATTGGACCCGCGAAGGTGTGGATACTCTCTGGCGTACCATGACTCGACTTCAGCGATGTCCTCCTGGTCCATCAAGAAGGCCGCGTACACAAGCTTGTCAATCTGGACCTGCTCGTGGAGCTGGTAGGCGTACATCGGATCCCTCCTCTGGTGCTCGATAATGCTCTCTGCAAGCTCTGACAATCCGCTCTCCGAGTCAAGGAGCGTCAGGGGAACTGGTATCTCTTTCAGGTCTTCGACCTGTGAGTTGACCGTGTGATTCACGAAAGCGGTGAAGAAGTACTTCACTGCCTTGCTGCACAATACTGCGAGCAGAAAGTCGGTCGTGAATCTGGAGCTGATGATGTTGGAGCAACCAGAATCGAACACCGTTCCTATTGAGCGACGGAACGTGGGGCTGTAGATGCCTACACGCGATGCAGTGACTCCTGGTCTGAAGTAGTACTGGGCGTTTTGAAAGCGACTTGCGATCCTCGTATCGTCCCCCCGGCGAATCGCCGCAGTCTGGTTGTAGAAGCGTTTTCGCTCTGCCACTGTCAGATTGCGCATGCGCGCCACAGCTGCTCTAGACCAATCGATGAAGTGAGTCGGCGGAACCCAGTAGTTCGGAAGCCAACCCATCTTCGTTTCCGACTTCTCACCCTTCTCGTACGGCAGGAAGCGGTGTCCCCCATGACAATCCGGATCCACACCGTTCTTCTTTTCATCCTCGCTCAGGCTCTGGATCTCACCATCGCTGATGACTTCCGCCTCATCGACTAGCTCGTAACTCGTGTGAGCTTCTTTGTTCCGGCGAAGGTAGTAGCAGTTGTCCCCCGTCTGCAGGCCAACTTTCACTTCAGCGATCTGCTCGAGGTTTACGAGCGCTACCTCGGTGCCGCCACGCTTCTGCACTCGCGCGCAGATCGGTTGGCCCTGAGACATCGCGATGTGCTCATGCCGCACGCGCGTACCCTGGTCTGCCATCACCCAGTGCAGCACAGGGCTTGCGATGAAGATCGCCGCGCGAGAGTACTCCTCGATCTGCTCCTGTCGATACGAATAGCGAGCGACCGGGACGTCGGAAGTGCCCGCTGTTGCGATACAGGGCGCCTCGACAATGCGCCAGCCCCCCGCCTGGACGTTGAGCTTCGCGTCATCGTCCCACTGCCGAAGAACCTGAGTCGTCAGATCCTTGTTTGATTCGGGCAACTGGGAGAAGTCGCAGACCTTCACCAGATTCGCGTTGCGCTCACGAGCGCGTTCCGTACCGGGAGCATGGACAGCATTCAACACGCATGTGTTGACGGTCGCTCCGAAAACCCAAGGGGGCAGGGAAAGAACGGAGCAGAGTCTGGAGCGGCTGAGAAGTAGACGGCGAAGCGGCAGGTGCGAACCTAGCGTGCGCCACGTATCTGACACGACGAAAGATATGTTGCCGTTCGGACCGAGCAGGTCGAGGGCCATCGCAATGAAGAGTGCATAGGAATCAGCGTTCTGTTGCCCGCCCGCGCATTCTGGAAAGAAACGGTCCCGCACTGCTGCAGGCTCGTCGATCCCATACGGTGGATTGGCGATCACCACGTCGAACCCACCCGTCTCGAATACATCAGCGAAGTAGAGCCGCCACGGGAAGAAGTCGCGGGGGACGTTGCCATGCGTAAGTTCGCGGAGCTCGGCGCGAAGCTCATCTGGGGCGCACCCCAAGCGACCCTGGAGCTTCGTGAGTTCCTCAGCGATGTATTTCTCTCGCGAGGCTTGGGGGATCCCCTTTCCCTTCCTCTCGACTTGAACTTTCGCTTCGAGGTAATCGCGACTCTGCCTCTCAATCGCGTAGGCAAACACCTCGAGGATCGAGTCCTCCACGTCGGCCCTAAGCTTCCTTTTCTCGCCGGGGTGGTTCGCGTCGAAGTACTCGGCTTGGGTCTTGTGGAGCTTCGCGATGCGCTCGACGAGACCTCTGTCGCGCCTGAGCAGAGTCCCGCTTCTCTCTCCCTGATCGGGCAAGAGACTTATCCCATGGAAGTCCTCGAACAGGCTGTTCCCCTGCATCACCTTATAGTCGAGGTTCGGAAGCGGATGGATTGACTTGTACTCCTCCTCATCCACAACAAGCGAGAGCCAGAGACGGAGTTTCGCAATATCAACCGCACCTGGATCGATGTCGACGCCGTACAGGCAGTTCTGGATGCAGGCCCGCTTCAGCTCGTATGGGCTCCCGGGAGACTTTCCGGTGACGTACGTCGCGAGAGTCGCCCTGGCCTTCACGATCTCGTGCATCATCCGAACCAGGAAGGCTCCGGATCCTACCGCGGGGTCACAGACTCTGATGGCTGAGAGCTCCTGGTCTAGTTCCTGGGCGTGTGTGCGAATGGCCTCTGGCAACCGGTACTTGTAGCTCTTCGTTCCCCCGACCTTTGCTGCATCCATTTCCTGCGAGAACTCGCCGCGGCGGATGAACTCCTCAAGATCCGCCCGCGGAACTAGAGATCCCCCACTCCCGAGTGCCATCTGCTCCGCTTCTCCCGTAGCGATAAGGCGTTGCTGCCCATGGCCTGGCAGGAGAGAGACAGCCTCACGGTTGACAGCTCCATCGAGGTAGTTGATGAGGCTCTCCTGGCACATGAAGTGGACAACGTTCCGCGGCGTGTAGTACGAGCCCTTGCCCTTCCTCAGGTTCTCCGGGAGCAGGTTCTCGAAGACCTTCCCTAACATCTCGGGGTCCACGGCAACTTCCCGATCTAGCGGATCGTCCTCGCGGACGGTGAAGTTGTATCGGTCGAACGTGCCGAGCACTTCAGCGATCAGGTCGTTCGGAATGTGGATGTCAACCTCGCGCCAGTTGTAGTCATTCAAAGGCTCGAAGAGGCCGCCGTTGAGAAACGGGATGCGGCAGCTGAAGCGCGTATAGACGTCATCCGGCCGTTCGGTCGCGAGTGCTTCGTAGAAGAGGGGCTCAAGGATCTCGTCGAAGAAGCTCCTGTACCCACCGAACTGCTTCTCGTACAGCCTGCGGAGGAAGTCCCTGGGCCCCTGTCCCCAGGCCCGGAAGTCGCCGGCCTCGTCGCGTCCTACACCCAGCCACCCTTTCTTCTGGAGGAAGTACAGGAAGACGATCTGACCAAGGAGCTTTTTCGCGAAGTTCGCTGGATCGATCGACTGCCTGGCGAATTCGTCACGCACTCGCTTGTTCTTCTCAACGATCGAATCGAGCGCCGCGCGCGCCTTCTCGAAGAGACCACGATAGTCGGTGTAGAACTCCTTCGTGACCCGCTCGACGCTGAAGGTCCGCTCGATCTCGTCGAGCGTGGGCGTCTCGACCTCTTCAAGCAGCGGGACAAGCTGCTGCCGTGCAGTGTGACTCGGCTCATTCTGGCCAACGAGGAACGAGTACCGCCGCGAAGGCGTGAACTCCTCCTTCACCTTGACCCGGCCGTCCTCCGTGACTTCCTCGCGGTACTGCATTCTGACAAACGAGAAGCGCCAGTTCGCGGGATCATCAACGTGGTACGCAATGAGCGCCGCGTCCTTCTCCCCGCGCTGCCTCAAGTATTCAGCCACGAAGTTGCGCTGGGTGGCTCGGGACCTCTCAAGCGCCCATGGGTTCTTGAGGTGAACGACAAGGACATCGAGCGTTCGCCCATCCGGATCTGTGTATGTGCCGAGGCGGCGGTACTTGCGGACGTGATCCTTGAACGCGTCCCGGATGTATTGGCCGGAAACCCAGTTGAACTCCTTGTCTTCGTCGATCCCCTCTAGGAGGTTGACTGCAAGGAGGCGAAAGCGATCCTCTGCGAATGGCTGCGCGAGGCACGACTCGATGATCCTTCGGGCGCTCTCACGATCCACGCTCGGTTCCTCCTACAAGGTACTCCGACAAGATGACCTCGCGGCGGCCAAGTGGGATGTGAGAAGGCTGAGCTCCCTGTTGCAGGAGCGTCCCGGGTATTTCATTCCGCAGGGTGACGATCACCTTCAGTGGGCTCACTTCCCTCTCGATCGCGCGCTTGATCCTCCGGGCGGCATTCCGCGGGATGATACCGGCCTCTAGTGCCGTGAGAACACGCTGAACGAAATCCTCGTCCTCGTCGGCCAGCGCCGGGTGATTGGCGAACTCCGCCGTCCGAAGTCTGCGGCTGATGTATGCCTCGTTGGAGCGAGAGTCGTGTTTCGGGTACTCCAACTCGGTCTGCTGCGATGTGGAGCTCATGAACGCCGCCTTGCTTTCCGACAGGCGGTCGTAGAACGCCCGAGGGAGGGCGGCCCGCTTCTGGCCCTTCTCGCATTCGAATGCCCTCGCCGCTTCCAGGAAGGTAAGCTCGGTCGTCCCTTCCGCAGCCGACACGTAGAACTTCTCGAGCCTCCCCTTCCGGAAGAAAGTGATGAGCCGATCCTGCCTCCCCTCGACCGGCTTCGCCGTCCGTGCCTTCCGGGGCAGCTGCTTGATGCATTGGAACAGCTCGGGCTCATCGTCGCGGAGTCTCCGAAGGAGCATCAGGTACTCCAGTGCAGAGGCCGGCTCCTCATCCTCATCGCCCTCGTAGGTCTTCTTGCTCGACAGACGCTTGTAGACGGTCTCCCCAAACAGCTCGTGCGTCGAGATGATCTCCTCTTCTGTCAGGTACTTCGCGTCTTCCCCAAGGGTATCGTGGAATGCTTGGATCTTGTTCTTGATGCACGCCTCGAGGCCGATCTGCTCCTCCGACTGATCGGTAGGGAAGAAGTTGTAGACAAGAATCCCGGCATGCTTGCTGCCAACGCGATTCACGCGTCCCACACGCTGGAGCACCTTGGTCGGATTCCAGGGCAAGTCGTAGTTGACCACGGCATTCGCCTTGTGCAGGTTCATACCTTCGGCAAGCACATCCGTGCTCACCAGGATCTTGATGTCGCTCGCCTGCTCTCGGCTCGTGGGATCGAAGTTGGCTCGGATAATCTCCCTTGAACGGGGGACGGAGATTGTCTCGCCCGCATGCACCCCACCTTGGCTGGAGTAGAACAGCGCCTTGCCGGGGAATGCCTTCTCCAGGTGCTTGAGTAGGTGCTCGCCGGTCTCCTTGGATTCGGTGAACACAATCAGTGGGTGGTTTCTGAGCTCTCGATCGGTCTTGAGCCGGTCAATGAGTGCGTCGAGTTTCGGGTCGGCGGTCACGTCCTCCCACATTGCGACGATCTCCCGCAGGAGAGAGAGGTCGGCTTTCAGATCCTCTTTGAGTTGCGGCCGGAAGTCGTCGCTCGAGTAGCTGGCAACCCTCTCCTGCTCAACCAGCTCCCGAATGCGCAACTCATCGTCCTCCTCAAGAAGGTCGTACACGTTGACCCGCTTGCTAATCAGGACCGTGCCATGATCGAGCATTGCGAGGAACTGTTCGTACGAGTCGATGAAGCGGCCGAGAGATCGGCGGAATGCGAAGAAGCTGCTCTCCAAGCGCTTGACAAGCACACCTTTCATGAATCCGCCGACGTTCCGCTGGCTCTGCTCTTCGAGCGCTGTCACTCCGGCCTTGAGGTAGAGGAGCGGCGTGTACCGCGCATAGCGGAACACCTTTAGCAGCTCTATTGTCCTGGTGAAGATCTCGTCCAGTTTGCGGTCGAATCGGTAGACGATCCTCCTGGGTTCTTCGACCAAGGGGAAAGCGAGGCCGCGCTGCTCAATGTCGTCCTTGTAGTAGCGCATGATCTCGGTCCGCGTCCGACGCACCATGACGTGGGAAAGTACCCTCTCACGGATCTCCTTTGAGCCCTCCTTGATCCGCAGGCCGTATTCCGGATCTGATCTGCGCAGACCGCGGAGCGGCTCGCTCAGCCTCTTGAAGAACGCCTCCAGGTCCGGGACACCGGGAAGCGTAGACTGCCGTGGCACCTGGAAGAGCTTCAGCTGGCTGAAGATGTCCTCGAAGGTGTTGTTGAGCGGGGTAGCGGAGACCAGAACGACTTTCTTGCCGAAGCAGATCTCGTGGAGGCGCTCAAACCCCTGCGTGTACTCGTTGCGGAACCGATGTGCCTCGTCGATGAACACGTAGTCGTACCTGTCCGCACCCTCACGCAGGATGTGGTCCAGCTTCCCGATTGATTCAACTCGAAAGCTGCGAACGCTGAAGTCAAAGAACGTCTGCTCCCAGTACTCCTTGAGTACAGGTGGGCAGAGGACTAGCTTGCCTCCAGGCAGCTGTTGGGCGAGAAGTGCTGCGATGAACGTCTTGCCGAGCCCGACCACGTCAGCAAGGAAGATGCCGTTGTATGCCTCGAGCATCTTGCGCGCGGCGACGACCGCCTGCTTCTGGTACTCAAGGTGCAGGAACCCAGGGGGCAGGTGCGGTTCTTCCTCCTGGTCCAGGTTGATGTCCTCCTTCAGGTACTCGTACAGCATCTTCAGGTAGAGTTCGTAGGGAGTGATCTCGTCATTGAGCCACGTCTGCCGGCGGACGGTGTCGGCATACGTCCTGGAGACATCGACACCATCGCACCAGAGGGCTTCGAACTGGGACAGAGCGAACTCAACATCTGCCTTGTCCTTGAGCTCGACGTTGAACTCTCGGTTCGCGACAAGCCCGCTTTCACTGAAATTGCTGGACCCCGTCACGACGCAGCCGAAGTCGCGGTCCTCGACGCGATAGCGGCTGATGTACACTTTCGCATGCAGGTTGGGGCTGGGATACGCGCGGATCTCCAGCTTCAGGCCGTTCCCGCCTCTTGCCCTGTCCGCCTCCGGGTCAGCACAGGGCTGAGTCAGGTACTCGATGAAGGCTCGCACTCCTCGTTCCACGTCATAGGTGTCGTCCGAACCATCCAGCTCGTCTCGGGTGGCTTCGGAGAAGCTTCGTTGGGTGTTCCCGTGCGACTCGAAGTCGAGACGCTGGCGCATGTCCACTGTGTCGAGGATTTCAACGGTCGATTGATCGACGGCGATCCCGACAAGTATCCTTATCTTGTCTACTGACTCGAGAGCTTCGTGCAGGCGGAAGAAGCCCGTAGTCCGGAAGTAGCCGACGAGCACATCAAAGAACTGCGTGTCTCGGAGCGTTGACGTGAACCGATCAAGAAGAGTCGCGTTGGGCTCGTTCGTGAAGAATGTTCGATCGGTGCTCATGGCCGGCGTGTGTCCGACGTCGTCTCTGCCTCCAAACGGATCTACGCGATTCTAGCGTAGGCGTAGGTCGAATCCAAATGGGCGGAAACTGCGAAAAGAGCCGCGCGTAGCCTGTAGGAACTGCGTCCGCAGTCCATGGCGCGGAATCGTCGATTTGGCTGCCGCCTACGTGCTGTCGATCTCGGATTCCTCAGCCGGCGGCGTGAACCCGATCGGGTGGCGGCCGGGAGCGGACGGCGCCATGAGCTGGCGGAGCGCCTCAACGATGGCTACTCGGCAGCCGGCCTGCCGAGTAGCTAGGGGAGAAGGGCTGCTGAGCGGTCCGCGATGCTCAGCAGCTTGCGAGTTCTCGCGCCTGTTGCGTCGAGAACTCGGGGGCGTCCTGGTTGGCTTCTGCAGGGGGCCATGGGACTCGGCCCTAAGCATGTCGGTTGACGGACTCCGGGGACGCGATTTGTCGCTTGCTCGCCTACCTTCGAGCCACGTGACCTCTGCTGCTTCGGTTCGGCGGATCTCGAACCCCTCCAACTTGGTGGCCATGGCCTCAGCAAGAGGGTCGTCGGTTGGGAAGTGGATTGCTCCCCCTAAGAGCAGCAGCTGCCATCGCGAAACCAGAGTGGCCATCGCATCAGCGGAGCCCAGCGTTACCGTCATTTGACTCGTTTCCCGAAGTCCTGGCGGGCGTTTGCCATCTGTGCGTACACTAGGGCCGTGGAACTTGCTTGGCGTAGGCGTGGACTAGCTCTTGACGTCTCAAAACGGGTTCTGTACAATCCGCGCCGTTCGGGCGAGCCGCCAGCGTAGCTCAATCGGAAGAGCAACTGACTTGTAATCAGTAGGTTGCCAGTTCGATTCTGGCCGCTGGCTCTTGCTGGTTCACTCGGAGGGGTACCGAAGCGGCCAAACGGGGCGGACTGTAAATCCGTTGGCGTTGCCTACGGGGGTTCGAATCCCTCCCCCTCCACTTGGAAGAGCGGTAACGTTGCGGTTACACTCCGCGCGCGGCGGAGTTCGAAACGCCCGTGTAGCTCAGTAGGTAGAGCACCCCCTTGGTAAGGGGGAGGTCATCGGTTCGACTCCGATCGCGGGCTCACGCTCGCGGCGGGCGCTTTTTCATTTTGGCAATGCAGGAACGTCGAACAGACGATCGGCAAGGAGGTCTGGCGAATGGCGAAGGAAGCGTTTGCGAGGACTAAGCCTCACCTGAACATCGGAACCATTGGTCATATCGACCATGGGAAGACGACGCTCACGGCGGCGATCACGAAAGTCCTGGCATCCAAAGGACTGGCAACGGAGCGATCGTACGACCAGGTCGCCAAAGCCGATGCGAAGCTATTCCGTCGCGATGCAACGAAGATCTTGACGGTCAACGTCGCGCACGTCGAGTATGAGACGGTCAAACGCCACTACGCTCACATCGACTGCCCCGGGCACGCGGACTACATCAAGAACATGATCACCGGTGCCGCACAGATGGACGGCGCGATCCTCGTCGTGTCCGCGACGGACGGGCCGATGCCGCAGACGCGCGAGCACGTGCTGCTGGCGCGGCAGGTCAACGTTCCGGCGATCGTCGTCTTCCTCAACAAGGTGGACTTGGTCGACGATCCGGAACTGGTCGATCTGATCGAGATCGAGATTCGTGACCTCCTGTCCCGCTATGAGTTTCCGGGCGACGAGACGCCGATCATCCGCGGCTCGGCCCTGAAGGCCAGTCAGGCCACGGACCCGAAGTCGCCGGACATGCAGCCCATTTTTGACCTCATGGATGCGGTCGACAACTTCATCCCTCAGCCGGACCGCGAGGAGGACAAGCCATTCCTCATGCCCGTCGAGGACGTCTTCTCGATCAAGGGACGCGGCACGGTGGTCACCGGGCGCGTCGAGCGCGGGAAGATCACGCCGGGAATGGAAATCGAGATCGTTGGCATTCATGACCAGGTCCAGAAGACGGTCGCCACGAGCCTCGAGATGTTCAACAAGACGCTTGAGTACGCGATCGCCGGAGACAACGTCGGCATCCTGCTGCGCGGAGTCGAGAAGGACGCGGTCGAGCGCGGCCAGGTTCTGGCGGCGCCGAAGTCGATCACGCCGCACACGAAGTTCGAGGGCGCGATCTACGTACTGACGCGCGATGAAGGTGGGCGCCAGAAGCCGTTCTTCAGCGGCTACAAGCCTCAGTTCTTCTTCCGGACGACGGACATCACGGGAACGATCACGTTGCCCGAAGGTGTGGAGATGGTCATGCCGGGCGACAACGTGAAGTTCGTCGGCGAACTCCTCCACCATGTCGCGATGGACGTGGGACTGCGCTTCGCGATCCGCGAAGGCGGGAAGACAATCGGCGCGGGCGTCGTAAGCAAGATCATCGAATAGCTGAGAGGACTGTCGCATGGCAAAGAAAGGCGAAGCGGTCGTCCACGTAACTCTCGCGTGCCCCGAGTGTGGACGAAGGAACTACCACACGAAGAAGAACAAGGCGACGTCCCAGGGCAAGCTCCTGTTGAACAAGTACTGCAAGTGGGACCGCAAGCACACGGTGCACAAGGAGGTCTAGCCGCAAGGCTGACCTGGACACAGGCCCGTAGCTCAACTGGCAGAGCATCCGACTCCAAATCGGAAGGCTGGGGGTTCGACCCCTCCCGGGCCTGCAAGTGGATCCTAGAGCGAGGAGATGCGGATGATCGAGCGCATTGTGAACTACCTCAAGAGCGTGCGAGCGGAGACCGCGCGCGTGACGTGGCCGACGAGAGCCGAGGTCATCTCTCTGACGGTGCTCATTCTGCTCATGACCGTGATCCTCACGCTGTACATCTGGGGCATCGACGGCATCGTGGCGTTCGTCTTGAGGCTGATCGTCGGCGCGCGAACCGCGTAACGACAAGGACATCATGCGGCTAAAGAAATGGTACGCGATCCAGACCTACGCTGGCTCTGAGCTGAAGGTCAAAGAGGACCTGAACGAGCGCGTGAGGAGACGGGAGTGGGAGAAGGCCGTCGAGAGCTTCCAGATCGACGGAGAGGAGACCTTCTTCCTGGTCCCTGTCGAGGAAGTGATCACGTCCCGCAGCCGCCGCGGAGCGACGACGGAGTATCGAGTTCCCTATGAGTATGACCTCGTTGCCAAGCCTAACGTGCGAACGGCGCGTGGCGACATCCTGGCCAGGAAGGCTCCTCGGCACATGGAGGAAGACGGCAAGGTGACAGATATCGAGGTGCTTCAGCGCGTCGTGGTGGAGTTGACCAACCGCAACGAGGAGACACACTACATTCCGGCGGACAAACGCGTGCGCCGCGACATCCGCCTTGGGGAGAAGATCCGCAACGGCGTGCCGTTGACGTCGGACAGCGATGAGAAGTACATGGTGGCGAATCGCGGCACCGTCGTGGTCCGCGACAAGGTGCGGCGAGTGACCTTCGAACTCCCAGGTGGGAAGGAGAAGAAGAAGATCATCCTGGACAAGTGCGCCGTCCGGATGCGCAAGGGAATGACGCTCAGCCAGGGAGATCTGTACGAGGAAGAGGATCACATCGCTAGTCGTGCGTCCGGTCTCCTCAAGGTCAAGGAGTACAAGGACAAGCGCGCCGTGACGATCCAGCGGATCGAGAAACGGCGGCTGTTTCCGGGGTACGTGTTCTGCCGGTTGGGACTTGATGACGAGCAGATGATGGAGCTGATCGACGGCATCAAGGGAGCCGTGCGTTATGTAGGATCACGGTTCAAGCCCATGCCGATCGAGGGCCCCGAAATGAAGCTGATCCGGCGGAAGGCGGGACTGCTCGCCGTGCCGGTCGCGACGGCGACACCTGCCGCGTCGGGGGAGCCGCGAGTGGAAGTCGACTTCACCGTGGGCGAAGTGGTGGAGATTGTCGACGGGCCGTTCGCGGACTTCACCGGCGAAGTGAAGGAAATCGACAAGGACGCCGAGGAAGTCACGGTCATGGTCAAGATCTTCGGCCGCGAGACGCCAGTGCGCCTCGGGTTCGAGGGAATCGATAAGCTCTAGTCTAGAGCAGAAAGGAAGGGGAGGAGGTCAGATGGCGAGAACAGCTATAGCCAAGATCACATTGCAGATCCCGGCTGGCCAGGCGACGCCTGCGCCTCCGGTCGGACCCGCACTCGGCGAGCACAAGCTCAACATCATGGATTTCTGCAGGAAATTCAACGATGCCACGAAACACGAGACGCCCGGGATCATCATCCCGGTCGTTATTTCCGTGTATCTCGGGAGCAAGTTCGAGTTCGTGCTCAAGCAGCCGCCGGCCGCGGAACTGATCAAGATGGCGGCAGGCATCAAGACGGGGTCGGCGGAGCCGAATCGGAACAAGGTGGCCCGGATCTCGCGCGAGCAGGTGCGACGAATCGCTGAGCGGAAGCTCCCCGATCTCAACACCTACAAGCTCGAGTCCGCGATGAAGATCATCGAGGGCACCGCTCGGAACATGGGAGTCGAGGTGGTGGACGGGTGAAACGAAGCAAGCGCTATGTTGGAGTTGCAGAGCTCGTTCTCCCGAACGTTGCGTACGGCATCGACGATGCGGTCGCAAGGCTGAAGCAGGCCGCGACGGCCAAGTTCGACGAGACCGCCGAGGTGTCTTTCGTGCTGGGAATCAAGGCGAGCCAGGTCAACGTGCGCGGAATGTGCAGTCTCCCGCACGGGACCGGCAAGAGCGTCCGCGTTCTTGCGTTCGCCAAGGGAGAGAGCATCGCGGACGCGGAGCGGGCGGGGGCTGACTACATCGGCGGTGAAGACCTTGCGAAGAAGATCCAGGAAGGCTGGTTCGAGTTCGACAAGGTTGTCGCGACGCCCGATATGATGCCTGTGGTCGGGAAGCTCGGAAAGGTCCTCGGTCCACGGGGTCTGATGCCGAGTCCGAAGACGGGAACGGTCACGAAGGACATCGGTCACGTGATCGGTGAGCTGAAGAAGGGCATGGTCGAGTTCCGCACGGACCGTCAGGGTGTCGTGCACAGCGTGTTCGGACGAGCCTCGTTCGACGAGGTGGCGCTGAGGGAAAACCTGCGTACGCTCATTCGCAGTGTGGCCGAGAAGAAGCCTGAGGAGGGCGTCAAGGGACGCTACATCCGAAAGGTGAGCATCGCGTCCACGATGGGGCCCGGGAGTCCGCTCGATCTGAACGAAGTGACCGCGATTGCGGAAGCTGAAACCTAGGAGGGCGAGATGCCGACCCAAGCAAAGACCGAGGAAGTCGCTCGCCTGACGGAGAAGTTCGCAAAGGCGGCCTCACTGGTTTTGGCCGACTACCGTGGACTCACGGCGAACGAAATGGTTGAGCTTCGCGAGAAGTTTAGCAAACAGGGATTGGATTACCGTGTTGTCAAGGACACGCTGGCGCGGATTGCGGCGAAGGAGGCAGGGATCGAAGGCCTCTCGGAGCTGTTCTCCGGCCCCATTGGGGTGGCCATCGGGTACGACGACCCAGCGCTGGCTTTCAAGCTCAGCGAGGAGTGTCGGAAGACCTATGCGCCGAAGTACACCCTGAAGGGCGGCGTGTTCGAGGGAGCCGTCGTGAAGGAAAGCGAGGTCGCGAAGTATGCGACGCTACCTTCCCGCCAGGAGCTGTTGGCGAAACTGGCGATGCTCCTTGCCAGCCCGATGCGATCCCTCGCCGTGGTGCTGGAGGCGAAGATCCGACAACTTGCGGTGGTCCTGAACGAAGTGAAAGAGCAACGCGCAGATGGGAAAGAGGAGGCATAAGCGATGGCGAACGTAGACATCCTCCAGCAGATTGAGGAGATGTCGGTCAAGGATCTGGCCGAGCTGGTCGAGATGATCGAGGAGCGGTTCGGAGTCTCGGCAGCGATGGTGGCCCCCATGGCAGTCGCCGCAGGCCCCGCGGGTGGCGGCGAAGCGGGCGGGAAGCCAGCGGTGGAGGCGTACAAGGTCATCATGAAGAGCGCCGGCCAGAAGAAGATCCAGGTCATCAAGGAGATCAAGGAGATCACGGGCCTGGGTCTCAAGGAGGCCAAGGAGCTTGCCGACAAGGTCCCGGCGGTGATCAAGGAAAACGTCAGTCCGGATGAAGCGGCGAGCATCAAGGAGAAGTTGGAGGCGGCGGGGGCCGAGATCGAGCTGGAGTAGGCCTGCACGCCGGAACGAGTCGGTTCCTGATAACGCCTGCCTTAAGGTGCTCGTCGCCTTAGGGCAGGGCGTTCTTTGCGCAAGGGGAGAAGATGGAGTACCGAGAGCGAAGATCCTACGGACGGATTCAAGAGATCCTTTCCCCGCCGTATCTCCTGGCTGATGTGCGACGGTCGTTCAGCGAGTTTGTCGAGAAGGGGATCACGCGGGCGTTTGCCGACGTAACTCCGATTGAGGGACACGGGAAAGACGGGCTGGTCATGGAGTTCGTCGAGCCGTACTTGGGCGACCCGCGGAACACCGAAGCAGAGTGCAAGGACAAGGATCTCACGTACTCCCGCCCGCTCCGGGTCGCTGTGCGTCTTTTCCAGGAGGGCAAGCTTCTTCAGGAGACCGAACTCTACATCGGGGACTTCCCGATGATGACGAATCGTGGGACGTTCATCATCAACGGGTCCGAGAATGCGTTGGTCAATGAACTCACGAGGGCTCCGGGCGTCTACTTCACGCAGGAGGATGCGAACCAGTACAAGGGCCACATCCTTCCCGAGCTGGGCGCTTGGCTGGAGATCGTCCTCGACACGAAGCGCGGCACCCTAAAGGCGAACCTGGACCGCAAAGGCAAGGTCGTCGCGACAGTCCTTCTGAAGGCTCTAGGGCTCGACGATGCACGAATCGGCCGCTGCTTCTCCTTCCCCGTGCACCCGGTGTCGGTCGAGAACCTGGAGCCCTACCTTGGCTATCGCGTGGCCGTGGATATTCTCGGCCGTGACGACGAGCCGATCCTGCTTGCGGGGGAAACCCTGCAGAAGGCGAGCCTCGGAGTGCTCGAGAAGGCGAAAGTCGGATCGGTGCATCTCGTTCACCGCTACATCCAGCGGGCTCTGGAAGAGGACCAGACGACGAGTCAGGAAGAGGCTCTTCGGAGTGTGTACCGGAAGCTGCGTCCATCCGATCGATCGTCGCCGGCGCAGATGGGCGAGTACATCGAGAACCTATACTTCCATCCCACGAGCTACCACCTCTCTCAGGTCGGGCGATTCAAGGTGAACCGAAAGCTCAACATGCAGCTCAAGCAGCCGGTCCTCTACCTTGCCGACATCGTGCGGACGCTCAAGGTCCTGATCGAGGTGCCGTCTCATCCTGAGCTCCTGGATGAGAAGGATCACCTGGCCAACAAGCGCGTCCGGTTGCCTGGAGAACTGGCGGAGAACGCCTTGAGGACGGGACTTGTGCGCATGGCGCGCATCGCGCGCGACAAGCTGTCGAAGTACGCGCTGGAAGAGAAAGACACGATCCGGCGCCTCATCTCGACGCGGACCGTGCAGGGCTCGATCAACCAGCTCTTCTACACCGGAAGGTTCTCGCAATTCCTGGAGCAGACGAACCCGCTGACCGAACTCACCCACAAGCGGAGGCTGAACGCGCTAGGCGGGGGACTCACGAAGCGGAGGGCGAAGATCGAAGTGCGCGACGTGCACTCATCGCACTACGCGCGAATCTGCCCGATCGAGACGCCAGAGGGACAGAACATCGGGCTCATCACGTCGCTCGCGTGCTACGCGAGCGTCAATGAGTACGGCTTCCTCGTCTCTCCGTACAGGAAGGTCGTCAAGGGCAAAGTGACGGACCAGATCGACTACCTGATGGCGGACGACGAAGAGCGCCTGATGATTGCGCCCGCGACGTCGCCCGTGGGGGCGAACGGCCGCCTTCTCGGTGAGCGCGTCGAGGTTCGGACGGGCCGAGAGGACGTTCGGTTGGTGCCGCCAGGACAGGTGAACTACATCGGCATCTCTCCGCGCGCCCTCGTCGGCATCTCGTCTGCGCTCATTCCGTTCCTCGAACACGACGACTCGAACCGCGCGCTCATGGGAGCCAACATGCAGCGACAGGCCGTGCCGCTCGTTCGCGCCGAGGCGCCGCTTGTCGGCACGGGACTCGAGCGACAGGCGGCGATGGATTCCGGAATGCTCCTGCTCGCGGAGGAAGACGGCGTGGTCGTCGAGGTCGATGCGAGCCAGATCGTGGTGAAGAAGGGAAAGAAACGGCGGGTGTACCCGCTCGTCTGCTTCGAGCGCTCGAACCAGGACACGATCCTTCACCAGCGGCCGGTGGTCGCGGAGGGCGATGAGGTCAAGGTTGGGGATCTATTGGCCGACGGCCCATCGAGCGACCTGGGGGAGCTCGCCCTGGGGCGGAACCTTCTCGTGGCGATCATGCCCTTCGAGGGCTACAACTACGAAGACGCGATCGTCGTCAGCGATCGCCTAGTGCGCGAGAATCTGCTCGATTCGATTCATATCGAGGAATTCGAGGTCAAGGCTGAAGAGACGAAGCTTGGGCCGGAAGAGATCACCTCTGACATTCCGAACATCTCGAAAGAAGACCTGAAGAACCTCGACGAGGATGGCATCGTTCGTGAGGGAACTGTCGTCCGGACGGGGGACATTCTCGTCGGCAAGATCACGCCGCGCGGCGAGTCCGAGCCGACGCCGGAAGAGAAGATCTTCCGCTCGATCTTCGGCGAGCGGGCGCGGAACGTGAAGAACACATCGCTCCGCATGCGTCCGGTCTCCGGCACGGCCAAGGTGATCAAGGTAAAGAAGTTCTCGCGCGACAAGGGCGATGAACTGGACGCCGGCGTGAACGAGCTGGTGAAGGTCTTCGTCGCGCAGCGGAAGACCGTATCCATCGGCGACAAGCTGGCCGGACGCCACGGGAACAAGGGCGTCATCTCGACGGTGCGGCCGATGGCCGAGATGCCGTTCCTTCCGGACGGAACGCCGGTGGATCTAGTGCTCAATCCGATGGGCGTGCCGTCGCGAATGAACCTTGGGCAGATCTTCGAGGCGAATCTTGGCTGGCTGGCCCACCTTCGCGGCGAGGTCGTTGCGAGCCCCATCTTCGACGGGGCACACGAGGACGAGATCCTCGAGGCACTGCACAAGGAGCGAGTGAAGGCCGGACTCGCCGACGGGGATGACCTCGACGGCAAGGTGACGCTTCGCGACGGGCGGACCGGGCAGCCGTTTGCCCGTCCGATCACGGTGGGCTACATGTTCATCCTGAAGCTCGAGCACATCGCGGACGAGAAGATCCACGCGCGATCCACAGGTCCGTACGCTCTCATCACGCAGCAGCCGCTTGGCGGCAAGGCACAGTTCGGCGGGCAACGACTCGGAGAGATGGAAGTGTGGGCTCTGGAGGCGTACGGAGCGTCCGCGCTGTTGCAGGAGATGCTGACCCTGAAGTCGGACGACACCCGGGGCCGCATCCAGCTGTACAAGGCGATTCTCAAGGGCGAGGAGTTCCCGAAGCCGGGGCTGCCGGAGTCGTTCAAGGTTCTTCTCCGAGAGCTGCGAAGTCTGGGTTTGTATCCGCGGGTCTACGATCGAAGTGGGCATGAAGTCGACATCCCGTAGCACCGACGGCGAAGAGCGAGCGGCCGGTGCCGTCCTCTTCCGCGAAGAGGACGGCCGCCGGCTGTACCTTCTCTTGCGGCACGAGCAGGGAGGGCATTGGGGGTTCGCCAAGGGGAGAATCGAGCAGGGTGAGGGCGAGCTCGAGGCGGCGATGCGTGAGATCTGCGAAGAAACGGGCATCGTCAACGTGGATCTCGTCGGCGGGGTCTCCGTCGAAAGCCGCTACCCGGTTCGGCGGGATGGCCGCGCGCTTCGGAAGACCGTAACCTACTTCGCTGCGAGAGTTCGCGGGGATGCGATCCGGCTTTCGCGCGAACACACGGACGGCCGCTGGCTCGTGCCGGCGGAGGCTCTGCAGATCCTCACGCACGCGGAGAGCAGGCGAGTTCTGGAAGCCGTCGAGGACGCTCTGTCGCGCGCGAGCGCAGGAGCACAACCGTCGCCAGCGTAGGGACGGAGGGATGATGGACCGAGACGGGCTGCAGGAGTTCGCGCAGCGGCGGGAGTGCGGGAACCGAGCGATTCTCGGCGAGGGGAATCTGTCGCTTCGCCGCTTCTGTGCCTTGGATCAAGACGTCTACGCCGACGGCGCCCTTCCCAGGAAAGAGAAAGAGCTGCAGGGATTGGTCGCCTCGGCGGTGCTGCGTTGCGATGACTGCATCACCTACCACTTGCGCGAGGCGAAAGCGTGTGGCGCGACGAGGTCAGAAGTTGTCGAAAGTCTGGGAGTCGCCTTGATCGTCGGTGGTTCCATCGTGATCCCGCACCTGCGTCGCGCCTTCGAGCAGTTCGATGAGTTGTGGGGAGCGAAGCCAGAGAGCGTCTCTGGAGCGGGAAACGAGAGGGGAGAGGGATGAACAAGCTGGCGTTCATTGATGAAGCCCTTGCCGATCTGCGCGAGAAGGGACTCTACAACACGATCCGCACCGTGGAGAGTTCGGTGGGGGCGTGGGTGACGATCGAGGGCAAGCGCGTTCTCAACATGTGCTCGAACAACTACCTTGGATTTGCCAACGACCCGCGGCTCTGCGAGGCGGCGAAACGCGCCATCGACCAATTCGGCGTCGGGCCGGGCGCCGTGCGTTCGATCGCGGGAACGATGAGCCTGCACGTCGAGCTCGAGGAGTGCATCGCACGGTTCAAGGGCACGGAGGCCGCACTCTCGGTGCAGTCCGGGCTGAACACCAACCTGGCCGTCATTCCGTTGCTCATGGACAAAGAGGACATCCTCTTCACCGACGAGTTGAACCACGCCTCGATCATCGACGGAGTGCGGCTGAGCAAGGCGCAGCGCGCCATCTACCCGCACCGGGACGTCGACGGTCTGGCGAGGTTCCTCGAGGAGAACAAGGGCATCGCGAAGAAGCTCATCATCACGGACGGGGTCTTCTCGATGGACGGCGACCTCGCTCCGCTTCCCGGGATCGCCGACGTCGCCGAGAAGTATGGCGCCATGATCATGGTCGACGATGCGCACGGCGAGGGCGTGCTTGGCCGGAATGGGCGAGGCATCGTGGATCACTTCCACCTCCACGGGCGGGTCGACATTGAGTGCGGGACGATGTCCAAGGCGTTCGGCGTCATGGGCGGCTACATCGCGGGCAGCGCGAAGATTGTGGAATACCTGCGGCAGCGGGCGCGGCCGTTTCTGTTCTCGTCGGCGGCAACTCCGCCGGACGTCGCAGCGTGCATCGCGGCGATCGGCATCTTGGAGGCATCGGACGAGCCGGTGCGGAAGCTGTGGGACAACGCGCGCGCCTTCAAATCCGCCCTCAAGGACCTTGGGTACGACATCGGCGTGAGCGAGACGCCGATCACCCCGGTGATGCTCGGCGAGGCGTCCACCGCGTGGGACTTCTCGAAAGCGTTGTTCGCCGAGGGCGTGTTCGCGACAGCGATTGCATTCCCGACGGTACCACGCGGGAAAGCGCGGATTCGCGTGATGCTGTCCGCCGCTCACAGCGGGGAGGACTTGAACTTTGCCATCGACCGGTTCGCGAAGGTCGGGCGCCGCCTTGGGGTGATCCGATGACGATCCGCCGCGTGATCTCGACGGCCGAAGCGCCCGGCGCTCTGGGACCCTATTCGCAGGGCGTCCGCGCCGGGGGACTGGTCTACACGTCAGGACAACTGCCGCTTACCCCTTCGGGGGAGCTGATCCGTGACGACATCGCGCGAGCTGCGCGCCAGGCGCTGGAGAACGTGCGCGCTATCCTGACGGCCGGCGGAGCGACGATGAGCGACGTGGTGAAGGTCACCGTGTACCTGACCGACATGGCCCACTTTGCGACCGTCAACGGAGTCTATGCCGAGTTCTTCTCCGAGCCGTTCCCCGCGCGAACGTGCGTTGCGGTCGCGCGCCTTCCTCTGGACGCGCCGCTCGAGATCGAAGCGCTCGCCGTCGTCGGATGAGCAGCGAAAAGAGAGAGGGCTCCACGAGAGCGCGGGTCCCCTTCTTCGATGCGCACTGCGACGCGCCGATGAAGGTCGTTGACGAGGGTGCGGACTTCGCCGCGGCTGCAGCGCGCATGCATGTCACGCTTCCGGGGCTCGACGAGGCGGGAGTCAGAATCCAGGTCTTCGCGTCCTGCGCCGTGTACCCGGAGACGCCGCCCGACCGCATCGTGGAGCGCGGCGAAGCGATGGTCTCCGCGGTGTGGGCGATGGCCGCCGGCTCAGGAGGGCGGATGGCGGTCGGCACCTGCGCCGCCGACTTGCGCCGAGCCATGGCCGGCGGACCGATGGCGGCGATCATCGCGCTCGAGGGTGCGGATCCGCTCGAAGGGAAGGCCGAGGGTCTGCGGCGCTACGTCGAACGTGGCGTGCGCAGCGTCATCTTCGCTTGGAGGGACAACGAGTTCTCCGGGACGGCGTTCGGGACGGATCGGCCACTCACTCGGGAGGGCGAGCGTCTGCTCGGCCTGGCGGAAGACCTGTCGACGATGGTCGACGTGTCCCACCTCTCGGACCGAGCCTTCGCCGACATCTGCAGGGCGAGCACTCGCCCATTCATCGCCAGCCACTCGAATTGCCGTGCCCTCTGCCCGCATCCGCGAAACCTGACCGACGCGATGATCCGCCAAGTGGCGGACTGCGGCGGAGTGATGGGCATCAACCTGGCGCCCCACTTCCTCGATCCGCAGGTGGCCGCAATGTGGGCCGCCGCGAGCTCGGACCCGGCGCAGGGCAAAGAGGCGGCGGCGCGCCGCCGCGCCCTCCCTCGTCCGAGCCTCGACTGGGTGGCTCGGCACGTCGTGCACGCGGTCAAGGTCGGCGGCGAGGACGCGGTCGGGCTCGGAGGCGATCTTGACGGGATCGATGTGACGCCCGACGGCATTGACTCCGTTGCGGACTACGTGAAGCTCGTGCCTCTCTTCCGTGAGGTCGGTTTGTCGGAGCGGCAGATCGGCAAGGTGTGCTACGCGAACTTCCTCCGGGTCTTCGAGGAGGTCCTCGGGTAGCTACGAGCGGCGCTCACCCCACAGCCGGAAGAGAGTCTCCAGGGCGCCTCGATAGCGCGTGCGAAGAACCTCGGGGTCCAAGGCCTCGGGCTCGTTGATGAGCGTCGCGAAGGGCACGTGGTGGCCGCGCAGCGTCAGAAACCCAGCCGGGTCCCCCTGAGTGAGCGATGACCAGTCATCCGTGCCGTACGTCCGCTCCATCTCTACCCTCGGAACGGAGTGCGTAAGGATTCCGCTCCGGCGCTTCTCGTCGTAGCGCGCAACGTTGCGGCGCCAGGACTCGGCGAACGACACGGACAGGTAGAGGATCGCAGCGCGGGACAGGATTTCGTCCGACAGTCCGGCCAACGCGTCTTGGTAGCCGGTGGGGCCGCCGCGCGAGAACTCGACGAGCACGGTCCGCCCGGGCGCAGGAGGCAGAGCGCCCGCCGCGGTGTCCAGGCGATCGATGAGGAAGCGCCAGATCCGATCGTCGCTCACTGCGTAGTTGCCGTCGGCGCGCTTGGAGTAGAGGCGTGGGAACCCCAGGCGCTCCCACGCGTCGTCCTCCTCGAATTTCTGCCAGAGGATCGGGAAATCGTCGGCGACCGAGAACGGGCCGATGTGGAAGACGGGGCCGCGCTCCGCCCTCGGGACGCGGGTCAGGAAGTCGATGAACTCGCTCTTGCCGCTTGCCGGCCGCCCGAGCAAGAGCAAGACGTCGAACGCGGGATTGGCGTGCCGTCCGGAGTAGGTGAGGCCGAGCGTCTTCTCGAGCTCCCCGACCACTTCGCCGGGCGGGCGATCCGCGTCAAGCACAACGAGCGGACTCCCGCGATCTGCATGCCAGCGGGACAACTCCGTGGAGACCCGCGCAAGCAGCTCCTCGCTCACGTCGTACGCAGGCGTGCCACGAGCCGCCTGACGGGCAACCGACTCGGCGACGGGGATGTCGAGTCGAACGTAGAGGTTGGGGCGCGGCGTCTGCCGCTCGAGATCGGGGTACGCCTCGAGGAAGCCTGTGTCCGCGAGGGCGGTGGCATAAGCGTAGTGGACGCCGAGGTGGGACTCCTCGAGGCAAAGGAGTCCGGACCGCACGGCGGCCTCCACTTCTGCGCGGCGGCGCGGCACGGCCAGAGCGAGAGCCTGCGTCAGCCGCGCTCGCTCGCGGAACAGATCGATGCGCTCGTCCTCGACGACCGACTTGACGAGCTCGGGAAGCACGCGGATCGTCCGCGGGTAGAAGCGGGCGAGAAGCGCAAGGGTCTCGCTCTTCCCCACGGCGGGCAGTCCTTCCACGATCACGTGTCGCCCCGAAGCAGCCATCGTTGGCTATTCTATCCGAGGCGTCCGGTGCGGGGACGCAGCGGATCCTGCGGGATCCGGCCGTCTCGACAAGTCTCGCCGCAGGCGACCGCGCGTCCTGGAGGGCGCGCGCTACGACCGCGCGTCTTGACGTTGGGCCGCGCGACCTTGCGTCTCGACTTCGCTCGCCGTCGCGCGACCGCGCGACCCCGCGTCCCGGGGACGCGCCGCGTCTTGACGTTAGGCCGCGCGACCTTGCGTCCCGGGGACGCGCGGCGTCTCGACTTCGCTCGCCGCATCGGTATAATGGCCATCTCGGAAGGAGCCTGGGGAATTGAAGAACTTGATCATTGTGGAGTCGCCGACCAAGGCGCGGACGATTGGGCAGTATCTTGGCGACGGATTCAGGGTGCTGTCCTCGCAGGGGCACGTGCGCGATCTGCCCACCGGCGAACTCGGCGTCGACATCGAGAAGGGCTTCGAGCCGAAGTTCGAGACGAAGAGGTCGAAGCTCGTGACGGAGCTGCGGAAAGCGGCACAGGATGCCGAGCATATCTACCTCGCGACGGATCACGATCGCGAGGGCGAAGCGATTGCGTACGACCTCTACACCATCCTCAAGCGAGTCGTCAAGGACGACAAAGCGTTCTCGCGCCCGATCTTTAACGAGATCACGAAGCCGGTCATCCTCGCGGCCCTGAAGAACCCGGAGCAGATCAACCTCCACCGAGTGGAGGCTCAGCGCACGCGGAGAGTCCTCGATCGCTTGGTGGGCTACCTCATCAGCCCGCTCTTGTCGCGGACGCTCGCCGGAAACCGCTTTGCGGGGTTGTCCGCGGGGCGGGTGCAGTCGGTGGCCCTTCGGTTCCTCTGCGATCGAGAGAAGGAGATCGCGCGGTTTGTCCCGGAGGAGTACTGGGAGATCGAGGCGACGCTCGAGAACGGAGAGCGATTCGCGGCGCTCGTGACGAAGACGGCTGGCGAGAAGCTCGTCGTGCGGTCGGCCGTCCAAGCGGACGACGTGGCGACGACGCTCGGCAAGGCCAAGATTCGCGTTCGCGCCGTCGAAGAGAAGGATCGCCTACGGCACCCGGCGCCTCCGTTCATCACGAGCTCCCTGCAGCAGGCCGCGTCGTCGTTCCTTGGCTTCTCGCCGAAGCGGACGATGGCCATTGCGCAAGAACTGTACGAGGGGATCGGCCTGCCAGAGGGCTCCCAGGGACTGATCACGTACATGAGGACCGACTCCGTGCGGTTGTCCGACGAGGCGGTCGAGGCGGCGCGCGAGGCGATTCGCGAAACGCACGGGCAGAAGTACCTTGTGGACAAGATTCGGACGTTCGAGAACAAGCGGAAATCCCAGGACGCCCACGAGGCCATTCGCCCCACGGATGTGGCGCGGACTCCCGAATCCGTGGCGAGCTACCTGACTCCGGAGCAGATGAAGCTCTATCAGCTGATCTACGGGCGATTCCTCGCGACGCAGATGACGAGCGCGGTGTATCGGCAGCGCAGCGTGGCCGTCGAGGCAGGTCCGCTCCAGCTCGAGGCGGCCGGCAGCGAGCTTGCGTTCGACGGATTCCTGCGCGCACTGCCGGAGCGTCGCGAGAGAGAAGCGACGTTTCCTCCGAAGCTTGACATCGGACAAGTGCTGTCACTCGTTTCCGTCGAGAAACGGCAGAAGTTCACCGAGCCTCCGCGGCGGTACAGCGAAGCGGGCCTCGTCAACGTGCTCGAGAAGGAAGGGATTGGACGGCCGAGCACGTACGCGTCGATCGTGTCGGTGATCCAGGAACGCAACTACGCGATCAAGGATGGCTCGAGCATGCGGCCCACCCTGCTCGGTCACATGGTCGTGGACTTCCTCACTCAGTACTTCGCCGAGACCGTCGAGCCGCAATTCACGGCGCACCTGGAAGAGGATCTGGACCGGATCGAAGAGGGCGACATGTCGAGGCAGGAGGCGCTCGACGAGTTCTACCAGCCCTTTTCGGCGCGGCTGGGCGCCCTAGAGGCGAAGATCGAGGGATCCGAAGAGCGGCCGTTCCAAGTTCCGACGGACGCTGTCTGCGCGGCATGCGGCGCCGCCATGGAGCTACGCTACTGGAAAGGGAGCCATTTCCTCGGATGCTCCAAGTACCCCGAGTGTCGAAACACCGTGAGCTTGCCGCCGGATCTCGATGTCGTGTACGGGGCCGAGCGTGTCGAAGTGCAGGCCGCGCTCGACAAGGCGGCGGAGTCCGCCGCCTCGACCGTCCCGTGCCCGAAGTGCGGGCTGGCAATGGAGTTGCGCTCCGGTCGCTACGGCCGATACTACCGCTGCAGCAACGCGGAGTGCGGCGCCACGGCATCCGTGTCGACGGGTGTGCTCTGCCCACAGTGCCGGCAGGGGCAGCTGGTCGAGAAGTACTCAGCCAAGCGCCGGCGTGCGTTCTACAGCTGCAGTCGGTACCCAGAGTGCCGTTTCGCCACGAGCGACCGACCGGTCAAGGAGTGCCCGTCATGCGAGTCGGGCGTTCTGTTCGAAAAAGGCGGCGAACTACGCTGCACGACGAAGGAATGCACGTATCGCGAGGCGACCGCTTCGCCCATCGACGACTCGTCTACGCAGCCTCCGATAGAAGCTTGAACCATTCGAGTCGCTGCTTCAGATCAGAATCCTGAAGCTTGGCCAGAGCTTCCTTCTGGATCTGGCGGACACGCTCTCGACTGATGCCGAACTCAATGCCGACCTCGTCGAGTGTCCTCGGCTGATAGTCGTTGAGCCCGTAGCGAAGCTCGAGGATGCGCTTCTCGCGATCGGTCAGCCGCTCGTCGAGGGCGCGCTCGAGTTCCTCGACGAGGAGGTGCTCGAACGTCTCGCGCTCGGGAGAGTCGACGGTCGAATCCTCGATGAAGTCCCCAAGCACCGAGCCGTCGTCGTCATAGCCGATGGGCATGTCGAGCGACGTCATGCTCTGCGCGGTCTTCTTCGCCTTGATGATGTTCTCGACCGTGGTCTCGAGTTCGTGCGCGAGGCTCTCGGGCGTGGGGAGTTCCCCGTTCTCCTTGAGGAAGTTGCGCTCCACTTGGTAGATCTTCCGAATCAGCTCGTTGATGTGGGTCGGAACGCGAATCGTGCGCGAGCGGTTTGTGATCGCGCGAAGAATCGCCTGGCGGATCCACCACGTGGCGTAGGTCGAGAACTTGTACCCCTTCGTGTAGTCGAACTTCTCGATGGCCTTCATGAGGCCGAGGTTGCCCTCCTGAATGAGGTCAAGGAAGGGAAGCCCGCAGCCGCGGTACTTCTTCGCGATGGAAACCACGAGGCGGAGGTTGGCCTCGGCCAACTCCTCCTTCGCTCGTTGATCGCCCGCCTCGATTCTCTTGGCAAGACGAACCTCGTCCTCGCGCGTGAGAAGCGGGACACGGCTGATCTCTCCGAAATACGTGCGGATGGGGTTGTCGGCACGAGACGGCCTGTCGTCGGCGTCGATCATCTCGTACTCGTCGTCCGACGATGTACTCAGATTCCTTGACAGACTGACCGTTGCCCTTGGCTCTTTCATGTCTCCTCCTGGCCGGCAGACCAAGCAGGGTATTATCGAAACAAAAACGGACGGCCAATAGGCCCTCCGATCTACCTTATCATGCGCTCCGACCTGCGAGAGCGTTGCGCCCTCTCTTGCTGTACCGTAGGCGAAGTATACCGCCGCCGAACGCCCTTGTGAAGGGGGACGAGTGGGCGCGGGTTGGAGGGGACGAGCGAGAGACATCGGGACACGTCAAGCGGCAGGGTGGCCGTTCGAGGAATCCTGATCAGCCTGTCTCTTCGAGAGCGATAGCGCCGCCTTCGCCTCCCTGTGTGCCGAACTCTCGGGGTCCCCGGCACGATGTCTTCGTCCACTGGGCCAGGCGCCCGGACTCTAAAGCGCGGAGTCCGTGCCGACTAGGGCATCGGCTGGGGAACCGTGACGGTGACGCCCGCCGGGGAGTCGGATGCGAGACCTTGATCGTCGACGACGAGGAGCTCAAGCGTGTACTGGCCTTCGTTCGGACAGCGGACGCGCAGCTTCGGGTACGCGACGACGGTCGAGAAAGCGAGCGGCTCGATGATCGTGAGGTTGTCGGAGAACGTCCACATGTAGGCAGTGATGGCGTTGCCATCCGGGTCGGTGGAGGCCGAGGCGTCGAGTTCGACGACCATCGGATCGGTCTCGTCAATGTTGTAGTGAACGGCGACGACGGCGACCGGTGGACGGTTCGGGAAGAGGAAGCAGCCGGACAACGCAACGCACGCAAGGAGACACGCCGCCAGCGCAACGAGTAGTCGCTTGGTCATGGGAATCCTCCTTCTGAGGAACAGCATAGCGGCGACTCGGGCTATGGGGAAGTGGGCGTGGATTCCGACGCCTCGTGCAGGAATCGCGCGACGAGGTCGGCCGTGACGGTGCGGCGATAGAGCGCCGTGGCTCGCACGTCGTCAATGGGAGAAACCTCTCGAAGCGCGGTGGCGTGCGCTGCCGCGATCTGTTCCCCGTCAAGCTCTCGACGGCGGACGAGGTCCTCCACGGCGCGGAGGCGGATGGGGGTCGGAGCCACTGACCCCGCTGTGACCCGAACGTCGACGACGGCGCGACCGCGAAGCGCGATGAGTCCGGCGACGCTCGTGATGGCGATGGTCAAGGCTCGCCGTCGCCCCACTTTGTGGAAGAAGACGTCCCAGTCCGTCCGGGGTGTGGGCAGGTCAATCGATCGGATGTACTCTCCGCGACGAAGGGCAGTGCGGCCGGGTCCGAGGAAGAACTCGTGGAGTGGCAGCGTTCTCTCGGTCCCTGCCCCAGCGAGCGTGACGCGGGCGTCGTAGGCGAGGAGGGCGAGCGGGCTGTCGGCCGCGGGTGAAGCGTTGGCCAGGTTTCCCCCCAGCGTGGCCCGATTTCGGATTTGGGTTGAGCCGAGAGAACGGAGAACGGTCGCGAGCAGAGGATAGTTGGTGGAGACGGTCGGCGATGCGAGAACCTCGGCGACAAGGGCCGCCGAGCCGATGGTGAGACCGCTCGGGTGCATCGAGACCTCGCGAAGCTCATCGACCCTGGAGATGTCGACGAGAAGACGCGGGCGTACGGAGCCCGCGCGCATCTTGACCATCAGGTCCGTGCCGCCCGCGATGAGGGTGGCGCCGTCGCGGCCCAGCGCGTTGCCCAGCTCGGCGAGAGACCCTACGCGCACGTAGTCCACGTTGCCTCCTGCTCGCAGGGTGCGAGATCCTCCGGCGAGTCGAGGTCCCGGATGCAGCCCGAATCGGAGACGTCAACAAGCTCTAGACAGCGGGGATTCCGTTCGATGAAGCGGCGTCCGCCGGAGTCGCCGGACAAGGTCTCGGCCAGCGGAGCGAGGCACGCGCGTGAGAAGTAGACGGGAAAGCCGCGGAGCCCCCCACATCGGGGCGCCGCGATGCGCGCCCCGTCTTCCGCAAGGCGGCGAACAGCGCGGACCGTGGCTGATTGGATGAACGGCATGTCCGCGTGGAAGACGAGGACGCCGCTGGACGAGGGGGGGAGCTCAGCGAGACCGAGGGCCAGGGATGTCGCCAATCCGGTCTCCGGTTCCAGATTTCGGACGATATGCGTTCTCGACAGATCGACGCGTTCCGCGATGAGGTCGGCGTCCCGTCCGAGCACAACGGTCACGTGATCGATGTCCGCGCCGTCGATGGCGGCGAGCACGCGAGCCAACGAGGGAACCCCGCCGACATCGAGAAGAGGTTTCGAGGCGCGCATCCGCGTTCCAAGTCCTGCGGCGAGAACCAGGGCGGCGATCATGGCGATTCTCTCATCCGCTCGGCCGCGGTTCGCACGGCGGAGACGATCTTGCCGTATCCCGTGCAGCGACAGAGGTTCCCTTCGAGCGCGGTGAGGATCTCCTCGTCGGTCGGCGCCGAGTTGGACCGAAGGAGCGCGTAGGCGGAAAGGACGAAGCCCGGAGTGCAGAACCCGCACTGGACGGCGCCTTGTTCCACGAACGCTGCCTGCAGCGGGTGGAGGCGATGTCCGTCTGCGAGCCCCTCGATGGTCAGGACCTCGCGACCCTCAACCTGCGGCGCCGGAATGAGGCACGAGTTGACCGGAAGGCCATCGAGGAGGACGGTGCAGGCACCGCATTCGCCCTCGCCGCATCCCTCTTTAGTCCCCGTCAGGTGAAGGTCCTCGCGCAGGACGTCGAGCAGCCGGGTTTCGGCATCGGTCTCGACGGACACCTCGCGCCCGTTCACAGCGAAGCGGATGTTCATAGGTGCCGCTCGATCTCCTTGATTGTTGGATCGATCACGATCGGCGCTCCGACGCGTTGCCGCGCCGAGGCGACGTCCTTCAGTCCGCTCCCCGTCACGACGACGGCCGCCGTCTTCC
>CAIOGO010000004.1 GCA_903857865.1 uncultured bacterium | reverse complement strand
CAGCTCATCAAGGATCGCCATCGCGGGATACACGTGGCCGCCCGTCCCCCCCCCCGCCATCATCACTCTCATAGCCGTCCGCCTTGTTTGGAAACGTTCAACAGCACGCCGACCATCGCCAATGTCACAAGGATCGACGAGCCTCCACCGCTGAAGAAGGGAAGGGTGAGTCCAGTCACCGGGAGGATTCCCAGCGTGACTCCCGCATTGACCAGCGCTTGCATGCCGATCGCGCATCCGATCCCGTACGCAATGAGCCGCCCCTCCTCGTCCGGCGCGCTCTCCGCGATCGCGAACGCCCTCCAAACGAGAAAGCCGAGCAGGGAAAGGACGCAGAGAATGCCGAGCATGCCGGTTTCTTCCCCCACGACCGAAAGAATGAAGTCGTTGTGCGCCTGCGGCAGGTAGAAGAGCTTCGCCCGCGACGCACCGAGGCCGCGCCCGAAAATGCCGCCCGCCCCCACCGCCATGAGGGACTGCAGAACCTGATAGCCGGACGAGGTGCTGTACGCCTGCGGGTCCAGGAACGAGAGGACACGCGCGAAACGGTAGGGTGCAATGCGAATCGCAACGTACACGAGGGGAATCGCACCCAACCCGAGGAAGGCCAAGTGCCGCCTCCTCGCGCCTCCGAGGAAGAGCATCGCCGCCGTGAGCCCGGCGAAGATGAGCAGCATCCCGAGGTCCGGCTGGCTCAGGGTGATCGCTCCGAGGACGCCGAGGATCACCAGGTAAGGGAGAATTCCGTCGGTGAACGTGCTCATGCGCTCCCTGCGGCGCGCAATCGAGGACGCGAGATACAGGATGAGCGCCAGCTTCACGAACTCCGTGGGTTGGAGATCGAACGGGCCGAGCGACAACCAGCAGCCCCCGGTGCAGATCGGGAGGGGCAGCAGCGTCACGAGGCTGAGGCCGATCGATCCCACGAGAAGCGCTCCGTTCATGCGAAGGAGCAGCCTGTAGTCGAGGCGTGCAAAGACGAGGAGCCCTATGACTCCGACCCCTACCGCGGCGAGCTGCCGAACCAGCATGTAGATGTCACTCCCGTAGTGACGAAGGGAGAACGGGGCGCTCGCGCTGTAAAGGGCGACGAGCCCACTCAGCACAAGAATAGACGTCGTCAGCACTGTCGCCCGATCGGCGCGTCCGGTCACAGCCACGCTCCTTCGCTCGCACGCTGGCGCTAGGCACCACGTCATGCGTACGCCATGTGTCCGGGCGAAGGAAGGAACGGGGTACGACGCGGAACGAAGGTTGGTTCGGTTCGGATCGGACGGATGTCCGCGCGCGGCGGTCTAGATGTCCTTGGCGTCCGCTGCTCTGAACCCGGGCACGCGTCGCGCCATTCGATTGAACTCCTCGCCCCGCTCCTCGTAGCTGCGGAACGCGTCGAAGCTCGAACAGGCGGGAGAAAGGAGGAGAGCGTCTCCAGGCCGAGCTGTGGCGAGTCCGAGGGCGACGGCCGTCTCGAGATCGCTCACGCTCTGGTGTTCCACACCCGCGCGAGAGAGATGTTCGGCAATCTCTTGCCGCGCTTCTCCGAACACGACGACTCCGCGCGGTGAGAACGCCGACAAGTAGGCAGCAAGCTCGTCGTAGCCGCCGCGTTTCGAACGCCCACCCAGGAGGAGAACCACGGGTCCCTCCGTGGAACGGAGGGCGGCCATCGTCGCCGCAGGGCTCGTTGCCTTGGAGTCATTGACCAAACGCACCCCACCGATCGTCCCAACCGCCTGCTGGCGGAACGGTAGGTACAATGCCTCCGCGAACTCCTGGACGCTCCAACGCGACGCGTCGAAGCCCGGAACGATCTCGCAACACGCGGACGCGGCGGCGGCAAGATCGAGTCGCCGCACCTCGCCGATTCCCTCGCTTCCGCGGGGCAAAGGCGGGCATGGTTCGTCGTAAAGCACGAGGCGCCCGAGCCCGTGATCGACCGTGCCGACCAGGCTCGCTGGAAGAATCGCGACATCCAATGAAGTCTGATGTGAGAACAGACGCAGCTTGGCGGCTATGTAGGCCGTCATCGTCCCGTGACGTTCGAGATGGTTGGGAGCGAGATTGAGGAGCACGGCAACGTGCGGGTGAAAGAGGACGCTCTGCTCAAGCTGAAAGCTGCTCACCTCGAGGACCGCAACGTCCCAACGGTCGGCCTCATCGACGATGTCCAGAAACGGCAGGCCGATGTTGCCGGCAACGGTCGTCCGGATTCCGCTCCGCTCGAGGAGAGCGCCGGTGAGGCTCACCGTCGTGCTCTTGCCGTTCGTTCCGGTCACGGCAACGAGTCGCCTTCCCGCCACGGCGGCCCCTGCGATGTCGAGTTCGGACCATACCGGGATTCCTCTCTCGGCGGCCGCCGCGAGCAGCGGAAGATGGGCCGGAGCGCCCGGGCTGGCCACGACCGCGTCCGCGCAGTCGAGCAGCCGCAACGTATGTCCTCCGGTTTCCACCTCCGCGGCATGGTCCCGCAGCCATGCCTCGTCGACCTCGGACAGCACGGAGGCCTCGCTCACCGCAAAGCGCACGCCCCGCCGCTCGCAGAAGCCGGCCACGGCCCGTCCTGTCATTCCGTAGCCGACAATGAGGAGGCTCTCTACAGCACGACCCGCTATACGAAGGCTCACGTCTCCTCCAGGTGTGCCTCCAGAATCCGATCCGCGAGCCGGCCGTCGAGACGCAGGCCCTCCGCTGTGGCTCCGATCACGGTCCGGCGAGGAGCGAGGCCGACGATCTCGCTCGATGCCACCTCCACGCCGTTCGCGGCCGCGAGGTCGGACACCCAAGAGAACGCCACGGCAACGGAGGTCGCCGCCACGTCGGTCAGGTTCATCGAGATTTGCATGCAACCACGTCCCTCGAGGAAGAAGGCGAGAGCCTGAACCCCCGCCGGCCCTCCGTTCGACGCACGAGCCGCCATAGCGATCCACCGCCCAAGCGCCACGTCCATCGTCTCCAGGCAGACATTGTAGGCGACGAGCGGCGGGCGAGCCCCGACGGCGACCGCCCCCGCCGAAGAGTGGAGAGTCGGCGGACCGAAGTCGGGTACCCATCCGTCACGGCCAATGCGCGCAGCCAGCCCTTCGATGCCCCCGCGGCGGATGACCGCCAAGGACGTGCGATCTGGCCTACGGGCCGCGTGACCGTAGAGGAACACGGGGATACACGTCTCGCGAGCGATCCGCTCACCGACCCGCAGGGCAAGATCGATGCACTCCTCCATGGTCGATCCGGCAAGCGGGACGAATGGCACGACGTCGAGCGCGCCGATGCGGGGATGAACTCCGCGGTGAACGCGAAGGTCAATCCGGGCGGCTGCCTCGTGGGCGAGCCGCACCGCGGCGCGCTCCAACTCACTGGCGTTCCCCACCATGGTAAAGACCGAGCGGTTGTGATCGCAATCCGAGTGGATGTCCAGGAGTCGGGCTCCCGTGCGGCGCACAGCGGCGGCCATCTCCGAGATGGCCGCCATGTCACGGCCTTCACTCAGGTTGGCGACACACTCCATCAAGGGGTTTGCGCTTCGCCATCCCGTGCCACGAGCAGGGACAGCGTCGCTGACGCCGCGAGCTCGCCGCCCACGGAGGCGGTGACCTCCGCCTGGAGGAGCCCGCGTCGAGCTCGCACCCGAGTTGCCTCAAGCCTCAATTGGTCGCCAGGGACCACCTTGCGGCGAAACCTCGCCGCCTCGACGCCCACGAGATACCCGAGCGTGGGGGAGTCACCGTCCACCGGTACAAGAAAGGCGGCGGTCTGAGCCATCGCCTCCAGCACGAGCGTCCCCGGCATGATGGCCGGGAACGGCTCGGGAAAGTGTCCTTGGAAGAACGGCTCGCCAATCGTGACGTTCTTCAGCGCGACGACTCGACCGGGACCCTCCTCGAGGATCCGATCGATCATGAGGTACGGGAAGCGCAACGGGATGCGTCTCCGAATCGCCTCAATATCGCGCATGACCTCCCTTCTTCCCCCCTAGAGGTAGCCAGCGATCTCCGACTTCACGAAGTCCGTGATGTCGGTGACCATGGCGGGATTGAAGTAGAGGACGACGTTCTTCTGAATGAGCACTAGGTCAAATCCACGCGGAATAGCGACTTTCTGCGCCGCCTGCGAGATCTTGACCGCACATGCCTGGTTGACGATCTTCTCGAGCGATGCATAGTTCGCTTGCGTCTGCGAAAGACGTGTCTGGAACTCGCTCGAACTGATCGCCCCACCCTTGACCATCGAAACGAGGTTCTTCGCCTCATCGAGCAGCGATTGGGCCATTTCGCGCACGCGCTGGAGATCGGCGCGTAGGTCAGAGAAGGACGAAGAGGCGATCATGCGATCGAGGACGTTTGCGTACATCGCGATGTTCGCATCAAGCAGCTCCGTGTTGTACTCGTTGAGGCGCTTCTGATACTGGTCCTGCGTCACCGTGCCATTGGAAAAAGAGTTCTGGAGGTCCGTGATCTCCTGGAGCTTGTCCGTGCTGCGTTGACGAAGGTCGCTGACCGCGTTCAGGAACACGGCAAAGGCGTTGTCGATGTTCACGAAGGCGACCTTGAGGCCAGCCCCGCCGCTCTTCACAGCAGCAACCTGGCTACGGAGTGCATCGAGGTCCGCGCGGCTCACACCGTCACTCCTTGAGGGAACCACGAATTGGAAGACCAGGGCGCCCGCTGCAAGGACCAACGCCACCGCGGCGATTGCGATCACAACAGGACTACGCATCATAGACATCCTCCTTACTCGCGAAACGTCGACAACTCAGTGTATCCAATCGGATGGTCGTCATCCTAGAACATCGACCCAAATCCGAAATCGAATCGAGGCATCCACGAGGCCTCCTCGCCGAGAACCCAGGAGATGTCCAGACGAACGGGGATGCCCGCCGCCGTGATTCCCAACTCAAAACCGGTCGTCGCGGCACCGCCCGCCAATCGGATGGAGTCCAGGTTCATCCCCGCGTCAACGAACGCGGTGACCACGAAGCCCTCGGTCAATCGCAGTCGATGCTCGATGTTGACGATGGCCATCCGCTGGACCGTGGTGCTCTCCACGCCGCGAATCGTCGTGAGACCCCCGAACTCGTACGCTTGTGCACCCTCGAGAGCGGTGTCGCCTAGACCGGCCTTGATGCGGATCGCCCAAGCACGATCGACTCCCGGGAACAGGTCATCGTACACGGGCAGGAAGCGGGTCCAAACGAGATCCAGCTTCGCGTACTCTTTCCCGACGGCGAAACCACCGGCCTTCTCAAGAGTGATCGAGCGCCTCATCCCCCGCATCGGGAAGCTCGCGTCGTCCGCCGAGTCTTCCTGCAGAGCGAGCGAGATGGAATCGACCGGAGACCAATCCAAGTCCGTCTCCTTGCGCTCCAAGTCGTGCCGGTATCCGATGACGAGGTCGGCGTAGTCGGCCACGGGATAGCTGAAGCTGAGGGTACCGCCCAGCGTAAGATAGTTGACCGTCTCCGTACCTGTCTCCGTGTCCTCGGTCACTTCCTCCGTCTTCCGATAGAGATCCAGGCCCACGCGATCGAATTGGGATCGCGTCGCGAGAGTGTTATAGCCCAACTCCCACGTGGTCGTCTCCGGTGTCCCGTCGGACGAGATACCGCGTTTATAGCTGAGGGAGACGTCCTGGCCGGTGCCGAGAACATTGCTCTGCGTCACGGTCAGGTCGCCGACAATCCCGCCGGTGCTGGGCTCGTAGGCCAATGAACCGTTCATCCCTCCAAGCGTCTTCTTGTCGGTCACCGCGACCGACACGCGCACGCCGCCGTCACTCCACTCCGGATTGATCGTGATGTCATCGAAGTACCCGAGCGCGTTCAGCCCCTGCTGCGACACGCGAAGGTCGTTACGCGTCAAGATCCGCCCGACGTGGATCTCAAGCTGCTTCTCCAACACGCGGCGCTGGGTCTGAGTATCCTTGTCGTACGCAATCTCAGACACGATTCCCTCATCGACACGCAGCCGCAGGGTATCCCCTTCGACGTTCACGAGGGAGAAGCGCACCATGAGGAATCCAGCGTGCGTGTAGAGCTTGTAGAGATCCTCCACCGCACGCAACACGGCGTAGTTGTCCGCCGCACCGTCCGGCAATGCACCGACCGATCGCGCGGCTATGGCGTCCGGGAAGAGCGTTACGCCCTCGATCTCGATCGAGCGGATCGCGAGCGGCGTTGCGAGGATGACGCGTTCGGTGAGGGTCCAATCGAGGTAGACACTGTCGCGCGTCGGGCCCGCGGCCGGCGCGACCGCCACGTTGGAGAAGAACACCGACTCCCGCAGGCGGGCCATCACGGTCTGAAGCTCGGACTCGCGCAGCGGGCGGTCCGTGGGAAGGTCGATCAGTGCCGTGGCCACCTCCATGGGGACGCTGCTCAGTCCAATCACTCGGTTGCCCGCAACATGACCCTCGATGATCTCGATCGAGAGAGTTGGTCCCACCTTCACGTCGCCCACCATGACCAGGACGTAGCCACGGTCCTTGTATTTCGCTATGACCGCGTCTAGCGCTTCCTGCAAATCGCTCGTGCGCAGGATCTTGCCGATCTTGACGCCGTGGTCTCTGAGGATGCTGCGGATGGTCGACGTCGGCACGAGCACCGTGCTGAACAGCTTCACGCCGAACAAGCTGTAGTCGCGCTTGTTCGTGTTGCCGGTGACTTCGATCTTCTCGACGACGGGGTTCTCTACGACGCGGAAACTGACCCCTCCATCCTGCGCCACCTCAGGAAGGACCTCGCTGAACCACCCGAGATCGAAGATCGCTTGCGAGGCCGGCTTGAGATCCGCCTGCTCGTTCAGGGTATCGCCGACCTTGAAGGGAATCGCCTCAAGCACATCGCGTGTCGCCACGCGATCATTTCCCTCGATGCTGATCTGTGTGATCTGGATGGGGAACACAAGATCGCCGCCCCACGTCACGAACGCGCCCCCAAGAAGCGCGACCCCCGCCAACACCAGCGCACCGAAGAGCCGGTTCCTCATTCCTGTCCTCCTGATCAAGCGAAGCTGCTGTCCTTTCAGTATCCCGTGAAAGCACCACCGTTTCCAGTCTACGACTCTAGAGAGTCGATGTGATGTTTTGGTGAACTGGCGCCCGATCGCCCGCCTACGAATCGCGCAACAGACTTGCGCTTCGATACCGCAAAGCCTCGGCAAGGTGCGCGGCACCGATATCGCCCGAACCCACGAGATCGGCGATCGTGCGGGCCACGCGCAACACCCGCCCATGCCCTCGGCCGCTCAGGCCGAACCGGGTGATCGCACGGCGAAGGAGTTGGCTGCCTTCCGCATCGAGGTGACACTGAAGGCGCACCTCCTGGGGCACCAAACGTGCATTGCTCGCCGCTCCGGTGGCGTCCGCACGCTCCCATTGCCGCTCTCGCGCGCGGGCGACCCGTTCGCGAACGATGTCGGTCGATTCGCCAAGCGGCGTGTCCATGAGCTCATCCGGTGTGAGCCGCGGCACATCGACGAATAGGTCGATTCGGTCGAGGAGTGGGCCGGACATGTGCCTACGGTACCGACGGATGTCCTGCACCGCGCACGCACAGGAGTGACTCTCGTCGCCCAGATGGCCGCACGGGCACGGGTTCATTGCACCGACCAGGGTGAACGACGCTGGATAGCGCACCGAGACCCCGGCACGGGCCAAGGTGACGAACTGGTCTTCCAGAGGTTGTCGGAGAGTCTCCAGGACTCTCCGATCGAATTCCGGCATCTCATCCAGAAAGAGCACCCCTCGATGCGCCAGCGTGATCTCCCCGGGCCCCGGGATCCCGTGTCCGCCGCCGACCATGCCCGCATACGAGATCGTGTGGTGAGGCGCTCGAAACGGTCTTCGCCGCACGAGCACCTCGCCGGCGCTGAGGAGACCGGCCACGCTGTAGATGCGTGTCACGTCAAGAGCCTCATCGAAGGACAACGGGGGCAGGAGTTCTGGGATGCAGCGAGCCAACATGCTCTTGCCGGCGCCGGGGGGGCCGATGAGCAAGAGGTTGTGACCGCCGGCAGCGGCGATCTCAAGCGCCCGCTTCGCAGCCACCTGGCCTCGCACTTCGGACAGATCGTGCTCGACCGGCTTCTGCGTCATCTCGCCCGCCGCCGCCGCAGACACGTCCATGACGAAGCGCGGCCCAACGCCCTGCAGAACGGCGATGGCCTCGTTCAGCGAGCGAATCGGATGGATGCTAAGCGCAGGAACGAGAGCGCCCTCGGCCGCGTTGTCGGCCGGCACCATCATGCCGTCAAGCTTGTTGTGACTCGCCTCAAGCGCCAGGGGCAGGATACCGTGGGCGCTTCGCACATCGCCATTGAGCGCGAGTTCCCCCACGATGAGCAGTCGCGATGCTGGAACTCCTACTTGGCCTGACGCAATCAGAATGGAGAGGGCGATCGGCAAGTCGAACCCAACGCCCTGCTTCCGGAGATCCGCTGGAGCCAGATTGGCGGTGATCCTTCCAGGCGGGAACGTCAGCCCGCAGTTGCGGATCGCGCTGCGGATGCGCTCGCGACTCTCCGACACCTCCTTGTCTGGGAGGCCCACGATCTGGAACGATGGGAGCCCTCCGCCGACGTCGCACTGGACCTCGATCAGCTTCGCCTCGACTCCGACCACCACTCCGCTAAGAAGACGGCCAAACATCGTCGACCTGGAATGCGTCACGCAGGATCCGCACGTCATTCCCCTCCATCGCCACCACGTCGAACCGCGACGCCAACTCGCACCGATTCGCCGCGAGGAATGCCTTGGCTGCCGCTATGATGCGCCGCTGTTTGGCCGGCCCCACTGCGCCTTCTGCGCCGCCGTAGCCCGAGCTGGATCGTGCCTTGACCTCGACAAACACGAGAACCTCTCCGTCGCGTGCTACGATGTCGATCTCGCCGAACCGCGTGCGCCAGTTGCGGGCCACAATGAGGTACCCCTCCGCGCGGAGGACACGGCACGCTTGTTCCTCGGCAGCCGCACCTACTCCCGCTTGATCCATCATGTCCTATCCTATCTTCTCCTCCGCCATCAAGCCAAGTCTCCGGTCACCCATTGTGTAGAGCACATTGCAGCAGTAGAATTCGGCCGGTCTCGCGGTCACAAGGGAGTCATGGGCACGGTTCTACGGGAAGTCCGGCGATTCGATCACCCCGGGTTCGCGTCCATCCGCATCGCGGATGGCGTCATTGATCGCGTCGGCGAACCCGATGCTACGTGGCCGAAAGGCGACGAGGTCGTTGAAGCACGCGGTCGATTGGCCATCCCGGGACTGGTGAACGCACACACGCACCTGCCGATGGTGCTCCTCCGCGGTCTTGCCGACGATGCTCCGCTCTCTGTCTGGCTTGAGCAGCACGTTTGGCCGATCGAGAGGGCGCTCGAACCCGACGATGTCTACTGGTGCTCGCTCCTTGCGCTCGCGGAGTCGATCCGATGCGGCGTTGTCGCCATCGCCGATATGTACTTCCACAGCGACGCGGTGGCAAGGGCGACGAGCGAGAGCGGCCTTCGCGCGCTTCTCTCGTACGGGATGATCGCTCCATCCTTGTCGGAGGGAGGCAGAGCGGAACTCGAGAAGGCGGAGCGCTTTGCTGCGGCATGGCACGGCAAGGCGGAGGGCCGGATTGCTGTAGCCGTCAGCCCTCACGCCGTGTACACCTGCGGCGACGATGTCTGGAGAGGGGCCGCGTCGCTGGCGGCAGAGCGCGGACTGATGCTGCACACGCACTTGTCGGAGACGCGAGACGAGGTCGACGCGTGGCGGCAGAAGACGGGGCTCACACCTCCCGCTTACCTCGAGAATCTTGGCGTGCTCGCCGTTCCGACGCTAGCCGCGCACTGCGTCCATGTCGACGCCGCCGACATCGATATTCTCGCCCGCAACGGGGTCCGCGTCGCCCATTGCCCCAAGAGCAACGCCAAGTTGGGCAGCGGCATCGCTCCCGTCCGCGCCATGAGGGATCGGGGAGTACGCGTCGCCATCGGCACGGACGGCGCAGCGTCGAACGATCGGCTCGACGTCTTGGAGGAACTGCGGTTCGCGTGCCTGGTCGCTCGAGCCCTATCCGAGGACGCCCGGTCCCTCTCATCCCGCGATGCGCTTTCGCTCGCCACCACCGAGGGACGGCTCGCACTCAACCTCCCGAAGGCTGGCATCGAGCCAGGCGACCCGGCCGACGTCGTGCTCATGGACGTCGAGGGATCCCACACCGCTCCTCCGCACGATGCAAGATCGACGCTCGCCTTCGCGTCCCAGGCCTCGGACGTGACGGACGTGTTCGTTGGAGGCCGGCCCCTACTGAGAGATCGCCGGTTGCTCACCATCGACGAAGAGCGGGTACAATCGGAGGTCGCGCGCCTCGCCAAGAGGTTGCGTAGAGACTAGCTACCCCGCCTGGGAGGGCGGAACATCCCCCCCCCCTCGGACGTGGGAGGAGGCAGGAATGGGTTTGGCAGTGGAGAAGAAGGCGGAGATCGTTCGCGAATTCGGTCAAGGAGACAAGGACACTGGATCTGCGGCCGTGCAAGTCGCGCTCCTCACGGAGCGCGTCCAAGAGCTGACCGCGCATCTCAACCAACACAAGAAGGATTTCAGTTCGCAACGCGGACTGCGACGAATCGTCGGCCAGCGCCGGCGCCTTCTGAAGTACATCAAGCGCTGTGACTTGTCAGCGTACAAGACGCTCCTTGAGCGTCTCGAGATCAGAGGAGTCTGAGCACTACATGTACATTCGCGAAAGCATTCTATTCAACGGGAAGGAGCTCGCTCTCGAAACAGGCCAAATCGCACGGCAGGCGGACGGCGCCGTGCTGGCGACGTACGGGGACACGCATGTCCTCGTGACCGTCGTGACGGCCAAAGCCAAGGAGGAGAAGGACTACTTCCCCCTGCGTGTCGACTACGAGGAGCGTTTCTACGCCGCCGGGAAGATCCCGGGCGGCTTCTTCAAACGAGAAGGCAGGCCGAGTGACGCCGCCGTGCTGAGCGGCCGCATGATCGACCGTCCTATCCGGCCGCTCTTCCCCGATGGGTACAACGAGGAAGTCCAGATCATCGCAACCGTTCTCTCCGCCGAGCCGGATTGCTCGCCAAGCGTCCTCGCGATCCTCGGCGCCTCCGCGGCTCTCATGATCTCGAGTGCCCCGTTCCAGGGGCCGATTGCGGCCGTGAAGATCGGGCGAAAGGATGACCATCTGGTCGTCAACCCCGACGGCGATGCGCTGGCGACAGGCGGAGTGGATATCTCTGTTGCCGGCACGGAGAAGACCGTCACGATGGTCGAAGGCATGATGGACGAGTTGTCCGAGGCCGAGGTCGTCGAGGCGATCGAACTCGCGCACACCGCGATCCGGCAGCTCATCGAACTCCAGAAGCGGTTCGCCGAGCGCGTCGCGCCGGTGAAGACGGTTGTGCTTGCCCCCACGCCCGCTCTGAGTGGAGTGAACTCCGCCCAGGTGCGCGATCTCGTGTGGAACGAATTCTCGAACCTTCACACCTTGGGAAGCAAGCAGGCGCGAGCCGACTTCGTCGACATCCTGCGCGAGCGGGCCGTGGAGAAGCTGGCGTTGCGCGATCCGAACGGGCTTGTGCTCCCTGCAAGCGCCGCAGCACTTGGCGCCGCCGTGGACAAACTTCTCAAGGAGTACATGCGCCACCAAATCCTCGACCGCGGTCTGCGCTTGGATGGCCGGGGACCGGAGGACATCCGACCCATCTCGTGCCGCGTCGGGGTCCTGCCACGCACGCACGGCTCGGCGCTGTTCACCCGCGGGGAGACCCAGAGCCTGGGGATCGTGACCCTCGGGGCCACGCGCACCGACGAGCAGATCATCGACCAGATGATGCTTGACGGACGGAAGCGCTTCATGCTGCACTACAACTTCCCGCCGTTCTCCGTCGGCGAGGTGGGCCGCATGGGGTCCCCCAGCCGTCGCTCCATCGGACACGGCTATCTGGCTGAGAACTCTCTCCAGGCCGTCATCCCGAGCGAGGCGGACTTCCCCTACGTCGTCCGCGTGGTGTCGGAGATCCTCGAGTCGAATGGCTCCTCCTCCATGGCGACCGTGTGCAGCGCCTCGCTCGCCATGATGGATGCGGGAGTCCCGATTCGTAAGGCCGTCGCCGGCGTGGCGATGGGCATGATCGAGGACTCGCTCACGAATCGCCGTGTCATCCTGACCGACATCCTCGGCACCGAAGACCACTTCGGGGACATGGACTTCAAAGTCGTCGGCACGCGCGACGGCGTCACGGGCTTCCAACTCGACGTGAAGGTCGGCGGCATCGACAGCGCCACCCTGAGCCAAGCCCTCAACCAAGCGAAGCGGGCGCGCTCGGCCGTTCTTGATGAGATGGAGCGCACGATCGCCGGTCCACGCGCCGAACTCTCGCCATACGCGCCGAAACTGATCACGATCACAATCCCCGTCGACAAGATCGGCCTCGTCATCGGACCCGGAGGCAAGACGATCCGCCAGATTATCGAGGACACCGGCGCCGAGATCGACATCGCCGACGACGGCACAGTCAGAATCGCGTCCGTCGACGGCGAATCGGCGACGGCGGCCAAGCAGCGCATTGAGGACCTCACCTCCGAGCTGGAGGTAGGCACGATCCTCAAGACGCACGTAACGCGGATCGTGGACTTCGGTGCCTTCGTGGAGCTGCGCGGCGGCGGCGAAGGCTTGGTTCACGTCTCGAACCTGTCTTCAGGATACGTCGAGAATGTTCGCGACATCGTGTCTGTCGGTGACGAGATGACGATCGAGGTCATCGGCGAGGACAAGATGGGGCGTCCCGACCTACGCCGCATTGAGGACGGAGCCGAGGCGACGCCTCGTGAGCCGAGAGCCCGCGGCGGCCGTGGCGAGCGAGGAGACCGCGAAGGCCCGCGCCGCGGAGGCAGCGGCGCTACGCGGAAGCCGGACGGCCCACCGCCGGTGCAGATCGAACAAGGCGCCATCATCGACGGCACCGTCACGAACACGACGGACTACGGAGCGTTCGTCGAGCTCGCGCCGGACGTGACGGGCCTGATCCACATCTCGGCCCTGTCCGAAGAGTACGTGCGCCGCGTGACCGACATCGTCCGCACGGGGGACCGCGTCAAGGTCGAAGTGCTGAACATCGACGACCGCGGCCGCTACAAGCTGCGCCGCATCGAGCCCGAAGGCTCGAAGGTACGCGAGCCCGAGCAAGAGCGTGCGGCGGAGCCCGAGCAGGCTCCTGAGCCAGAGCGGCAGCCACGACGCGATCCCGAAGCCACACGTCGCGACGCGGAGGCTCCGCGCGACTCGCAACGGCGCCGCGAGCCGGAGGCCCAGCGCGAACCCGAGCGGCGGCGGCGACCGCATGCGCCAAAGGAGGATGCGCCTCCCCCGGCCGTCGAGACCGAGCCGCTTCAGACCGAAGAGGAGTCGTCGCTCGGAGCCGAGGACCGTTGGTAGGCACAACGCTCTACGACGGGACGCGAAGCTTCAAGCTGGAGAACGGACTGCGGATCCTCGTCGAGGAGGTTCCGCAGTCCCGTTCCGTGAGCGTCGGCGTGTGGATCAACGTAGGATCGCGAGATGATCCGGGCCACGCGCCAGGGCTGGCTCACTTTCTCGAGCACCTACTGTTCAAAGGGACGACCACGCGGAGCGCCCTGCGAGTCTCCCAGGAGATTGACTCGGTCGGGGGCTTTCTCGACGCGGCCACCGGCAAGGAGTCCACATTCTACTACGCGGACGTGCCCGCCGATGGAATCGCCAAAGCGACGGATCTCCTGCTCGACCTCGTGTTCAACCCGGCGTTTGCGCCGGATAAGATCGAGCTCGAGCGCAACGTAGTTCTCGAGGAAATCCGCGGCTACGACGACGACCCCGAACAGAGGGCCTTCGACCAGTTTGTCGAGGGCCTGTGGGCCGACAACCATCCGCTGTCGCGCGCCGTGCTCGGCACCCGCATCTCCATGGAGGCCGCGACCCGAGACGATGTCGTCGGGTTCCACGACGTCTTCTACCGCCCGTCGAACATCGTCATCGCCGCGGCGGGTGCCATCGATACCGAGGCGTTTGTCGCCGACATCGAGCGCCGCGCCCCGAAGATACCGCCACAGAGCGCACAAAGGGGCGTCCACCGCACACCGCCGGCTTTCCAGACGTTGCGAGCCCATCACATCCAACCGACCGGCCAGACGCACATCTACCTCGGGCTGCCCGGACCTCTCGCGACCGACCCGGACCGCTATCCGCTCGAGGTGGCGAACTCCGTCCTCGGCGACGGGACGAGCTCGCGCCTGTTCACGGCCATCCGCGAAGAACGCGGCCTGGCCTACGTCGTACAGAGTGCCGTCAACCGGTTCAGCGACGCCGGATTCTGGCTCTCGTACGCCGCCGTGGCCCCCGGCACCGCCGACACCGTCGTCGCCCTTCTCATCGACGAGCTCGAACGCCTGCGCACCGAGCCCATTCCCTCCGAGGAGATCGCGCTCGCCAAGTCCCGGCTGCGCGGGTCCTTCATCCTCGGCCTCGAGTCGAACGCGCACCGCGCCATGCGCCTTGGCAACGCGTCGCTGAGCGACCGGAAGATTCTGTCGCCTGATGAGATTCTGGAGAAGCTCGCCGCCGTGGATGCGGAGGCCGTGCACGCCGCCGTGCAGCGCTACGACCAGCCGGAGGGCGTCAACCTCGTCACCGTGGGGCCCGCGCAAGAGTAGAGCTTTGTCCCCACGGGCGGAGTGGGATACGATTCTGACACCATGGCCGTCGCGATCTACCCGGGAAGCTTCGACCCGATCACTCACGGACACATCGACATTGCCCGCCGCGCGTGCAAGCTGTTCTCGAAGCTCGTCATCGCCGTCGTCGCGAATCCGCACAAGAACCCGCTCTTCACCCTGGAGGAGAGAGTCAAGTTGACGAAGCAGGCGCTGCGCGAGGAGGGCGTGAGCGGAATCGAGGTCACGAGCTATGACGGCCTCCTCGTCGAGTGCGCGCGCATCCACGGCGCCGATGCCATCGTGCGCGGCCTGCGTGCCAACTCCGACTTTGAGTACGAATTCCAGATGGCGCTCGCCAACCGCGACCTCGCCCCGGAATTCGAGAGCGTCTTTTTCATGACGGCCGGCAACTACAGCTTTCTCGCCTCCTCGATGGTCAAGGAAGTGGCCCGCTACGGCGGCGCCGTCGCGAACTTCGTGCCGAAGTCGGTCGAGAAGGCGCTACGCGAGAAGTTCCCCGCGAAGTAAAGCCCACGGAGCCATTCTGTGCTCACCCGTTCCGATCGTGTGGCGTGTTCTCCCTCAGGCTGCGGCCCGCGAAAAGCCTCAAGTGCCGTCTGGAGCAGCGCCCGCGACCTCCGCGTCGTGGTCAGGAAGCGTCGCCTCGACCGTGCGTAGCGGACGATACGCGTAGCCCACCAGCGCGGCAACCATCGCCAAGACTCCGCCAAACACAAGCATGAGCGCCATTCCCGCGCCCGGACCTGTGCCGACAAGCGGCGCAAAGACGCGGGCAAGCGCACCCCCAGATCGCATCCCCGGCTCGAACACACGATCCGCAAGCGGTCCGGCGAGGAGCATCGCCAGCGGTGACCCGAACTGGGCCATCATCAGGCGGACGGAGAAGACGCGACCCTGCAGATCCGGCGGAACCTTCGACTGCCAGATCGTCTGACTCGAGGCGTTCACGGTAGGGAAGATCATCGCCATCACGAACATCGCTGTGGCCCATGCTGGCAGCGACCGCCCGATGCCTACGCCGGCGAGCCCGATCACCCCGCCGAGCGCGCAGCCGATCAGGACCCCGTGCACGCGAGGCTTCGGGCCGCCCCACAGGCTGAGAAGCACGCCGCCAACCACACCGCCGATGCCGGCCGCCGACTGGACGCTGCCCAGGATGAGGCTGTTGTTCCCGGTGCGGGCGAGAATCATCGGCGCGAGCACCGTGAATCCGAAGGTCGTCGTCACGTTGAACAAGAAGAACATCCCCAACAGGCCCAGAAGGCCGCGCCGCGCGAGGATGTAGCGGAACCCGTAGGCCGCCTCGCGGAAGAGAGAGCCGCGCCCCTTTGCACCCTCGGCCGACGCCGTCGGCTGCGGTATCCGTGCCAAGAGGAGGATGACGATCGCCGCCGTCATCGTCGCGAGGTCGACGCCAAGGATTCCGCCAATTCCGATGGGTGCGAGCAAGATGCCGGCCGCAACCGGCGCGAACACGCCCGAGATCGCGCCGGCGAGCGACATCATGCCGCTCGCCCGCGCGTACTGCGACTTATCGACCAACACGCTGATCGTCGAGGAGTAGGCCGGGAACTGGAACGCGCCGAACGTCCCGATGAACGCAACGACGATGTACAGGTGCCAGACCTCGAGGCTTCCGGAAAGGTGAAGGAAGAGGATCGTCAGGGTTCCGAGCCCGGCCGCCGCATCGGAGAGGATCATCATGAGCTTCCGATTCGCCCGATCGACGATCGCCCCCGCGAGCGGGCTCACGAGGATGACCGGCGCGAAAGCGCAGACGCCGACGAGCGCAAGCGCCGTCGCCTGCCCCGTCCTCTGCCACGCCCAGATCGTCATCGCGAACTGCGTCATCCCCGTGCCGAGGAGCGACAAGAGCTGGCCAGCCCAGATCGCCGTGAACACACCCATCCCTTTGAACTGCTCGCGCTTCATTTTGTCTCCTGGACGTACGGCACCAGTAGCAGAACCTATGTGGGTTCCGTCTCCGCGGCGTCTCGTTGCCCGGCCTCCCTCCGGACGCCGTGCGCATGATAATAGAACAATGTGATGTTTCTGTGAACCTTGTCGTCAGCAACGTCCGGTGCCGCCTAGAGATGAAGCGGCCTACGGACAGCGTTCGCGATCACGAACGTCGCCGGGATGCTGGCCAGGGTGACGAGCGCGAACTTCGCGAGCGGCGGCAGGCTGACGTTCAGGATGGCGAACTGGAACGCCAGGATCACAGGCACGTGGAAGATGTAGGCCGCGTACTGGCTCTTGCCAAGCGCGACCGCCAAACGCCCGTGGACGTTGATCCTCTCGCGGAAGAGGACGATGAGGCCGATGCAGAGAGCACAGCACAAGACCGCCTCCCACAGGACGCGGACGACGTCGAACCCGATCCCGCTGATCGGCAGGATCTTGTATAGGCCGAGCGCGTAGGCGTACCAGAACGCGACCAGTGCCACGCCGACGACGAGCCAGTTCCGCCCCGCCTTCGCCGTGACGGTCTTCAGCCAGTTCCGTCGGAAGGCGACGATACCGAGAACGAAGAACGAGAGATCGCGCGGCACGTCGGCGAAGGCGACCCGGAAGAAGCCGAGGAGGTAGACCCACCGGTCGATCGGGTAGGCGATTCGGATCGCGGCGGAAGCGGCCGCGAGCAGCACCGCAAACACGAGTACCGACCAGACGCGCAGAGGATGGGCTTCGGTCGGAATCGGAGCTCCACGCCGTCCGCGGATCACGCGCCATAGCGCGTAGGCCAGGCTGAAGATGAGCAAGTGCTCGACGTACCACATATACCCGACGTCGATCGGCCACGCCGACCCGGGACCGTCAGAGCCCGGAGCGCCAAAGACGAAGATCTGGAGCGGGATCATGAGCAGCGAGAAGACGAGAAGCGGGACCCCGAGACGGAGGAGCCGGCTCTTCACGAACGGCCAACCGGGCTTCGCGTCGAAGGATCGCGCCACGAAGTAGCCGGAGATGAGGAAGAAGAGGCTCATGAAGAACGAACGGTTGACGGTGAAGAAGGGCCCGAGCAGCGCCGCCCGCGCCGTCTCCTGGATCGGCCACGTCCCACCCGTCGGCCCGTAGGCCTGGCCTACATGGTGAGCGATGAGGAGAACCGTCAGCGCCACCTTGAGGTTGTCGAGGTAGTAGAGCCTCTCGCGTTCTGCCATCTCCGCGCCTCCTCAGGATCCGGGCTAGCCGCGAGCGTAACAGTGCAGTGCGGATCCGACAAGTCCTGCAGGATTCGTGTAGCGCCGCCCGGCCGCGCGCTACTGGGTCAGGCTTCGCGTCGCCAGGTCCGTTCCCGCGCGAAGCTCCCTCTCGTGGAACACGGACTGGCGGAGGGCGCGCTCGTCGGTAGAACCGGTTCCACCCGAAATAGGGTTTGTGTCCCTAGTCGTTCTCCGCAACGCTCTGCGCTCTCTGCGGTAGACGCAGTGCGCTCAGCGCACGCTGGAGTAGCGAGTGGGCTCGAGGATGTAGTTCGTGACCTTAGCGACGATTGGGCCGTCTTTCTCCGTTTCGGCCCGCGCTTTCAGCCACTCGGGATCCTGCACGAAGGCGGCCCATTTCGTCTCTCGTTCAGCCAGGCTCTCCCACTCGAGCAGGTAGTAGAGCGTCTGATTGGACTCGCCAATCACCGCCGTCCAGAACCCCGCTTGGCGAATGCCGAGCCGCTCCCAGATTCGCAGCGTGACCGTCTCGAAACGCTGGTGCAGCGCGGGTAGTCGGCCTGGTACACACTCGTAGATACGCAGTTCGTGAATCATCTTCCCCCTTCTCCAAGACTGGCGTCTGCCCGGATCTGACGAAGCCCCCCAATCGCCCGACGGTACAGACGAAGCCGCCCCCCATCACGCTTCGTCCCCAGCTACTCGGCCTAGCCGAGTAGCCATCGTCCCTAGCTCCTCGCAGAGCGAGGAGCCAGCTACACCGCCGCGAGTAGCCACTGGCCAGCTCGCTCCGAGAGTGTGTCCGGCCAGCAGCTTCCCGACAAGGCGAGAGGACTGGAGCCGGCCTTCTCAATTCACCGTGATGACGATCTTGCCGCGGGCGTGGCCTTCTTCGAGATACCGGATGGCCTCGGGAACCTGACTCAGCGGGTAGGTCCGGTCGATGACGGGCGTTATCTTTCCGGCTTCGATGAGCCCTTTGAGGAACTCGAGATCGTCCTTGTTGCGCTTCGCGATGAGTTGCACCAGGTTCTGGCTCACGAACGGCGAGACGATCGGCAACGTCAGGACGCGGGCCATTCGCCCTCCGACATGGACGTAGACCGCCTGAGGGCTGAGCACTCGGCGGCACTCGCGGAGCGATCGATTCCCCACGGTGTCAAGCATCAGGTCATAGCGCGTCGCTTCGCGTGAAGTCCTCGCGGGTGTAGTCGACGACGTGGTCGGCACCGATCGAGCGGACCATCTCGACGTTCCGCGTGCTGCAGACCCCGGTGACCTCGGCGCCGAACGACTTGGCAATCTGCACCGCAAACGTGCCCACGCCTCCGGATGCGCCGAGGATCAGAACCTTCTGCCCCGCCCTGATCTTCCCGCGGTCGCGCAGACCCTGCAGGGCGGTGACTCCCGCCATCGGCACCGCCGCCGCCTGCTCAAACGATAGATTCGCCGGCTTCGGTGCCAGCCAGCGCTCCGGAACGCACGTGTACTCGGCGAACGACCCGGCGCCTTCACCGAAGACCGCATCGCCTGGGCGGAACCGCGTCACGTCCTTCCCAACCGCCTCGACCTCGCCGGCCAGATCCGCGCCCAGGCCGTGGGCCTTCGGCTTGAAGAGCCCGAACATCAGCCGCGTGAAGTATGGCTTGCCCCGCATGAAGTGCCAATCGTACGGATTCGCCGACGCCGCGCGAATGCGCACCAGGACGCCGTCGTCGGTAACGGCCGGCTTGTCGATGTCGCTCAGTTCGAGAACGTCGGGAGACCCATACTTCTCGTAGACGATGGCCTTCATCGCGTCCTCCTCACTCGGCGCTGCTCACCGGGCTACGAGGAGTATGCCGTATGTGGGATCCTTCCCGCCTCCTTCAGTGTGTGATCCACAGACCTGGCCCCGTCACCCCATCAGGCCGCATTCAGCCGGTCTTCCGCGCTTCGCGCTTGACGAATTTCGCGAGCCTGGAGAGCAGGTCCGTGACCTCCAAGGGGACATCCTCCTCGCGCATGCAGTCGATGACCAGCGACGGTGTGACACTGGTGCTGTACTTCTCTTGTAGGTGCCGGCCGAGCGCGCTCATTGCTTCCTTCCCTGGAATCAGCTGCAGACGGCGTGTCTCATCCGCCCAGGCCGTCTCCAGTTCGTCCAGCACTTGTTCGTTGAGCGTCGTCTCTTGCACGTTGATACTGCCTCGCCGGACGAACGCTCTCTTCTTCGCGAGGTACTGTGACACGACATAGCTCTTCTTCGATGCAGCAAAGGACTGTAGGACGGTCCCAGCGCTGGGCGAGTACGTCAGAGTCTTGCCCACTCGGCGCGCGCGCTCCTCAAGCTTCCTGCTGGCAGCTCGGTCCAGAGCAGCGGGAACTAGCAGGAAGTTCTCGACCTCCTTGCATGCGTGGATGACAACCAGATCACAGAACTCTTCACACGACTCCAGGATAGCCTCGCATTCATCATCCGATCGGTAGTCCCTATCAAGGATTGCGGCCGCACCGATCCTTCCACCTAGCGTGGTCTCGATACCGCGCTTGATGGACCTGATGCGATCGGGGCTAAACCCTTCTACAGGGACCACGGCGAAGTGAGCTCTGTTCCCGATCTCAGTCAATCCAAGTCTCCGTGCGAACTTGCCCAGAACCTGGAAATCCTTTCCCTCCACGAACACGGCCCGCCGCGTCTTCGCAAGCTGGGTGAGCGTTGGATTCAGGTTGGATCCCAGGAACCCAAACACCTCACTCAGCTGAGATGGGTCCTTGATCCGACGCGCACTCCGCTTTCGCTTGTCTATCAGCACGATATCGTTGGCTTCGGCTTCTGCAATGATCTCGGTCGAGTGCGTCGCGATAAGTATGTCTGGACCCAGGTTGCGCAGCAGGGTCAGTAGCTGACGCTGGAGGTCTGAGTGAAGATAGATGTCTGGCTCGTCGATGAGGAAGAGCGACACATCTGCTGACTGTACCAGGTGAGTAAGCATCTGGCACCACACCTGAAACCCAAACCCAGCCCAAAAGATCTCACGCGGAATCCTCTCTTCCGGGCAGAACATCTTGAGTTCCGTCTTCTCGTACGACGTATCGATTTCCGGGGGCTGGATGTCCATGCCTGGCCAGGTCTCTCTGAGCAGTTCTCGGAACCTGTCAAAATGCTCGGGATAGTGATGCCAGATATTCCGGAAGTTGCGCGCGGCTCTGTAGTTGAACAGCGCTGCTCGTGCAGCCTCCTTCTCAAACACCCTCTCATGCTGCTCAACCGGACCGAGAATCGGCACGAATCCTATCGAGCAGTTGAACCGAGAGCGAAAGACAGCTGGCGTGAGTACCTGTGCGGACGGATCGTCCGCGATCAGGTAGCAGATACCGCGTTCCGGGAATAGCAGCACGAGCTGATTGCCGTTTGAGAGGGTGAATGTGACGGACGCTGGCTCCTCGTCTTCGTAGTTATAGAAGATGTTCTCATCTGCAATCGTGTCGGCACTGAGGTCAATGATGTGGCCAAAACGAGCGCCGCCAGCGTACTCCAGCATCTGAGCCTTCCGCTGGTTCGCTCTCCTGATGCCAGCGGCGAGGATTCGGAATGCCGACAGGACCGTGGACTTGCCGGCGTTGTTCGGCCCAACAAGGATGTTGAAGTGGTCGAGGGTCAGCCTGAAAGACTTGAACGCCTTGAACCGGACGAAATCGACTCTCGTAAACTGCACAGCACGTCCCACTTCCCGCACACTCCAGCAACCCGTATCCTTGCGTCCTCAAGAGACCGGCTCCCAGTTGCAGTACATCCTACATTAGCAGACCATAGGTCACAACCAAAGCATGCTGGGCAACGGGGCGACGGAGTCACGGCGGCGGGGTCTACCATCGGATTTTGTGCAGGGGACGGTGGCTGTCCAGCTGTACCGGACAGCTAGGGAGTTGCGCCTGCAACTCCAGGCTCGTTCGGCACGACGTAGACGGCTGCTCGCTCCGAGCAGTCTGGACGTCAGGATCCAATCTTGCCTCTTCATGTCGAGACCCCAGATCCGACCCTGTGGCTTCGAGCAGGTGGTAGATCTCATCGCCCTGAGGAGTCGAGCACCCCTCTCAACCGACGGCACTGTCGAACCTCCGTCCATGTGCCTCTTCGTGACACTCCCTGCACAGCGCGACGAGTTGGCCATCAGGCTCGTCGTGATCTGCGCTGTAACTGAGGTGGTGCACGTCATCAGCCCGCTCGCCGCAATGACGGCACTTGTAGTTGTCTCGCTGCAGAATCTCGCGCCTTCTGGCCTGCCACATCGGAGTCCTGTAGTAGGCACTCTGCCGAGCTCGCCACTTGGCAGGCGCTCTCCAGCCCTTGATGGCTTCGTACCCGCCCATAAGGAGAGCGCTGCTGGCAGAGGCAATGGCCAATACCCAGTCAGGCGGACGCCATAGCAGTATGAGCGCTATGGCCACCGACACGCCGGCAAAGACGGCATCTCGCGCATACCAGACCCATGACCCGCGTCTGGGCAGGAGCTCCTTCGGCAACCATGGTGTCGTCCTCACGTTCCTACTCCTGGGCTACGGCGGCGAGCTCGTTTCCCTTGCAGTAGAGAGCCGGGATCATCCCAATCTGTCCTTTGGTTTCGCAAACCTACTCGATGCCCTCAAACTCGAGCTCGTAGTGGGCCGTGACATTGGAGAACTCCAGCATGATGCGGCTGCTGTCTGACACATAGAGCGCACTCTCGCCAGCTGTCGCTTCTCCTGCTGAACACGCGAACAGGTACGTGATGTCGGCCGGAGCAGCTACTGGCACGACATGGACGATGCAGTAGCCTGTTGTCGTTAGCGTGGCCCGGTAGACGCCGGCCGGAAGGGTGAAGGGGTCCGTCAGCATCCCGGCTTCCCCCTCGAAGTGCAGTACGACCGGGCTCGGATCTGGCGTCCAGCAACCTGCGGCGATCGTCGCGACTAAGAGGCCGAGTGCCAGTGTCGCTGCGACGCGTGCTGTGCTTCTCATGTCAGGCAACCTCCTCTACCCTCGGCAATCCTCCGAGCTGCAGTCTACCGCGTACACTAGCCATGGGTCCACCAGCCGGAGCGCCGAGGGCAGGTCTTGCGCTACGCGCTCCGTGCGTGCCGTACCCCGGCCGGATCTCGAGGCAAGACGCCGAAACCGTGGCCCAAGGAAGCGCTGTTCGTCCCGATCACGGTGAACCGGACCCGGTGCTGTCCTTCGATGAGCTTGAGGCTGCTCGTTCCTTCGGTGGCGGGAGGGCGCCGGGGTCAGGTCTCGCGATCACGCATACCGCTCAACTCCTCAGTGCGGCACGATAGGCCGCACGAACAGGCCGGAGACTGTCGCCCTTCTCATTGCCCGGGCACGAGCAGGTTGTCAGGCGGCGCTGCCGCCTCAGGGCCGCAGTTCGACGCAATCGACGCCGAATCCGTGACCCAAGGAGGCGCTGTTTGTCCCGACCACGGTGAACCGGACCTGGGTGGCGGGGACCGCATCATCGGTAGGCTACGCCGACGACGCGTACGACAACGCCTTGGCAGAGACGATGATTGGGCTGTACAAGATGGAGGTCGTCGAGCAACCGGGTCCGTGGGAGAGCGTGACGGCCGTCGAGCCGGAGACACCCAGCTGGGTAGACTGGTCAAACAATCGACGTCTGTTGGAGCCGATCGGGAACATCCCGCCTGCCGAGTTCGAGACGCTGTGTGATCGGAGGCAGCGAGTCGCGGCCCAGGTGGCCGGACTCAAGTAATCCACCCTCCGGAGAACCCTTGGCGGTTCGCTCCGTTGCCGAGAGGGCAATAGACTGTCCGGGAGACTAAGCCGATATAGGGCAGGGCAGAGTGCCCGGCGAGAAGGAGAACCAATGCCAATTACGGAATCAAGAGCAGACCAGACCCTGTCCTTTCGCGCCGAACCGAAGAGCGTCGCGGAAGCGTGCCAGCGCGTCTTGGGCGAACTTGGCGAAGTCGAGAGCGTGTCGCGTGAGACTGGCATCATCGCTGGCAGACTCAAGGTCACCTGGGCCACCAATTGGGTCTATGTCACCCTCAGGATATCGATGAGTGGGGAAGAGACCCAGGTGGCAATCCAGACCCAGCGGAAAGAGGGCCTCCTGACAGAAGGGGGAGCACAGAGGGGTCTCGTGATGTTCACGGAACGATTGGGACAGGAACTTGGTGGCAAAGGCGCTGCCGGTTGGTGAGTGACTCCTCGAGTTGCGCCACTTCCACTTCCCGTCGGAGCGTCGGGGCCCGGTCTTGCATTGACACACTCGCAGGAGCCGAGGTACAGGGCCGCCTGTGGGCATGCACTACGAGCGAGTCAGGTGTCCGCGGAATGGGGCGGCGGGGTCAGATCTTCACTTTCGGTGTTTCACTCGCTCGGAGCATCGAGACGGAGAAAGCGTCGCGTGCGCTTGTTCCGCGCTCTGATCCGCCACAGCGATTCGATCGGAAGAGCGTACAGGTCTTTCCCCAGGGGCGGCGGGGTCAAATCTTCATTCTTGGTGTTTCACTCGCTCGGAGCATCGAGACGGAGAGAGCGTCACGCGCGCCTGTTCTGCGCTCTGATCCGCCACAGCGATTCGATCGGGAGGGCGTGCAGATCTTTCCCCAGCGGGACACACTGTCTCCCCGAGTACAACACGATGCCACGTCGAAACCGCTCGCCGGCGAGTTCCTTGAGGAGTTCAAGCCCGCGCACAACTAGCTGCTTCGTGGGTGTTCTTCCACCACCGTGTGGATGATTATCACGCCACCGCTTCTCACTTTTGCAATCGACCAGGACGCGAGGGTCTTGCCTCTCGATGCCAACGAGATCTGGCCCTGTCGTCTGCATGCCGCAGAATCGCGATCAGGATGCTGTTCTCGTGCCGTCCTTACAGATTGAACATTGGATGTTGAAACTGTACACTCAGATCTGAAAAGGAGGCTTCGTGATCCAGCGTGTGCTACAGCCCGTGCTCCGTCGTGCAGCGCGGCAGTACCCGATCGTCACGCTGACGGGGCCTCGCCAATCGGGCAAGACGACGCTCGCCAAAGTAGCATTCCCGAACCACGCCTACGCGAGCCTTGAGGATCCAGACCAACGCGAGTTCGCGACGGCGGATCCGCACGGCTTCCTCGCCCAGTTCCGCGAGCGCGTCATCCTCTACGAGGTCCAGCGCGTCCCCCAGCTCTTCTCGTACATCCAGACTGCGGTGGATCGTGAGACGACGAACGGGCGCTACATCCTCACCGGCTCCCAGAGTTTCCGCTTGATGCGGACCGTCAGTCAGTCGCTCGCCGGCCGCGCCGCCATCCTGCACCTGCTGCCGTTCGCGTGGTCCGAGCTGCAGGAGCGCCCACCACTCTCGCTCAAGACTCTGGGACGGACAGCGCCTTCGCGCGAGAAGCCTCAGGCAGCGGATCTCATGGAAGCTCTCTTCACGGGGTTCTACCCGGCGATCCACGATCGGGACCTGCGGCCCCAGAACTGGTTGGCCAACTACTATCGCACCTACGTTGAGCGCGACGTTCGCGAGCTCCTGAACGTGGGCGATCTCGAGGCTTTCGGCCGCTTTGTCCGGCTCTGCGCCGGGCGGAACGGGCAACTCCTTAACCTATCGTCACTCGCGGCGGACTGCGGCGTTTCTCAGCCGACGGCGCGGCGCTGGATCTCCGTCTTGGAGGCCAGCTTCCTCATCCTTCTTCTCCGTCCGCATCATCGCAACTTCAACAAGCGGCTGGTGAAGAGCCCGAAACTCTACTTCCTCGACACGGGCCTCCTCGCCTACCTTCTCCGCATCCGCTCACCCGACGAGCTCCGCACCCATTCGTCGCGCGGCGCAGTCTTCGAGAGCTTCGTCGTGTCTGAACTCTTGAAGAACGCCTTCCACCGAGGCGAGGAGCCAGACCTCTACTTCTGGCGGGATTCGATCGGCCATGAGGTGGACATCCTGCTCGACCGCGGTGCGGAACTGGTTCCCATCGAGGTCAAATCGGGAGAGACCCTCGCTCAGGATGCGTTCGTCGGGCTGCGCTACTGGCTCCAACTCGCCGGCACGCCCGACGCGCCCGCCGCACTCATCTACGGTGGTGACACTTCGGTCCGCCGCTCAGGCGTCGTCGCCACCTCGTGGGCCGACCTCTAGGCCGCCGGCGGCCCACGGTTTCCCAGGTGCCTACTTGCCGTCTGAGAAGAGGGCGCCGTCGTTACGGTTGAGGTCGAACGCCTCGGCATGCGTCGTCTTCAAGCTGGCGAGAAGCTCCTCGCGCGTGCGCTCCTGGCAGTTGACCCCGGGGATCTCCGCAATCCAGCCGATCCACCATTCCCCATCCTGCTTGGTTACCGCTGTGTAGGTGCACGCCACGCTCACTCACCTCTCTGGCGGCAACGGCTGCCCTGCTACGGGCCATGTTGCGCCGGCTGGCACTCCCACGCACTGGGCGACGGAGGAGCGTCCCTTCCTATCCGCATAGTGCACCGCGGCGTGGTCGAGCACGTTCTGACGGAAGTGGCGACTCAGATCCTGGGGGTCCGCAGGTCCACTTTCCGTCCGCCAAAGGCCGGCGAGAGTTCGCGCTCCAGGCGCGCGATCCGCAGGAGCCCGAGCGCAGACCCAGGCTCGAATTCGACGAGGACATCAACATCGCTCTCGGGCTGGAAGTCGTCGCGCAGCGCGGATCCGAAAAGCGCGAGGCGTCGGATCCGGTGCTCGCGGCAGAACGCCGCGATCATCTTCTCGTCCACCGCGATCCGTACCATGCCGTCACCTCGCTGAGCTGCAAGTCCCGCCATTGTACGGAGACAGCGCATTGCGAGGCAGTCGCAGCCTCGGTGCGCAGGGGCTCCAGGCTTCTGCGACCGGCCACGGCGTTCCGTCATGTCCTGGCTAGGGGTTCGCCGGCCAAAGCTACGCCTTGGGCTAGGGCTTTGCGTTCGCTAACGCCTTCTTCACGTGCGGGATGAGTCCGCCGTCGTTGAGGATGGCGAGCACTTCCTTGGGCAACGCGGGGAAGCGGTACTCCTTGCCGTTGTGGATGACGACGCCCTTCTCGAAGTCGATCTTGATCGTGTCGTCCTTCGCGATCATGGTCGTCCCGTCGGCAAGCTCGACGACGGGCAGGCCCTCGTTGATCGCGTTGCGGAAGAAGATGCGCGAGAACGTCACGGCGATCACCGCGGCGACGCCGGAGGCCTTGATGCAGGTGGCCGCTTGCTCGCGCGACGAGCCGCAGCCGAAGTTGGCGCCGGCCACGAGGATGTCGCCCGGTTTCACGCCCTTGGCGAACGTCGGGTCGAGGTCCTCGAGCGCGTGCTCGGCCATTTCGGCCGGCGTCATCGGCTTGTACGTGTACTTGCCGGCGAAGATGACGTCCGTGTTGACGTCGTCGCCGTACTTCCAGACCTTGCCCTCGATCATGCGCCACCTCCACGGCCAACCTTCCTAGGATCGGTGATCACGCCTGCCACGGCCGACGCGGCGACGGTCGCCGGAGAGGCGAGGTACGTCGAAGCCTCGGACGAGCCCATGCGGCCCTGGAAGTTGCGGTTCGCGGTCGAGATGCAGACTTCGCCGGCCGCCAAGACGCCCTGGTGCGCACCCAAACAGGGGCCGCAACCGGGGCTCAGGACCATCGCTCCGGCGCGGACGAAGATCTCGATCAGTCCTCCACGCAGGGCCTCGAGCAGCACTTCCTGCGACGCGGGCAGGACGATCATGCGCACGCCCTTCGCGATCTTCTTCCCTTCGAGATATCGCGCGGCCAGGCGCAGGTCCTCGAGCCGGCCGTTGGTGCAGGTGCCGAGCAGGGCCTGGTGGATCTTCGTGCCCTCGACCTCTTCAACGGGGGCGACGTTGTCGACCGTGTGCGGCTTCGCGACCTGCGGGCCGAGCTTCGAGGCGTCGTAACCCAGGGTTCTCTCGTACACAGCCTCAGCGTCGGGATAGATGGGCGTGTACTCGGCGACCGCGCGGTGCTCGAGGAAGGCGAACGTCTTCTTGTCTGGCGCGCAGTAGCCGTTCTTCGCCCCCATCTCAACCGCCATGTTCGAGAGAACGAGGCGCGACGAGAGGCTCATCGCCTCGATCGCCTCGCCCGCGTACTCGACCGACTTGTAGAGCGCACCGTCGGCGCCGATGTCGCCGATGATCTTGAGGACGAGATCCTTCGACGTGACAGGTTCCTTCAGCTTGCCCACTACCTCAATCTTGAATGAGGCCGGCGTCTTGAGCCAGATGCGCGACGTCGCGTAGAGGGCGGCCATCTCCGAGCGGCCGACTCCGGCGGAGAAGGCGCCAAGCGCCCCGTAGGCCGTCGTGTGGGAGTCGGAGCCAAGAACGAGGCTGCCGGGTAGGGCAAAGCCCATCTCGGGCAGGACCTGATGGCAGATGCCGACCCCGGCGTCGTAGAACGCCTTGATCCCTTGTTTCGCGACGAACTCGCGGATCTCCTTGTGCCCCTTCGCGTACTCCTCGGTCGACGCGGGGACGGTGTGGTCGAGCACGATGACGAACCGCTCGGGGTTCTTCACCTTCTCGACGCCGAACTTGGCGAACGTCTTCGCGATCGCGGCGGTGTTGTCGTGCGACAGGCAGAAGTCCGGCTCGACGTCGACGATCTGGCCGACGGCGACCGACGGGAGCCCCGCCTTCTTCGCCAACACCTTCTGGGCAAAGGTCTGTCCCATGGTCTCACCCCTCGAGCGGATCGAAGTTCATGAAGTCGGCGAGATGGAGGATGATCGCCTCGGCCGTGCGCTTGCCGTGGTCGCCCTCTTTGGAGTGGACGCCGATGATGTGGAGCACCTCGGCGGGCAGGCCCTGCGCGTCAGCGAGCGCCACGCCGGAGAACGGGTGCCGCACGAGGGCGCCATCCTTCGACTTCCCAAACTTGCCGTTCGTCTCTTCGATCTCAAGCAGCTTGCCGATGTCGTGCAGGAGCGCGCCGGCAATGAGGATGTCGCGCTTGAGCTTCAACTCGCCCTTGTAGATCTCGTCGAACGTGTCGGAAGCCGCGATGCAGATCTTGGTCACGGCGCGGACGTGGTCCGCGAACGAGATCTTGACCGGCTTCAGGAGCGTGAACGGCATCCGCGCGATGTCGGCGGGTTTCCAGCCACCGCGGGCGAGGCCGGCCTCCCACGTCGCGAGGACCTTGTCGCGCAGCGCCTTGTCCTGGATCTCGTCGACTTCCGGCAGAACCTTTCGGATCTCGTCTCTCACTGCCATCCTTCCACCTTTCGCACCACGTCGATTACGGTTCCGTCGCGCCACTCGATCGCGGCGATGACTTCGTCTCCGAACACGGGTTTCCCGAGCGGGCGCACGAGCCCGTCGGCCTCGGCCTTCAGCTCGACGATATCGCGCACCGGGAGCCCGGCCTCGAGGAAGCATTCCTTGAGGTCGCCGCGCTTCGGGTTCACGGCGAGGCCGCGTTCCGTCACGATCACGTCGATCACTTCGCCCGGCGTCGTCACGGTCGTGACGCGGTCCAGGATCACCGGCAGGCGGCCGCGGATCGATGGCGCCGTGATCACGGTCATCTTCGCGCCGGCGGCCACGTCCTGGTGCCCTCCAATGCCGTGCAGCAATCGTCCGTCGGAGTGCGTGTTCACGTTGACGTTGAAGTCGAGGTCGACCTCCGTCGCTCCGAGGAAGGCGGCGTCGAGCATGTAGGTCGCGCAGCCGCGCGAGTCGTAATTCGCATAGAGACCTGGATTCATGATCACGTGCGCCGGATCCACACCGAGGGACGCGACGGCGATCGGGTCGAACGCCTGGCCGTCGAGAATCGTGCGGACGAGGCCCTTGTGGAGCATCTCGACCATGATCCGCGTCCCGCCGCCCATCACGAATCCACCAACGATCTTCGCCTTCTCCATCGCCTCGGCAAGGTACATCGTCGCAGCGAGTGAGACGCCGCCCGCGCCGCCCTGGAAGCTCAGGCCGTCCTTGAAGTAGGGCGAGGCGACGACCGCGTCGGCGGCCAGGCGCGCGATGCGCAGGCGTGCTGGGGACTTCGTCATCTCGAGCGTGCCGGACGCGATCTGCTCCGGGTCGCCCACTTCGTCGACCACGACGACGTAGTCGACCCAGCCCTGCTGGATCTCGAGCGGGTACGCCGGGTACGGCGCCAGCTCGTTTGTCACGACGACGGCCTTCTTCGCGTACTGCGCGTCCACCATGCAGAAAGTGATCGGTCCGCACGGCGTCCGGCCGTTGATGCCGTTCGCGTTGCCGTAAGCGTCGGCCTGCGAGGCGGCGATGAACGCGACATCAATCGCCACGTCGCCCGACTCGATCGCCCGCCAGCGGCCGCCGTGCGAACGCAGGGTCGCCGGCTCGCGCAGCTTCCCACCCTGCGAGATGTAGGCGCCGACCGGCCCGTTCATCGAACCCTCGATGCGGGAGACGACGCCCGACTTGATGTGGTCGACGAGCTTCGCATGCGTGCCGAAGAGCGCGGTCGGGAAGAGCCGCAGGTCTTTCAACCCCATCCGGGCGCAGGCGTCGACGACTTGGTTGATGACGCGGTCGCCCTCGCGGAACGAGTGATGGAACGAGATCGTCATTCCATCCTTGAGGCCGGTCGCCTCGATGGCGGCCTCAAGCGACGGGAGGACCTTGTTCTCACCGGGCACGCACGATTTCTGCGGCTGCGGCGCCTTCAAGCCGGACCGCTTCTTGGCAAACGCGCCAGCGTACGCTTCGACGGAACGGCTGCCGATCGTCTTCGGAATCTCACGGCCGAGCGCGTTCTTCATCGGGACTCCTTTCCAGCCGACGGGCTGGTCAATCGCCCTGATAGCCTGTCGGCCAGACGCAGTGCGCGCCTTGCCCGCTCAAGCACCGGTCGGTCAACCATCTTCCCACCGATCGCGATGGCTCCGATTCCTTGCACCTCGGCCTCTTCCGCCGCCGCGACGATCTTCCGCGCTTCGTCCATCTCCTTCTCACTCGGGGTGAAGGCGGCGTGCAACGCCGGAACCTGTCCCGGATGGATGGCGCCCTTCCCGTCGAAGCCGAGGTCACGCGCGAGCTTCGCTTCGGCCGCCAGGCCAACTTCGTCGTCGACGTCGGCGTAGACGGTGTCCGAGGCCTGCACGCCCGCCGCCTTGGCCGCGGCGACGATCATCGAACGCGCGAAGAGGAGGGATTCCAGCGTACGCCGCGCCCCGACATCGCGCGTGAAGTCCTCGGCGCCGAACGCAACAACGGCGACGCGCGGATCGGCGTCCGCGATCTCCGCGGCGTGGAGGACGCCCTTCGCCGTCTCAACGATGGGCATGATCCACGTCGACCCAAGGGGGGCGCCGACGGCCTGCTCAGCCTTCGCCAGCTCCTTGGATAGGGCGACGACATCGTCCTTCGACTCAGCCTTTGGCAAGGCGACGCCGTGCGGCCGCGCCAGGATGACCTCGCGAACGTCGTCGGCGCCTCCGAGCGAGAGCGGGTTGATCCGCACCCAGACCTCGTTCGGGAAGTCGATGGCACAGAGCAGGTGCTTCACGAGGACGCGGGCTGCCGGCTTCTCGGCGGGCGGCACGGAGTCCTCGAGGTCGACGAGCACGCAGTCGGCGCCGTGGAGCTCGATGCCTACGAGAATGCGCGGGTTGTTCCCGGGAGCGTACAGGCGGCTGCGGCGCGGCGCGTCCTTTTCGCTCGGCCGACGCCGCACCTTGGGCGCGATGGCCGGGATCTCCGGGAACGCGAGGCGAACGGCCGCCTCGACTCGAGCCGCGATGACGTAATTGAGAGAGCCTTTGTCGGCGACGGAGACGGTGGCCTTGACTCGGCCTTGCGGCGCGAGCGCCGCCAGCGTCTCGTCCACGACCTCGCGGATCCCCCGCTCGAATAGGTTGGGATCGTCGGTCGCCACGGCGACAGCGAGCGCCTTGGCAGCCGTCACGGTGACGCAGCAGTCGCCTTTCGCGTCCGATCCGGCGACGATTTCCTTCGGCATCGTTCCTCCTACGACATCAGCAGGGCGAGGACAGCCTTCTGAGCGTGCATGCGATTCTCGGCTTGGTCGAAGATCGCGCTCCCCGGGCTCCGCGAGGCTTCGTAGGTGATCTCCTCGCCGTAGTGTGCCGGCAGGCAGTGGAGAATGACCGCGCCCTTGTTGGCGACTTCGACGAGCTTGGAGTCAATCGTAAACCCGCGAAACGCATTCTGCTTCGACTTCGCGTCGCTTTCCTGGCCCATGCTGACCCACACGTCCGTATACAGAGCGTCCGCGCCTCGGGCGGCCTCATGGGGATCGTGGGTGATCTCGACCGACGCGCCAAGAGCCCGCGCCGCGGCGACGACGTCCGCGTTCGGCTCGTAGCCAGATGGACACGCAATGCGGAACGACATGCCGACCTTGGCACAACCGTCGATGAGTGAGTGGGCGACGTTGTTCCCATCACCGATGAAGGCCAGCGTCAGACCGTCGAACCTTCGCTTCTTCTCCCACACCGTGAGCAGGTCGGCCAGCGCCTGACAGGGGTGATCCATGTCACACAGGCCGTTGATGACGGGCACGGTCGCGTGCTTCGCCAGCTCGACCACCGTCTCGTGCTTGAACACGCGCGCCATGATCCCGTCGCAGAACCGCGATAGATTCAGCGCAATGTCCTCCGTCGTCTCGCGTTCGCCGAGCTTGATATCGCTGGGGCCGAGGTAAATGGCGTGCCCGCCGAGCTGCCACATACCCGCCTCGAACGACACGCGCGTCCGCAGGGAGGGCTTCTGAAAGACCATCGCCAGCGTCTTGCCGGCGAGTTGGGCGTGACGCACCCCGGCACGATGCTCCAGCTTGAGATGACGAGCGACGTCCAGGATCTCCAGGATGTCTTCCGATGACACGTCGCGCAACGATACGAGATGACGAGCCTTCATGGGCCAGTTTCCTCCTGCCGCCCCTGTCTCGCAGTCTGAGACCCGGTTCGGGCGTCGTAGGAATGATAGCCGAACCCGGAAGGAGGGACCAAGCGCACGCCTACGCATCCGGCATCGGCGGAGCCGGCCGCGGCGAATCCGGCGTCGACGGGGCCGGACGCGGGCGAATCGAGTGTCAACGACTCTCGATTCGCTTGCGGAAGCCTCTCACGCGGATCGAGTAGATGCCGCTTCGATTCGCCCCGAGGATGTCGGTGAGTCGGCGGTCGCCGATCATTGCTGCCGTAGCGGGGGCCTCGCCCAACTGGGCGAGCACGCTCGCGTAGCCCTTTCGCGACGGTTTGCGAGCCACGTCGAGAATCGTGAACTCCCGTGCGAGCTCCGCCGCCAGTTCGTCCGCCCGGCGCCGCTTGCGGTTCGTCAGGATTCCGACGCGAAAGCCACGCTGCTCGAGCTCGTGCAGCAACTCCCGCGCCCCGTCGCCGAGGCTCTTCGAGCCGCGTCGGCCGAGGGTGTTGTCGAGATCGAATAGGAGCGCGCGCACTCCCATCGACCACAGTCGCCCGTAGTCGACGTCGAACACCGAGGCCGCGACCTCATTCGCTCGGAAGAGCCGCATCGTCCTCGCCTCGAGTCACCGACCGGATGTCCGCCCTCGTGCGCAGTCTTCCCATCACGTCGAGGAACTCCCGTTCCATGCCTGCCGTCACGTAGACTTTATACAGCGCCTGTCCATCCTCCAGCTTGAACTCCCGGCGAACGCACGCAACCCCGTCGTACGCGCTCAGAATCGAGTCGATGAAGTGGATCTCCTCTTCCGACGTCCCCACCCAGTAGACGAGGGCTTCCTCACGCACCGCGCTCTCCCCCCGCCGCTTCGATTCGGTCCATGGCCTTGCGCAGCGCGATCTCCGGATCCACGCCCGACTCCCACGATCGCTTGATCGCCAGCAGCAATTCGCCGCCCGCCTGCACGTCGCGGTCCGATGACTTCGCGAGATCGAACAGAAGGGACGACTCGCGCACTCCGGCCACGAGCTTTCGCGCCGCGAGCAACGTCGGCAGGACAGCCTTGTGTTGCTGCTCCGCGGCCTTCGTCTCGTCCCACTGCGCGTGAATCGACCCGAGGCCGAGGTCCTTCGGCGCGTCGCCGAACACGTGCGGATGTCGCCGCACGAGCTTCTCTTCCAGGGAGGCCATCACATCGCGGAGGGTGAACTCCCCCGCCTCCTCGGCGAGTCGGCTGTGCAGGAGTACCTGCAGCAGGAGATCCCCGAGTTCCGAGGCGAGGGCCTCGGGAGAGCGCGCGTCGATCGCGGCGACGACCTCATGGGCCTCTTCCACGACATACGGGCGCAGGGAGACGTGATCCTGCGCAAGATCCCAAGGGCACCCGTGGACAGGATCCCGCAGCCGGGCCGTCAGCTCGACGAGGCGGGCGAGGTCATCGCCGATCACTGGCTGGATGCGGGCGCAGAGGTTGCCGGGCCCAGTTGCTCCGACAGCGCGGACACTTCCGAGGCGCGGTACTTGCTGTCTGCGGCCTGTACCTGCGTGAGACGATTCCGAGCATCGGTCGTGTCGCCGCGCGAGATATCGAGCTTGGCGATCTCGATGAGCGCATCGAGGCCGGCGGACGAGAGCGGCTTGCCCTGCCCGACGTCCGCTTGGTCGGTATCGACAACCTGCTGGTACAGGCGAATCTTCGCCGCATCCTGCTTGACGCCGGCCACTCCACGCTTGAGGTAGTCGAGAGCCGAATCGTACTCGCCGCTGGCCACGTAGGCCTTGGCGATGCCGGAATACGCGTCCTCGATCGCCGGGTCGGCCGCGATGAGCTGACCGAACTCGCGAATGGCAGCGCTCGACTGGCCGTCGTCGCTGTACAGCTTCGCCAGGCGGAGTCGCGTCGACGTGTCCTTCGGGTCAAGCCTCACGATCTGCTCGGCAAGGCGAATGCGTTGGTTGCTGTCGAACGAGCGCGCGAGCGCCGTCCGCAGCTGCTCGAGCGCCTTGTCCGTCTGGCCGCGGGCGAGGTTGACCTTGGCGAGGCCCTCGTATGCGTCGGCGCGGTACGGAGATCGAACGAGAACCGCTTGGAGTTCCTTCTCGGCCGCGTCGAGTTTCCCAGCCAGGAGGTGGGTCTCGCCGAGCTTCACGTTGAGATCGAGGTTTCCGCCGGCCTTGATGGCGGTCTCGTAACGCGTGACCGCAGCCTGGTACAGCTCGTCAACCTGGCGCCCCAGGGCAGCCAACTGCGTCTCCTCCGCCGCCGTGCGATTCGACTTGGCCTTGAGCGCGTCGCGCTCCCCCACAGCCCGCCCTAGCTTCGCCTTGGCCACATCGGCCTCGGCAATCGCGAGGCGGGAGTTCTGCGGATCGGTCTGGCGGATCGCCGCCGCCATGGCGTCCGCCCCGGCGACGTCGTCCAGGGCGAGGAGCACGGCGACCAACTTGAGCTCCAGGCTCGCATCGCGCGCCCGAAGCGCCAGCGCCTGCTGGAACCGTTGCCTGGCGAGCGCGTAGTTGCCGTCCTTCTGCGCGAGGTCGGCCGAAACGATGAGAGCGTCCGACGACTGCGGGTTGGCGGAGATGACTTGCTCGTAGCGGGTCTGTGCCCCCGCCGAGTCTCCCTTCTCCGCGAGGAGGGTTCCCATCGCCATCATCGCCACCATATTGCCGGGATCGAAGTTGAGGATCTTCGTCAGGAGACCCTCGTCCACCTCGCCGTCCTCCACCAGGGCGACGTACGCCGCCAACGCCTTGTCCTTGCTCTCCTTCTCGATCGCCTTCAATTGCGCAATCTGGCTGACCTGTTCCGGAGTCGGCGACGCTGTGGCTTCCAGCGTCGTCCGTCCGCTCGCGGCCGAACTCGCCTTGGCCTCGTAGATCTGTCCGATGTAGTACGACAGGTATGGATCCGTCCCCTTGTCCTCGGATCGCAGGCGCTCGAATTCCGCCAACCCGCGATCGATGTTCTGTTCCTGCATCATGAACGCCTGCACGACGGGGATGCCAATCTCGACCTTCTTGGTCTTGCGAACTTCGGTGTACCAGGCCTGGCCTTGCGTGGTCCGGTTCTCCGTCTGCACGTCCGCCAGCACCTGGCTGCGAATCTCGGCCAGCGTCGGCGTGTGCGCGTCCTTCCGCTCCACGACGCGGATGATGTGATACCCGTACTGGGTCTTGACAGGTTCGCTTGTTTCCCCGGGTTGCAGAGCGAACGCGGCGTCCTCGAACTCCGTCACCATCTTCCCGCGCTCGAACCACCCGAGATCGCCACCCTTGGCCTTGCTGCCTGTGTCCGTAGAGTACTTGGCCGCCAGCGCCGCGAAGTCGGCACCTGCGATGAGTTCCTTCTCGACTTGCTGCGCGGTAGCGAGATCAGCCACGAGAATGTGCATCGCGTGGACCTGCTCCCCGGTGTCGTACTTGGCGATGTTCTTCTCGAAGTAGCTCGCAAGCTCATCCTCCGTGGGCGTCGAGCTTGGTGCCACTTCCGCGTTGACGGCACTCACAAAGAGCTGTGTCGCGATCGACGGACGCAACGACGCCTTGAAGCTCTCGAGCGTCTGTCCTTGGGCCTCGAGATACACCTTCAGCTGGGCCTCGGTGATTCCATTCGACGTGAGGACTTGCCCGTACTGCGTGGCCAATTCCGCGTCGACGACGGAGTCGGCCACCCGGATCCCGCGGCTGCGCGCCTCTTGAGCGTAGATGGTCTCACGAATCAGGTCCGACAGGGCGCCGGACTCAAGTCGCAGCTTGAGCATCGCGCCGGACGCGCCGTTGAACAGCGTAGTCGGGTCCATGCCCGCCTGGGTGTAGAGATTCTTGTACTGAGTCATCAACTGCGTCGCCCGCGCGTTGAGCGTCTCCAGGCTGACCTTGTCGCCTTCGACGATCGCAGCGAACTTCGGCTGCGTCGAGCTCGTCCCGGACGTTTTGCTGTTGAAGACCCCGGCACGATCGAGACTGATCAGTCCGCCCGCCCCGATGACAAACGAGATGATGACGGCCCAAATGACCGCTTTCTGATGGCGCTTCAAGTACGTGGACATCGCTCTACGTCACTCCCTTGACCAGAATTGCAGGATTCGTCCGAATGGTACAGACGCGGCCTTCGCGGAACAAGGAACCCTTGCGCAGGACGTCGCCCACTCGGTCACGACGCGCTCGACACGTCGCCGTGCGGACGTCGTTGCCGAGGACAGACCCGGAAGCAGATCCCCGTCCTTCCCCTTCATCCTCCGCAGCCTGGGCGCTGGCGAATCCCGGGGCCCAGAACGCATCCACACCGCACGCTGCGCACACCAAGCACTCTCGGGCAACGTCTCCCACGGCCCGGTTCATGACGCAGGAACCGCCGACCTGAGCCTCGGCGGCACCCGCCTCGCGAACTCCGCTCGCAACGGCGCCACGCGCGGCTGTCGGATCCGTCGTCGCGGACGCCCAGAGCACTTTCATTGCCCGCCTCGCTGCGCTACTTCGCGTTCTCAGAGAATTGTGTGTGTCGCACGACATTGACCTTGATCTCGCCGGGGTAACTCAATTCCTCTTCGATCGCTCGCGCAATGTCATAGGCCAGCTTGGCGGCAAGCTCGTCGTTCGCTCGGTCGGGCTGGACCATCACGCGGACTTCACGTCCCGCCTGGATCGCGTAGGCCTCTTGGACCGCCGGGAACGACCGGCACAGCTCTTCGAGATCGTGCAGCCGCTGGACGTATCGTTCGTAGGTTTCCTGGCGCGCCCCGGGGCGCGCAGCGGAGAGCGCGTCGGCGGCTTGGACGAGCACGTCGAGGATTCCCACCGCCTCGATGTCCTCATGGTGGGCGGCGATCGCCTGCACCACGTCGTGGCTCTCGCCATACCGCCGCGCTAGATCGGCGCTGATCAGAGCGTGCGGCCCGTCGACCTCGTGGTCAACGGCCTTTCCGATGTCGTGCAGAAGGCCGGCCCTCTTCGCCTTCTTCGCGTTCAACCCAAGCTCGTCGGCAAGGATCTTCGCTACGACACTCACTTCGATCGAGTGGACGAGCTGGTTCTGGCCATAGCTCGTGCGATAGCGGAGCCGCCCGAGGAGTGCGGCCAACTCGGGATGAAGATCGATCCCAAGATCGAACGCCGCCTTCTTCCCTTCCTCCTTGACACGGTCCGCGAGACGCGCCTTCGCGCGCTGCACCTTCTCTTCGATCTGTGCGGGGTGGATCCGGCCGTCCTCGATCAGCCGAGTCAGCGCCATGCGCGCCACCTCCCGCCGCAGGGGGTTGAAACAGGAAAGAACGACCATCTCGGGCGTGTCGTCAACCAGCAACTCGACGCCTGTTAGAGCCTCGAACGTCTTGATGTTGCGTCCCTCGCGGCCGATGATCCGGCCCTTGAAGTCCTCTGACGGCAGAGGGACAGAGCTGACCGCGTTCTGCTCGATGTACTCGACGGCGTATCGCTGAACCGCGGTAGCCACGATGTGGGCCGCTCGTTCCTCGGCCTCGTCGCGCGCCTTGCGCTCGATCTCCTCCATCTTTTTCGAGAAGTAGAGCTGGGACTCGTTCTCCACGACCTTGAGCAGGTGCTCGCGCGCTTGCTCGCGCGTCCACTCCGCGGTGTGCTCGAGTTGCTGCTTCTCCTGCTCGAGAAGACGTATCCCCTCTTCCTTCAGTCGGAGCATTTCTTCTTCGTCGACGCGCAGGGAATCCTCAGTCTTCTCAAGCTGAGACGCTTTCTTGCCGAGTCGATCCTCCCGGCGAAGGATGCGCGCCTCGGCGCGGGCAACTTCCTCCTCGCGCCGCTTGGCCCGCTCCTCGAACTCGTCCTTCAGCTCCTCGATGTGCTGACGCCCCTCGAGGAGCTTCTCTTTCTTGAGGCGATCCGCTTCCTCTTCGGCCTGAGCGACAATCTCGGCTTCTCTCCGGCGGCGAGGTACGCTCCCTATCAACAGGCCGATGAGCACGGCGGCCACCAAGCTGACTATCGCGCTGACCGTGTTCAGTACTGTGCCCAAGCCTCGCCACTCCCCTTCGCCCAGTTTGCGTCCGATTATACCCTCTTCCTTCGTTGCGGCATGGACGCGGCAACGGCGCGAGGGCAGGAAGGAGACACGCCCGCATAGGGGATCGCCACGAACGGCACACGTCCGGGCACTTGCCTGAGGCTGTCTTCATTGGGCTGCGAGAACGCTACGCGGCCCTTCGATCGAGGAGCAGCGTTTCCCGCGGCGGATCCAGGAGCGCGGGCGGATCGTTTGCGGCCCTAGACTGCGGCTGCGGCTGCGGCAGCCGCGCTTTCGGACGGGCTCGTCACGTCGATGTCGTACCCGAGGAGCTTCGCGGTCAGTCGCACGTTCTGGCCGCCCTTCCCGATGGCCAAGGAGAGCTCGTCGTCCGGCACGACGACCTTCGCTTTCCTCGTCTCCTCGTTGAGTTCCACCGAAAGGACACGGGCCGGCTCGAGTCCATTCTTCAACAGCTGGACCAGGTCATCGCTCCACCGGACGAGATCGATCTTCTCCCCCGACAGTTCGCGCGTGACCATGCGCACGCGGGCGCCTCCCGCCCCGACGCACGTCCCCACCGGATCTACGTTGCGATCGAGGGACTCGACCGCCACTTTCGAGCGACGTCCCGGCTCGCGCGCAATGGCGCGTATCACCAGGATGCCTTCCTCCAACTCGGGAACCTCAAGCCGCATGAGGGCGGCGACGAACTCTTTCCGCGTCCGAGACAGGAGAATTCGCGGGTCGCCCTGCGTCTCCTCGACGCTGACGAGATACGCGCGCAGCCGCTCGCCGGCGTGGTACCGCTCCCCGGGAATCCGCTCCGCCTCAGGAAGAATCGCTTCGGCTTCTCCGAGGTTGACCCACACGCTCTTCCCCTCGAATCGGTGGATCGATCCACTGATCACTTCACCGACGCGCGACGCAAACAAGCCATGGACGATCTCCCGACGTCGCTGGACGATCTCCTGTCGGATCGTCTCCTCGGCCTTCTTCGTCGCAATCCTCCCGAACTTGGCAAGATCGATACGCTGGCCTCGAATGGTGATGTCGCCGGAGTGCTGGTCGATCTCGACGTCGATGTCCTCATCGTCGAGCCCGTGCTCTTCTGCGAACGCGGCGGCAAGTCCCTTGCGAACGGCCGCATAGAGATCCTCTCGCGGGATCCCTTTCTCCTTTGCCATCTCTTCCAGCGCCTCAATAAACTCAATGTTCATCGTCTTCCGTCTCCGCCACGCATCCTCGCCCACCCCCCGCGGAAGTGGACTTCTCGTCCCTCTTTCCATACCCTCACGCAGGAAACAACGTGGTCGCCCTGGGGCGACCACCCCTCGCTCGCTCGGATACGCGACGAGGGCATTATACGGAAGTCCGCGAGCGCGGACAAACGAATCCCTGACGCGATGGAACAGATCTCCCGAAAGATCGGCCCCGAAGATCAAGGTCGCCGCCTCGACCAATTCCTGGTCGCGCTGGAGGGTCACGTTTCTCGTGCGGAGATCCAGCGGCAAATCCGAGACGGACGCGTCTCGATCGGCGGCCGCCCGGTCCTGCAGCCGTCTCACCGCCTTCGCATCGGCGAGCAAGTCGCTTGGGAACAGAGAATGCCCCAGATCCTAACCCCGGCGCCGTTGCCCCTGGACATCGTATACGAGGACAGCGAGGTGCTGGCGGTGAATAAACCGGCGGGACTCATCGTCCATCCCGGAGCAGGAACCACTGGAAAGACCACGCTCGTGGAGGGTTTGCTGGCGACGAGGACCCTGCCCGCGTCCGACGACCCTGCTCGTCCCGGCATCGTCCATCGGATCGACAAGGAAACGACAGGCATCCTCGTCGTTGCGAAGACCCCGCGCGCCTTGGCGTCGCTGAAGCGCCAATTCGCGGAACGCGTCGTCGAGAAGCTGTACGTCGCGCTCGTGGTGGGATCGTTCGGCGAATCCGAGGGGTGCATTGATGCGCCCGTCGGTCGCGATCCTCGTGCGCCCCGCCGAATGGCCGTCCGCCTGGACGGCCGCACGGCCCAGACGGAATTCCGCGTCCTCCAGCGTCAGTTGGACCGCTCGCTTGTTCTCGTGCGCCCTCGGACTGGAAGAACTCACCAGATCCGCGTGCACTTCACATACATCGGCCACCCCGTCGTCGGCGACACGCTGTACGGCGGCCCGCCCAACGCGAACCTCCTTCTGCACGCATGGAAGCTCACGATCCTACACCCCGCGACCGGCGCGACGCTCACGTTCGAGGCGCCGCCCCCAGCCACCTTCCCGTGGGACACCTACGGGGTCGACTTCTCCAGCGAGCGCGCGGCGAGGTAGTAGTCCACACCGGCCGCGTACGTCGCGGCGATCGCCGCGTAGAAGAGCTCCGGGCCTCCGGGCCAGCGCACGAGCAGGAAGAGGAGCGCAAGGAACGACAGCAGAGAAGCAGCCTTCCCTATGAGGCGCGCCGCCTGGACCTTCCGCCTCCTCACCTGCAGGAAGATTGCACCTACGCCAAGGCCGAACTGCGGAGCCAGAAACGCCCCGTACGCCCATGGGGACAGTTCTGTGAGCACGAGCAGCGCGGAAAGGAGCGACACGTACAGCGCCTTGTCCACAATCGGATCCAGAGCCTTCCCAAGAGGCGTCACCTCATGGCGGGCCCGCGCCACCATGCCGTCGACGATGTCACCGATGCAGACGACGACGAAGAGGACTGCGGCGGCCGTGCGCTGACCCGAGAGGAGGAGGTAGACGACCGGCGCCACGAGCGCCCCGCGGGCAAGCGTGATGAGGTTGGCGACGGACATGGCATGCGATGATAAGCGCGCGTACTGCTCTGCACAAGCCTCCTTGAAGACGTTTCCCCCGCACCGCATAATGCGGACATTCGAGTCCTGCAACAGAGGGAGACAATCGCATGAAACGACGGGTCATCATCATGGGGGCTGCCGGCCGCGACTTCCATAACTTCAACGTCTACTTCCGGAACCATCAGGACTACGAAGTCGTCGCGTTCACGGCCACGCAGATCCCGGACATCGCTGGGCGGATGTACCCGCACGAACTGGCGGGCAAGCTCTATCCGAACGGGATCGCCATCCACGCGGAGAGCGAGTTGCTGACCCTGATCAAGGAAGAGAAAGCGGATCTCGTGGTGTTCAGCTACAGCGACGTCTCGAATCAGTACGTCATGGAACGCTCGGCCGAGGTGAATGCAGCCGGCGCGGACTTCATACTGCTCGGGCCTGCCTCCACGATGGTGAAGTCCGTGAAGCCCCTCGTGTCGATTACTGCGGTCCGGACGGGCTCCGGAAAGAGCCAAACGACGCGTCGCGTGTGCGACATCCTGAAAGCGAAGGGGAAGAAGCTCGCCGTCATTCGTCACCCCATGCCGTATGGCGACCTCGTCGCGCAAGAAGTCCAGCGCTTTGCGACGTATGCCGACCTCGAGAAGCATCACTGCACGATCGAGGAGCGGGAGGAGTACGAGCCCCACATCGACAACGGGACCATCGTCTATGCCGGCGTCGACTACGAGAAGATCCTCCGCGCAGCCGAGAAAGAGGCAGACGTCATCATCTGGGACGGCGGCAACAACGACTTCTGCTTCTACAAACCCGACCTCTCCATTGTCGTCGTCGACCCGCACCGCGCCGGCCACGAGCTGCTCTATTACCCGAGCGGTGTGAACGTGCGGTTGGCCGACGTGATCATCATCAACAAGGTCGACACCGCGTCGCTTGAGGACATCCACTTCGTCCGCGAGAACGTGATGGGGATGAACCCCCACGCGCTCGTGATCGAGGCCGCCTCCCCAATCCAGGTCGACGATCCCAGCATCATTCGCGGCAAGCGTGTCCTGGTGATCGAGGACGGCCCGACGCTCACGCATGGCGGGATGGAGTATGGGGCCGGCGTGATCGCCGCCCAGCGCTTCGGTGCCGCGGAACTCGTCGACCCTCGTCCCTACACGGTCGACTCCCTCACCGCGACGTTCCGCAAGTACCCCGACATCGGCAAGCTGCTCCCCGCCATGGGCTACGGTGAGAAGCAGATACGCGATCTCCAGAAGACGGTCGACCGCGTGGAGTGCGACGCCATCGTCATTGGAACCCCCATCGACCTCGGTCGACTCCTCAAGTTCAAGGTCCCGACGACGCGCGTTCGCTACGAGCTACAGGAGATCGGGCAGCCGGACCTCGAGCGAGCGTTCGCGACCCTGATGCCGAAGCTGTAGCCAGAGAGGGAGACTGTCTCTCTGGGTGAGACCAGAAGAGGGCATAGAAGGCCAGGAGAAGGGGGCAGCCTAGGCTGCCCCCTTCTCCCTAGCCATGGCTTCCCGTCGGCAGAGCCATGGCCGCGGTCCCTTCTCTCTGCGCTACCTCACGTTGCGCAGGGCGAAGAGCAGGCCATAGAGCACGGCGAATCCTCCTCCCACGGCGATGCCGAACAACAGATCCTTCCACACGAGGCCACCGATCGCGCCGATGGCCAATCCGAGGGGAATCAGGATCGCCAGGTGCTTCCAACGACCGAGCGATGGGCTACGCAAGCTCGTCCTCCCCGATCACCGACAAGAACGCCCGCACGACCCGCGGATCGAACTGCGTCCCCGCGTTTAGCCGCAGCTCCTGGACCGCCTTGGACTTCGCCCCCGCAACTTGGTAGGGCCGCTCCGAGGTGATGGCGTCGTACGCATCGACGACCGAGACAACGCGCGCCTCCATGGGAATTTCCTCGCCGCGCAGACCATGTGGGTAGCCGCTTCCGTCGTAGTTCTCGTGATGGCTGACGACGATCTGGGCTGCCGCCCTGAGGAAGCTCTTCTCGCGGAGCATCGCCGCCCCGTGCTCCGGGTGGCGCCGCATCTCCACCCACTCCTCATCCGTGAGTCGGCCCGGCTTGTTCAAGATGCCATCGGGCACGCGCACCTTGCCCACATCGTGCAGGTACGCGCCGTACGAGAGATCGATCAGCCGCTGCCCGGGCAGACCCAGTCGCTCCCCCGTGCGGATGGCCAAACGCTCAAGTCGATGGCAATGGCCCTCCGTCGCCTCGTCCTTCTCTTCGACGGATCGCGCCAGCGCCATGATCTCTTGGATCTCGTCCTTGACCAGGTGATAGCTCGGCGGGGACGAAACCATGAGCAGCTCGAGGTCTTCATCAACTCGGAAGTATGCTCGCTCTGGTAGGCCGTGGTGGTGGAGGTACTCGCCCTCATGGACCGCCGTCTTGCCCTCGCCGCTCGAGAGCGTGAGCGTGCCCCGAATCACATACAAGAACTCGAACCCCGACCACTCGCTCGCCTCGTCAAGGTAGAAGTGCTTCCCAGCGGCGATTCGGTGCCGCGTCACTTCGAGCGCTCGATGCTGCACGAGAAGCTCAACGGACGACGACTGCTTCGCCGCCCTCTGCGCGTCCTCGTCAGCCTTTCCGAGCGTCAACCCTTTGACCACGCCACTCTCCTCGCAGCGCCACCCTTCCGCCCATCACCCGGTGGTGCGTCCGGCACAGACGATTCTGCCTCCAAGCCGACCCGCTGTCACCGTGCGACGCCCGAGAACCTACAGCTGCGCCAAACAAGGCAAGGGTGACGAGCACGCTCGCCACCCTCACATCCTCTTCTATGGCCTCACCGAGGCCCGAACGCTTCCAGACTACTCCGCCAATGGCCCCCCGCCGACGTGAATTGGCGCGCTCATGAGCTGCGGTCCCCCGCCGACATGAATCGGGGACCCCAGAAGCATTGGCCCGCCACCGACATGGATCGGGGTGCTGGTGAGCTTCGGCCCGCCACCCACGTGAATCGGGTCGGCAAGCACGCTCACAGCCACGCCGAGGAGGAGTGCAACAACCATCCCTACAACCACGAGTCTCTTCATCATACGATGCCTCCATACGTTCGCGTTCGCCGAACAACCTCCAACGTCCCGGTTATGCCTCATCTCTGGGGAATCTAGACATCCCTCGAACGCGCAACGCCTTCCCTCGCGTCCGTTGACAGCTACGGCCAGGTGTCTCGCCCCCTCTGTCGGGTCGGGCAGGAGGGCATTGTGGCTGCTCCATCCCACCGATACAATCGCCGCGCCAGAGCGGACCTGATGCCAGTTCCCGCATTCCGCCGGCGAGTTCAGGAGGAAGCACTATGGCCAATCGCCAACGTCACATGATGTCGATCGATGGAAACACCGCAGCGGCGCACGTCGCGTACGCTTTCAGCGATGTCGCCGCCATTTACCCCATCACGCCCAGCTCGACCATGGGAGAGGTCGCCGACGCGTGGGCGGCGCACGGCCGCAAGAACATCTTCGGCCAACCCCTCCAGGTGACCGAAATGCAGTCTGAAGCCGGAGCCGCCGGCGCTCTGCACGGATCCCTGGTCGCCGGCGCCCTCACCACGACGTTCACCGCATCGCAGGGGCTGCTTCTCATGATCCCGAACATGTACAAGATCTCGGGAGAGCTCTTGCCCGTCGTATTCCATGTCTCCGCCCGTGCCCTCGCCGCGCACGCCCTGTCTATCTTTGGCGACCACGCCGACGTCATGGCCGCTCGCCAGACGGGCTTCGCGCTGCTCGCCTCCGGATCCGTGCAGGAAGTGATGGATCTGGCCATCGTCTCGCACCTCGCAACGTTGCGCGCAAAGGTGCCGTTCCTCCACTTCTTCGACGGATTCCGCACGTCACACGAGGTGCAGAAGGTCGACGTCATCCCGTACGAGACCCTCGCCGAGATCGCACCGGCAGATGAGATCGCCGCGTTCCGCCGCCGCGCGATGAACCCGGAGCACCCACACCTGCGCGGAACAGCGCAGAACCCCGACGTCTACTTCCAGGGCCGCGAGGCTTCGAACCGGTACTACCTTGCCGTGCCCGCCATCGTCGCCAAGACGATGGAAGAGGTTGCGGCGCTCACCGGCCGAGCCTACCACCTGTTCGACTACGTGGGCGCGCCGGACGCGGATCGAGTCATCGTGTCCATCGGGTCGTCGTGCGAGGTCATCGAGGAGACAGCGGACTATCTGAATGGGCGGGGCGAGAAGGTCGGCCTCGTCAAGGTGCGCTTGTTCCGCCCGTGGTCGGCTGAGGCGTTCTTGAAGGCCCTCCCGAAGACCGTGAAGAGGATCGCCGTCCTCGATCGGACGAAGGAACCCGGCAGCCAGGGCGAGCCGCTCTATCTCGACATCTGCACGACCCTTCAGCAAGCCGGTGACCGCCGCACCGTGTTCGGTGGCCGCTACGGCCTCGGGTCGAAGGACTTCACCCCCGCGATGGCGCGGGCCGTGTTCGACAACCTCAAGATCGCAAAGCCGAAGAACGGCTTCACGGTGGGAATCGACGACGACGTCACGCATCTGTCGTTGCCCGTCGACGCGGAAGTCGACGTGACCCCGAAGGGCACCATCCAGTGCAAGTTCTGGGGGCTCGGCGCGGACGGCACCGTCGGCGCGAACAAGAGCGCGATCAAGATCATCGGCGACAACACCGACCTCTACGCGCAGGGCTACTTCGCCTACGACTCGAAGAAGTCGGGCGGAACGACCGTCTCGCACCTGCGTTTCGGCGCGAAGCCGATCCAAAGCTCGTATCTTGTCCAGAGCGCCGACTACGTCGCCTGCCACAATCCGGCCTACGTCGACAAGTACGATCTCCTGGCCGGCGTCAAGAAGGGGGGCACGTTCGTCCTCAACTGCCCATGGCCCGCGGCCGAGCTGGACAAGCATCTGCCCGCGGCCCTGCGCCGCACGATCGCCGACAAAGAGCTCAAGCTCTACACGATCGATGCGGTCAAGATCGCCGGCGACGTCGGCCTCGGCGGCCGCATCAACATGATCATGCAGACCGTGTTCTTCAAGCTGGCCGGCGTACTCCCCGTGGATGACGCGGTGAAGCAGCTCAAGAAGGCCATCGACAAGGAGTACGGCAAGAAGGGCGAGAAGATCGTCCAGATGAACTACGCCGCCGTCGACACCACCCTCGACAATCTGGTCGAGGTCAAGGTCCCCACCGCGTGGCGCACAGCGAAGGGCACGAGCGACCAGCCCGGTCAACCGGAGTGGGTCCTCGCAGTCATGCGGCCGATGAACTTACAGGAGGGCGACCGACTGCCGGTCAGCGCCTTCAGCGCCGAGCTCGACGGTCGCTACGAATGGACCGGACCGGATGGCAGCTTCCCCGTGGCGACATCGCGGCACGAGAAGCGCGGCGTAGCCATCGACGTCCCGCAGTGGGTTCCGGAGAACTGCATCCAGTGCAACCAGTGTGCCTTCGTCTGCCCGCACGCCACGATTCGCCCCTTCCTCGCGACGGACGCGGAAGCGTCCGCAGCGCCCGCGGGATTCGTCACCCTCCCCGCAATGGGCAAGGGATTCGAGGGCCTGGGCTTCCGAATCCAGATCGACCCGCTCGACTGCGTCGGCTGCGGCAACTGCGCCGACATTTGCCCAGGGAAGCAGGGCGCCAAGGCTCTCATCATGAAGCCGCTCGACAGCCAACTCGCGGAGCAGCCGCGCTTCGACTACGCCGTCACGCTCCCCATCCGGGACAGCTTGATGAGCGTTGAGACCGTCAAGGGAAGCCAGTTCCGCCAGCCGTTGTTCGAATTCTCGGGCGCCTGCCCGGGCTGCGGCGAGACGCCGTACGTCAAGCTGGCGACGCAGCTGTACGGGGATCGGATGCTCATCGCCAACGCGACCGGGTGCTCGTCCATCTACGGCGGCTCGGCACCTTCCGTCCCATACTGCGTGAACGACAAGGGCCACGGGCCGTCGTGGGCCAACTCGTTGTTTGAGGACAACGCCGAGTACGGATTCGGCATGACCCTGGCACTCAACGCGCGCCGCACACGACTGGGGGCTCTCGTCGCGGGAGCCGCCGAGGCCGGCGTCTCCGCCGCACTCAGGGACGCCATGCTGTCGTGGCTCGCCGGCAAAGACGATGCCGCCCTCTCGCGAAGCGCGGGCGACGCGATGGCCATCCTGCTTAAGAAAGAGGCAAAGGGTGATCCGAAGCTCGCCGAGATCCTGTCGATGCGCGACCTCTTCACCAAGAAGTCGGTGTGGGTCATCGGCGGCGACGGCTGGGCCTACGACATCGGCTACGGCGGACTCGACCACGTCGCCGCCATGAACCGCGACATCAACGTCCTCGTCCTCGACACCGAGGTCTACTCGAACACGGGCGGCCAGTCCTCCAAGGCGACGCCGACCGGCTCGGTGGCGCGGTTCGCCGAGTCGGGAAAGAAGACGAAGAAGAAGGATCTTGGCCACATGCTCATGTCCTACGGCTACGTGTACGTCGCCGCGATCGCCATGGGCGCAAACAAGAACCAGTGCCTGAAGGCGTTCCTCGAAGCCGAGAGCTACCCAGGGCCGAGCGTGATTCTCGCCTACTCGCCATGCATCAATCAGGGCCTGAAGAAGGGCATGGGAAAGACCCAGGAAGAGGAGAAGCTCGCCGTCGAGTGCGGCTACTGGCCGCTGTATCGGTTCGACCCCCGGCTTCACGCGCAGGGGAAGAATCCATTCCAGCTCGACTCGAAGGATCCGACGGGCAATCTGCAAGACTTCCTCATGGGCGAGGTCCGCTACGCGAGTCTAGTCCAAAGCTTCCCCGACGAAGCCAAGCGACTACATGCTCAGCTTGAGGTCGACATCAAGGACCGCTGGGAGACGTACAAGCGCCTGGCCGCCTAAGCGCAACCCAGGCGGCTAGGGAGAACGACTCTGTCGTTCTCCTGCGCGGAAGGGGCGTAGCCGACTGACTTGGCATGCGAAGAGAAGGGAGCAGCGCAGCTGCTCCCTTCTCCTTAGCTGAACAGCCTTACATCCTGTTCACCCAGCTGCTTTGGCCGGAGCCGGAAGTGCCGAGCAGCCAACGGCGAGTCGCCCGCGGGCGACTCGCTAGGGCCGAAGGGCGGGCGGAGTGCCCTTCGGCTGGGCTGACCCAATAGCCTAGGAACGTGAGTGCAGAAGGGGCTTAGCACCTTCTGCCTAGCTGAACGATGCTCAGCAGCGTTCAGCCGCCGGCGCCTACATGTACCGCTCGGGTGGCGAGGTGAGCGCGACGAACTCGAACTTGAGCTTCGCCGGGGAACGGCCGAAGCAGACGCCCAGGTTCTCATGGAAGGCGACCTGAGCCAGGTCGACGTGCCGCTGCCGGATTGCTTCCGCGGTTTTCATGTAGCGGATCGCGCTTCCGCGCACCTCGGCGACCGTGACAGCGTCTATCCCGCGAACGAGCAACTCGACCGCCGCGGCTCCGGCTTCGAGCCCGAAGTTCACATCGTAGGCCGACGTCTCGCCGCACCGGACGAGATGCCCGGGGGTCACCGAACGGACCTCGGGGATCTCGTACGAATCTTCGACGAACATCCCGAACTCGCGCATCCGGACCTGCGTCTCCGAGTCGGCCTTGAGCCGTTTCGTCAGTTCGGCGCAGACATATTTGCCGGCGCCGGCCAGCCGCTTATGCCCGAAGGCGTCGCAGCCCGCCGACTCATCGACCAACTCGCAGCCCGAAGCGTCGGTCAACCCCTCGGCCACAACGGTCAGGTACGTCCCCGCGCGCACGTCGCTCGCGGCGATGCGTCCCCAATAGGTCCGCTGCATGTGCTCGTAGAGGAGGTCGAAGTCGACGGGGATCTCCGGGATGAGGATCGCGTCCGCCTCCGCGGCGATGCCGCCGCGGAACGCCGTGTGCCCGGCGTAGCGCCCGAACACCTCGACGACAATGACCCGATTGTGCGTACGCCCGGTGGTCTTGAGATCGCGCCCGTAGTCGGCGATGCGGCTGATCGTCGAGTCCCCGCCGACTGAGTAGGTTTGAAGATCGAGGTCCATCGTCTTCGGCGCGTGCACGCAACGCACGCCCTGAGCGGCCAGGTCGAGCATCACGTTCCCCGTATCGTCTCCTCCGCTGATGAGGAGCGCGTCAAGGCTGAACTTGGCGAGGCCCTGGCGGATTCGATCGTACTTGCCAGGATCCGCGACCTTCTTCAGCTGGACGCGCGAGTGCCCACTCTCCGCGCCGGCGATTGATGCCTCAACCCCCTCGAGACGCTCCGGCGTGAGCTCGACGAGGCAGTCGAAGTCGACCAGGTTGTAGAGCCCCGCGTACCCGTTCGGAATAACGAAGGTGCGGATGCCGTGCCTCTCCGCGGCCAAGGCCGCGCCCTTAATGACCGCGTTCAGGCCGCCGCAGTCCCCGCCGCTCGTGATGATTCCAATTCGCTTGATCGCCGTCGCCATCGCGCTCCTGTCCAGCCTCTGTGAGGCGCCAGCGCGCGGGCTATCGTCGGCCGGCGCGCTGCCAGCTCACATCCTACAGGACAGACTCGATCGATCAAGCTCCGCCGGGTGCAAAGGACGAGCGGGCGCCCGCCATCCCTAGGGGATTCCTCCACGACCGCACATCGACCGCGCTCCGCCTCGACGAAGCAGCAGGCCTGCGGAAGCTCATCGGATCTCCGTCCCCAGCCGCTTGCGTAAGAAGTGCTTCTGGTGCCCCGGCGGGAAGTCGTCGAGCGTGGCGAATACCTCGTAGCCGTTCTTCCCGTAGAACGGCCGCGCCTCGAAGCTATACGTGTCGAGGTGGGCGTTCCGGCACCCAAGGCGGAGCGCTTCCTCTTCCACACCTGGAGGAGACGCGTCCCGTGTCCCCGGCCTCGCAACGCCGCGTCGACCCAGAGGAGCTTGATGTAGCCCCATCCGCCGAAGACGAGGCCGACGTTGGGGCCGGCGCCCTGCCCAATGTGCGTCCACGTCGAGGCCGGACTTACGGTGCGGGGACTCCCCACAGGCGGACGGTCCCGTCCCAGCTCGTCGACGCGAGGAGCGTTCCGTCGGGGCTGAAGGCAACACGGAGGACCTGCGCGGTGTGGCCTTCTAGCGTCTTGAGCAGCCGCTGCCCGGCGACGTCCCAGATCCCTAGGGTCTTGTCGTGGCTGCCCGATGCGAGCAGAGCCCCGTCCGGACTGAAGGCGATGCCGTTCACGTAGCCGCGGTGACCTTGGAGCGTCCCGAGGGCCTGGCAAGTAGGTGCGTCCCAGAGGTGGATCGCGCGATCGTCGGCGCCCGCAGCCAGAATGTCACCGGAGAAGGTGAAGGCCACGTCACCAACAGGCGCGTAGGAGGGTCCGCTCGGCTTCGCGAGGAGCTGCCCGGTCGTCGCGTCCAGGATGCTGACCCCGTCCCATCGGCCGCCGCATGCGATGGTCTTGCCCGACGGCGCAAAGGCGACACTGAGGTAGCTGCTCGCGCCCAAATAGCTCCACATCATGGTGCGCGTGCTGAGGTCCCAAAGGCGCACGTCGGCCGACAGGCTGCACGAGGCGAGCGTCTGCCCGTCCGGACTGAAGGCAAGCTCCCACACCGGGCCGGCATGCACGCCGAAGCCGGCCGTCGTCTCTCCGGTCGAGAGATCCCATAGCGTGATGGCGTTGTCGAAGCCGCCGCAAGCGAGGCGCCGGCCGTCGGAGCTGAAGGCACACGCGACGATGTGCTGGGGCGTTTCGTAGAGAACCCGCACGATGGACCCCGTCTGCACGTCCCAGACGGGCACCTGGCTCTCGCCGCACGCCGCGACGAGCAGCCGGCCGTCGGGGCTGAAGGCCACGCTGCATTGGCTCACGGCGCCCTTCTTGTAGCCCGGGATCTCCAGGGTTCTCAATAGCTCAAGCCTGCCCACGTTCTGCACGGTGATTGCCTCAAGCGTCGGGAGAGGCGCCGCGCCAGCTGTGCGCCCGGCACCGCCGGCGGCGATTGCGATGCCAAGAACTGCGAGCAGCGTTGCAGCGCGCTTCATTCCTCGTCCTCCTTGACGGAACCCTGGACCCACACGCAGACTCAGCGACCCGGTGCGGGGCGGAGTCTACAAGAGGGCACCTTGACGGGCAACACTCCGCCGGCCGGGAGGAGCGCGACGGGAGGGCGCCACCTCATGCCAGAGACCCTTCGTGGAAACGAAGACGCGGCGCAGAAGAGCCCTTCCGCGCCGCGCGGTCATCGCCTCAGATGGGATGACCTGATTATTGTTGGACTTGAATCTTCTGGCGGAGACCCGCTTCGTTCTTGATGACGATTCTGTAGCGACTCTTGTTGAGGATCCCCTCGCGCTCGAACCGATTGAGCGCGAGCGTGGTATTCTCGCGCGCAGATCCGATCATGTCCGCGAGCTCCTTGTGCGTCACCGGGAACCCAATGAGGATTCCCTCCTTCGTTGCCACCCCGTACTCGTCGGATAGCTTCAGCAGTTGGCGCGACAGTCGAGCCTGGATGTCGCGAAAGGCGAGGTCCTCGAGCGTCTCCTCATACTCGCGCATTCGTAACGCGAAGTGACGCACGAGTTGCTGCAACCCGTCGAGGTCGGTGCTGATCGCGTCCGTGAACTCCTTCCGTGGGACGCAGCGCAGGATCGTGTCGTCGACGGCCGACGCAAGATGCCTCCGGAACTTCTCCCCGACTAGGCACATCTCGCCGAAGATTTCCCCCTGATCGAGGATCGACAGCGTCAGCTTCTTGCCGCTCTCGTCGAGGTAGGCCAGCTTGACTCGTCCCTTCTCGACCACGAACACGGAGGTGCTTGCTGAGCCGGGATGGTAGATCGTCTCGCCGCGTTCGACGTGCACCAGATCGCCGAGATCCGTCAGCAGCCGAGCGAAGCTCGCTTTCTCACTGGCCGTGGATAGCATCCGTCCTCCCTTTCACCGGTGAGAGGCTACAGGGCGGACGAGTGGGGCAAGAGGAAACGGATGGCGAAGCGGGGGAAGATTCACGCTCCGAAAAGGGTACAAGCGTCCCACGGTGATGTGGACAACAGCACGCTCGAGGGGAAGAAGGTTGAAAAGGGACAGCGTGGTTCTGATCACGGGTTGTCGGTCCCGGTACTCCCTAGAAAGGAGGTGATCCAGCCGCACGTTCTCGTACGGCTACCTTGTTACGACTTCACCCCTCTTGCGGAAGTTACCCTAGGCGCCCTCAGAAGAGCGACTTCAGGTACCCCCCACTCGGTTGGTGTGACGGGCGGTGTGTACAATCCCCGAGTACATATTCACCGCGGTGTGGCTGACCCGCGATTACTAGCGATTCCGGCTTCATGAGGTCGAGTTGCAGACCTCAATCCGAACTGGGAGGGGCTTTTATGGATTGGCTCCACCTTACGGTATTGCGACCCTTTGTACCCCCCATTGTAGCATGTGTGTTGCCCCAGGCATAAGGGACATGATGACTTGACGTCATCCCCGCCTTCCTCCGGCTATTCACCAGCAGTCTCGTTAGAGTCCCCGGCATTACCCGCTGGCAACTAACGACAAGGGTTGCGCTCGTTTCGGGACTGAACCCAACATCCCACGACACGAGCTGACGACAGCCATGCATCGCCTGTACTAGCTCCCTACCCGAAGGCAGGGTCGTCCCCCTTTCAGGTTCCTACCACTAGTATGTCAAGCCTGGGTGAGGTCCTTCGTTTATCATCGAATTAAACCACGTGCTCCACCGCTTGTGCGGGGACCCGTCAATTCTCTTGAGTTTTAGCCTTGCGGCCGTACTCCTCAGGCGGTTCACTTAACGCGTTAGCTTCGGCACCGACCAGTATGAGCGGCCGACACCAAGTGAACATCGTTTAGGGCGTGGACTACGGGGGTATCTAATCCCCTTTGCTCCCCACGCTTTCGCGCTTCAGCGTCGGTAGCAGGCCAGAGAGTTGCCTTCGCCATCGGGGTACCTCACAGTATCTACGCATTCCACCGCTACTCTGTGAGTTCCACTCTCCTCTCCTGCACCCAAGCTCGGCAGTTTCGCAAGACCCTCCTTGGTTGAGCCAAGGGATTTCACAAACGACTTACCGAACCGCCTAGACGCCCTTTACGCCCAGTAATTCCGGATAACGCTCGCATCCTCTGTCTTACCGCGGCTGCTGGCACAGAGTTAGCCGATGCTTATTCCTGGAGTACCGTCATCGGGCGGGCATTTCCTCCCGTCCTTATTCTTTCCCCAGAAAAGAGGTTTACAACCCGAAGGCCGTCATCCCCCACGCGGTGTCGCTGGCTCAGACTTTCGTCCATTGGCCAAGATTCCCCACTGCTGCCTCCCGTAGGAGTCTGGGCCGTATCTCAGTCCCAATGTGGCTGGCCGTCCTCTCAGACCAGCTACCCATCACAGCCTTGGTGAGCCGTTACCTCACCAACTAGCTAATAGGACGCAGCCCCATCCCCTTGCGGCGGCAGGACCGCCTTTGGAAAGGAACCTGTCGGTTCCAGACAATATCGGGTATTAGCCGCCCTTTCAGGTGGTTGTCCCCGTCAAGAGGGTAGGTTAGCCACGCGTTACTCACCAGTCCGCCGCTACGTCACCAATCCTTGTTTCCCGAAGGAAACTCAGTTCGGCTCGATCGCACGACTTACATGTGTTAGGCGCACCGCTAGCGTTCATCCTGAGCTGGGATCAAACTCTCTTAGTTTTATTCGCTATTTCGAGTTGATCACTGAATGATCAGTGTGCTCGCAAAGAACACTTACCACGCTATCCACTTTTCAAGGACCAACAACAGCGGGGAGTATAGGCGGCCCCCGGAACGTTGTCAAGGAAGCGTCCAATCCTTTTCCCATCTCGGCTTTCACTGCGTGTCTCGATGGTGGGACCTGTCGCGGGCTGGAGTATACTCATGCCTATGTCTGAGATGCCATCTGATCGCCGCAGGATCGCGGTGCTGGCCGGCGGAGATTCCCCAGAGCGCGCTGTCTCCCTTGTGTCGGGCGAGAGCGTCCATCGGACGCTCGTCGCTCTGGGGTACAACGCTGAACTGGTCTGCATTGACACGTTGAACGACCTCGTTCCCCGGCTCACCGGCATCGACGTCGTCCTCTCGTGCCTGCACGGGGGCAGCGGAGAGAACGGCACCGTGCAGCTCTTACTCGACGTAATGGGCATTCCGTACACCGGCTCGGGCGCTTTGGCCAGCTACCGAACGATGGACAAGGGAGAGTCCAAAGCACTCTTCTTGCAGAAGCGTGTGCCCACACCCAGCGGACTCGCATTCGGCAAGCAGGACCTCGGGCGCTTCCTCGCGGACGTCCGCGGGCAGCTCTCGTTTCCCCTCGTCGCCAAACCCCGCGATGCCGGCTCGACGCTCGGCGTGCACATCGTGCGTGATGCCGACGAGCTCGAGCGCGCTGCGCGTTCCATCGTCGCGGAGTTCAAGACGCTGCTCGTCGAGGCCTTCATCCCCGGGCGAGAGCTCACCGTCGGCGTCCTCCGAATCGATGGTCGCCACGTCGCCCTCCCGATCGTCGAGGTTCGCTCGCCTGGCGGGTTCTTCGACTACGAGGCGAAGTACACAGACGGAATCGCCGAGTTCCTCACCCCGGCGCCGCTCGACGACGAAGTCACGGAGGCCGTCCAATCGGACGCCGTGCGGGCTCACGAGGCCCTCGGCTGCTACGGATACTCGCGCGTCGACGTGCGCTTGACCGACGAGAACGCCCCGTTCGTGCTCGAGGTGAACAGCCTCCCGGGGATGACCCCGATGAGCGACCTGCCGAGGTCGGCGCAGGCGGCAGGGATCACCTACGAGGACCTCGTCGTGCGCATGCTGGCCACGGCCGACAAGGAGATGGAGCCATGAAGATCACCTGGATTGGGCATGCGTGCTTCCTCATTGCGGCAAAGGAGGGGCGCCTCCTCACCGACCCGTTTGCCGCCAAGGTGCCTTGCGCTTTTCCCGCCGTCACCGCGGACGCGGTCACCGTCAGTCACGAGCACCATGACCACAACGCCGTGGACCGTGTGTCGGGGAAGCCGGCCGCGGTGCGCGGAGTCGGGGCGCACCGCGCGGGCGGACTTGAGATCGTCGGCATCGCCTCGTCGCATGACGCGTCCGGAGGTTCCCAGCGAGGGCAGAACACAATCTTCGCCTTCACTCTCGAGGGCATTCGCCTGGCTCATCTGGGCGACCTCGGCGCGCCGCTCGACAAGACGCAGGTCGCCGCCCTGCGCGGCGTCCAAGTGCTCTTCACGCCTGTCGGCGGGTACTACACCATCGACGCAGCGACGGCAGCGGGAGTCGTTCGCCAGCTCCCCGACGTTCGCCTGGTCTTCCCAATGCACTACCGCACAAAGCAGATCGCCGACTGGCCCATCGCGCCGGTGGACGAGTTTCTGCGGACCATGGACAATGTGCGACACATCGGGAGCTCGGACGTCGACCTGACGAAGGCGACGCTGCCCGAGACTCTGGAGGTGTGGGTTCTCAGCCATGCTTAGCATTTCCGAACGCGCGAAGTCTCTCAAAGGGTCACCGATTCGGCGACTCACTCCGCTCGCCAACGCGGCCAAGAAGCGCGGCATCGCGGTCTACCACCTGAACATCGGGCAGCCGGACATTCCAACCCCGACTTCGTTCATGGAGGGAGTTCGCAACGCGAAGGTCGATGTGCTTTCCTACAGCCCGGCGATGGGCATTGCCGAGACGATCGACGCGATGTGCGCGTACTACGCCGAACTCGGCATCCATCTTGCGCACGATGAGCTGATCGTGACGATCGGCGGCAGCGAGGCGTTCTGCTTCGCGCTGCAGGCGACGTGCAACCCGGGGGACGAAGTCCTGATCCCGGAGCCGTTCTACCCGAACTACGTCGGGCACTCGACGATGAACGGCAACCGAGTCGTCCCGATCACAACCCGGATCGAGGATGGTTTCCACCTGCCGCCGATGGCGGAGATCGAGAAGCTGATCACGCCCCGCACGCGAGCGATCCTCTTCTCGAACCCGGCCAATCCTACCGGCGTCGGGTACACGCGCGACGAGGTCGCGGGACTCGCGAAGCTCGCCCTGAAGCATAACCTGTTCATCATCTCGGATGAGCCGTATCGCGAACTGATGTACGACGGTGAGGCGACGAGCATCATGTCGTTCCCCGAGCTGGCCGGGAACGCTATCCTCGTCGACTCGATCTCCAAGCGCCTCTCGGCCTGCGGCGCCCGCATCGGCTGCCTGGCGACCCGCAACAAGGAACTCCACGCAGCGGTCAACAAGCTGTGCCAGATTCGCCTGTCGCCGCCGACATTCGAGCAGCTCGGGCTCGTCGCGTTCCTCAAGGATCCGCATCACAAGCAGGACATCGCCGCCATCGTGCGCAAGTTCCACGCGCGCCGCGACACGCTGTTCGACGCGCTCCAGTCCATTCCCGGGGTCGTCTGTCGAAGGCCGGAGGGAGCGTTCTACATTTTCGTCAAGTTCCCGCAGATCGACGACTCGGAAGCGTTCGCCAAGTACCTGCTCACCGACTTCCAACTCGACGGCGAAACCGTCATGGTCGCTCCGGGCGCCGACTTCTACGCGACGCCTGGCATGGGGACGAACGAGGTCCGGCTCGCCTACGTTTTGGAGGAGCCGAAGCTTGTGCGCGCGGTCGAAGTCCTCAAGGCCGGCCTCGCGGCGTACGTCGAAGAGAAGGCGGGCGTGGCCTCAGTCCGATGAGACGGGTTTGGCGGCCTCATCGGGGCGCGACGAAGAGGCTCATTGTCACGGTCGTCGCGAGCGCGATGAAACAGAAACTCAACACGGTCATTGCGGCGCGATGAAAGAGCGCCTCGACAAGGTCATCAAGGAGCGCCGGCTGATCCGCAGTCGGTCACGTGCTCAGCGCATGATCGAGGCCGGGCGCGTGAAGGTGAATGGCCAGATCGTCAGCCGCCCCGGCCACCCCATCGACTCTGAGGCCGAGATCGAGATCCTTGGCTACGAGCCGTATGTGAGCCGCGGCGGGGAGAAGCTGGAAGCGGCGCTCGAACGGTTCCGCATCGATCCGAAAGGGCGCGTTTGCCTCGACGTGGGCGCTTCCACCGGAGGCTTCACCGACTGCCTCCTCCAGCACGGCGCCGCCAAGGTGTATGCCATCGACGTCGGCCACGATCAGCTCCACCCGCGCCTGCGCAGCCATCCGCTCGTCGTCGCTCGCGAGGGCTTGAACGCCCGCTACCTCGAGCCGAAGGACATCGACGAGCCCATCGACCTCGCGACGGTTGACGTTTCCTTCATATCGCTCAAGTTGATCCTGCCGCCGCTCGTCGAGATCCTCGCTCCTGGCGGCGATCTCGTCGCCCTCGTCAAACCGCAGTTCGAAGTGGGCAAGGACGTCTTGCCAAAGGACGGCGTCGTCAAGGACGCGGCCGCGCAGGCCAAGGCACTGCAGGATGTCGCCCGCTTCCTCCGCGACGAAACCCCGTGGAACGTGGTCGACGAGATGGTCTCGCCGGTTCAGGGAGAGAAGGGCAACGTCGAGTTCTTCCTCCACGCGCGATAGCACCACGGTGCCCCTGCGAGAACCTACGCGCGCCGCGAGCCCTGGTTGCGCGGATGCTCGGCGGCCCGGCGTTCGTTGCCGCGCTTGTAGTTCCCCGTGGTGTGCGCCATCGTTTCCTGCGCGTCGGCTGGCGATGCGCCCTCGACTTCGGCAAGGAAGTCGCGCGCCGCGCCGTGGCGCAGGCGCGTCACGACCCGCCCGAGGCGGCGAATGAACACGGTGCCGCCCTTCATCTCCTGGTACGAGAAGCCAAGGCCGCCTTCTTGAACGGGATGCATCGACGCTCCTCCCTCTCCCGCGACAGCCTGAACGCGGGCCGTCTGCACACCGTGCCCGCTATCCATCTACGCCTTGCCCTGGCGCGCGAACCTATGGGCGCCGAATCCCGCCAGCGCAACAACCGACACGACGACGGATGCGCGCGGATCCCACATCGAGCTGAAGAGGACGAGCACAGCGGCCGCCATCGCAATCATCCCCTCCGTTCTTGCGTTCATGCCGGCCTCCTCGTGACCCGTCTGGCCGATGTGCGATCGCCATCGCAACGAGCGTCTCAACGCCCGGATATCAGCCGCTCTCAGGACCAGGAATCCTCCGAGATCGGTAGCCGTCGTAGTCAGGCACGAGACGGTCGTAGTCGCCGTCCATCAGCGGAGAGGAGATCATGAAGTCGGCCGAAGCGCGATTGCAGGCGATGGGGATGTTCCAGACGATCGCCATGCGCAGGAGGGCCTTGACATCAGGGTCGTGCGGCTGCGGCTCGAGGGGATCCCAAAAGAAGATGAGGAAGTCGATCTCGCCGTCAGCGATTCTGGCGCCTACTTGCTGGTCCCCGCCAAGCGGCCCGCTCTGCAGCTTGTGGACCGTGAAACCAAGCTCCCGCTCGAGGATCTCGCCCGTCGTCCCGGTCGCGAAGATCGTGTGGTGCTCCAGGAGCACGTGGTTGTACTTTGCCCATTCCACCAGGTCGTGCTTCTTGTTGTCGTGTGCGACCAAGGCGATCCTCTTGTCGTGCTCCATGGCGATCTTCCTGTAGGCCATGCCTGCATCCCTCCTTTCGACGGTGGTGCCATCGCTTCGACACTGCGTTGCCCGGCCCATTCTACAGGGCGGTCGCACCGTTGGCGCGCTTGTGTCACGCGATGAGGAAGTTGCTCCGCCGGGCGGTCCCGCGGTGCTGCACCCCGCAGGCGCTCAGCGCCCGCATGCGTATCCGGAAGACGCGTGCGGTCTCTCCATCAACGTTTGACGCGGTACCAGTAGGAATACGCTTCGCGAAAGCCCAGTCCCTCGTAGAGCCTCACCGCCGCGACGTTGCTCTGCATGACTTGAAGGTAGGCCTTGTCGGCGCCCATCCGCTGTCCCCACGCCATGAGTCCCCGCATCAGTCGCTCGCCGTGTCCCTGCCGACGCGCGGCCCCGTCGACGATGACGTCGAACACGCCGAGCCATCCGTCCTGCACGACGCCGAGTCCGCACCCGACGATCCGTCCGTCCTGTCGGACCGCGGCAAAGCCCGCCAAGGGAGAGATCGACGCCAAGATCCGCTCGTGAGTGGCCTGGTGCTCCGGTGCCACCCTGCTCATCCCGTGGAACGCTTCACGCCACTCGGAGGCATTGCCCCAGGAAGTCTCGATGTCGACGGCCGCAACGCTTCCCATCGGTCCGAGATCGGCAACGCGGACGCTCGTTTCGGCTTCGACTTCGTAGCCACGTTCGACAAGCGCCGCCTCAAGGGCGCGAGGCTGGCTCTCGGCCGTCAGCTTGAAGATAGCGGGGAGACCGCGCTCCTGATACAGCCGCTCCGCCTCGGCGATCTTCTCGGCCAGATCGCGGCTTGGTAGGTACAGCGGATGGACCGAGTTGGCGCGGCGGGTGTAGCCGTTGGAGAACCGCAAGACCCAACCGTCGCAGGCCACAGACCGCAGAGCGGGCCAGGCGTTCATCGATAGCTCTTCGATCGTCCGAATCATCAGACCACGATGCCTACCACTGCAGCCCCTACGCGAGCCAGAATCCGCGGCGCCGCAGGGCCTTCCCGAGGTAGACGAGGCTGAGCATGACCGGCACCTCCCAGAACAGGCCCATCGTCGTCCCGAGCGCCGCGTACGAGCCGACGCCGTACATGGCGACGGCCGAAGCAATTGCGATCTCGAAGTGGCTCGACGATCCGATGATCGTCGTGATGATCGCCTCGCGGTAGCGGAGTCTGAGCACTCGCGTCACGAGCAGATTGAACCCCACGACGATCGCAAACCCGACCAAGAGCGGCGCCGACACAAGCAAGAGCTGATCGGCGTGGTGGAGCAGCACCTCGCCGTTCAGCGCGAACAGGACGACGAGCGTCAGGAGCAGGGCGACGATCGCAACCTTGCCGACGACGGGCCGGTAGACTCGCTCGAACCAGTCCTGCCCCCTGGCACGAACGAGAAGACGCTTGCTTAGGATCCCCACGACCAGTGGCGCGCCGATGAAGACTCCGGCAGAGATGGCCAACAGGACGCGATCGAGCGGGATGTTCTGGAGGCCCGTCAGCAAGGACACGATCGGAACGTAGAGCACCATGATCGTGAGCGTGTTCAGGCTCGTGTTGACGACATTCTGCTCCTGATTCCCTTCCGCCAGCTTACCCCACACGAGCACCATTGCCGTGCACGGGCTCGCGCCGAGCAAGAGCACGGCGACCATGAGCTGCTCGTTGCCGCGGAGGAAGAGAGCCGCGAGCCCTAGAGCCACGAGGGGAGCGAGGATCCAATTCGAGAAGAGCGTGATCAGGATCGGCTTCGGGTTGGCGCGCAGCTTCCGCAGTTCGGCGACCTGAAGGTTGAGCATCGCCGGGTACATCATGAGGAAGAGGCAGATTCCGATCGGCACCGACACCCCTCGCACCTGCCAGGAATCGATCGCCTCGCTGACCCCAGGCACCGTCTGCGACAAGAGCAGCCCGAGCCCCATGCACAAGGCCACCCACAGCGCCAGATACTTCTCGAATCCCCGCATCGTCAACCTTCCCTTCCCTCGACCGCCAATCAGGCGGCGGCCGATTGTACCCGTGCCGCGGGACCCGGCGAGCCCGACGCGGAGAAGTGGGAGTTCGATCTCTACTTGCCAATCGCGGGATGACGGTTCGCCCGAACGGCGGACTCCGCAGCCGTCGCCCAGACACCCCGGACGGCGGTGCCTCTCTCCCGAGGGGGCCTCGAACGCTCGCGGGGCATCCCGGGAGAGCCCATGTCGTGCTTCTGCACCCCATTCTGCATGCCCGATCGCCAACGGTGAACCAAGTAGACTCGAACTGCACACAGCATGAGGAGGTCATCGATGGCGATTCGATTCCAACACGTCGACGCGTTCACCGACCGGCCGTTCGCGGGGAACCCGGCCGGGGTGTGTCTCTTGACCGAGGGTGTGATCGCGGAGTGGATGCAGCGCGCCGCGGCGGAGATGAACCTGTCGGAGACGGCGTTCGTGTGCCGACGCGACGATGGCGACTTCGACCTGCGGTGGTTCACGCCGGCCGCCGAGGTCGCGCTTTGCGGGCATGGCACCTTGGCCACGGCGCACACACTCTGGGAACTGGGCGAACTCGCGCCCGCGGAGACCGCTCGATTTCACACCCAGAGCGGCCTCCTCACGGCCGTGCGGCAGGGCGAGTGGATCGAACTCGACTTCCCGGCCAATCCGCCGAGCGAGACCGCTGCGCCGGAAGGACTCCTCGAAGCGATCGGTCTGCGCGCTCTCTACGTGGGGAAGACGCGCTTCGATTACCTCGTCGAGGTCGAGAGCGAGGGCGCCGTTCGCGTGGCGACGCCCGACTTCGCCGCGCTCCGCAAGCTCGGCGTTCGCGGCGTGATGATCACCGCTCGCAGCGGGACCCCGAGCGTGGATTTCGTGTCGCGCTTCTTCGCGCCGGGCGTCGGGATCGACGAGGATCCCGTGACCGGATCGGCGCACTGCGCCCTCGCTCCGTATTGGCAAGGGAAGCTGGGAAAAGGCGACCTGGTCGGCTTCCAGGCATCGGCACGCGGTGGCATCGTCCGCTGTACTGTGGCTAGCGACGCCGCCCGCGACAGCGTCGCCAGCGACCGCGTTCGTTTGAGCGGCAAGGCCATCACCATCGTGCGAGGTGAGTGGCTCGGCGGCGAGTAGCCAGCGCCCGGATGAGTGACGGGCATCCGCGCCGCCCAAGGTTACGGCACCTGTCGAGGCACATCGCTTCCCTCCGCTGCTCCCTGTGGGCTGAGCGGCGCAGCCGCCGCGGAGCCTCCCTCCCGCGCATGTGGATGGACCACGAGCTGCTCGGCGCGCAGACGCCGGATGAGTCGTCCCATAGAAACGCCCGACGTGATCACGACCGCCAGGAATAGGAGGAGGAACCCCAGCAAGAGGAGGCCCATGCCTGCAGGCGGCGTCTCCTGCCCCGCCAAGCGGGAGAAGGCCATCGGACCGAAGTCGTACAGTCCGTGCATGAGCACGGCGATTCCCCAGCCCTTCCAGATGTCGATGCGTCGGCCGCCTCCGAAGCGAGCCCGCCCAATGTAGTGGCCGAGGACCGCACCCATGATGGCATGCATCGGGACCGCGGTCACACTCCGCACTAACGCGACCGTCAGCCCTCCGCCGACCACGTAGAGCACGTTCTCGAGCGCGGCGAAGCCCAACGCAGCGGTCGCTCCGTACACGATGCCGTCCATCGGCTCGTCGAAGCTCACGCGCCGTGCGCAGTAGAGGGCAACAACCAGCAACTTGAGCAGCTCCTCGGGGATCGCTGCGACGACGAAGGCATCGTAGAGCGCCGCCAGCAACGGTCCAGGAGAGAAGAGCGGCAGAACCGCACTCAGGCCTAGCGTGAGAGGGATCGCGGGAATCGTGACAAGAAGCCCCAGTAGGAAGGTCTTGACGAGAGCCGTCCGCGGTTCGCGGTGAACGTCGCGCGTGTAGAAGTAGCACAGCAGGACGACGATCGGCAGGACGGTGAAGACGATCGCCAGCGCCGTTTGGATGTTCATCGCGCCTCGTGCCTGACGCGCCGCGCCATGCGCCCGCCTCCTCCCCCACTCAACGCGGCCCCAACATAACAGGAGCACAGAGGCACGTCAACGATTCCTCCCGGGCCGCACGGCCGCTGCAGCACACGACAGCTCTGCATCCTCAACGGCTCACCGCCGCGGCCAACGCGCGAGACTCACGGAAGGCGTTTCCGCGCGCCGCGGGATCTCGGGTAGGATTGTCCGGCCGTCGCCGCGCCGGTGACGGCGGAGAGGAGAGACAGCTGTGAACCAGAAGGAAACTGCGTTCTACTCTGCCGTTGATACGTTCGTGAGCCAGATGCTCACCGAGGCGCCGGTCGCAGCCACTCAGCTCGGAGACCACCGCTTCGACCATCGCCTTGGCGAGCACAGCGTCGACGCGCTGCGCCGACAGGAGACTCAGTTCCGTCAGGCGTTGCGGGAACTCGACGCGATGGACACATCGACCTTCGGACCGGACACCGCCGTCGACCACACCGTGGTCGTACGCCTCGTGCGCTCCTTCCTACGTGAAATCGAGCCCCTTCGCACTCACGAGCGTTCGCCGGGCACGTACGTCGACGAGTGCCTCGGTGGCGTCTTCCTCATCCTCGTGCGTGACTTCGCGCCGTTCCCCGTCCGCATGAAGGCTGTTCTAGGTCGGCTACGCGAGGTTCCGCGCGTGCTCGCCGAAGCGAAGAAAAACCTCGTCCCGGAAAGCGTTCCCCCTGCCTGGGCGGAGATAGCGATCGAAAGCGCGACGCAAGGCCGCCAGCTGTTCACGATCCTCGTGCCACTCCTCGCGCTGCGCACGCCGTGGCTCTTCCCACAGGTCGCCGTCGCCGCTCGCCGGGCGGCCGCCGCGGTCGACGACTACACGCGCTTCCTGCGTTCGAACATCGTCCCGCACGCGCGCGGCGATTTCGCGATCGGCCAAGCGCTGTTTGAGGAGATGCTCCACGACCAGCACCTCCTCGACATCTCTGCCGACGATCTCCTTGCGACCGGACAGCGCCTGTTCGACGAGACACAACGCTCGATGGACGAACTCGCTCTAAGACTCGCTCCCGGAAAGACACCCCGTGACATCCTCGACGAGGCCAAAGCGCGGCACCCTGAGCCGCGCGATCTTCTCGAGACCTATCGACGCGAGGTGGCGCGGACGCGCGCATTCGTCATCGACCACGGCATCGCTTCGATCCCTGAAGGGGAGTCCCTGCGCGTCGAACCGACGCCCGGCTACCTGCGCGGCGTCCTGCCGTACGCCGCCTACATGCCGCCCGGACCGCTCGACGCCAAACAAGAGGGCATCTTCCTCGTCACGCCCGTGTCGCCACGCGCCTCGGCCCAGGCCCGCGAGGCCAAGCTGCGCGGCCACAACTACGCCAAGCTGCCGATCACGACACTCCACGAGGGGTATCCTGGCCACCATCTGCAGCTCGTCCGCGCCAACCGCACCGCAACGCTGCCGCGCAAGCTCGCCTCCGCGCTGTCGAGTCTGTTCGTTGAGGGATGGGCCTTCTACTGTGAGGAACTGATGGAGCAATTGGGGTACCTGAGTGACCCCGTGCAACCGCTGGCGCGGCGCAAAGACCAGCTGTGGCGCGCGGCGCGCATCGTCCTCGACGTTTCGCTGCACACGCGGGGGATGACGATCGACGAGGCCGTGGCCTTCCTCGTCGATCGCGTCGGCCTCGAGCCAGCGGACGCGCTCGCCGAGGTGCGGCGCTACACGCAGAGCCCGACCCAGCCGATGAGCTATCTCATCGGCAAGCTCGAGATCCTCAAGTTCATCGACGCCTACAAGGCTCGCCACCCCGCCGCGTCGATGCGCGAGATGCACGACGCGATCCTCGCCTGCGGCTCACTGCCGCCGAAGCTCTTGGCGCAACGGCTGCTCGGAGACTGAGTTCTAGGGATTCATGTCACGGGGCGAAGCGTCTTCCGCATGCGGCGCTTGCTCCCCTCGGCGTTGCCGGCCATCGCGAATCCCGCCTTCTCGAACAGCCCCATCGTGCCCGTCCACGAGAACGCAGCGATGTACGAGCCATCCTTGCTTGGTGCCGCAGGATAGCCTTCGACGATCTCGACACCGCGTTCGGCCATCGTGCCGAGTGCGTGGTCGAGCAGAACCTTCGCCACGCCCTGCCGACGGTAGTTCCGAAGGACGAAGAAGCAGGGCACGGACCAAACGCGGGAAGAGTCGTCGCAACGCAGGCTGCGAGCGCGATTCAGTCGAGGCAACGAGTCGCGCGGCCCGTAGGTGCACCAGCCGATCGGCGTCTCGCCGTCGAACGCCAGAACGCCAAAGGTTGTGCCGCTCTCGATTCCCCGGCGCAGCCGCTCTTTGGCCTCCGCCCCCTTGACGTCGTCCCATCGCTCGCCCTTCTCGATCCGCCAGGCCTGGCACCAGCAGCCGCCACACGCGCCGTTCTTCCCGAACAGCACCTCGACCTGCGGCCAGAGCGACGGGCTCAGGTCTACGGTTCGCAGCTCCATCTCTTCCTCCTCGCGACAGACCCGTGGGACCGCAACGTCAGACCGGCTCCGATCGGAAGCCGCCGTCCGTCGCCGCCGTTTGGACACGCTCGATGAGCCCGACCGCGAACTCGTAGAACGTCCCCACGCCCGTCGACAGCGCAAGCCGATCCTCGGCCGTGTCTTCATGCGCGTACGACCTCCGGGCCGCGTCGATAAGTGGCCGCCACGTCGGGAGACGCACCGAGGCCCACGCCGCGGACGCCGTCTTCGACGTGACGACGTCGCCCGTCTCGTGGCTGTGCAGCAGCCGACAAAGGTTCAGCACACAGTAGGCCGGATACTGGACGAGGTGAGCCACGACGTAGTCCAGCTCGCCGCGAAGGGCACCCTCGATCTCCGATCGCGTCGGCGGGACGTAGATCGTCTTCGGGTCCGGCCCGTGGAGGCTGATGCATTGGCCGGCGAGGATGTGAGCGCGGTGCAGCGCCCAGGAGTCGTCGACGAGGTCGGCGAACAGCAGGTGCCGCGGCCGCTCCGAGCGACGAGCATCAGCGAGCAGGATGTAGTACCCATCGAGCTCCGCCCCAAGCGGCGGGAAGTCGCGCGCCAGCCGGTCGTGCAGTCCAAGCAGAGCCGCGCGCTCTGCTTCCGTCGGTGGCTCCGTGACGATCACGTGGAAGTCAACGTCGCCCGTGTAGTCCGTCTCGGGAAACGCCACCGCGCCGTAGACATAGACCGCGTGGAGCTTCTCCCGCAGGCTGTCCCGCAGACCGTCGGCAAACGCCTGGCACAGATCGCGAACCTCACTCTTCACGTCCCACCTGCTTGGATCTTTGCCGGATCCCTCGCCCGCCTCCATCGGGGGGCCCACACTCTCTACTCTTGGAACAGGTCGGCATGCGAGCCCATGCGCTCGAAGATGACGACGGGCGGCTCGACCTTGTAGATCAGGAGCCAATCGGACTCGATGTGACACTCTCTCCGCCCGACGTAGCTTCCCAACAATCGATGGTCGCGATGAATTGGGTCCAAAGATTCCCCAGCCAACAGCGAGCGGACGATGATCTTCCACTTCTCGAGGTTCTTGCCCCGCCGCTTCGCACGCTCGACATCCCTGCGAAACTGCGCCGTGTACGCCGGGGCCAGCATCAGACGCCGAGTTTGGCGAACAATTCGTCAGCGTCCTCGCAGACGGTCACGTCGCGCCCCTTGTCCGTTTGTTCGAACGTCCGCCGAGTGGTCGACGTGGGAATCACTACGTCGAAAGGAAGGCCATCGCGGAGCTCGACCTGCGTGTAGAAGAGCGTGATCGCTTGAGTGGCGTTCAGCCCCAGCCGGTGAAACACTGACTCTGCGCGTTTCTTCAGCTCCGGCTCGAGCCGGGCTCGCACCGTCTCCGTCTTGGCCATCGCCCACCTCCTGCGTTGCGTCAATGTAGCACGGGCGGGGTACACGGGCAAGGGACGACGCTGCCGCGAGGGCCACAACACGGGCCTGCTCTACTGTGCAAATCCTGTACCGCGCGCTGAGCAGTCAAAGCACCTAGCGCAGGCAGCGCCCTCATTGGACACCTCATCGCAAAGCCCTGTCATCGGTCCTAGGACGGCTGCAAGAAGCTCCCGCGCGAGGAACGCGCGAGCGACGACTCGATACGCGGGGTGGTACTCGGCCTGGAAGACTGCAGAGTGGTGGATCGCCGGGAACCCAGCGGCTTTCATCCGAGCAAAGAAGCCATCGACGTACGCCTCGTCGAATGCGATTAGCCCCTCGCGCGCAAGCCTCGCGGCTTCCGAGAAGCTCTCTTCGATGCGGTCCGTTGACCCGCGGAACTCCTTCCCCGTACGCAGGAATGCGGCAAGCAGGACCTCGGAATCGAGACCGAGGCGAGCGAACGGACGCAGGTGCACACGCACGATCAACCTGTCGCCCGAGATCGGCTCCAGAAGAGGCTCTTCGGGGCCGGATCCCAGGCCCTTGAGCTCGCGCGTGAGCCACTCGCGACCGTGGGCCTCGTCGATCACCGCGTGCTCGCTGCCCATGGCGCCCTGGTGGATGAGCTTGTAGAGGTCTTCGAGCGCCCAGCGCGGGTGTCGCCTCGCCTGATCGATCAGGATGTCGCGCATGCGCGAGATTCTCGCGCTGGGGGAGCCGTATGCAAGCCGCCCGGCCGTCGGCTGCCCTGAGACTCAGCCTTCCTCCAGCGCCCAGCGCACCGTGGGCTCGATCCACTCATCCCTCGGCGTGTAGAACTCCCCGTGCGCGTGGCCAGTCTCGAGGCGGATCTCTTCGAAGGCGGACGAGCCGGGCGACCTCCGGAAGAGGGGCTGGCACGAGGACGCCATCTCGTCCGCGGCTTCATAGATGGAAAGGACCCGGCCCGCGATGGTGAGCTTGGAGTCAACCAGAATCTCGTCGCCGCAGCTGGCAAGAAGCACGAACCGGACTTCGTCGTTCTGGAGAAGCGAGGCCGTCAGGATGGCGATGGCTCCTCCCTTCGACATCCCGACGATCGTGATATGGCTCGGCGGCACGCCGGCGGCAAGCAAGACGCGGACCTGACCGGCCGTCCTCTGCGCGTACTGGAGGGGATCCGCGTTGGGTGGACGAACCTCGCTAATGACTTGGAAACCGTGCTCAGCAAGCGTGGCGAGGATCGCCTCAACCTCGTAGACGCCGAAACGGGGATCCGTCGGGCGAATCCCTTGGTCTTCAACGATTCGCCCGTGAAGGTAGATGAGGTACCGCGACTCCGCACTCACGGCGAACGGCATCTCGCGCAGCATCATGCCTCGCTCGGTGGCGGGAGCACAGGCAGGCAAGGCAATGGAGACCACGATGGCAAAGAGCACGGCGTGCCGCGATGAGGAGGATGCGTGCTTGGCGGGAGTCATAGGTTCACGCGTTCGTGATGGTAGAGGGAGAGGTCGCCACAAGCCACCCCCGCAATGGGCGAACGCGCTCCAATGCGCTCCGCGCGCCATCCTCGACGCAATGCTTGAGGCGGGCGGGCATCTCGCCATCTGCAAGAGGAATCCCAGCAGTGCATGCAGGAAACAAGACCCCGTCGCCTTCCACGACACAGGAGAGGAATTTCGCGGTCCGCATGGCCCGCGCTAGACTGGGCTCGCTTGAGTGGAGGGAGTGAAGGAGGTCCAACGTGAAGAGACGGATCCCTCGTGTGCGCATCGGCCTTGCTCTACTGGGCCTCGCCGTCGGTGGATGTGACCTCTTCTTGCCGCCTGCGACGACAATGGTCACGCTCGTCCCGACGAGCGGCGTCGTGGGCACGCAGGCCACGATCGTCGGGACCGGCTTTGGAGGTTCCCAGGTCGGAAGTGAGGTTTCGTTCGGAGGACTCGAGGCGGCGGTCGTCTCGTGGAGCGACACGAGCATCACCGCCACCGTCCCGCTGCTGCCGACGTCCGAGGGCGACTCGAACGTCGTAGCAGTCGCAGTCACAGTGGACGGTAAGCTTGCCGGCGTCGGCTCGTTCACCGTGGTCCGCGGGATCCTGTACGTCGCCGACCGCGGGATGATCCACGTGATCTGCCTCGCGAGCCCGGACGGATCGGACTCCTTCGACCTCACCTCCCTCGGGGTGGCGGGATGGCCTCAGTGGTCTCCCGATGGAACGAAGGTCGCCTTTGTACGAGACGTTGCGGGCGACCAGGAGATCTACGTCGTGAACGCCGACGGAACAAGCGAAAGCCGTCTGACAGACGACATCGCGCTCGACCAGTTTCCCGCCTGGTCTCCCGACGGAACGGAGATCGTCTTCCAGACGAATCGAGACGGCAACTACGAGGTCTACGTCATGGACGCCGACGGGGGCCGACCGATCAACCTGACGCGGCACCCCGACTTCGACGGCTGGCCCTCATTTTCCCCTGACGGGACGAAGATTGTCTTCTACTCCCTGTGGCCCCTGGGAGTCCACGTCCACGCAAAGGGCGAAGCGGCGCCAACACTCTTGCCTGACGGAGAAAGCTATGAAGTGATGGTTATGGACGCCGAGGGGACAGACATCACGAACCTCTCGCATATCTCGGGGACCGACTGGTTCCCCCTCTGGTCGCCCGACGGGACGAAGATCGCCTTCCAGAGCGACCGCGACGGCATAGGAGAGATCTTCTGCATGGACGCCGACGGGTCTGGCCAGGACAACCTCACGCAGAATCCGGCGCCCGACGGCGGGCCGGCGTGGTCGCCAGATGGTACGAAGATCGCCTTCATCAGCCTGCGCGACGGGAACGCCGAGATCTACGTGATGGACGCGGACGGCAGCGGACAGAGCCGGCTGACGAACAACGATGACTGGGACGCCGGCCCCTCTTGGTCGCCCGACGGGACCCAGATCGCCTTCGAGAGCGCGCGGGATGGCGACTTCCGGATCTACGTCATGGACGCCGACGGCACGAACGTGCGGCGGCTGACGAGCGAGACGAGCGGCTACCCGGTCTGGACCGAGTCCCGGTGGCTCCCGGCGAGACCGCAGCTTTGAGGGAGAGACGCGGCCACGCGCGATGGCTCCGCCCGTGCCTCAACGAATGAGGTCGGCCAGGTTGGGGAACTTGGCTCGAACTCGCCGGATCACGCGATCGAGGGCGCGAATCCGCAGGAACGCGAGCACGATGAGGTAGACGGACAACCCGACGAGCAGGCCGCACAGGACGAGGACGGCGACGAACAGGTGGACGATGTGACCGATGTCGTAGTACTTGGACGTCGCGATGAGTACGGACAGGACGGACAAGGGCAGCGCGAGAATCGCAATGCCCGTGCGCATGATCGATAGGCCGGTCCTCTTCTCCGACATGAGGAGCTGGACCTCTACGAGGATCGGGACGTCCTTCTCCTCCGCAAGAGGAGCGGAGGAGTTGAGTGATTCGTCGCCGCTTCGCCTTCGGAGTTTCATCGTCATCCACCTCTTCTGCCCGCTGATCCTAGGGTCATCCGAGCGAGTCGTCAACGAGAGAGTCCGCCGACCACGTGTGCCCGCGGGGGTCTCCTCTCTCAGAAGCACACGGCCAGCCCCGGCGTCCCGACTCTCGCGGCTACTCCGGCATCGTCGCCCGGATGATCTTGACGACGATGCCCGACGCCGTCGGGTCGGGGCAGCGAATGAACTCGGTCGTCACTCCCTCAGGATCGATCGACTTCTCGTACGGGGTCCCGCGGTACTTCCAGGGCAGTGTCCCGCCGTTCTCAAGCGCGCTCGCGAAGGGCACTCCCGCAACCTCCAGCCGAGGAAGCCCGACCGAACTCACCGCAGAGAGCGCAGAGACATGGGAGGGAAGAAGTCGGCAGCGGTCGCCGCCTGTCAACACGAAGGAGGGGCGCGACGCGCTACACGATCCTGCGCGCTCGCATCGACACGACTTTGCCGCTGGGCAGGGTCTGTCTCCCAACCTCGACGAATCCCAGTCGCTCGTGGTACGCTAGCGACGCGGGATTCGGCGGGTCAAGGTCGATCTCCCCGACGATCCACGCCAGTCCGGCCGCTGCGGCATGCTGCACGGCTGCAGCGTGGAACGCGCGCCCTACGCCGGCTTGCCGGAACGGTGCAGTGACGACCATCCGGTCGAGGTACAGGAAGCGCTTGAACCGCGTGGCAAACCAGCGGTAGTTCACGCTGTCGTAGTCCGTGCCATCTGCGAACGCCATCAGGAAGCCGATCACGCCCGACGGGCCCACGGCCACAAGATGGAGGCTGGCCATTCCCGCGAGAAGCTGAAGCCTATCCGCGTCCATCGGGCTCAGAACGGCCACGGACTCGGCATTCAGCTGCAGCACCGCCGCAGCGTCGCTCGCTTCGTACTCCCGTAGCGAGAACTCCACCACGATCTCCCTCTCCCGAGATGCCCTCACGCAGCGAGGGATCCTACTTCCCCGCGTCGAGCGGCTTCCGGAACCAGATGTCGGTCCTCTCCGTCACGTAGCCCAGGCGCTCGTAGAAGCCGTAGGCGCCGCTGTCGTTCTCCGAATCGACTCCGAGCTCGGCTTCGTCCACGCCCTCTTCCTTGAGGAGCCGCAGGCTGCGGATAAGCAAGGCCTTGGCCAGCCCGCGGCCGCGCCACGGACGGCGGACGAAGACGTGCTCCGTGTGACCGCGTTTGCGCTCCCGTCCTTGGTTCGCCTCCTCATCGATGCGCGGAAGGACCATCCCGGCGACTTGATCGCCATCCCACGCCACCTGCCAGAGGCGCGGCGTGTGCGATGTGTCCGCGAGCCACCCGGGGTACCTCGCCTCCGTCCACTGCTCGGCGACGTACTCGAACAGCTCACGGTTCACTTCCGCCTGGGCTTCCCAGATCCGGCGCATGTGGTCGGCCTGCACGGGCCGGAGCTCGAGGCCGTCCGGCAAGGGCGCGGTCGCGAGAGCAGGGACCGCGTCGAGAGTGCGGACCATGTTGCGGAAGTGGCGCACGGCTTCGTATCCCTCGGCCTTGAGCGCGGCGATCCACTCCGTCTGGCTTTCCGTCGCCCAGCCCTGGAAGTAGCGCTCAGAAAGTGAGGGATGGCCGGCCGCCATCTCTCGAATCCGCCGGTCGCCTTCTCGGACGAGCGCCAGCCAGACGCCGGGCTGTCGCCACTCGGGAAGAAGGAAGCTCGTCTGGGCGTAGATGCACGCTCCATTCCGCGTCGTGTACCAGCTCACACGACTGGCACCCGCCTCGGGCGAGGCATTGCCTCGCCCCTCACCGCTCGGCGCCCCGAGCAGCCCGCTGCCCCGGCCGGCCATTGAAGCGAAGACGAGTTGCCTCGCCGGGTCGAACCTGGCCGTCGGGGCGCACCACGCTTTGATCTCGTCGAGCGACGGCATCCAGTCATCACGGTCTGCCTTCGCACTCTCCAGCAGGATCGCGAGCATGCGCGCATAGTCGGACTCGTCACAGAAGGGGCGGAAGGACACCAGAGCAGAGCCGGCCGTCTGATCACTTGCAGTCTTCGGCATGCGAACATTGTGCGCGTCGGGGCGTAGCCAAGCTAGGTCGCAGATGACACGGCCCACGCAAGGGACCGGCACTCTCGACGGACGCAAAGCCTGCGAGCCGTGCCGTGGTGCGTCTCGGCATGAGCCGCCGTGTTGGCCGCGCCACGCGACCCCGCTAGAATAGGCCCATGAAATCGACATTCTCGGGGCAGCGAGTCAACTTCCTCGGACCCGCGTCCCTGGTCGTTGGGGAACAGAAGATCGCCGGGAAGGCCCTGATGTGTGGCACGCTCTACGTCGAAATCGGGGCAACGACGAGCGTAGCGGCGGCATCGACGCAACCCGGTTTCAGGCCTTCGGATATCAGCGGAACCTTCACGGCGGGCGAAGCGGGCGCTCTGTCCGCGGTCAAGCCCGGCGCGGCGGAGATCGTGTGGAAGAACCACGGGAAGGAAGCTACGCTCCCGATTGCTGTCACCAGGATAGGCGACAACGGCGTCAAGTTCATCGCCCGCAATCCGTAGAGACAGCCAGTTGGCCCGGAGGACCCGAGTCCACCGTCAGCCGCCGCCCTCTACGCGCACGCGCTCGACGTAGTTGTTTGCGAGCCGAAAGCTGACCGATTTCGTAGAGCCCGTGCCCTCACCCCTGAGTGGCGCACTCCCATGGTCCACGATACACGTGCAGGCGATCACGCCGGAACGAACTTGGCCAGGTACTGCATGGATTCCTCGAGCGGCGCGTCTTCGACGAACCGATCCCGCGCGGGATCGTACGCCCCTCTCGGCTCCACGGACTCGAGAGACAGTCCCGTATCCTTGAGAAGAAGCTGAAGGTCCGCCGGCGAGTAGCATCGCAGAGACTGAGTCGCCGCTTCGGTCTCGCGTCCCACGGGCCACCAGGTGTCGAGCATCCTGGAGCCGTTTGCGTCGAAGTCGTATCTCCGACAGACGCCCCCGAACTGCGTCTCTCGCCCTGCCATGCCGGATCTGGCAATGCCAGACCAGTACCACGGCGTATAGACCTCGATGAACGCGAAGCCGTCGGGCACGAGCCAACCTACGATGCGCCTAAGCAGTCGCTGCTGGTCGTCGTCTGACCCGACGCCGAAGCCATCCCAGTAGCAGACGATGTCAAACCGTTCCGCAAGCTCGACCTCGTAGAAGTCGCCAACGATGACGCGCAGCTGCCCCTTCCGCGGCCGGGCGGCCAATTCCAAGGCGTTCTGAGCCACCGACGGAACAAGCTCGACAGCCGTAACTGAGTAGCCCAGATCGGCAAGCGCAGCGGCGTTCTGTCCGCCCCCGGCCCCCAACTCGAGCACCCTGCCAATCCTGCCACCAGCCAGACGCTGGACGAGGTCAGCATTCCTGCAATGCATGTCCGTGATGGGGTCACGAGAGACGTCGGCCCATTCGTTCTGCTTGGCGTAGAAGTCCCTAGCCCACGGCTGGTCCATGGTCGCCATCCTATCGCACGAGTCCGTAGTTCACGGCCGGGCGTACTCGACGTACCGGTTCACGACGCGGAAGCCGACGGATTCGTAGAGGCCGCGGGCCGCGACGTTGCTCTCGCCGGTCGAAACGCAGACGCGATCCATCCCGCGCGCTTTCATCCGCCGCATGCACTCGAGCAGCACGGCCCGCGTCAAGCCTTGCCGACGGTAGGCCTCTCGCGCTCCCACCGGGCCAAAGTCGCCGATCTTGTTGACCGGGTCGAGCCAGCCATTCACGTACGCGGCAATCGCCCCGTCCGGCGCGACGGCCACCACGTCGAGATCCTGGTCGTAGCCCGGCATCCGCATGAACCGCGCGTAGTCTTCGTCCGTGACCTCGCCAACCGTCCACGGCCGCCACACCTCGCGGTGGGCCGCGGCGCGGTCAGCGACCTCCGATGTGTCGCCAGCCAGCGAGCGCACGTGGAATCCGCTGGGCAAAGCCAGTGGAGGCAACGCCTCTGGGGGCAATGCCTCTTGAGGCAATGCCTCCTCCAGCGAGCGAAGCATGTTCACCTCGACGTACTCGCCGCGCCGGAAGCCGTGCTGTTCGAGGAACGCGATACGCTCCGCGTTGTCCTGCCGCGTGCCGACCATCATCGGCCCCTTCCAGCGCTCCGCATCGCTCGCGCGCAGCTCCGCCAGGAGCCCTTCGGCCCACGCCAACGCCTCGGATTCGATGCCCTTCCACTCGTAGTCCGGAAGCACCTGCCAATCGAAGTACGCGTCGTCCCCGAGCATCGCGTAGCCGACGAGCTTGTCGCCGTCGTGCCAGAGCTGCACATGCTTCCGCGGATCTAGGTGGCAATCGATCACAAAGAACCCGAACGCCAGCTCGCCGACGTGCCAGCAGCGCCAGTCGCCAGTACGAGACCGGGCCTCCATCAGGAGGTCGTACATCTGCTTGAGATCAGCATCGGCTTCATAGAGCCGAGATCCCACCAACCGTACAGAGCTGCCTTGATGTTGGTTCGAGTCCATTGCTCGTCTCCTGCACCTGTCCTCTGGGTTGTGCTGCGTTAGGCGCGAGACTACAGCGAGAGAGCACCTACAGCAATTGCATCAGAGGGAGGAGGGTTCTGGGTGCAGCCTAACGTCTACGGCATGACCGCCAGGACCCAATTTGGGCAACGCAACGGGAATGTGTCATTTCAAGGCCTGACCCCGTCACCCGCTACTTCCCGTGGGAGCGCGGCTTCCCAAGGACGACGCCGTATGATGGCGCCCCAGAGTCCGCGAACAGCTGCACCTCCACAACGAGCAGTCCGCTCGCGCTGTCGAGGTGCACCGCGACTCGATGCACAACTCCTGGGTACTTCTTGTATAGACCGGTCATTGTCCCGACCCACCGACCAATGTTGTCGGCGTCTCCCAGAATCGCTGGCAGAACAGGGGTAGGTCCATCGATCATCGCCAGTGCTCCCTCTGCGAACGCTGTAGCAAAGCCTATCTTACCGATCATCCTGGCAAACGCTATAGGGTCGTACGGTTCAGACTCGTCGATGACGCCATCCACTCCGAGGTGCCACGCAACATCGTCGGGCGTCGGGCCGGTCAGCATCGCCGCAACGCCGATCATGGTCGCGCCGCTGCCCACCTGCCCCGTCAGAATGCGCGGCAGAGAGAAGATCGGGAAGTATAGCAGAATCGGAGCTTCCTCCAGCGGTAGCTCGACCACGCTTCGCGCGCCGTCTTTCACCACCTGGAACCTATGTACGAAAGATGCACCCTCATGCTGGCTCCGCGACCGAAACCGCCTCAGGAGGCGCATGTTCCTCATCGGGCCCCGCAGCACCTTGGTCTCGCATGCGCCGGTCTTCCGCGCGCACTCTCGACATGACGCTTGCGGGATGACCATCGTGCCGTTCAGTCCAAACGGAATGATGTGCTCTCGGCGAAGGTCCTGCTCTTTGCCACAGTAGATGCAGCGTCCGGCTGCCGGGTACTGGATCCGAGCCATGTCGCGGATGCCAGTCGTCGGCATCACGACCACGTTGGGCGTCTCGAGCGCGATCGCCTCCGGGCTCTCGCAGACATCGCCATGGATGACGGTCATCGCCATCTTGAGCTGGCTCGGTCCTCGGCACGGCTGGCCAGTTGGGTCCTCAGCACATACATCGTGTGTCATCATGCGAGCACGACGCGCTCCCGAAGGAAAGCCTCGCACTTCAGGCCTTTGGACAACCGGTCGATCTCCAGCCTTAGCGGCCCCTCGGCCTGCTTGATCTCCGCTGTCCCCATGCCGTACGCGCTACCACAGAACTTGGCGCTCGGAGTCCTCATCAGGTCCTTCACGCGGAGGCGCTGCACGTTCGTCGGGTGGTAGCCGAACCCCAGGCAGCACACCAGTAGTGCTCCCCGGAGTAGCTCGAAAGCCCTCCTGAACGCCGGATCATCCTGCGGGATAGCCTCATGGATGACCTTGATGCCCTCGGCTGTCTCCTCCAGTCGACCGTTCAGCAGCTCTCCCGGATCAGCGCCGAACTCGACACCGGAGACCGCTCCATGGAGATGCACAATCGGGAACGCCTGTTCGCGGAGCTCGCGTGCCTCACTTCCCTCCAAGCCAAATGCGTTCCGAATCACTCCGTCCAGGTATGTCTCGAGAGCGCGGTCGTAGTTGAATGTGACGAAACTGACGCGGTTGGTGGCCAACGTTGCCGCGGTACACCCCGCGAGTGCGAGATTCCAGATATACTTCAACCAGTGGTCCTTAGGAGGCTCTGGGCCAAGTCGACCTAGCTCCAGGCAGTGCCCCTCAGCCAGGAGAATGACGAGTGCAATCGCCGCCTTTCCTATTCGGATGAACTCCTCCGTGTTGTTCTCAAGGAATGTGTCGATTGAACTGGGGTCGGAGCCACTGAGCCGTGTGCTGAAGGCTTCTGCATCAGCGATGCTGACTCCGGCCTTCGCAAGAGCTTGCCGGAGGCCGCTGTTCGGCTGCCTCGTGAGCAGTACGACTCTCTTCACGAGGTCGGCTCCCAATGGAAGACCATACTCGACGCTTGCACCGGCTCCGGTGATGAATACGGTTGGTGTCTGGATCATTCCCTCACCTGACACAACGCCGCTAGCTTCGCTGCCAGGGTCCCGCACCAGTCATGAACGCCCTACTTCCCGCTAGCCGCATCGCTGTGATCATCCGCCATTCTAGCGAGCCCATGTTGCAGAGCAATGCGCTACGGGATGGCCCGCAGTCCGACTGGGTTCCGCGGACCAGTTCCAGGTAACTTGTGGCCTCATCGGCAGCTCCACGCTCAGTCGCATCGTGAGCGGCGCCCAACGCGGCAGCCAGGTCGGGCGCAGCACGGTGGTCTGGGATGAACCTGGGCTCCTTGATACTGCTGTCAGGCAGATGCCCCGTCAGAGTTCTCCATATGCGCCGCCAGTCCCGCACGCAGCAGCTCGAGATCTCGCACATGCCTCTCCGGCAGCGTGTAACCGGTGTGGCACTGCATCTGCATCTGGCCGCTGATGCAGCGAACGGGCATCCCGGCGATCGGGCCCACGCACGCTAGGTCAGCCTTCCCGGACACCATGCCTTCACCGCCATAGGCGGGAATCCCGTTGCCGTGCTCATCGGGCCGGATGGCGTGGAGGTCAATCTAGCGGCCGGCCGCGTCTTCGAGAAGGATAGCCGTGTCGGTCTCGACGCCGCGCGAATCAGCCGTGCGGAGGTTCTCGGCCCAGAGCTCCTTCAGGTTGTATCCGTCGCGCTTGAGCATCTCGCGCGCTCGGACGATGTTGTCGAGCAATACCAGAGGGCCAGGAGAACGCTGGCAGTCCGAGCGTTCTCCCTAGCCGCTCGCCCCGCGAGCGGCCCGCGTCTCTCGTCCGAGCAGGGCGTCAATACCTCAGCCGCCACAGACCCAAACCTTGATTCTGCCAGCCGAGAGCCGCTTCAGGATCCCGAGTGCATCCTCGGCATTCACCATATGCCCTCCCCATGGCCAGGAGAACGCCAGCGTTTCAGGCATTCTCCCTAGCCACTCGGCGCACGAGTGGCCACCATCCTGCCTCCTCGCGGGCAGGAGAATGCCAGCAGTCCGGGCACTCTCCCGAGCGACTCGCACTGCGAGTCGCTGTTCTCCCTAGCCGTTCGCAGAGTGAACGGCCAGATGCGCGGGTACGTCGTCCTGCTCGACGAACCCGAGCTTCTTGGCGAGGGCGATCGACGCTTCGCGCTCCGGCCAGCAGGACCAGTTGGGCCGTAGGGCGCGGGCGTGGCACGCGTCGAGGAACGCGCTTGCCGTGAGAGCGCCGAGGCCAAGGTTGCGATGGTTCTCGTCCGTGTGCACGTCGATCTCGGCCGCGCCGCGGCCGACGAAGACGGCACGGCACTCGCTGATCACGTCCTGGTCCTTCATCAGGCGCACGCCAAATCGCGGGTCGCCGACCACGACGCCGGTCGATTCCATGCGGTAGCCGGCCGGCACGCGGCTGCGCCAGAGACGAAAGTCGGGAGCATGAGCGGCGTCAAACGAGAACGCCTTCCGGTGGATGCGGATTGCGCCCTTCGGGGCGAGCAGAGTGTCGAGCTTTACGCGCCAGGCATCGGTGAATGCGAAGACGACGAGCTCCTGCTCCTCCTGGCTCGGGAGAAGGTCGCCGAAGATGAGCGCCACGAGGTCGCGGCCGAAGGCGTCGTCTGTCTCGTCGCCGGCGACGTAGGAGAAGGCATCGCTGACCGCGAGGAACGCCGAGCGCGGGCAGTCGGCTCGATCGACGTAGTCGACGTCGTCGACGTCGTCGACGAACACTCTGCCCGCCGCAGTCCCCTCGAGCACGGAGAAGACGATGGGGACGTTGTGGTCGATGCCGGCGAACAAGGGCACGGCAAGGGCGAACTCGGATGGCACTAGCTCAATCATCGCAATCCTCTCTCTCCCTATGAACTCGGAGGGCCAACGGCCGCGCTTCGACGGGGTTGACGGCGATGTGCGTCTTCACCGATCCCGGGCGCCAACGGTCGTCGTGGACCTCGAACCCCGCCTCGCGCTTCGCGTGCTTCTCGATCATCGCGACGACGTGCGCGCACCACTCGGCGTACTCGCCGCCCGGGTCGCCCCACAGCGGCCACAGCCAGGCGAGACCTCTGTAGAGACGCGGCGTCTTCGTGCTCACGAAACTCCTCTCTTCTTCTTTGCAGGGCCTAGGACCTCGGCCAGGGACTTCTCGTGGTCCTGGACGATGCAGCGCTTCCCCTTTTGGACGACGACGTGCCCCTCGGCCTCGAGTCGCTCCCTCTGGCCTTCGCACCCGCCGGGGTACTTCGGGTTGACTTCCCCGCCCGTCTTGAGCGTTCGCCAGTACGGGGTGATGTCGATGCGTCCGTCCTTCTCGTCTTCGGCCGCCGCCTCGGCGGCGATGCGGGCGAACATGCCGGTCGTGATCGGGCACGCGATCGTCGCGGCGTGACGTGTCGCCAGCGTCTCGCGCAAGTGGTTGATCGTCGTCAGCTTCCCTTCAGGCACGGCGCGCATGAGTTCGTCGACTTCGCGCGGCGCGGGGATGACGAACGTCCCTGCACCCCAGCGCGAGCTCATCCGCTCGTCGACCTCGACGACGCGCGAGAGGCCCTTGTCATTGTCCAGCTTCTCGCGCCACGTTTTCTTCTTCGCCACGTCATCGCCTCTCCTGAACATCGCCAACCTTGGGATGACGCCTGCGGCTCCGGCACAACGACCTACGCCGGCTTCTCGCCTTGGCCCGGCAGCTTCGGACGGCTGAAAAACTGGAGCAACGTCAGGACACCGCCGACGACGCCCATGACCCAGCCGACGGCGTAGGGCAGCACGATGAGTCCCCACCAGTCCGAACGTCCCGTGCTTCCACCAATGCCTCCGAGCGTGCTCAGGATCCACATCGCCGCGGCGCCGACCGCCACCAGGACCAGGGCCCAGTAGAGGAGCACGCGCCACCGTCCCTTGCCGAGGAATGCTGCGAGAGCGGCCAGGCCAACCCCGGGCAGGATGACTACCGATCCCTCAAGAGGATCGACAGCCCCGAGGATCATGCCAGCAAGACCGATGATTGCGAGCGCTCTGGGCCATCGCTCGGCCATTCTCACCTCAGCTGACATGGCAGGCGACTCACTTCGCGTCCACCCCGACACGGGCGCAGTAGTCGTCCCACAGCCGCTCCCGCTCTTCTTTCGGGATCGCATGCCATCGCACTCCGCGGATCGCGCCCTCGAGCCCAGAGAGCATACTCCGACACGGCGCGTCCTCGGGACGCACGTTCGCCAACCGAGCCGCAGCCTCGATGCTGCCCAGCCGCTTGAGCTCCACCGCCGTCTGGATGCCCGCCTCGCGTAGGCGCCTCGCTACCTCAGCGCCAACGTTCGGCAATGACTCAAGCGCGTCGTCCGCTCCGCGTCCCTTCACGGCTCTCACCTCGGGCAAGAGGGTATACGCACTTCTCCCGCCGTCTCCATGTCGATTGGCTTCCGACATGACTCCTCGTGGCGTCTTTGCGAGGCGCCCGCTCGAGGCCACGGCGTATCAGCTTCGACTTGGGTGCCTGGCGCCACAGTAGCCAGCGGCGCTCGACGCTGTCCGGATCACGGTGCGCGTGCCGGGTTCCAGTCGGGCGACGTCCCGATGTCAGTCAGGCGGACGAAGGTACCGGTCGCCACGCCGACGACGCAGATCACGTCGCGGCCGAGGTAGTCCGACTGGTAGGCAATCCGCGTTCCGTCGGGCGACCACGTCGGGTGTTCGTTGCGGCCTCCTTGCCTGGCCAGCCACCGCAGGCCGGTGCCATCCGGCCGGATGAGGCCGATGTGAGGGTCCCCGCTGAACGCGATGTGGCTTCCGTCGGGCGACCAGCACGGCCGCGAGCCAAGCACGCCCGGGAGCTCGCGAATCGCCTCCGTCGCGACGTCCATAATGAACAGGTGGACTTGGTAGTCGACGATGCGGTCGAAGGCGACGAATTGGCCGTCGGGCGACCAGTCGAGGGAGCCGATCCCGTCGGGAAGCCCGGGGAACCGTCGCAGGTTCGCGCCGTCAGGGTCCACGAGATAGGCGGCCGTCGTCCCGTCCAACTCGCTGAGGAAGGCAAGGGCCGTGCCATCGGGTTTCCAGACCGGCTCAGCGTCTTGGCCGGGGGTGTTGGTCAACCGCGTGAGGTGCGTCCCGCCCGCGTCGATCACGAAGACGTCGGGAGCGTCGCCCACCCAGCGCACGAAGGCGATGCGCGCACCGTCCGGCGACCACGCGGGCGCCGTATCCACGGGCCCTGATGTGAGCGGACGGGTCGTCAGATGGACCTCATCGACGACGTAGATCGCGAGACCGCTTCCGAAGGCCCCGACGTAGGCGATCTCGGCCGGACACGCGATGGTCAGCGCCGCGGCGAATGCGATCGCAAGGATGAGGATCGCTCCACCTCGGTGTCTCTGGCTTCTCGTCCACATGGCGTCCCCTCCTCTCCCGCCGGTTGCGCGCGTTCGCGCGACGAAGACTCTAGCACGTTCTCTCGCCTCCATGCTTGTCCGCCGATCGCTATCAGGGACTGAGGACCTCGGCTGCCCGACCGTCGGCGGCGGTCACGCATGGAACACGCGATCGCGAAGGGCCAGCTCGCCGCTGTCTTCGCGCTCGACGGAGGGGAACTCGAGCGCGGCGGACAACCCTCCCAGCATCAGATCGCGGCTCTCGAACAGCAGGACGGCTTTCTGCCGCCCATGACGGTCGGCAGCAGCTCAAGGCCGATCTCGCCAACGACGCCCACGAAACGAGGAGGTGCCACCCCGCGGGATGCGATCCAGCACAACATCGCTCAGAAGATCTTCATTCGCAGGAAGGCGATCACGGCAATCGCCGAGAGAAGGAAGGACACGCCAATGGTGACCCAGAACGCAAACGGGGAGTCGCCGAACGGCAAGGGGACGTTCATCCCAAGCGTGCTACTCACGAGCGTCGGGAGCATGAGAACGATCGTGATCGTCGCGAGGAACTTCATGACGGAACTGACGTTGTTCGAGATGATCGACGCGAACGCGTCCATCATCCCGTTCAGGATGTTGCTGTAGATGTCGGCAAGATCGCGCGCTTGGCCGAACTCGACGCGCACGTCATCGAGAAGGTCCTGCTCTTCCTCCGTCAGGTCCCGCCCCGCGACGCGCCGCATTCGTTCCCACATCGGCTCGTTCGCCCGCAGTGACGTCGTGAAGTACACGAGGCACTTCCCCAGATTCAGCATGCGTACGAGCGTCTGATTCTTCATTGAGCCATGGATCGCGCGCTCCACATCATCCGACTCGTGCCGAATGCTCTGAAGGAACGCCAGGTACTGCCTGGCCACGTGCAGGAAGACCGTGCCGAGGAAGTGAATCGGATCGTCGGGTGACGGCAACCGGCCGCGGCTCGAGAGAAGCTCTCCCCAGAGGGCCGTGTCCTCCGCGCACACGGTGATCACGCGCTGCGGAGTGAGGATGATCGCGAAGGCTAAGGTCACGTAGGGAGTGACCGATGCTACGTCGCGATGGGGAACGCGGATGACGAGGAGCTTGCAGTCCTCCTCGACCTCGAAGCGCGGCCGCTCGTCGCGGTCCGTCGCCGCGGTGAGGAATTCCATCGGGATGCCCAGGTTCCCGACCAGGGCATCAAGCTCGACAGGAGTTGGGCTGATCGCTTGGACGATCTGGCACTCCTCCAGACCGTCGACGTAGACGAGTTTGCCGTTCTCGAACCTGTAGTACGTCAGCATTCGATCGCCCTGTCTCGCTCGATGAGCGTTGGATTGCGCGGTGCGGCGCCATCATAGGCGCGTCGATTCGGCTCGTCAACGGGCTTTGTCCGGCCCGGGGGCCGCCGCCGTCCCTCTCCGAGAGACGACGCTCGCGCTGCGGCGACTCAGCGTCCGCTCGAACGCGACGTCCCCGCGGCAAGGACGCGGGCCGCTGCGGTGACGCCGGCTCCCGACTCGACCTCACAGCCGACCGCACGCAACCCCGCCTCGATCGCTCCGAGTGCCGCGAAAATGTCGCTCGGGCAGACGGCGCCCATGTGGCCGACGCGGAACGTGCACTCGCGGAGGTCCGGGTGCAGTCCGCCGGCGACCACGACCCCAGCGGCCGCGACGGCTTGAAGAAACGCGGAACCGAAGACTCCGTCGGGGAGGTAGCAGGCGGTCAACGTGTGAGCGCGGTGCTCTGGGGCGGCAGGCACTTGTCGCAGCCCAAGCGCCTGGTATACCTCGGGTTCGAACTCGACCGGACCTGGGATCATGAGCAGCGAACGGGTCTTCACCGCCTTCTCCTCCTCCCTATCCCGTGCGACTCATCTTCCGCGCGTCAGTGAGCTTTCTCAAACCGCGCGAGCCGGGGAGTCAGAACGGACGTTGGAACTCCGCTGCCTCCTCAGTACAGTGGATGGCCGAATGAAGAGGCGACGGCATGAATTGGGAATCGCAAAGGAGGGAGCTTCTGTCGAGCGACGCCCCGAAGACGGGTCTCGGACCTCTGCGCACAGTCGCGGACGCCGCCGTGGGGCTGCGGATTCGTCCACACGTCGACGTCTGGTGCCTGCCCCTCCTCGTCCCGCCGGCCGACGCCGCCAGACTCGCCCGTCTCTTGCCGGCCGGAGAGAACGCGTGCCTCGACCGCATCGCCTCGCGCGCGCGTCGCCAGCGAGCGTGCATCGCCTGGGCCTCCCGCCGCTCGATCCTCGCCCGCTACCTCAGGTGCAACCCTGATGAGGTCGCGATCGTGCGGCACGGCCGCGGCGCTCCGACCGTCGACGCGTCTGGCCACCCGTTACACGTCAGCCTCTCCCATTCGGAAGACTGGATGCTGCTCGCGGTCTCGCGAGTGCATCGAGTGGGCGTGGACATCGAGCGCATCGACCCCGATGCGGACGTCGTTCGGCTCGCGCGGAGGTTCTTCACGACCGATGAGGCTGCGGCCCTCAGCGTGCTGCCGGAAGACGAGGCGCGCAGAGTCTTCTTCCGCATCTGGACGAGAAAAGAGGCCGTGTTGAAGGGTCTTGGGGGTGGGGTCCCGTCTCGCCTGCGCGCGGTCCCGGTGGGCGCCGACGAGGGGCGACGGGTTGTCCGCATCGGCGTCAGCGATTGGACGCTCCATGACCTGGCTGCGCCCGCGGATTACGCCGCGGCGCTCGCCGTCCGAGGCGATGCAACGATTCTCACGCACGGGGTGCTGGACGAGGGCCGGGAGAGCGCAGTCGTCTAGTCACAGACAACTGCCTCGCCCCGCCCGGCAATCGCCGGGGCCGGGGGCACGTCGAGAAGAGCCTCTCCCAAAGACGCTCGGACGTTGTCGTCACTTCCCCACGCGACGACCGCGTGCCGGCACTGGCTCCGCAACGGAATCCCAACGCTTGGCGTGTTCGGTCTTCTGAAGTTGCCCGGAGAGCACGCTGATCGACGCCGGCTCCGTGCCGGGGAACGTGGCACTCCACTCTCTGACGTATTCGGCTTCGAGAACCTCGAGAAGCCACAGGTAGGCGGAGAAGTCGATCGGCTTGCGTTTCATCGCGGCGACCGCCTCGTCCCACGTGAGCCCCGTTCCGATCGCTTCTCCGAGGCGAAACGCCGAGCTTCTTGGCCGGAGTGGCCTACACGCCTCGCCGTGGCATCTGCCCATGTTCGAGAACCAGTAGAGGATGGCAACCCGAAGCGCAAAGCGCACTGTGGGCCGAGCGGAGTGGGACAGCGTCGTGCAGACTCTGAGAACGACGTACGCCGCGCATTCGTCGCGTACAGATACGTCCTCGCAGAACTTGTCCAAGGCGAGTTCATCGAGGCTGACGGGGAAGCCGTGGAAGAGCCGATCCCACACGGAGAGCCGCGCCTCCTGCCTTCGCCCGATCTTCTCGTCCGTCATCGCGTCAAGCGTCACTCCATGTGCCGCCATCTGGTGAACGGCCGGAGCACCCTCCAATGGAGTATAGCACGGCGCGCCGCCCGTCCGAGGTTGGAGTCCGCCCTAGGGCCGCGGTAGACTCGCGCACGGATAGAGAGGGAGACCATGCTGCCGTTCAGCTTGAAGAGAGACGGGATTGCGCTGCGCGCCTTTGAGCCCACGGATGTCCACGCGCTCTACGCCTACCTCAATGACCCTGCTCTCGAGGGAAGGCGCTACCTGCCCGACGGGTTCCCCGACCTGGCGCCGCTTTCTGCACGCCACGTGGAGGGAATCCTTGAGCATTGGCAGAAGGAGAGCGAGTCGTGGACGTTGGCCGTCGTCGACACGACGTCGGGCGCGCTCCTCGGCCACGTCCGCGCCGATTGGGAGTGGGATCCGCACTGTCCTTCGGCCTGCGTCGTCATTGCCCCGGCGCAGCAACGGCGGGGAATCGGTTCCGCGGTGCTCGCGGTCGCCCTTGCCTTCCTGTTCGAAGAGACTCCGGCTCACGTCGTAAGCGGCTGGGTTGCGTCATGGAACGAGCCCGCCCTGGCCTTCGCCCTTCACAACCGGTTCTCGGAAGCCGGGCGCCAGCCGCGCGGCGGCCTGCACGCCGGCTCCTTCTACAGCCATGTTGCCCTGGATCTTCTCCGCGGCGAATGGACCGCCATGCGGGAGAGACGTTATGTCGCTTGAGGGAAAGCTCGTCGTACTGCGCGAAGAGCGCCGCGAGGACCAGAGGCTGTTCGCTGACCTACGCAACGACCTGGATACCCAGGCGTGGCCCAAGGGGCTTCCGCCAGACTACACGGAAGAAATGCACATCAAGCGCCTGGAGACGCGCGAGTTTTCGTATGAGCGAGACAGCGCACGCTTGGCGATCGTCGAGAAGGCGTCAGGACGGCTCGCCGGATTCGTTTCGTACACCGGCGAGCAACACCGCCTGTCCGCGAGCATCGGGATCGTCGTCAGTAGGGAGTTCTGGGGAACCGGCATCGGATTCGACGCCCAGGAGGTCCTGCTCGGCTTCCTGTTCGACGAGCTTGGGCTGCGTGAGGTCCATCTCTGGACGCACTCCGGCATCTCGAAGGCCATCGCGCTCGCCGGTCGTTCCGGCTTCGTGGAGTGCATCCGGCTGCGCGAGTCCGTGTTCAAGAACGGCCGACTTCTCGACGGGGTCGTCATGAGTCTCCTGCGCGAGGACTACTACGCGCGCCACACCGACAAGGTCGATCGGCTTCCCAAGGTGGCTTAGTGCCAGACGAAACAAACAAGGTGCAGGGAGGGGTCTCTTTGATGAACGAGACTATGGCCAAGCGGCTCGAGGAGAGGTTGGTTCGCTACGCGCGCATCGACACGCAGAGCGACGAGACATCGGAGACGGTGCCGACCACCGCTCGGCAACTCGACCTCCAGCGAATCCTCAAGGCCGAACTTGAGGATCTCGGCGCAGCCGACGTCGAACTGAACGCCGCGGGGTTCGTGCTTGCCACCGTACCGGCAACCGTACGGCGTGCCGCGCCGACCGTCGCTCTTCTTGCTCACGTCGACACGGCATCCGACTTTGCCGCGAGCGGCGTCAAGCCCATCGTCCACCGGGACTATCGCGGCGGCGTCCTCACGCTGCCGGGGGACCCCAGCGTGATCATCGATCCGGCGAAGGAGCCCGCGCTGGCGGCCCGACGAGGTGGCACGATCATCACCGCGGACGGAACCACCCTCCTCGGCGCCGACGACAAGGCGGGAGTGGCCGCCATCGTCACCTGCGCCGAACTCCTGCTCGCAGACCCCTCGATCCCGCACGGTCGCGTCCGCCTCTGCTTCACGCCAGACGAAGAGACGGGCACCGGCATTGGCCACCTCACGCTCGAGGAGCTGGCGGCCGACGTCGCCTACACGCTCGACGGCGAGGCGCTCGGGGAAGTCACCTACGAGACGTTCTCCGCCGACCGCGCCGTCCTCCGAATCCACGGCGTGGCGATCCATCCCGGAAAGGCGAAGGGCCGCATGGTGAACGCGCTGACCCTTGCCGCGAAGGTGATCGGCCTACTTCCACAGTACGCGCGATCGCCGGAGACGACGGCCGGCCGGGAAGGCTTCATCCATCTGGTCCATCTCCAAGGCACGGCCGCGGAGGCCGAGCTTGCGTTCATCCTGCGGGACTTCGAACTCGACGAACTGGAAGCGCACGGTGAGGCCCTCCGCGCGGCAGCCGACGCGGTCGCCAAGCTCGAGCCCCGCGCGAAGGTCACGTGCACGATCACCCGCCAGTACCGCAATATGCGCTACTGGCTGGAGAAAGACATGCGGCCAGCCGAACTCGCGCTGGAAGCCGTGCGGCGCGCCGGAGTCGCCCCGATCGAGGTGCCCGTCCGCGGAGGCACGGATGGGTCACAACTCACCGAGCGCGGACTCCCGACGCCAAACCTCTTCGCCGGAGTGCACAATCCGCACGGTCCGCAGGAATGGGCGAGCGTGGAGGAGATGGGAAGGGCCGTCGAGACCTGCATCCACCTCGTGCGGCTGTGGGCGGAGGAGGGGCCGCCTGCAGCGAAGGGGCGCTGAAGAGGCAGCGGCGCGACGCTACGGCGTCGCGAAGTACGGACTCGCGCCGAGAACCGCTTCGATCTCGGCGCGGAACGCGTCCCTGTCTGAGAACAGATAGTAGGTCTCGAGCGCATCCCATGCCGCCTCTGGGTCTCCCGAGTACAGGTAGTCGAGGACGAGCGGAAGCACGTCGCACTTCGGCGTCCCGTCCCAACCAGCGTCCCCACCGCCTGTGAGGGTAAGTTTCGCGTGCTCGGTATCGAGGCGGATCGGATCGCGATAGAGCTCCGGATAGGCGTAGCTCTTGGGGGCGTAGCGCCTTTGCCCGGAGTCGTAGACGAGGACGGCAGGAACGCACGGCGACCCGGCGAAGCAGCAGTAGTCGTAGGCGAACGAGTCGTCGCACGTCCGGAACTCGAACACGGAGTCGCCATCCAGGTCGACGAACTCGCCCGCCGCATTGCCCCCGGGCGACGCAGGAAGGTCAATCGGAAGGAGCGTTTCGGCGAGATCGTAGACAAACGTCGCGAAGCAGCAGTGAGCGCCACCGCTGTAGCTTTCGATGATCACGTTGGGATGGCCGCTCCCGTCGATGTCCTGGCCGGACAGCTTTCCCAGTCCCGTGGCCCAGTCGACGCAGACCAGGCGAGCGTCGCCAAGATCGACGGTCACAACGCGATAGAAGCTCGGCGCCGCCTCATCGAGGCTCTTCCAGATTCGGACGACATACTCGCCGTAGCGCTCCATCCGCTCCACGGCGCTCGGGGGCCACGGTGAGTCCACGACCGGAATGCCGACCTCCGGAGCTTGCACGGCGCCGCTGAGCGCCACTGCGACGAAGGCCGCACCAGCCAGTCCCGCGAGGGACAACAGAAGGTATTGGCTCACGATTCTCTCGATCAACTCCTGCTCCTTCACGGTTCCCTGTCGCAAGTCTAGCCTCGATCTTGCGCCCCCGACCTTGCCATGCGTCTCGCGCAAACTGGAGGATTCCCCCGCCTCCACAGAGCACGAGGGTCACACGCTGAGCCTCACCGCATGCCCAATGCGAGAAGGGGACAAGAGCCGCTTTCCACCTGACAGCCGACTTCGACACTCGCTGGGAAACCGCCCCGCCCCTCACGGGTACGTACGGTGCGTCCTCGTCCAACCTTGTGCCGACGCAGAAAGGAAAGGAGGTTCTTATGAAGAACACCGGCTCTCGGAGGTCGTTTCACATTCGTCTTGTCCAGAGCTATAGTCGTCCTAAGGAGGTAATGCGCATGACACATCGGCGGGCGGAGGTCGGCCTTCGGTCTATGTGGCATTCCTGGTTGCTAGTGCTTCTCGTCGGCTTGGCTGTCGTCGGGTCGGTGTTCGCCGCCCTAGGACAGGAGGAGCGAGTCGCGGAGCGCATTCTCCGCACGGTGACACTGCTTCCCGAAGATGATTTGCCGGCGCTCGTGCGGCTGGCCGTCGTCCTCAATCTGGCACCGGAGCTGCACGCTCTCTTCATGGGGGCTCCGCGAGATTACCTGGCAAACCAGACGGTGACCGCATCGATCGATCTGGCGCCAAGCGCGTTCCAGATCACGGCGATCGACTTCTCCATGGTGCCGGAGGCCGCCGAGGACGCATGGTTCGGCGTCGCCGAACCTCTCGAAGGACTCGTCTTCGAACCCAAAGGACTCGGCATCTTCTATCGCAACGTGGGCATCTTCCTGCAGGAGGCCCACGAGCCGGTGGCCGGCGAAGTCGGCGGAACCATGCGCACGAGCGACGGGTCGCCCACGCAGCAGATTGAGGACATGCTGGCGTTGATTGCCCGGCTGACTGCCGAGGCGCTGGAGACCCTGCGCACCGCGATGAAGGATCTGGATCGGCTGCCGGTGGACTCACCGGAGCGGGCCACCTTCTTGCGAAACCCGCGGGAATTCCTGCTCAGTCGCGAGCTCACTCTGCCGGCTTCCACCTATCGCATCGTGGCCATCGACTTCGAGCGGGCTCTCGCCGTGGGCGCTGTCAAGGCCGACCACATTCGGGCGGGACTTGCCGTGATCCCGGAGGGTATCGGCGTCTTCGGCATGGAGGTGGGGATCTTCCTGCAGTTGGCGATCTAGCGAGAAGTCTCCGGCGGGAAAAGACGGGGGGAAGGGCGCCGCAGCGCGGTGGCGTGGAGGCAAGGAGGGCGCATGCTAGAGGCGTTTGCTGTGGAAAAGGTGTCTGGACGACGGATCCGCGCCGCGGGCATCGTCGCGAGTCTAGTCGCCATCCTCGCGATCGGCGGCCTCGCCGTTGCTGGGGCCGACATCTCGGTTGAATCTCTTCAGATCGGCCTCGTCGAAGGGCCGTTGCAGGTGGACCGCACAACCCTCGGCCTCGATAAGGGCATCGTCGGGGACACGGTGCGCGTCAGCGCCCTCGTGAAGAACGACGCGACCGTTGCCGTGGGAGAATTCGAGGTCGATTTCTTCTTCACCGAGATCATCTCGGGCGAGCACGGCAGACTGGGAACGCAAGTCGTGTCCGGCCTCGAACCCGGCGAGGAGAAGCGACCGGTCGTCTTGTTCGACACGTCCGCGCTCCTGCCCGGCATCTACGCTTTCTCGGCGGACGCCGACCCGCGGGACGCTCTCGGCGACACGGATCCCTGCGACAACACCGCACCGCGCGGGCCCTGCGCCGGGGCAACGGCGGAGAGTTCGGACAAGTACACGCTGACCCTGCTTCGCGAAGGCCGTCACATCTCGCAACTCGCGGTGCGCGATCCGTTTCCCACGTGCCGCATGGGCCGCCTCCAGACGAGTCTGACCGTCAATGTCTACAACGTCGGCACGGAAACCCTGTCCGGCAGTGACCTCGCAGTGTACGGCTACTACCGGCTCGGGTTGACCGCTCCGGCCAACGAGTTCGCACCCCTCGTCACCGACGCGTCTGGGAACCCCGTCCAGTTGTCGAAGATTGTCTCGCTTGGCGATCCTGGCAAGTCGGGCTTCATCATCATCACGCTCAACTACGACGCCTTCAGCCGCTTGTTCGCTCCCCGTAGTGACGTCGCGAACGCTGGCGACGTCCTCGGCCGGGCAAACCCTGTCCAAATCCGCATCACTGTGCAGCCGGCCGACGGGAGCGGAACGTCTCAAGACATCTTCCTCCCCGACCAGTTCGCGCTCTCCCAGTTCTATTCGACGGTCGACTTGTGGACCTTCCCAGCGAAGTCGTCGTGCTGCTCGGAGGGATGCATCACCACGACATCGGTCCAGGTCGAGCCGGCGGTGGCCGGCGGCCTGGTGTTCCACGTGGCGAAGGACGCGAGCGGCGACACGCTGCACGTCCTCAAGGTGCGAACCGGCGAGGAGAAGGGGACGTGGTCCGCTCCGTCGGGACGGACGCTCACCGGCCCTATCGCTACCTACGACGCGACCACCGCGGCCTACCGCGTGTTCGTCGGGGCGAGCGATGGCCGAGTCTACGCGCTCGAGGGCGTCGAGAAGGAGGAGGCCGCCTTCCTCGTCGACCTGTGGCAGAGTGCGACGTCCGACATCGTGAAGGGAGAGACGCACCTCGTCCTGTCCGCCGACGGTGCGAAGATCATCGTCGGTTCGGAGAACGGGGCGTTCGTTCTCGACGCCGCGAACGGCCAAGCCCTGCGCAAGGTGACGCAGTACGGCGCCGTGACCTCGGCACCCGCGTACGTCGACTCCACCGGCGCCCTGTGGATCGCAACGGACGAGATCGTGCGCGGGATCCTCCCGAGCGGAGGCGAGTGCACGTACGACCTCCAGGATCGCGTGACAACGGATCTCTTGAAGAACCAGAGGGAGACTGCGCTCTTCTTCGGGACGCAGTCCGGCCTCCTCCACGCGGTCGACCTCGCGGTGAAAGTCGGCACGTGCACTCAGCTTGCGGAGACCGATCCTCTCCGATCGGTCGTCGGGATGTCGTTGGTGAGCGCTGATGATGACGCGGTGATCTACCTGGCGAGCGACATCGGCGAGATGGCGCGGGTCGAGTACGACCACGGTCGGGGATTCCGCAACACGACGACGTCGACTCGGCGACTCGAGCCGTCAGCCGTTGCGGTCGGACCCACGCTCCTCGCGAACGCGGCGGGGGACGACGCGGCCGTCATGTTCGTGTCCGGCCAGATGCGCGAGGGACGGACGACGCGCCCCATCCTGCAGGCATGGGATCGCAACCTAGAGAAGTACGAGAGCGTGACCGTCTGGGCAACCGCAGTGCCGTTCCTGTTCAAGCCGGAGGATGGCGGAACGGCGCCCGCGAGCCTATTGCGACCGATCATCGACCCGGAGACGTTTACCCTGCTGGTCGCGTCGTCGGATGGACACCTGTACGCGTTTGATCTGAGTCAATTCGAGTAGCTGGCGGTAGGGACCGAACGAGAAACGAAGAGGAGCCGAAGCAAAGGAGCAAGGGGGCGGGGATGCTGGCAGGCCGTTGGCGTTGCGCTGTGCTTCTCTTCTGTGGGGGTCTCTTGTGGGCGGCCGTGGGTCCGTCGATCGGAGGCCAGGAGTCGCTCGTCGATCTCCGTGTCTCCCAGGTCTTCCTCGAACCCGCAACGTCCGTCATGAGCGGCGAAGCGGTGACAGCCGCGGCGATCGTCGAGCGGTCGGGGCCGCCGCTTGAGGTCGATGCTGAGGTCGAGATCACGTGGCGCCGTCGCGACCGCGAAGAGCCGTGCGGCACGGCCCTCGGTGTCTTTCCCGCGGGAGACGGACCCCTTGCTCTCCAGTTCGTTGCGACGATTTCGACAACCGATCTCGCCCCGGGCGCGTACGAGATCATCGTCGTCGTCGATCCGGCCGGGGTCATTCCCGAAGGGAGCGAGTCCAACAACCGCCTTGCAGCGTCGCTCGAGATTCTGTCACCCATGGCGGAGCTGCACCCGGTGAGTGCGGAGGTCACGCCAACACCTCCCATGTTGTGGGGCGAGACCGCCACGATCACGGCGGGCGTCATGAATACCGGACAGGCCGCCGCGGGTCCATTCCACGTCGGGTTCGCCCTCTTCCCCGTCTACTGCGTCGATGAACGCACCGGGGAGCGATGGTCCATCGCACCATCGGACTCCGCCAACGCCAAGGGGCTCACGCCGTGGCAGTTCGTGCCCGACCCGCAGGGCACCAGAAGTCCGCAGGCGACCGGGCTCGCCGGCCTCGCCGACGCGGTGCCGGGTGACGCGTGGATCCTCTTCGCCGAGACGCAGATCGCAGGCCTGGAGAGGGATCGCCGCGTCGACGTCAACGCCGCCCTTTCTACCGGGATGCCCCTTCGTCTCCTCTTGACAACCTCCGGCGCGCACGACGGCGCGATCGGAACGTCGTCCATGGCCGTTCTCTCGTCCTCTGATGTCGACCGCATGGTGTCCTGTGCCACGACCTACGCCGTCCGAGTATGGGTCGAGGACGCCTACGGCATCGCCGATGCCGATCCAACGAACAACGTCCTCGACGTCGCGCTCAGTGTGCGTCCGTCGACGCTCGAACTTCCCGACCTCCTCCCGATCGCCGCGTCGTTCAGTCGGCCGATGCCGCTGAACTGGGACGACGACGTCGACATCGAAGTGCTCGTCGCCAACCGCGGCGGCGGAACGGCCCCGTCGGGCGGTGCGGTGGGAATCGCCGTCGCGTTCTCCTACCGGGCCGCAGGAGCGACATCGTGGACGCCGCTCGTCACTCGCACGATCGAGCGCCTCGGAATCGACGAAGATTCGAGCACAGACACCGTCGAGGCGACGATTGATGCGAGCCCCAGTGCGCTTGACCTCGTCCCTGGAAGCTACGAACTCCGAATCGTCGTTGACGACGGGAACGCAATCCCCGAACAGGATGAACACAACAACGAGATCGTCCTCGGGTTCTCCGTCCAGGGGACCGAACTCCACCCCGTCGGGCTCGAAGTCTCGAGCGCCTCGATTCGGCAAGGCGATTCCGTGAATGTCGCCGCGACGATCGAGAATACGGGGGAGCGAAGCCTCGACGGCTTCACTGTCGGCTTCTACGTCGGCGAGGCAAGGTTTGACACGTTCACGTACCGTGCCAACGCAACGGGAGATCCGGGGCTCGAGCGGGAGGACCGCATGCGAGCCCAGGGAGTTCTCAACACGGAGGATCTCGTGCCTGGGATCTACTCCCTGCGCGTCGTGGTCGATCCCGACAATAGAGTCTCCGAGCTCGACGAGACGAACAACGTCATCAGCGCGACGATCACCGTTCTGCCGCCGACCGAGCGGCTGGCCGAGTTGTACGTCTCCGAAGTCACGTTGAGTCCGGCGTCACCCATTCCGTCAGGCGGGTCCGTCGTTACGCGGGCGTCAGTGCGAAACGGAGGCACGATCGACGCCGGCCGCTTCTCCGTGACGTTCCTCGTCGTCCGCGATGACGGCCTCCCGTGGGCTCTTGGACGCCTCGACTGCTCCGAGAATGCACCCGCGGCGAACCAAGGTGCCTGCGCCTGCCAGGCTACGACAGGACTGGCGCGCGGAGCGTCCCGATGGGTGGAGTATGCGTTCTGGACGGCAGGCTGGCCCGAAGGTCGCTACGTGCTCCACGTCTGGGTTGACCCGCCGATCCCGGGCGCCGTGGACGGCGAAGTGCGCGAGCTGGACGAAACGAACAACGAGATGGTCCTGTCGTTCTCTCTCGGGCGGCCGAGTACCGGCGGGGCCACGGACGAACCGAACCTCGTCGTCGAGGCGCTCAGCCTGCAACCCGCGATCGCGCCCGCCGGCGCGCCGAGCACGGTGCTCCTTGCGACCGTGGCCAATCGCGGCGCCAAGCCCGCGGAGCCCTTCTCCGTGGACGTCCGCTGGGCGCGCTCCGACGGGGCGGGGCTCTTGCTCGCCAGGCTGAGCGTCGATGGACTCGGTCCGTCTCAGTCCGTGACGCTTCGTCAAGAGATCGGGCTTGGCTCCATCGGCTGGGCGTGTGGCGACCACACGTTCCAGGTCATCGTCGACTCGAGCGGCAAAGTCGCCGAGGCTGTCGAGACAGACAACTCGGCCACCGCCACGTACCGGGTGGACTGTGGCGCGTCGTCGTCCTACGGGCCGGACCTCGTCGTAGCTCTGAGCGCGCCGTCGGCTCGCGACGGGCTCTTGACCGCCGGGTGCCCGGCGACGGCCGAGATCACGGTCGCCAATCGAGGAGCACTTGCGGCAGGCGCCTTCCGCGTCGAACTGCGGCAGGCGGGGACCGTGATCGGCGTCCAGGATCTCGTGAGTCTCGCGGCCCAAGGGTCCACAATCCTCCACATCGACCTCAACACGGACTCTGCCGGCATCCTTCACCTCTCGGCCATCGTGGACGTGGAGGGCCGCGTTGCCGAACAAGACGAGGCGAATAACGCCGCCGACTTGACGGTGACCGTGGCCGCACGCGAGGCGTCGTCGGCCACCCGACTCGGCGGGCCGTACCGCGGAGCCGTGGGCTTTGTCCTCCTGGACACCGCTTCGGGAACCGTCCTCGCGGCCTCCGACGACGGCGTCCTCCATGCGTTTGCCCGCGGCAGCCCGCCGACGGCCTTGTATGACGCCAGCCTGAACGACGCCGCCAAGATCACAGGGCTCGCTCTTGATCGTGGCACGGCCGTCCGGACGGCGTACGTTGCGACGGCCTCAGGAACACTCCACCGGTTCGCGCTGTCCTCGGGGGGACGCATCGGCTCGGCAGTCCACGTCGGGAACACGGCGACAGCGCTCGCCCTCGACTCCGCGGGCACCGCGTACGTCGGAACGGATGTCGGAGTCACGGTGGTCAAACGCACGGGCGAGACGTCGACGACCATCCCGCTCGGAGAGCGCGCGGTGGATCTTGCCGTGGACACGTCGGGAAGCCTCATCTACGTCCTCACCCCCACGGCGCTCTACGCCGTGTCCTCGGCGACCCAGACCGTGGTCTGCTCGGTCGGCGGGTTTGGCGGCGAGGCCACGGCGCTCGCCCTGGGACCGACGGGCGTCTACGTTGGCACCTCAGCCGGGCGAGTCATCGCGTTCTCACCGTGCACATCGTTCGGATCGATCGGGACAGCCATGCTTCGCGGCTGGAGCACAGATCTCTCGACCGCCGGCGGCGCCGTCGCATCTCTCGCCGTGTATTCGGAAACCGCCGCCGATCCCGTGTACGCCGCGCTCTGCGAGGGCGGAGCGGGGCGCATTTCCGCGCTGTCGTTGTCCGGCCAGCCGCTGTGGACCTACAGCGGGGCCGGAACCGCACTGACTTGTCCCGGGGGCGACCTCGCGGTCGATCGCCGGCGCGGCCGGGTCTCGTTCGCGGAAACTTCAGGCACGATCCGCATCCTGAGCGACCGTGGTGAGGTCCTGTTCGTCGAGGACGCGCTCGCCGGCCTCGGGAAGTCCATTCGGTCCGGAGTGGTCATGGACTCGTACGTGGGCGAATCCGACGGTGTGTCGCGATTCGCGGAACTCTTCTACGCAGGAACAAGCGACGGGAACCTCTACGTCGTGGAAACGGTGCGCGGCGGGTGTCCGTAGCCGCGCCGGAGGCAGGGCCCAACAGCGGAGGCGTTAAGGAGGAAGGAACGGGCATGTCCAGGAGAGCGATCGTGGTGGGCGTGGTGTTGGTGTTGGGCCTCTCCGTGGGGGCGGCGCTCCTTGGCGCGGGAAACCTCGCCGAGCTCGCCATCCGGGAGATCATCCTGGATCCGCCGTCTCTCGTGATGCGAGGCACGCAGCTGAACGTCGTGGTGCACGTCGCGAATACGGGAACCCGGACGGCAGAGCATTTCGAGACCGGGCTCTACGTCCGTCCGCAACAAGAGGGAGACCCATGGGCGCGACTTCCGGGGACCATCGAGACCCCGTACATGGCGCCCGCGGAAGGGCGGGAGCTGGAGTTTGCGTTTTCCGTCGACACGATGAACTGGGATCCCGAGACCTACGAGATCCGAGCGGTCGTCGACCTTGGGAATGCAATCCAGGAAACGGATGAACTCAACAACGAACTCATCGTCGTTGTGACGATCGTCGAGTCCCCGGCCGGCTTGCCGGACCTGCAGCCGACCGAGGTCAACTTCACGCCGACGGACCCCGAGGACGAGACGGCCCCCTGGACGGTGTCGGTCACGGTGGTCAACGCGGGAGACGCGCCGTCCGGCCCCTTCCGCGTAACGCTTCTCCGCAACGGGCTTGCGTTCGCGACCATCCCGCAATTCGGTCTGCCAGGGTCAGGCCAAGTCCTCGTGAGCGGCACGCTGTGCGGGGATGAGGCATCGCTTGCGGGGGATGTCTCGGGGGCGCTGGGCTGCAGCGGAGGACTGCCGTCGGGCATCTTCGAGATCCGCGCTCTGGTGGACAGCAACGAGGAAGTCGTCGAACGAGACGAACGGAACAACACGCTCAGCGGCACGCTGTCCGTTCAGGCGCTCGAACTACGGCCGAAGAGCCTGACGTTCGATCGATCGCCGATTCGCCTGAACGACGACGTCACCCTCACAGCCGCCGTGGTCAACACGGGCCGGGGGAGCGCGGAGTTCGTGCAGGTGGCGTTCTACGTCAACGGGAAGCAGCTCGACGTCCAGAGCGTCGGCCCGATCAGCTATCTCGGTGAGGTCAAAGCGGAGACCGTGCTCAACGCGGCCCGCCTCGGCTTCGTCGACGCTCCGGGGACGTACGAGGTCCGCGTCGTCGTGGACCCCCACGATCTGCTTCACGAGACCGACGAAGATAACAATGAGCTCGTCCGTTCGATGTCCATCCTCGAGCCGTTGGCCGAACTCCCCGAGCTGATGCCGCGGAGTCTCGGCCTCTACCCATCCTCTCCCGTGGAGTTGGGACAGGCTAGCGAGATCACCGTCACGACGACGGTGCTCAACTCGGGACGCTCGGCGGCCTCCGACGTTGACGTACGATTCTTCTATCGATCCAAGGGCGCGCTGCGCTGGATCCCCTTCCCGTGCGTGGATGACGCGCAGTGTGCGAGTGTGACGCTCGGCGCCGGCACGTCGTTGCCGTTTGTCGGATCGATGTCGACCCTCGGCCTCTCGCCGGGCGTGTATGAGATCCGCGTCGCCGTCGACCCGCACACGGGGTGCGGCACAGCGACGTGCAACGACGTAGGCAAGGTTGCTGAGCTCGACGAGCGCAACAACGAGCTGGTCACCGCCGTGACGCTCCAGGCGGCGCAACTGCCCGACCTCGTCGCGTGCGGCCAAGTATCCGCTGACCCGTCCTACGCCGTCCGGCGAGGCCGCAGCGTCACGCTGTCGCTGTGTGTAGCGAACGAAGGCGATGTCGCGTCCGGCCCGTTCAGCGTGCGCTTCTCGCACTGTCCGGCGCCCGAGACGGCCGCAGGCCAGGCGGCGGTACCGCTGTGCGACACGCCCGAAGGGTACAGTGCCCTAGGCCTGTACCCGTCCATCGTTTCCGTACCGGGCCTCGCCGCGGGAGAGCAGGTCACCGTAACAACGCGTCTCGAAACGGAGGAGCTGAACCCCGGCGCCTACTACCTCAACGTCGAACTTGACGTCGACCAGGTGTCTGCTCTAGGGGCGATCGTCGAGTCGAACGAGACGAACAACCTCGCTCAGGGCGCGATCTTCGTCGTGGGTCCCGACCTCGCTGTGGTCGATCTTCAGATGACGCCACCGTCGCCCGTTGCCCAGGGCCAGCCGGCACAGGTCACTACGATCGTGTCCAACTTCGGCGAGGAGGCTGCCGGACAGTTCGAAGTCAGCTTCTACGTGATGCCGACTCCGACCGACACGATTCCCACCGTCGGCTGCGCGGGGGGCGATTGTGCAGCCATGCTCGTTACGCGCGTGCTTGTGCCCGGGCTAGCCACGGACGGCTTCGAGCGGATCGTCTGCAACCTCGACACCACGGCGCTCGCTCCCGGATCGTACTTGTTGCGCGCGGAGGCGAAGCTTGTCGACGTCCCGGGCAGAGTCCCCGAGCACGCCGTCCTCAACAACGCACTCGAGATCCCGTTCAGCATCAGTGGCGGCGCGGGATCGCCAGCAGGACCCGTCGATCTCGCCGTGCAGCAGGTGTACGTCACGAGCGTCGTGTCGGACGAAGGGAACAGCGTCGCTTGGGTGCTCGTCTCGAATCTCGGCGGCGTCGCGGTGGGCCCGTTTGACGTGTCCTTCGCGATCACCGACTCGAGAGGAAAGACGATGACCATCGTGACGCACGCCGCCGGAGGCGTTGCGCCCGGCGCCACCGATGTGCGCGTAGAAACAGAATTCTCCGCGGCAGCGCTCAGCAGGGGCAACGCCACGCTGACGGTCACCCTCGATCCGGCGAATCTCCTCCCGGAGACGGACAGGACGAACAACGTCGGGACGCGCATCTTCCGCATTCACTAGCTCGTCGGCCAAAGCGTCGTCGGGCCGCCCACCGGGCGGCCCGACGACCCTAGCCGTGCAACCGCGCCCCTGACTCCAGGCCCACCGCTGTCGGTTGCCGTCTCGCGCAAGGCGGGACGCCAAGCCCCCTCTTGTTCGGGCGACAGCCATTCGGGACTTGGAAGCAGGTCCCCCAACCGTGTAGGGCCAGTGCCGTCTGCATCAGGCCGTGAGGGCGCGCATCCCAGATCCGTTCTTCACGACGAAGTCCCGCAACATGGGAACAGGGCTTGGATTGTCGACCAGCTACGGGATTGCCAAGGAGCATCGCGGCTCCCTGACCGTCAAGGGCGACGAGGGAAGCCACACGCGCTTCCATCTCGATCTTCCAGCGGAAACCGACGAGCAGCCAGTGCCCGACGTTGTTTAGACGCAACGCCCGGCGACCAAGGCCGGCGTCACGGCCCGAGCGCGAGACCCTCGGGCGAGTCCAGACCGGTGTAGATCGTCTCGGCAGCTGATCCATCGAGGTTCGCGCGAAAGAGCGAGGTCCCGGCGATCCAGTACACTTTCCCCTCCGACATGTCGGCGGCAACCGACTCGGGCTCGATTTGCCCCGCAGCCAGCACGGCCATCGCTCCCGTTCCATCGGAGCGGATCCGCGAGACCGTCCCAGCCTCGGCGTCCGTCCAGTACAGCCACTCGGCTCCTCCGCCCGCCCGCTCGAGAACGAGGTCGGTGCCGTCGCACAGCCCGTGCGTCAGGACCGCGGGAAACCGCGCGTCCAGGCCGGCTCTCAGGATGGCGCCGTTGCACGGCGCGGCGTGCGCCTCGACTCCCGAGCCGGTAGCAGTCTGCGCCCAGCTGTCTGACAGCCAGTAGAGCTTCGCCGCCGCGGAGTCCACAACGATCTGCCACGCAAAGGCATCTTGAGGCCCGAAAGAGACGAGCGTCTCAACACTTGCCCCATCCAAGTTCGCTCTCTGGATCGCGCCCGTGCGAACGGGGGAGCCGGCATCCGGTGTGCTCGGAAGCGTCGTCCAGTAGACCTTGCCCCGCGACTCGTCCACGGCGACGCCCGTCGGGTAGTACTGATCGACCGCAAGGGTCCGCCTGTTCCCTCCGTCCACATCCGAGGATTCGACCTTTCCCGACCCGGGATCGGTCCAATAGAGTCGGCGGCCGGCCACAACAAGGTCCTCGGGTCCGATAAGTCCGCTGACAACCGTCGACTGGGATCCGCCCTCCCGAGCACCGCGCTGGATCGTTCCGGCCCCACGCTCTGCCCAGTAGAGGAAGCCGGCCTCAATCATGCCCGTGACTCGGATGAGGTTGAGCTTGGTGGTGGTAACGCGGTAGCCGCGCTCGGTTTCCACGCGGAGCGTCACGGTGAAGAGGCCGACCTGATCGTACGTATGGGCCGGCTGCGGCTCGCTCGAGGCGCCCCCGTCGCCGAATTGCCACGCGTACGACCGGATCGGCTCCGAGGACGTTGCGGAGAATGTGACAATCAACGGAGCTGCTCCGGCATCCACGCTTGCCTCAAAGTCGATGCTCGGCGACAGCGGTGAACAGCCGGTCAACAGGACAAGGCCTCCGCACGCCCACAAGACGAGACAACGAGATGCACGCTTGCCCATGCCTCGCAACCCTCCTCGGCCGCAACGAGCCGTGTCTCTCCTTCTTGAGTCATACTAGCGCGCCTCCGGCGGGGCTGACCAAAGCCTCAGGCGCGTGTGGCCAGCGCCCATGGCGCACGGAGTCAAACGCGCCCTGCGAGGACCAGAGCAGGCGTCGCCACACATCGACCCCGCTCGCGAGCGAGTTCCCTGCAAGCGCCCAGGCTGAGTGAGTAGGCAATTCGATGGTCTTTGACTGGCGCGGAGTGGCGGAAGCGGCGTAGTTATACCCCCGACAGGAGTCGTAACCTGGGCCACCCTGCGGGGCGGCTAGGGAGTCCGCATGCGCGGACTCCGACAACTTCTCACCGGCCGGGGGCAAAGCAGGCGTGGGCGCACGCGCTCGCACCTGTTTTACCCCCGACAGGAAGTCGTAACCTGGGCCGTCCAGAGGCCACCCTGTGCTCTCTGGACAGCTTGGGAGTTCGCGTGCGCGAACTCCGACAGGGTCTCACCGCCGAGAGTAGAAGCGGGGTGGGCACCCGTGCGCCCATCCCGCTTCTACCCCCGACAGGAGTCGTAACCTGGGCCGCCCTGCGGGGCGGCTAGGGAGTCCGCATGCGCGGACTCCGACAACTTCTCACCGGCCAGAGGTAAAGGCGATGCGGGCACCGAGGCCCGCATCGCCTTTACGCCCTATTGGACAACTTTCGAACTCCCAGCGACTGACATGAAAGTCGCATCGCTTGGCCTCTTGGATCAGATAGTCGCCGGGCTCAGGTGAGGAGCCTCCGGAAAAGCCGGGGCGGTTCAGTATTGGCATCCTGTAGGTCCCAGAGCTGCTTCAGTAGGTCCGTCCACTCGGGCACACCTGGGAGTGGAGGATGATCTTGGAACTCTGGCACCTCGACTTGTGGAGGAGGTCGAGGCGCTTTCGCTCTCTTCAAGCGGGTACTTGTAGACAGCAACACCCTCAGACCCGCACTGTGGCACTGGCCGGCGCGACGGCGCCGGGCTAGAGTTCCTCAGGAAGTGGACCACCCATAAGGTTGGTCACTCATGCTGTAGGCGGAAACCGGCATCGCTCCGAGTTCGAGATGCGGTTGCTTGCGCTGCTGGGAGAATCGCGCGGAGGAGCTTGATCATGAAGCCATCGAAGCGGCTCAGCACGGCGAGGAGGCAATGAGTCTCAACGAGCGGCTCTTTCTTGCGATGAACCGCCTGGCTCACCAAAGCCGTCCGGTTGATCTTGTCATGGTCGCCGCTGCGCAGGCTGTGCCCTTCCTCCTGGCGGGCATGCTGCTAGCTGCGTGGTTCTGGAAGAAGCGCGAGCCGAACCGGGCGGCGTTTCGCGCTGCGATGAGCGCGATCTTGGGTCTCGGCCTCGCCCCTCTCCTCGGTCTGCTACACGATCAGCCTCTACCGGCCACCCTTGGTCTTGGGCAGCAACTGATCGTCCATGCGGCGAACAACAGCTTTCCCAGCGAACACACGAGCGTGTCCTTCGCGGTGGCGATCAGCCTCATTCTCTCCAGGAACGGGCTGTGGCCAATCGCGCTGGCGCTGGCAGTGTTGGTGGGATTCGCCCGCATCTTCGTCGGTGTCCACTTCCCCGCAGACGTGCTTGCGGGGGCAGCCTTGGGCTCCCTCGCGGGACTCGTGACTCACGTCGGTCGGAAGCCAACTGATACACTGGCCGATTCCGTGCACAGGCTTCAGCGGAGAGTGCTCCTCAACCTATCGCGCCGACGCGATCGCTTCTAACTCGCAACGGGTAGGGGAGCGTGGAAGGACAGAAGCGGTGAGTTTCTGGTGCGAGCTCAGCAGGCACGTCGGTTGAGCCGTCGAGGCAGCTACCATGATCCCTAGGCGTTGTAGACGAGGGCGGGAAGAGGGTTCGGATCCAGCGGGCCGCGCTGCACGTCCGGCTATGAAGGATCCCATTCGTCGGGCATGTCCTAGCGATTGTGGACGAATCCTGAGATGGTCTCAAGCACGGCGATAGCGATCCGCTGCTGGACGTTTGGATCCTGGAGGGATCGTGCCTCGTTCTTCTACGTAACGAATCCGACCTCTACGAGAGCTGCCGGCATGCTGGCGCGGGCGATATACAAGGATGCGGAACGTACGCCTCGATCCCTTGAGCCTGTCGCAATGACGACAGCCTCCTGGAGGGCTTCTGCCAGCCGCCGGCTGCCCTCCTCGTCGTGCGCCTTGTCCGCGACGTAGGTCTCGACCCCTCGCGCAGTACCGTCGGCAGCAGCATTCGCGTGGAGACTCACGTAGACGGCTGCGCGTGCTTCGCGCGCTCGCGCGATGCGCTCAGTCAGCTTGAGGAACCGGTCGTCCATCCGCGTGAGGACGATACACAGGTTGGGATACCGGACCGCTTCCAGCGCGATCCGCCGTGCCACGGCAAGCATGATGTCCTTCTCGAGGACCCCGGATTGCCCGGCTGCCCCCGGCTCTTTGCCCCCGTGCCCCGCGTCGATAACGACCACGATGGGAGTCCGACCGATCGTCCCGCCATCCCCAATCACTACGGACCCAAAGGCAATGCCGATCAGACTGATCGCGACGGCCACGCGGTGCGGTCCTCTCACTCCTTTGTTCCTCCTCGTGCTTGGGGGGAGGAGCGTACCCCAAGGGCTGCGCCCTCGGCGCGCCTTCTGACCGCTCCAGGCGCGAGATGTGGGCGCGCGTGTCTGCCCGTTTGTCCTTCGCTTGAAACCACGACCGTGATGCAGTATCGTGTTTTGATAATGATAATCATTCTCATTCGGAGCAATCGATGACGCTAATGGACGCCGGGCTTCAGGACTACGTTCGCATCACCGTCGTCGATGCGGGGTACGGATTGCGTCGACGCCTGGAACACATGGGCCTTCACCCTGGCGACATCGTCACCGTGGTCTCCCGAGCGGCTTTCCAAGGGCCGCTCCTTGTCGAAGCCCATGGGATGCGACTTGCCGTAGGACGCGGTGTCGCCTCGAAGATCAATGTGGCGCTCGTTCACCCTATGCCGGTGTCCGGAGAGAAGACACCATGACGCAATCGCCGGCAGAGATGCGCGTCGCGCTCATGGCTGTCGGAAAGAGAGTGACCCCGGACCGCGAGCTTCTGATCGACATCATCGGTCGGAATCCCCACATCGACGCGCTTGGCATCCATCGCCTTGCGCAGGATTCGAGGCCGCGCATCGGACTGGCCACCGTGTACCGGACGCTCCGCCTGCTCGAAGAGTTGGCTGTGGTTGAGGCAGACCGCCTGGGTGAAGGGCACAGCCACTACGAGATCCGCGGCCGCGACCATCTGCACCTCGTCTGCGCCAACTGCGGAGAGGTGCTCGACGTTCCGTCTCCCATTGATTGGAAGGGCATTGCCCGCGAACATGCGTTCGTCGTCACGCAATCGCGCCTCGAGCTCGTTGGGCTGTGCGCGGCGTGCCGACCCGGTGTCGCAGACCATTCCAAGTCCATAACATGACGCGCATCGCCCTCGTCGGTCAGCCGAACTGCGGGAAGAGCACGATCTTCAACCACTGGGTGGGCGTGAAGGCTCACACGTCGAACCTGCCGGGCACGACGGTCGAGTTCCTCGAAAGCGATTCCCTGATCGACGGGCGCTCCGCCACGATCATCGATCTCCCCGGAACGTACTCCTTGACGTCGCTCGACGAAGCGGAGGTCGAGACGCGCAACGTTCTCCTCGGCGCGTCCGTGGACGCGATCGTCAACATCCTTGATGCCTCCTTGCTGAGCCGCAGCCTTGAGCTCACCCTGGAGCTGCTCGAGCTGGGACGCCCCATGGTTCTCTGTCTCAACATGGAGGACGAGGCGAAGCGCAAGGGGATTACCATTGACGCGGGAGCCCTGGCGCAAGTCCTCGGGATGCCTGTCATTCCCGCCATCGCGCGCCGCGGCGTCGGTGTGCGCGTCCTCGCCTCCACTGCGTTGGAGGCGGCGACTGCGAGACTCGCACCGCGCCCCATCGCTTTCGGGGCCGATGTCGAGCGTGCCGTGAGGCGGATCGAGGACGTTCTCGGCGATGCCTCCCCGCCGCCCGGCTCGTCGGCGCGGCTCGCGGCGATCAAGCTCCTCGAGAAGGATCCTCTATTTGTCGAGTGGGCCGCCGACCACAGTCCGAGAGGGCTCACCGTCGCGGCCGCGTGCGCGGCGGATCTCGAGCAAATCCGCGGCAGTGACAGCACAAGCTTGGTTGCTGCGGAGCGGCATGCGCGCGCGATGCAGATGGCGGAAGACGTCTCAACCGTCGGACGCCCAACGGTTACGTGGGGTGACCGAATCGACGCGGCGCTCATGCACCCGATCCTCGGCCTCCCTCTCCTCGCGGCGATCATCTACGCCCTCTTCGCGAGTGTCTTCGAAGTCGGTGCACTCGTTGAACGACCGCTGTTCGCGCTGTTCGAAGGATGGACCGCCAGCCTCGCGGGGATCCTTGGCGCTCAGAGCATCGCGTTCGCCGCCGCGCGTGGAACTCTACTTGGCGTCGGCGGGGCCGTCGGGCTCATCCTCCCGTACCTCGTTCCCTTCCTCATCGGGATGACGATCCTGGAGGATATCGGGTACCTGCCGCGCGCCGGATACCTGATAGACGGGCTCATGCATCGCATCGGCTTGCATGGCAAGTCGGTCATATCGCTCATCCTCGGCTACGGTTGCAGCGTGCCCGCCGTTATGGCCACGCGAATCCTCGATTCGCGGCGGGACCGAGTCGTCACCGCCGCTCTCGCTGTCATGGCGCCCTGCGTCGCGCGATCGACGGTCATCTTCGGCCTTGTCGGGATCTTTGTGGGACCGCAGTGGGCGTTCGGCCTCTTCATCGTCAACTTGATTGTGATTGCTGGCGCAGGGAAGCTGTTGATGGTCCTGTTGCCAACGCCGACGCCCGGTCTGCTCCTCGAGATACCGAGCTACAAGACGCCCTCCGTGCGGACCGTTGCCGCCACCGTGTGGTTGCGCGTGCGCGACTTCCTCAAGACTGCGGTGCCGCTGCTCGTCCTTGGGAGCATCGTGATGAGCGTCCTGGAGGTCGTGGGTGCGGACACGGTACTGAACTGGATCGCCAGACCGGTCACCTGGGCGCTCGGCCTTCCCTTCGTCCTCGGAATCCCGCTCCTGTTTGGGATCTTCCGCAAGGAATTGGCATTGGTAATGGTTATCCAGGCCGTCGGGACAGCGCAGGTCGCCGCTGTTCTCAGTCGCGGCGAGATCGTGACATTCACGCTCTTTGTCCTGTTCTACATCCCGTGCATCGCCACGATCGCCGTGCTCCGCCGCGAGTTTGGCAGCCGCACGACCCTCGCTGTGTTGGGGTCGACCACGACGCTCGCGCTTCTCGTCGGCCTTCTGTCGCGAGGGCTGTTCGCGCTTACAGGATAGTCATGCTCTCGGGCGTCACGGGTCTGTGTCTGGTGCTCAGCCAACCTCAGGAGCCGCCGAGAGCCGTGCGATGCGGCTCGTTCCCGTGGCACGCTTGTGCCCCTCGCTTCGTTGAATTGGCCGGTCTCGTTCGAACCAACGAGGAGTAAATTCGGTGAGCCGAATCTCGAAGGGTCGCGTCCGAGCGTACGGGCGCGGTGCATGCCGGGCGCGCAACGCGGTGCTGGACCGGGATCTGCTCCAGAGCGCGAGGTGCAATTCGAGAGCGTGTCAACAAGGCGTGGAGAACGGAGCATCGCGTACGCCCGGTTGAAAGAGAGTCGAGATGTCATTAGACTCCTATCTACAAGTGAACCGCTGGAAGGATGCACGGACGGGAGTGGGTGGCGCCGAGGTCGCGCGCCGGCTTGATCACTTTCGAGCTGTCTGCAGGCAGGCAAGGGTGAGGCTGACTCCTCAGCGCCTGGAGATCTTCCGCGAGGTTGCTGCCAGCCTTGATCACCCCGATGCTGAAACTGTATACAGGGGAATTCGCGTGCGCATGCCGACCGTGTCGCTCGACACTGTGTACCGAACGTTGTCGCTGCTGAGGGATCTCGGACTGATCACCGCTCTCGGGCCGCGCCGGGAGAGCGTACGCTTTGATGCCAATCTCCAAGCTCACCATCACTACGTCTGCATGAGGTGCGGGCGAACGTGGGACATCGAGGGCGCTGACCTTAATACACGGAAGATCCCGAGCGGCGTTCGGGAACTCGGCAGTGTCGTCACGGCGCAGATCGAGGTCCAGGGCGTCTGCACGGCCTGCTCCGAGAGGCCATCCGGGAGAACACGAACGAAGGGAGGAGCGAAGCCATGAAGGATGAGAAGAAGAAGTTGACAACCAACGCCGGGGCACCCGTGCCGGACAACCAGAACGTCATGACCGCCGGTCCCCACGGCCCGATGCTCTTGCAGGATGTCTGGTACCTCGAGAAGCTGGCCCACTTCGATCGAGAGGTCATTCCGGAGCGCCGCATGCACGCCAAGGGGTCCGGCGCGTACGGGACGTTCACGGTCACGCACGACATCACGCGGTACACGAAGGCGAAGGTCTTCTCGAACGTCGGGAAGAAGACGGACCTCTTCGTTCGGTTCTCAACGGTTGCCGGAGAACGCGGGGCCGCCGACGCCGAGCGCGACATTCGTGGCTTCGCAGTCAAGCTCTATACGGAGGAAGGGAACTGGGACTTGGTCGGGAACAACACCCCGGTCTTCTTTCTGCGCGATCCCCTGAAGTTCCCCGACCTCAACCATGCGGTGAAGCGCGACCCCCGCACCAACCTGCGCAGTGCCAAGAACAACTGGGACTTCTGGACCTCTCTGCCTGAGGCCCTACACCAGATCACGATCACGATGAGCGATCGCGGCATCCCCGCTTCGTACCGCCACATGCACGGATTCGGCAGCCACACCTTCAGCTTCATCAACGCCAAAGGTGAACGCCACTGGGTCAAGTTCCATTGGGTGTGCCAACAGGGCATCAAGAACCTGACCGACGCGGAGGCCGAGGCGCTTGTGGGTAAGGACCGCGAGAGCCATCAACGCGACCTCTACGAAAGCATCGCCAAGGGGGACTTCCCGAGGTGGAAGCTTCGCATTCAGGTGATGACGGAGAAGGATGCGGCGGCGTGCCCCTACAACCCCTTCGACCTGACGAAAGTCTGGTTCCACAAGGACTACCCGCTCATCGACGTCGGGATGATGGAGCTCAACCGGAACCCCGAGAACTACTTCGCTGAGGTCGAGCAATCGGCCTTCAACCCGGCAAACGTCGTACCGGGCATTGGGTTCTCGCCCGACAAGATGCTGCAGGGGCGTCTCTTCTCCTACGGGGATGCCCAGCGGTACAGACTCGGCGTGAACCACCACCTGATCCCCGTCAATGCATCGCGTTGTCCGTTCCACAGCTATCATCGAGATGGCGCGATGCGCGTGGACGGGAACTACGGAAGTACTCTCGGATACGAACCCAGCAGCTACGGCGAGTGGCAGGAACAGCCAGGCTTCGCCGAGCCGCCGCTCGCTGTGGAGGGAGCCGCCGCTCATTGGAACCACCGAGAGGACGAGGACTACTTCAGACAGCCAGGTCTCTTGTTCCGTCTGATGAGTCCAGCGCAACAGGAGGCTCTGTTTGGCAACACCGCCCGGGCGCTCGGGGACGCGCCGCGGGAAGTGAAGATCCGCCACATCGGCAACTGCCTGAAGGCCGATCCGGCCTACGGGAGAGGGGTGGCGAAAGCTCTTGGCATCCCGCTCAGCGAAGTCCCGAAGTGAGAGTAGGGCGCGCCGATAGTCCCGGCATGCAAGAGAGGTCGCCTTGGTGAGGAGACAACCTGGCGGCCGAACTCGCTGGCTGGAACGGTGCCGAGGTGAGCGCCGGCAAAGCAGCCTGGAGAAGGCGTTCCCGTTGATTGTCGTGAAAGACCTTGCCGCGTGTTACGCGCTTCGTCACTCCTCGGGGTTTCCTGTCGACTCGGCCGCCGCGTAGATGCGGGCAACTTCGCGCGCAGGGATGATCGCCTTCAGCGCGAAGGCAATGAGGATGATGCCGGGGATGTCAATGACAAGTCGGGCGACAGCGAAGCGGGTGCCCAGGGCATGCATCTCGAAGAGAAACATCGGGATCTTCGTCGTCGACCAGGCGCCGATGAAGATGAGCACGTTGGTGAAGCTCGCACCCTTCTTCATGAGAATGGCGGAAACTGGGAACGCGGCGTAGAGAGGTCCTGCTGCGACCGAGCCCAGAACGAAGGCGATGAGGGGGCCTGTGAGGCCCGACTTGGGACCCATGTACTTCATCAACGCCTTCTTCGGGACCCAGACGTCAAGAAGGCCGAGAAGCAGGAAGATCGGAGGGAGGACAAGGAGCATCGTCTTCGCCTGCTCGACGAAGGAACGCTCCGCGCTTGGCGCGAGGGCGGGGAAGGCGAGAAGGAAAGCCAGGAAGGCGAAAGCAGCAAGTACCGCCACGCGGTATCGCTTCGCGACCACCGCAGGACTCATAGTGACACCGCCCAGGCGACGAAAGCTGCCGCTAGAAAACAGAAAGCGAAAGCGAGCGAGTTCCGAGCGATGGCCGCACGTCGGCCGAAGTACCTGACTTCCATGGGCAGGGTCACCACGCCGACCATCATCAGGGACGACACGAAGGCGGCGATCTGCATGGTCCCTGCGCCGCTCTTCAGGAGCTCCGCCGCAGCGGGGAAGGCGACGAACCCGGGGATGAGCGCAATCCCCCCGACGACAGAAGCAGCAAGGACGCCGAGGAACCCCGATCGTTCGCCGATGACCCGCGAGACCATCTCCGGACTGAAGACCGCGAGGATAACAGCGACGGCAAGCAGGACCGTCACAAGCTGCGGCAGTATGCTCTCGAAGGCCTTCGCGCCTTTCAGGATGGCTCGCTTTGTCTTCTCGCGATCCCTGGCTGCTGAGACCGCCAACAGCGCGACCGCTATCGCATACAGGATGACTGTGTCCAACGCTGTCCTCCAGGGTGGCGAAGCGGGCGAAGGGCACCGCCCGGGACATCAACCCTCGTGCGTTCCTCTAGCGTCATCAGGCGGTCTCTTGGTGACACGAGTCGTGCCGGTGGTGTGCACAGGCCGTCGCGGGCGTTGCCAGCGGCAGCGTCCCGGCCTTGTAGGCCGCGACCACGGCTTCCACGGTCGGCTGTACCGACAGGAAGACGCGGACGCCCACTGCCTGTAGCTGGCTCAGCGCGCCCGCGCCTATGCCGCCAACAACGACGGCGTCTACCCCTTCGCCGGCGAGACTCGCGAGTGGCTGACATGCGCCATGGCTATGGTGGGAGTCTCTGTTGGAGATGGTGCGGCAGACTCCCGTGTCTGAGTCCACGACTGCGAAGAGTGGCGCCGACCCAAAGTGCCCACTCACGGGGCTCTGAAGTCCCTTGTCCTCGGTGACTGGAATGCAGAGGTTCATCTTCCTGTCTCCTTCGCTGGGTGCTCCAGGCGCCCAGCCTATGTGATGCGGGCGGACTCGGTTCGGCCACGTCCGCACTTGCGTGCTGGTGAGGCAGCAGTTCCCGTCTTACACGTGGTCTCCACGCCGCAGTCTCCGCGGCAACGCGAGCACTCACAGGCACCGGACGACTCTCGTCCACACCGCGGGCAGCGAGATATCCCCATCGCGTCCACGCGAACGGGGCCGCCTTCAATCCTCAGGCTCTTGCCGCTGACCAGGGCCTCGGCGATCTTCCGGTGTGCAGACTCGATGATCCGGCTGAACGTGGGTCGCGAAACGCCCATCCTCTCGGCAGCGCGTTCTTGGTAGAGCTCCTCAAGATCAGCGAGGCGCACCGCCTCAAACTCGTCGAGGGCGATGACGACTTGATCAGGCGCGCAAGCCGAAGCGGGAACCGGCCCAAACGTTGCCGCAATGGGTAGCGCAGCGACTCTCCGACAACAAGGTGGTCTCGCCATGATCGCCCCTCGGGAGAGATTATACACATACGTTCATAACCATCAAGACGGACTCTGCTGTATGCCTGGCTGGGAACAGCCGCCGTTACTAGAGGAACGAACCAACTTCCGCGGCGCAATCGGAGAGCGGCGGACTCGAGCCCTGCGGTTCAAGACCGACTAGTAGGGTTGGTCGTGGACAGCTCATGAATAGCGATCTTCCGGCACTACTACCTTCTACGGGACTACTCCTGAACTCGCCGCGCTAGCCATGGCCCTGAGCTGGCGGTGCCTGCAGTTCGAGACCGTCCGACAGGGTAGGGCGCGGACAGCCCATGAACACGGGCATGTAGGCGCTGGTACCCCCGACAGGAGTCGAACCTGTGACCTACGGTTTAGGAAACCGGCGCTCTATCCTACTGAGCTACGGGGGTGTCTAGAACTCTTCGAGGATCAAGTATAGCTGCTTGGCGGCGGCCTGTTCGGCCTCCTTCTTCGTTCGTCCTCGACCCACGCTACGATGGCCGGCCACGGCGACGCTGATCGTGAACTCCTTGCGGTGCTCCTTGCCGTGGGACTCCGCGACAGCGTAGGCCGGGCGACAATCGAACAACCGCTGCGCCGTTTCCTGAAGAAGGCTCTTGTAGTCTCCCGTCGTCGACTCCTCCGCGAGGTACCGCTCGATGTCGGCCTCCAGGCAGCGAATGACGAACTTCTGCGCGTAGGAGAACCCGCGTTCGAGGTAGAGGATTGCTACGAGCGCCTCAAACGCGTTTCCGCGGTTGTTCGGACGCTCGCGCCCGTTGTTCGCCTCCTCGCCCTTGCCAAGGCGCAGATAGTCGGCGAGTCCCAGCTCGTCGGCCTTCTCGGCGAGCGTCGGGCGGCTGACGGCCACCGACTTCGCCTTGGTCAGTCGACCCTCGTCGGCGTCCGGGTACGCCTCGTACAAGTGAGACGTCACCGCGAGATCGATCACCGCGTCGCCGAGGAACTCTAGCCGCTCGTTGGAACCGCGCGGATCGCCGACCTCGTTCGAGTATGAGCTGTGCAGAAAAGCCTTCTCGAGAGTCTCCGGCGCAATGCGCAGCTTCAGGTCCCGCGCGAGCTGATCGATCGGTTTGTGCTTCATGGCAACTGGCTACCCCTAGTGGACGAATCTCGAACCGGACACCTCGCCCACTGACGCGATCGGATGATACCGCGCTCGGCTTCCGTAGGCCACACACTCTGAACCGCACCGGCATTGCCGGAGACACACTTCCTTGAATGGAGTTGGAGCAAGAGCGCGAGCACGACTCCAGCGGGCGGCGGCCGTTTCGATCGCGAGCAAGATTGGCTGCTCCTGGGTAGCTCCGAGATCGACACCCAAGCCTCGGTAGCTTGTCCTGTTCTGTCCTAGGCGTCGCAGCTGCCATCTCCCTCTTGACCCTCGCCTGGCGATCCCTATACTGACAAGTAACCGTTCGGTTACTTATGACAACCAAGGGTGCGAGGACGCAGACGCGCAACAAGGAAGAGACGCAGCGGCGGATCTCGGAGGCCGCGGCGGCGGAGTTTTCCCATCTCGGCTACAGCGGCGCAACGCTCGATCGCATCTCGGAGCGTGCGGGATGCAGTAAGGCGCTCGTCATTCGCTACTTCGGCACGAAACAGGATCTCTACCGCACGGTGCTCAATACGAAGTACGCCGAGTTGTCGCAACGCGAGACGTTCCACGCGCTGTCTGAGGCAGAGACGGTGTCCGAGTTGTTACGTGGCATTCTCTCGGACCTGTTCGCGTTCAACCGCGAGCATCCAGCCTTCGCCCGCCTCGTTTCGTGGGAGAACTTGAACGGCGCCGAGCACCTCGATCCGGCGACGGCCAAGGCGGCCCGCGGGCCGGGGTGGGCGCGGCTGCGCAGCATCCTCGAGGACGCACAGGAAAAGGGCATGGTGCGCGGCGACGTGGACGTTGGGCGCATTGTGTACGTCCTCCAGGCCTTGACGGTCGTCTACTTCTCGAACCGCCACACGATGAAGATTCTGACGGGAATCCCGTTCGAATCGCCCGAGACGATGTCGAGTTTCGTCGGCTTCTACTCTCAGCTCCTCGCTCGAGGGATCGCCACGGACGAAGGGAAATGCGCATGAAGACGAGTTGGCCGAAGAGCTTCGCCAGCGAACGCGAGTTGGACGAGTTCCTGAGCCGCCCGAGCCCGACGCTTGTGGAGGAGGCGCCGCAGTTTTCGGGTGGGCTTCTCATCCTCGGCATCGGCGGCAAGATGGGGCACACACTCGGCCGCATGGCGAAACGCGCCCTGACGGAGGCCGGCGTCCGCGCGCCGGTGATCGGCGTCTCGCGGTTCTCCGACGCCAACGTGGAGCGGTCCCTCCAAAACGACGGGATCGAGACGATTCGCTGCGACTTGACCGACCCCACGGCCGTCGAGCGTCTGCCGGATCTGCCCAACGTCGTGTTCATGGCGGGCCGCAAGTTCGGCTCGTCGGGCGGGGCGGCGCTGACGTGGGCCATCAACGCCTACGTTCCTGGCGTGGTCGCCGATCGGTTCCGCAAGAGCCGGATCCTCGTCTTCTCGACGGGCAACGTCTATCCCTTCGTGCCGGTGGATTCGGGCGGCGCCTGCGAGGCCACGCAGCTAGCGCCAGTTGGAGAGTACGCCCAATCGTGTCTGGGACGGGAACGCGTGTTCGAGCACTTCAGCGCGACTCGCCACGTAGCGACGATGATCGCGCGCCTGAACTACGCCGTGGAATTGCGGTACGGGGTCCTCGTCGACATCGCGGAAGCCCTCTGGCAGGGCCGGCCGGTTGACGTGTCGATGTCGCACGTCAACGTGATCTGGCAGGGCGACGCGTGCGGCATGATGCTGCGCTCGCTTCTGCTTGCCTCGTCTCCTGCCGAAGTCCTCAACGTCACAGGGCCGGAAGCGCTCTCCGTGCGGCACGCGGCCGAACTCCTGAGCGAGCGCTTGGGTCGCCCGCTGCGCTTTGTCGGCATGGAGAGCGAGACCGCGCTTCTCGCGAACTGCGACAAGGCGGGCCGCCTCCTCGGACGGCCGGCGGTTGACGTCGACCAGATGGTCAATTGGATCGCGGAGTGGGTCCAGATCGGCGGACGCACGCTGGGCAAACCGACCCACTTCGCGGAACGGGAAGGGCGATTCTAGAGATGCCGATGCGGAACGAAGCCAGACAGATCCTTCACGGCGGGACAACCATTCCCGCCCACGCCCTCGCGCTCACCGCGGACCGAAAGCTCGACGAACGGCGGCAACGGGCCCTGACGCGCTACTACCTCGACGCCGGAGCCGGCGGCCTGGCCGTCGGCGTTCACACGACGCAGTTCGAGATCCGCGAGCCGAAGCACGGTCTCTTGCGACCCGTGCTGGAGTTGGCGGTCGAAGAGATGAAGCAGCGCAAGCCTGAAGCCGTACGGATCGCCGGAGTCTGCGGGCCGACGCGGCAGGCGGTCGACGAAGCGAGACTCGCTCGCGATCTGGGATACGACGCGGGGCTCGTCAGCCTAGCCGCGCTAGGCACGGCGACCGACGAGGAGCTTTTCGCTCACTGCCGCACGGTCGGCGACGTGCTCCCCATCGTGGGCTTCTACCTCCAGTCGGCCGTGGGCGGACGCGAGCTCGGAGAGGGGTTCTGGCGAGCGTTCTGCACGCTGGAGTCGGTCGTGGCCATCAAGGTCGCGCCGTTCAACCGCTATCGCACGCTGGATGTTGCGCGCGCGGTGGCCGAGTCCGGCCGTGAGGACGAGATCGCCATCTACACCGGGAACGACGACCACATTGTTCTCGATCTGGTCACGACGTACGTGATCCCCGTCGGCGGCCGCACGGTGGCCGTACGCATGGCCGGCGGCCTTCTCGGGCAGTGGGCGTTCTGGACGCAACGGGCGGCGGAGTTGCAGGCGAGAGTCCGGCAGCTGCAGGAGGACGGCGCCTCCTTCCCGCCCGATCTGCTCTCCCTCGGCGCCCAGATCACGGACGTGAACCAAGCGGTTTTTGACGTCCGTCACGCCTTCGCCGGGTGCCTACCGGGCATCCACGAGATGCTGCGGCGCAGCGGCCTCCTCGCCGGACGATGGTGCCTCGACGCGAGTCTCGACCTGTCCCCAGGCCAGGCGGAAGAGATCGATCGCGTCATCCGGTTCTACCCGCACCTCTCGGACGACGAGTTCGTCAAGGAGCACTTCGATGACTGGATCCGCTAAGACGCCGAACCGGCGACGCACGGCCCTCGTGATCGTCGACATGCAAAACGACTTCGTCTCGTCGGCCGGGGCGATGGCTCGATTCGGATTCGACGTGTCCGACGTCCAGGCGATCGTCGCTGCGCTCGGTCGTCTCCTCGATGCGGCACGCCAAGCCGGCGTTCCCGTCTTTCACACGCGCATGGTGAACGACGCGCGCCGGAACGCGCCGTCGTGGACGGCCTTCTGGGGCGACCCGGCGGTCACACTTCCGGGCACGTGGGGAGCGGAATTCATCCCGTCCCTGACCACGCTCCCGACGGAGATCGTCGTCGACAAGTACGGCTACGGAGCGTTCACCGGGACGTCGCTCGAAACGGCGCTGCGCGCCCTGGGGGTTGACACCGTGGCCGTCGCCGGAACGGGGCCCAACATCTGCAGCGGCGACACGATGCACCAAGCCTTCGCCCTGGGATTCCACGTGATCGCCATCTCCGATTGCTTGGCCTGCTTCTCGCGCCTCGGCCGCGACCACAGCGCGAAGATGAAGGAAGTCGGTCTCTACGTCATCGAGAACCACTACGGACGCGTGATGGAGTCCGCCGACATCCTCCGCGCGTGGACGGAGGCGACGTGAGCGCGTGGGTCGCAACGCTTCGCCACCGACTGGAAGGGTCGCTCGTCTTCGTGTTCCTCGGCCTTCTGCTCGTCGTCGCCGCCATCGTGTCACCCCCCTTCTTCCAGCCCGGGAACTTGCTCAACATTCTCCGGCAGGCGTCGGCGATCGGCGTGCTCGCCATCGGGCAAACCCTCGTCATCCTCGCCGGCGGCATCGACCTCTCCGTCGCGGCCACGATGCAACTCGCGGGCGTGACGGTTGCCGAACTGACCGGCGGAACCAACACGCTCGTTCCTCTCGTCATTCCCCTCGTCCTCGCCATGGGAGCAGGCATCGGCCTAGTCAGCGGCCTGCTCATTGCGGTGCGCAGAGTGCAGCCGTTCATCGCCACCCTGTTCGTCGGCCTGTTGGTCACCGGACTCCGCTTGTGGGTTACGAACGCGACACCGTCCGGACTTCTGCCCCCGGCGGTGCGCGCGTTCGGCCGCGGCGGCATCGGACCGATTCCGAACGCCGTCATCCTGTTCGCCCTGGTCGCCGTGGCGGCCAGTTTCATGTTGCGCCGAACAACGCTCGGACGGCGCATCTACGCGGTGGGGGGAAACGCCAGGGCAGCCGAACTGTCCGGCATTCGCGCCGATCGCGTGACGATTCTCTCCTACATTCTCTGTGGTCTCCTCGCCGCCGTTGCCGGCCTGGTGCTGGTCGGGTACTTGGGCTACGCGGACCAGGAAATCGGCACGGGATACGATCTTGACTCCATTGCGGCCGCCGTCGTGGGCGGAGCCGTCCTCGGCGGCGGCCGCGGGAAGATCTCGGGCACGGTCGCCGGGATCCTCCTCATGACGGCCCTGTTAAACCTGGTCCTGATCCTGAACCTGAAAGTTGAGTACCAGCTCGTGGTCCGCGGCGGCGTCTTGTTGGCCGCCGTCGCCTTCTACTCCTCGGGCTGGGTTGAGAAGCTTCGTGGTCATCGAGCCGGCACCGCCTCTCCACGGAACCCGGATCGGTGTGCATGTGTAGAGGAGAAGGAGGTGCACACCGCGACAAGGGAGTAGCCGAACAACGCGTGGTCAGGTACGGAAAGAGGAGTTTGCCTGGAAGCAGAGAGGGAGGATGCAAGATGGGTAAGCGGCTTCTCATCGTAGGTTTCATTGCAGGACTGACATTGGGATGGTCGGGCATGGCGGCGGACACGGTGCTTCCCGGCATGACGGATACGTCCGCCTACATCACGGCCGGACCGTGGTTGGCAGGAAGGGCCGGGCTCGGCGACACGAACGCGTGGATGACTATGTTCGGCCTTCACTTCCGGTATGCCATCGAGGTGAAGTACGCGGACTTCTTCAGTGATTTCCGCGTGACGTCGTGCTTCTGGAACCCGGTCCAGCAGATCTCGGACATCGAGAGCCTCGTGGCGCAGGGCGTTGACATCCTGTTCGTCGACCCGGCCGCGGAGGCTCCGTTGGTCGGCGCCGTCGAAGAAGCGATGGCCCAGGGCGTCCCGGTGATTCTCGCCTCGACGGGCGTGAACACCGACGACTACGTGTCGTGGGTGTCCCGCGACAATGGCAAGGCCGGCTTCCTGTACGCCGACTGGATGGGCAAGAAGCTGCCGGCGGGCGGGAAGGTCGTCGTCCTCATGGGCATGGCCGGGAGCAGCTACGCGGAGGACGTGTACCGCGGCGTGCTCCAGGGTCTCTCAGCCTACCCGAGCATTCAGGTCGTGGGCATGGCGTACTGCGACTGGTCGCCGGTGACAGCCAAGGTGGCCATGGCGGCGTTCCTTCAGGCCAATCCCCAGATCGACGGCGTGATCGCCGACGGTGGGCAGATGGGCCTGGGAGCAGTGGAGGCCCTGCTCGATGCCGGACGCCCCATCCCGCCGATCACGGCCGACGACTGGAACGGCTGGCTGCGCATCGCCAAGGAACACAACATCCAGTTCCTCGCGGTGTCCGGCGGATGCCCGCTGGCTGTGACGTGCGTGGATCTCGCCGTGCAGGTCCTTCGCGGGCAGCCGGTCCCGAAGATCGTCGAGTACCCGATCGTGACCTTCGAGCAAGACGAGCTCGACAAGTACTATCGTCCGGATCTTAGCGACCAGTACTTCGCGATCAACGAGCTTCCCGAGGATTGGATTCTGCAGTACTACGGAAAGTAGGAGCAGGCGCCGGCCGTCCGCGTGGACGGCCGGCGCTTCTCTGAAGGTACGATGAACGAGACAGCTATCGAGGTCTGCGGAGTCTCCAAGGGGTTTCCCGGCGTCCAGGCGCTCTCCGCCGTGTCCTTCTCCGTTCGGCGGGGCGAGGTCCACGCCGTGGTCGGCGAAAATGGGGCCGGGAAGTCGACCTTGATGAAGATCCTCGCCGGAGCGCAGGCGCCGGATGAAGGGACCGTCTCGATTCACGGCAACGTCGTCAAGCAGTTCTCGCCCGACCGCGCTCGGCGGGCGGGCGTGGCCATCATCTATCAAGAGTTCAACCTCATCCCGCACCTGTCGGCGTCGGGCAACATCTCTCTCGGCCGCGAGCCACACCGCTTCGGGTGGCTGCGGCGCGGTGAGGAGTTGCGCCGGGCGCGCGCCGCCCTCGGAGAGCTTGGCATGAGCGCGCCGCCGCGCCGCCACGTCGGGCGCCTCAGCGTCGCCGATCAGCAGCTGGTCGAGATCGCGAAGGCTCTGTCCGAGGACGCGAGCATCCTCATCATGGACGAGCCGGCATCCGCACTGTCGATCGCCGAACGCGACCGCTTGTTCGCTATCGTCGAACGGCTGCGGGCCAAGGGGTTGGCCATCGTCTACGTCTCGCACCACCTCGACGAAGTATTCCGCCTCGCCGATCGCATCACCGTGCTCAAGGACGGCCAACTCGTCGCAACCCAGGAGACGGCGCAGACGAACCGCGACGAGATCATCACCCGCATGGTCGGCCGCAAGCTCGACCAGGTCTTCCCACCGCGCGCCGAGAGCGTTGGACCGCCTGTTCTGTCGGTCCGCAGCCTCGCGGCGGCGCCGCGCGTGCGCGACGCGTCGTTCGACCTGCACCGAGGCGAGATCCTCGGCCTCTATGGACTCGTCGGCGCCGGCCGAACCGAGCTCTGCGAAGCGTTGTTCGGAGCACGGAAGTCGCGGGGTACGGTCGAGCTCGACGGGCAGCGAGTCCGCATCCGTTCGCCTCACGGCGCCATCCGACGAGGCATCGGCTTCGTCACCGAGGACCGCAAGAGCGAAGGCCTCGTCCTCGGTCTCTCGGTGCGCGAGAACCTGGCCCTGCCGAGCTTGGCGCGCCGCCAGCGCGGGTCGCTCATCCGGTCTCGCGAAGAGCGCGGCGTCGTCGACCGCGTCATCGACCTGCTCGGCATCCGCGCGCCGAGCCCCGAGACGCTGGTCGTCCAACTGAGCGGCGGGAACCAGCAGAAGGTCGTGATCGGCAAGTGGCTGCTCACCGAGCCGAAGGTGCTCATCTGCGACGAGCCGGCGCGCGGCATCGACGTCGGCTCCAAGGCCGAGATCTACGCCCACCTTCGTCGTCTCGCCGACGCCGGCATGGCGATTCTGATGGTGTCGTCGGAGCTGCCGGAGGTCCTCGGCATGAGCGATCGCATCGTCATCATGCGCAACGGCCGCACGGTGGGGGAGGTGCCGGGCGCCGAGGCGACCGAAGAGAAGGTCATGTCGATCGCGCTCGCCGAGCGGGCGGACGACGCGTGCGAGCCGGACACGCCGCCCGGCGAGTACAGTGAGAACTACCTCCGTAGAACCTGGCGGCGATGGTCGCCGGTCGCGACGAGCACGGAGTTCATCGTTCTCGCCGCCCTCATCGCGCTGTTCGTGGCCGGCGCGCTCACGTCGTCGCGATTCATCGGCGTCCTCAACCTGACGAGTATCCTCCGCTACGCCGCCGCATTGGGTCTCGTGGCTGTTGGGCAAGCCGTCGCCATGCAGGCCGGCGGCGTCGACCTCTCCGTCGGCTCGACGATCACGCTGTCGATGATGGCCGCAGCGACCGTGATGAGCGGGAACGACGCGATGATTCTACCTGCTGTCCTCGCCGCGCTCGGCGTCGGGCTGGCCGTCGGGGTCGTGAACGGTCTTGCCGTAGTCGGCCTGCGCGTCGCCCCGTTCATCGCCACGCTCGGCGTCATGTCGCTGTCACGCGGGGTCGTCTTCCTGATTACGCACGGGTCCGTCGGCTCGATCGGCGCCGGCTTCCGCGCCGTCTCGCGCGGCGCCGTAGGCCCCTTCCCATCGGCCTTCTTCATCGTCGTCGCGACGTTCGCGATCGCCATCCTGGCGATGAACGGAACGCGCTACGGGCGGCACGCCTTCGCCGTGGGCGGCAGTCAGGAAGTCGCGCGCTTGGCGGGGATCCGCGTTCGGCGGATTGTGTTTTCGACGTTCCTGGTGAGTGGCGCCTGCGCCGCGCTGGCCGGGCTGTACCTCACCAGTCGCACTGGCTCGGCCAGCCCGTCGGTCGGCCCGGGCTTCGAGCTCGATTCGATCATCGCCGTCTTGATCGGCGGCATCCCGTTCGGCGGCGGGCGCGGCAACATCCTCGGCGTCATTGCAGGTGTTCTGCTGCTCGCGGTGCTGGGGAGCCTGCTCCCCATGTGGAACTTGAGCAGTTGGTATTACCAGATCACGCGAGCATTGGTGCTCCTCGCCGCGATCGCCATCGTCAAGAAGGAGGCATAGCATGGCCTTTCGTATTGCGGTAGCACAGATGAACAGTCAGACCGGCGCCGTGGCGGCCAATCGCGACAAGGCGGTCCACCTCATCGAAGGTGCGGCGAGCCTGGGAGCCGAGATCGTCCTCGTGCCGGAGACGTTCACCACCGGCTACGACATCGCTGACCGCGTGGACACGCTCGCTGAACCGATTCCCGGGACAACGACAGACATCCTCAGCGAAGTGGCGAAGAGCCGTCGCGTCTACATTTACGCGAGTATGGTCGAGAAGGCGAGTGGCAAGTACTACAACACCGGCGTCCTCATCGATCCCTCGGGCAAGGTCGTCCATGCCTACCGCAAGGTCCACCTGTTCGCAACGGAGAAGCGGATGTTCACGCCGGGCGACGAGCCGGCCGTGGTCAAGACAGACCTCGGCACGTTCGGCCTCACGATCTGCATGGACCTTCTCTTCCCCGAGTACATCCGCGGGCTCGTCCTGTCGGGCGCCGAGATCATCCTGAACAGCACCGACTGGCTCCGCTGGGGCCCACTCGACGAGTGGCAGTGGTGCCACGAGCAGCCGCGCGCCCTCGCGCGGACCCGCGCGCTCGAGAACACCGTGGGCCTTGCGATGGCTTGCCAGTGGGGCGAGGACGGCGACTACACCAAGCTCGGCCACTCCTGCATTGTCAGCCCGTCAGGCCGCGTGCTCGCCGGGATGGAGGAAGGCGAAGGCTTCGCGATGCACGAACTCGGCATGGAGAAGGTTGGCGACTGGCGCAAGATCGGCACGTACCTCGCCGACCGCCGCGACCACCTCGACCTCTACCGAAGGATTTCAGGCTCCTAGCTGCTTCGCGGCGCTGATCCGGATCAGGCAGAGTCGGAGCTTCGTCCACCGGCGCCAAGGGAGCGTTCCTCCCGCTTGATGAACTCTCGTCAAGCCAGAGTCACGGCACTTGCACGGCAGTCGCCCCGGTCGTACAAACGGCGAGAGTGAACGAAGCCATGAGCGCTAAAGATTCCCGAGACCTGGTCGGGTCAACGTCGAGTGAAGCGATGGCTGCGCGGGGCACGGATACGTCCTCCGGCCTCACCGAGGCAGACGCACAGCAATGTTTGGCCCGGTACGGCCGCAATGAGATCCCCGAGCGAAAGACGCACCCTGGACTTCAGTTCGCCCGCAAGTTTTGGGGCACGACAGCGTGGCTGCTCGAGCTGATCATCCTCCTCTCTTGGGTTCTCCAGAAGTACTCCGACGTCTATGTCGTACTCGCGCTTCTCGTGGTGAATGCTGTCGTCGCTTTCTCGCAGGAGTTGCGAGCATCCAAGGCCGTTGAGCTGCTCAGAAAGCGACTGCACGTCAGCGCTCGAGCCCTGCGCGATGGGGCATGGCGCGATCTTCCGGCGCAGGAACTCGTTCCGGGCGACGTGATTCGGGTGCGAGCGGGCGATTTCATGCCTGCCGATGCGAAGATCTTTGAAGGAGCGCTCGAGGTCGACCAGTCGACGCTGACTGGCGAGGCGTTGCCGAGGCGGGCGGTCGTGAACGAGGCTCTCTACTCCGGGTCGGCCATCCAGCACGGCGAAGCCAACGCCCTCGTTCTTTCGACGGGTCTCGCGACGTACTACGGCCGTACGACCCAACTGGTGCAGACCGCGGGCCCGAAACTCCACGTCGAGGAAGTCATCTCGCACGTCGTGCGCTGGTTGCTCCTCGTGGTCGGGGTCCTGCTTGCGATCCTCGTAGGGGTCTCGCTCTTCCGGGGCGAGCGGTTGGTCGAGATGCTGCCGCTCACCCTGGTCGTTCTCTTGTCCGCGATTCCTGTTGCGCTTCCGGTGATGTTCACGGTGTCAATGGCCGTGGGATCCATCCAGCTCACGCGCAAGGGAGCCTTGGTGACGCGGCTGAGCGCCTCGGAGGACGCAGCTGCGATGGACGTTCTGTGCGTCGACAAGACAGGCACCATCACCTGGAATCGTTTGGCGATCGCCCGGATCCTCCCGTGGGACGGGTTTGTGGAGAACGACGTCGTCTTGTACGGCGCTCTCGCTTCGCAGGAGGCGAACCGGGACCCCATCGACCTGGCCTTCCTCGCCGCCGCCAGCGAACGAGGCACGCGCCTGGACTCGTTCACTGTCGAAGACTTCACCCCCTTCGATCCCCAGGCGCGCCGGACCGAGGCAAGCGTCACGTCCGGCGGAGAGTCTTTCCGCGCCATGAAGGGCGCTCCAACCAGCATTGCCCGGGCGTGCGCCGCGCCCGACGCCGTGATCGAGGAGGTTGCCGCGCAGGAGAGAGAGCTCAGCCAAGGCGGACGCAGGGTTCTCGCCGTGGCGCTCGTCGAGTCCTCGGGGACCGCACGCCTCGTCGGTCTCGTCAGCCTGCACGACCCCTTGCGCCCTGACTCGCGAGACCTCGTCCGAGAGCTGCGTGAGCTCGGTGTGTCCGTAAAGATGCTCACAGGGGACGCGCTTCCCGTCGCACAAGAGGTTACGGAAGAGATGGGCCTCATCGGGCAAGTGCAGCGGGCATCCGACTTGGAGCGTCTCGCGACAGAGGATGCGGCTCAGGCTGCCGAGACCGCCGAGCGGAGCGCGGGCTTCGCCGAGATCTACCCCGAGGGGAAGTACACCGTGGTGAAGGCACTACAGAAGAGAGGTCACGTGGTCGGCATGACCGGTGACGGGGTGAACGACGCCCCCGCGTTGCGGCAGGCGGAGGTGGGAATCGCCGTCTCGAGCGCGGTCGACGTGGCCAAAAGCGCGGCCAGCGTCGTTCTCACGACGGAGGGTTTGTCGGGCATCGTCGAACTCGCCAAAGTCGGGAGGATGATCCACGAGCGGATCACGACGTGGATCGTCAACAAGATCAGTCGAACCGTGCTGACGGCCGGGTTCACCGTCCTTGCTTTCCTCATCACAGGTAGCTACGTGGTCTCCGCTTTCGGCCTCATTCTGATGGTGGTTGTCACGGACTTCGGGAAGATCGCCCTCTCGACGGACAACGTCCGCGGGTCGCAGCGCCCGGTGCGCTGGGACCTGGGAGGGTTGGTCAAGTTGGCCGTCGGCCTGGGCGTGCTCATGCTGGCCGAGTGCCTCGCGTTCCTCTTCGTCGGACTCAGGGTGTTCCACCTCGAGGGCAACATCCCGGCGCTGCAGACGTTCACGTTCGAGGTCCTGTTCTACTTCGCGCTGTTCTCGCTCCTCTGCGTGCGCGAGAGAGACCATTTCTGGCGCTCGAGGCCCAGCCGGATACTCGTCGTCGTCCTGGGAATCGAGGGCGTGGCGAGCGGCATCCTCGCGACCGTCGGCCTGCCTGGCCTGACGGCCCTTCCGATCACGCAGACGCTCTGCGTGGTTGCATATAGCTTCGCGACGGCTCTCGTTCTCAACGATTGGGTGAAGGTCGGACTTCTCAAGAGACTCGGAATCCGCTCGGCGGCAGCATCGATGGCTCCGCCGGCCGAGTGGACTGAGGACGCGGGCAATGGATAGGGTGGAGCGGCTTGACCAGAGGAGGGACCCAATGCTTCCGTTCAAGAAGGTGCTGTGTCCGACGGACTTCAGTGCACCGTCCTGCGAGGCGGTGTCCGCGGCAGCTGAGGTGGCGAGGGCGTTCTCCGCACCCCTCGTTCTTGTGCACGTCGTCCAGCCACTCCCGGCAGCGGCGACCGCCGCCTCGGGCTACCCGATCGACTTGGAGGCGCTTGAGACCGCGCTCCTCAAGCACGCAGAGCAGCGGCTCCACGAGTTGGTTCGCGCGCGCGTTCCCAAGAACCTGTCGACGGCTGTGCGGGCGGTTCGGGGATCCGTCGCGGCTCAAATCATCGACGTAGCGAGAACCGAAGGCGCAGACCTGATTGTCATCTCCACGCACGGAGAGACCGGGATTCGACACTTCCTTCTTGGCTCGGTTGCCGAGAAGGTCGTCCGGATGGCCCTTTGTCCAGTCTTGATCGTGCATTGCGGCCACCCAGACGTCTCAGAGAAGAGCACATGAGAGCACAGCTGCCTGTCGGGAACCTTCGGAGGCTGCAGGCTGTAGAGGTGCGGTTCGAAGTTGCGCAGGCTGACGACTCGCGATCGACAAGCGGGAGGGATTGCCATGTGGCAGATGCATGACGGGATGGGCTGGTGGATGGTCTTCGGCGGGATCTGGATCGTCCTCTTCTGGGTTGGGGTCATCGGTCTCGTCGCCTGGATCGTCAGCCGACTGACCCTACGCGGCCGCGGCGGAGGAGGCATCTCGACGAGAGAGGACCCGCTCGAGATCGCCAAGGCGCGGTACGCGCGCGGCGAGATCACGAAAGAGGAGTTCGAGCAGATCAAGCGGGATCTGTCCGCACCCTGATCGCCTGGCGAAGTGCTGAGCCGTGGCGGCGTGCTGGGTCAGTGAAGACCGAGTCTGGGGTTCCAACCACCGGAAGAGAAAGGGGCGAGCCGATGAGCGGCTCGCCCAACCATTTCTTGTTTCGTTTCCCCGGGTACCGACTCCGTCCGCGGCGATGCCGGAATCTGAGTCACGGTTCCCGAGGGCTGAGTCGCTACGTCTAGCCGACGCTGCCTGGCTGCGCTGCGTGGCAGGCCGGAGCGACCGCGCCTACATTCACCGGGCAGACGCCTCGCGAGCCCGTACCCTGCCGGCCGGCGGCCGGACAGATCCCGCTCGCCGTCGCGGCCGCGCACTGCGACGCGCCCATCGAGCACTGCGCCCCCGCAGACGCGGGGCAGTTCGATGCGGCCGATGTCCTCATCATGCCGTAGGCGCCTCGCGCTGACGCGCCCTGCGCCATGGTCAGGAGAACAACGCCCACAACCAACAGGCTCACGATCGCGGCGCCGGCAGCCACCTTCTTCATTCGTGTATTCATGATGCACACGTCCTTTCGTAACTAGAGTGGAGGGAGTGTGCCGTCGGGGTGTGAACGCGCCGTGGGGGCGCGGTGTCAGCCACTTGTGCCTTGAAGACTGCCGCGGGATGCTGTCCGCCGATCTGACCTACGCGAACAGCTTGCGGCAGCGGACGAAGTACTCGACGCCGGAGATGACGGTCAGCGCCAACGCGAGAGCGAGGGCAGCGTTCCTGGCAATGCCGATCCACGCGCCGACGGTGAACGAGCGATCGACGAGAATGGCGAGAACGAGGATGACGTGGGAGACCGTCTTGAGTTTCCCGAGCAGGCTCGCGGGAATGACTTGCCCGTCGGAGATCGCGAGGATGCGCAGGCCGGTCACGAGGAATTCGCGGGCGATGATGATCATGACCCACACCGCGTTGAGCTCGCCGAGCTGCAGCAGGCAGACGAGGGCGCTGACGACGAGCAGCTTGTCGGCCATCGGGTCGGCGAACTTCCCGAACACGCTCGTCTGCTTGAAGCTGCGCGCGAGGTAGCCGTCGACCGCATCGGACATGGCAGCGAGGAAGAAGAGGACGACCCCGACCACGCGCCCCACGGGCGAGTCCCACAGGATGAGGAACATAAGGAGCGGAACGCTGGCGAGGCGCGCGACTGTGATCTGATTTGGGATCGACGACCTTAGGAGCCCACGACTCTGCGCCATCACGCCTCCGCCGCGGCGGCAATGGCCGCGAAACCGTCGGGGTCGAGCGACGCCCCGCCAACGAGAGATCCATCGACATCCGGAAGAGCAAGAAGCGATCGCGCATTGTCAAGCTTGACGCTTCCGCCATAGAGGATGCGGACCTTCTCGGCCGCGCGGCCGTGGCGACGGCCCACCCACTCTCGGATCCAGGCCGAGGCCTCCTGCGCCTGCTCGGGCGTCGCCGTCTCTCCCGTGCCGATGGCCCACACCGGTTCGTAGGCGATGACGACGCGCGCCAGCGCCGCCTCGGAGAGGCCGCCGAGGCCGGCCTCGAGTTGCGTCTCGAGCACTGTGTTCGTTTGCCCGCCCCGCCGCTCGGCGATCGTCTCGCCGACGCAGAGAATGGGATCGAGACCCCCGACAACAGCCGCGTCAAGCTTGCGGCGCACGACATCGTTCCCGTCCCCGAAGACGTGTCGCCGTTCAGAGTGGCCGACAAGAACGTAGCGGCACCCGCACGCGACGAGCATGCCCGGCGACACGGCGCCGGTGTACGCTCCCTTGGATTCGAAGTAGACGTCCTGGGCCCCGAGTCCGACATTCGTCTCGCGCAGGAGCCGGCCGGCACAATCGAGGCTCGTAAACGGCGGAAACAGAACCACTTCGGCGTTCGGCGCACCAACGAGAGGAAGGAAGCGAACGATGAACGATTCGGTTTCCGCGACCGTCATGTGCATCTTCCAGTTTCCCGCCACGAGACAGCGTCGCATGTTCCGTCCTCCCGCGGCAGTATAGCCACCGCCCTTCCTTCTCGCACGATTGACTTCCGAAAACCCGCTCTCTACTATCCTGCAGCTCACCGGAATTGCTCCCACAGAAGGCGATGTAGACAGGAATGGGTTCTTTCGCGACGGGCAAAGGGACCGGGATCCCCAGGCGGTGGACTCGTGAGACACTACGACGTGATCGTCATCGGTGCCGGGCACGCCGGCTGCGAAGCCGCGCTTGCCGCGGCCCGCCTTGGCGTTTCAACCGCCCTCGTGACGATCAACCTGTCCGAGATCGGCCGCATGCCGTGCAACCCGTCCATCGGGGGGCCGGGAAAGTCGCAGCTCGTCTGCGAGGTCGACGCTCTCGGCGGCGCCATGGCGCAACTCACTGACGAGACGATGATGCACATCCGACTCCTCAACACGAGTAAGGGCCCGGCGATGCAGGTGCGCAGGGCCCAGACGGATCGCTTCGCCTACAAGCAGGCCTGGAAGCGACTCCTCGAGTCGACCGACGGACTCGATCTCGTCGAGGGCATGGTCGAAGAGATCGTCGTCCGCGATTCGCGCGCGCAGAGGGTGCGCCTGCGTGAAGGCCTCGAGTTGTCCGGGGACGCGATCATCGTCGCGGCCGGCACGTTTCTGCACGGTCGCATTCTGATGGGCAACGTGGCCTACGACGCGGGACGCGCCGGGGAGCCACCGTCGGTCGGTCTCGCCGTCTCGCTGCGCGAGCTCGGCTTCCGCATGGAGCGTCTCAAGACGGGGACTCCTCCTCGCGTCCACCGCCGAACCGTCGACACGGCCGACCTCGAGCGGCAGCCGACAAGCGACGTCCCGCTCGCGTTCTCGTTCTGGACTACGCCGCGCGTCTTGCCCGACGACTTCCCGGTCTACGTCACGCACACGAACGCCGAGACGCACCGCATCATCCGCGACAACTTGGAGCAAAGCGCCATCTTCAACGGCCTGATGACCGGCACCGGCCCCCGCCACTGCCCGTCGCTTGAGAGCAAGGTCGTCAAGTTCCCCGACCGTGACCGGCACAAGGTGTTCATCGAGCCCGAGGGCCGCGATTCGGCCGAGATGTATCTGCAAGGCATCTACACGGCGTTCGCACCCGACGTGCAGGAACGCATCGTCCACTCCATCGAGGGACTCGAGAACGCGCACATCGAGCGCTACGGCTACAACATCGAGTACGACTTCGTCGACCCGCTCCACCTCTCTGCGACGCTCGAGGCGCGCAACGTCGCCGGACTCTACCTGTGCGGCCAAGTCATCGGGACGACGGGGTACGAGGAGGCGGCGGCGCAGGGGATCGTGGCGGGCATCAACGCGGCACTCGCGCTCAAAGGGGAGGAATCCTTCGTCTTGACGCGCGGCGAAGCCGTGATCGGCGTGCTCATCGACGATCTCGTGACCAAGGGCGTGGCGGAACCGTACCGCATGCTGCCGTCGCGCTGCGAGCATCGTCTCACCCTTCGCGAGCGGAACGCCGACCTGCGCCTGGCCGCGAAGGGACACGCCATCGGCCTCCTCCCGGACGCGCTCTACGAGCGGGTCCTCGAACGCGAACGAGCCGTCGACGAACTGACACGGACGCTGAAAGAGACTCGCGTCGGCCCGAACGACCCGATCAACGAACAGCTCGCGGAACGCGACAGCCGCCCCCTGGAGTCGAACGGCGCAAGCCTGTTCGAGCTCCTCGTTCGCCCGCACGTGCGGCTGGAAGACCTCCTGCCTTCCGACGGCATCCCGGATTCGGTGAGGGAGGAGGTCGAGATCAGGGGCAAGTATGCCGGGTACCTCGCGCAGCATCTGCGCGACATCGATCATCTCAAGCGTCTGGATAGTCTCCAGATCCCGGAGGGCATCGACTATGCGGCCCTGACCGCGTTGTCGTTCGAGGGACGCCAGCTCCTCGCCCGCGTGCGCCCACGCTCGTTCGGGCAAGCGACGCGCGTCCCCGGCGTATCGCAGGCCGATCTCTCGATGCTCGCGGTGTACCTCAAGCGGTAGGTCTCAGCGCTCGCTGGGGGGCAGGAAGTGTCCCGTGTTCTGCCATCGCAGCATGACGTCGTGGAATACGGGGGCGGCGGTGGCTCCGCCGCCGTAGGGCATCGCTTCGTCGAGCACGACGAGGAAGACCATCTCCGGCTTGTCGCCAGGCACGAAGCAGGCGAACAGCGACGTGTACTTCCCATCGACGTAGCCTTGCCCGGCGACCGCCTTCTGCGCCGTGCCCGTCTTCCCGGCAAGGGTGAGCCCGGGGATGATGGCGTTGAATCCCGTCCCTTTCGCGATCACGCCGATCATCATGCTGCGCATCGTGTCGCAGGCTGAGACGTCAACCACGCGAGGAAAGGAGGTCGCTTCGCGGTGCGCCGCCTTGGTCTCCGTCGGCTGGACGATGTGCGGCGACACGAGGAGTCCGCCGTTCGCAATCACGGAGAGCCCCCGAATGAGCTGGATGCCCGTCACCGCCACCGACTGGCCGATCGAAGCGGAAGCCAGGTCGAGCGTCGTCCACTGCTCCACCGGGCGAAGGATTCCCTTGGCTTCTCCCGGAAGCTCAATCCCCGTGAGTGTCCCAAAGCCGAGAGAGGACAGCGTCCGGTGAAAACGCTCCTTCTCGAGCTTGAGGGCGACGGCGATCATGCCCGTGTTGATCGATTGCTCGACGACCTTGGAGAACGTCACCGTGCCGTACGAGACATTCCCGGCGTTGTGCATCGTGTGCCCGGCAACGTTGATGCCATCGTTTCCATTGAGCGTGTCGTTCGGCGTCACAACTCCGGCCTCGAGCGCCGACAGGCCGGCAACCGTCTTGAAGATCGACCCCGGCTCGAACATGAACGTAACCGCCAGGTTCCTCCGTTGGACGAGAGTTGAGTTCCCGAACGAGTTCAGGTCGTAGGTCTTATCCTGCGCCATCGCCAGGACCTCGCCGGTGTTGGGGTTGAGGACGACGACGATGCCACCGAGGGCGTTGTGCTCGACCGCGCACTTGGCGATCTCCTCCTCGCAGAGGAGCTGCAGATCGGCGTCGAGAGTGAGCCGAAGGTCCTGCCCGGGCTCGCCATCCTCGACGACGCGAGACTGGTAGGTCCGCCCGTCTGCACCCTGCACGACGTGAACGATGGCGGGAATGCCGCGAAGCACCTTGTCGTATTGCAGCTCGAGGCCCTCCAGCCCCTCCCCGTCGGCACCGACGAAGCCGATCACGTTCGACGCCAGCCGCCCTTGTGGATAGTGCCGTTTCCAGGCATCGAGGAAGATGAGGCCGTAGGCGCCCGCCTCCTTCGCCCGCTCTTCGATCCGCTTCGCGGTTTCCAGGCCGGCTTGCCGCTCAATCCACGTGAAGTAGCTCGACCGGTAGATGAGCTTCATCACCTCGGCCGCAGACATCTTCAGCTCTTCCGTCAGGATCTTGGTGAGCTCGACCGGGCGCGTCATGTTGTAGCTATCGATGGCGATGGCCGTGGCCTTCACGTCAAACGCGAGCAGCGTGCCGTCGCGGTCGTAGATGGCGCCACGACGAGGGCTCATCTCGAGCTCGCGCTCCTGAACCGCGGCCGCCGCCCGCGTCCAGCTGCCGTGTTCGATCACCTGCACCTGAACCATGCGGGCGAGGAGTACTGCGGCGGCGACAGCAAAGAAGATGCGCAGCGAGCGGGCGCGGTGACGCGTGCCACCCTCAGGGGAGGTCGCTTTTCGGGACGTGTACATAGTGGACCTCTGTAGGAGGAGCCATCCCCAACTGGCCGATCGCGTACCGCGACAGCCGTTGCAGAGAGAATCCTTCCTCGATCTGCAGTTCGAGCGAGTGGTTGATCTCCTCGAGCTGTGTCAATTCCGCACGCGCGGCCTCCCGCTCCGCCGTCAACTGCTGAAGCTTCGCTCCCTGCCAAACGTAGAGAAACGAGGGACCCCCGATGACGAGGCTCGCCAACACCACAAGAACCAAGTCCGGCGATGGCGCGAACGAGAATCGGCGCCCGCGGCCGTGCCTTCGACTGAACGCACTGCGGAGTCGCGGGCGACTCTCTCTCAGGCGACTCAGCCACGAGCTGGCGCGCCGTCGACGACGCCAGGCACGGTCCTGCACGGGGAACCTCGAAGAGTAGGCCATCTCACCCGAAGGGTAGACGAGGACGACGGCCACCGTAGGGACAGTTGTCGGTCTCGCGAAGACCCTACGCAACCCGGCGGGCAACTCTCAGCTTGGCGCTGCGAGCGCGCGGATTCTTCTGGATTTCGAGAGCCAAGGGGACAATGGGCTTGCGGGTGAGGATTTCGGCCTCGACCTTCTTCCCGCAGCGGCATTCGGGGAAATCGGGCGGACAGACGCAGGAGGCCGCGCGCTCGCGGAAGAAGGTCTTCACGATGCGATCCTCGAGGGAGTGGAAGCTGATCGCGACGAAGGTGCCGCCGAGAGCGAGGGCTTGAAACCCTTCCCGCACCCCCCGCTCCAGCGCGACAAGTTCTCCATTGACGGCGATGCGTAGCGCCTGGAACGTGCGCGTCGCCGGGTCGATGCGCTGCGCAAAGTAGATCCCTGGAACGGCGCGGTGAACGACTTCGACAAGCTGGGTTGTCGTTTGGATCGGGCTTCGCCCGCGCGCCGCCTCGATGGCTCGCGCGATGCGGCGCGCGTATCGCTCCTCCCCGTACTGGCCGATCGCTCGAGCCATGTCGTCGACGCTCGTCGTGGCCAGCCACTCCGCGGCCGTCGGACCGCACGTTGGATCCATGCGCATGTCGAGGGGGCCATCGGCACGAAGGCTGAACCCGCGCTCCGGGTCGTCGAGCTGCATCGAGGATACGCCGAGATCGAGGAGCATGCCGTCGACGGACCCCAGGCCGAGGCGCGCCAGGTGTTCGCCGATGTCGGCGTAGTTCCCGTGCACGAGGTCGACGCGTCCGCCGAAACGCCGCAGGCGCTCCGTCGCGCGTTCGAGCGCGTGGGGGTCTCGGTCGATGCCGACGACGCGCACGTCGGGGTCCGCCTGTAGGAGAGCTTCAGCGTGTCCGGCCAAGCCGACCGTGCCGTCGACGAGCGTGCCTCCGCGGCCCGTCGTGAGGTACCGGACGACCTCCTGGGTGAGCACGGGAATGTGCTCGGAACGCGACGCGACGCCGTGGTTGTCCATCAGCCGAGCTGACGCCTCCATTCTGCGAGCTTCTCCAACGCTTCGAGCGGCGTCGTCCGATCGAAGTCCATCCTGCGAAGCGCTTTGAGGATCGGGTGATCCTCGGTGCCGAAGAGCGGAGGGCTCTCCGCCGGTTTCTCGGCGCGGCCGATGCGCGATAGCGGGGCCTCGGTCAAGAGGTCGGCAAGGATGCGATCCGCCGCGTCGGTGACGTGCACCGGCAGGCCGGCAAGGCGCGCCACGTGGACGCCGTAGCTCCCGGGCGCCGTGCCCGGCTCCACCCTGTGAAGGAACACCACGTCCTTTCCCAGCTCCTTGACCGCAACGTGCAGGTTGACGACGTTCGGGATCTCCTCCGCGAGACGCGTCAGCTCTTGGTAGTGCGTGGCGAACAACGTCTTGGCGCGCACCTTGCGCGCCAACTCCTCGGCCACCGCCCACGCGATCGACACCCCGTCGAACGTGCTCGTCCCGCGCCCCATCTCGTCCAGGATGATGAGGCTGCGCGTGCTGGCTCGTTCGAGAATGGCGGCCACCTCGAGCATCTCCATCATGAACGTGCTCACGCCGGCAATGAGCATGTCGCTCGCCCCGACGCGAGCAAACACGCGGTCGACGACAGGCAACGTGGCCCTCTCGGCCGGGACGAACGATCCAATCTGCGCCATGAGGGAGATCAGGGCCGCTTGGCGCAGGTAGACCGACTTCCCAGCCATGTTCGGCCCGGTGAGGATCACGAGGTCTCGCCCCTCGGGAAGAAGGAGGTCGTTCGGGACGAACTCCTCGATCCGCTCCACCACTGGGTGCCGCCCCCCCCGAATCTCGACCGCATGGCGATCTGTGAACGTCGGCCGCACGTAGCGGTATCGATGCGCCACGTCCGCCAGAGACTGCAGAAAGTCGAGCTCGGACACCGCATCGGTCAGAGACTGCAGGAGGGGAATGGCCTCACGAAGCGCCTCGACGGCCGCGTCGAAGAGGCTTGACTCCAGAGCCAGAGCGCGCTCCTCCATTCCCGCGATCCGCTCCTCGCAACCGCGCAGTTCGTCGGTCACAAAGCGTTCCGCGTTGGCTAGGGTTTGGCGCCTCACGTACTCTGGCGGCACCTTGCTCAAGTGCGGCCGGGTCACCTCGAAGTAGTAGCCGAACACGCGGTTGTACCCGACCTTGAGAGACGAGATGCCCGTCCGCACGCGCTCGTCGCTCTCGAGGTGAGACAGCCGGTCGCGCAGCAGGCGAACCTCCTCGCGGATGCGGTCAAGGTCCTCGCTATAGCCGGGGCGAACCATTCCTCCATCACGCACGTCAACGGGCGGCTGATCCACGAGCATCCGCGAGAATCTGGCTGCCAGAACACCGATCTCCGGCGCCGCCATCCGCTCCTGCACCTCGAGCAGAAGGCGCGCATTGCGCGTGGCGGCGTCGCGCGCCAGGAGGGACAGGACTCGCGGGGCGACATCGAGCGATCGCAGGAGGCGGAGAAGATCGAGCGGACGCACGCGGCCCGCGCCCAGCTTGCCCACCAGCCGCTCGAGATCGTGGACATCATCCAGACACCCTCGGATCTCCTCCCGCAGGAGGCTGTCCTCCACGAGCCGTTCCACCGCATCAAGGCGCGCTTCGATCGCGACGCGATCGGCGAGCGGCGCGAGGATCCGTCGCCGCAACAAGCGCCGCCCCATCCCGGTGCCGGTTCGGTCGAGGACGTGGAACAGCGTGCCGCGCTCCTGCCCCGCGCGCATCGGCCGCACGAGCTCCAGGCTCGCCACGGTGAAGGGGTCGAGGTTCACGTGCTCGGCCGTCGCGACCCACTCGACGGGGCGCACGTGTGCGGGCGCCGACTGTTGGGTTTCCTCAACGTATCGCAGCACCGCTCCCGCGGCCCGCAATGCGGCTTCGTCGGCCCGAGGGTCGGCCGTCGGAACCGCCGTGGCGGAATACGTCTCCAGCGGAACTCGAGTCACCAAGCGGCCGGCCAGCGCGGCCTCCAGCGCCGCATCGCTTCGATCCGGGACCAAGACCTCACTGGGGTCACGACGCGCGAGCTCGCTCCGAAGCGCACCTCCGTCGGCCACCGTAGTGCAGCCGAACTCGCCCGTCGACAGGTCGAGAAACGCTAGCCCGTAGCGCGCGTCCCTCTCTTCCGACAGTACGGCAGCAAGGTAGTTGTTCGTCCCGACGTCGAGAACGGCATCGTCCATGGCGGTGCCCGGCGTAACGACGCGGATCACCTCGCGCCTCACGAGGCCCTTCGCCGTCTTGGGATCCTCCATCTGCTGGCAGATGGCCACTTTGTAGCCCTTTCGAAGAAGCTGACTGACGTAGGCTTCTCCGCGACGAATGGGGACGCCGGCCATGGGGTGGCCGTTGCGCGACGTCAGGACGATGTCCAACTCACGGGCCACCGTCTCTGCGTCCTCGAAGAAGGCCTCGTAGAAATCCCCCAGATGAAAGAGAAGGATCGCGTCGGCGTGCTCCGCCTTGAACCGCAGGTACTGCTTCATCATCGGTGAGGGAGCTGCGTCGTCGGGCATGATCTGTAGTATAGAATCCCGAGCTGGGGGCCGCAAAAAGGCGAGCCGAACGCTAAATGCGTCTCTCTCTTGACATCAGGATATACGGCGGATATAGTGCAACCACGCAGTTCGATAGCCTGAAAAGAGCAAACCTACCGTGAGGTGGGGGCGCAAAGCTACGGGCCTCATGACCCAGGTCTGTGTGGGAGTCGTGAGGTGGCCGGGTTACCAGGAGACTGGAACCCGGCTTTTCGTTTTGCCGGCGCGGCGATGAGAGGAGAGACAGATGCAGACGACAATCTACTACAGCGATGAGGATGCATACCTCATCAAACAGGTGGATGCCAAGGGGAAGAGGGAACGCAAGAGCCGAAGCAGCGTCATCCTCTCGATCCTCGAGCAGCACTTCGAGTGCGAGAAGCGCCTCGGCGAGATCCTCGTCGACCTTGGAGTGATGACGCACGCCGACCTGGCTAGGGGACTGGAGCTGCAGCAGACGAAGTTCACGCAGAAGCTTCTCGGCGATATACTGCTGGAAGAGCAGTTGGTTCCCCCCGAGGCCCTCGAGCGCGCACTGTTGATTCAGACCCGCGGACGCAAGTCGGAGTCTGCGTAGCGCAGAAAGACCGGCTGAAAAGGGCAAACTGCCCGCGAGGGCAGGACGCAAAGCCACAGACCTCATGTAGGACGCTGGGCTGCCAGCCTCAATAGGAGGCAGACATGGCTATCGCCATGAGGCGACCCGGTGGTGAAGAGCGAGGGGTGTGGCGTTCTCTTTTCCGAACCGTGATCTCACCGGCTTGTCTCTCTGAGTCTTCCCGTTCGCCTCTGGCGATGGCTGCTTCCCAAGGAGGTGGGGGTCGCATGGTGTCGATCGTACGCAAGTGTTGTTGGGGACCTCTCCTCGTGGGAGTCCTGCTCGTGTCGCTCTTCTTCGCACTCCCCGCGCCCGAAGCCGCAGCACAGACCTACCCGCGGTGCATCAGCGGGTGCGATGCGAAGGATGTCAGAGTAGTCAGCGTATACCTTGGCAGTATCGCCTCGTGCGTCGGAGGCAACCAGACAGCCGATCTGTACGTAAGACTCGAAGGCAACCGAACGTATTACTGCGTGATGCTGGTCGTCGACGTCTGGGTCAACGACCTTCTCACGCAACAGAATCTCGCAAGCACGGTCACGACGGACTGGAATGGTGGCGCGAGTGATTTCCTGGTGGGAACGATCACCTGGCCGTGCAACCAGAGCGTGGAGATCCGGAACATCTACGTGCAGTGGTCAGCCAATGCCGGCTGTACTACTGGAGACTGTGTCCCCTATAACGCCCCGTCGAAGTGCATCGGCAACTACCCGAACGTCATTGTCTACGCCTCTCTTAACGCCAATTTCACGGGGACGCCGACGAGCGGATGCGCTCCCCTCACCGTGCAGTTCACTGACCTCACGACCGGCGGAAAGGACACGGTGGCGTACGCGTACGCATGGGACTTCGATGGGAACGGAACCGTAGACAGCACAGCCAGGAACCCCAGCTACACGTACGCGCAGGCGGGTTCATACACTGTCCGGCTGACCGTGACGGATGCTCTGGGGACGACAGACACCGAGGTGAAGGCCGGCTACGTGACGGTCTACGGAATACCGACATGCGCCATCTCGTCGCCAACCGGCGTGTGCGCGGCAAGCACCGGAAACCTCGCTTCGGTGGCGGATGCCGGCCCGGGTGCCGCGTACGTCTGGTCCATTGTGGGAGGCACGATCACCGCCGGGCAAGGTACCCGCCAGATCACGTGGACATCCGGGAACGGACCCACCGTTCAGTTGGGCGTGACGGTCGCCAACGCAGGCGGCTGTTCGGCCTCCTGCTCACAGAACGTGACCGTCGGCACGCGGCCGACCCCAACCGCAACGAACGGCGGACCGGTCTGCGTGGGCCAGCAACTGGCGTTGACGGGTGGCCCGTCGGGGATGGCGAGCTACTCGTGGACTGGCCCCAATGGATTCACGTCAACTGCGCAGAACCCGACCGTGTCTTCGAGCGCGACCTTGTCGATGGCCGGCGTGTACTCGCTCACGGTCACAAACTCGAGCGGCTGCACAAGCAGTGCGCCCGCAACCACGACAGTTGTTGTCAATGCGCTGCCGACCCCAACCGCAACGAACGGCGGACCGGTCTGCGTGGGCCAGCAACTGGCGTTGACGGGTGGCTCGTCGGGGATGGCGAGCTACTCGTGGACT
>CAIOGO010000003.1 GCA_903857865.1 uncultured bacterium | reverse complement strand
CGACGCAAGACGTGCAGACGGAAAGCGTGTACCTTGTCCTCGAGAGTCATCGGGCTACCTCCCAGGTCTCTTGGCGGATTCCTGAGAATGTTGCTTCGGTGACTCTCTCTCTTCTCCCAACCCTCAGCCGTCGCCGACTGTAAACACTACTGTGAAACTGGACAATCTAGAGTCTTGATGCCGAACGGCGCTTTGGAGTCTAGAGGACTCGAACCTCGACCGCGGGATCTGCGCTGCCGGCTTCGCTCCGAATGCGGGGGAACCAAGCGGTCCCGTACAGTCTGTCGACGGAAGGCCCTTCCGTAGGGCCATCCATACGCCCGGAGGGATTTGACGACCCCAGGCCGCGCTGCGGCGCGGCTTAGCGAGTTCGCTTCGCGAACTCGGGCGTTTCAGGAGCATCTTCCTACAGAGTACCGGAGGGATTTACGAACCCGGCCGTCCTCCTCTACGGCCGCTGGAGGACGGCTTGGCGAGTTTGCTGGCTCTTCGAGAGGCAAACTCAGGGAGTCAGCATTCTCCGGGCGTAGAAGTGAGAAGATGGACGAAATAGCCTTCCCTTCTCACTTCTACGCCCGGAGGGATTTGAACCCCCAACCCCCGGCTCCGAAGGCCGATGCTCTATCCAGTTGAGCTACGGGCGCCGGCCGAACGGCTGCGGCGTACGTAGCCGTTCGGCTAGGGAGTTCTACCGGTTTGACCCGCTGTAGAACTCCTGGTCCATCTTCTCGTTGCTAGGGAGTCTCGCCGGCTTGACCATTGCGAGGCTCCAGAATCGTTTGTCTTCGCATCGCCAGGGAGTGGCGGCGCTTCGCGCCGCTGGGGAGTTCCGCTCGTCTTCGACTACGGAACCCCGCTTTCCCATCTCCCACTCGGCAAGACCGCTCGGGATCTTCTGTGATGTGCATCACATTGTGTGACGTACGTCACAAGGACGAAGCCCCCGAGGGGCCTCGTTCAGCTTCTGGGAGGAGCGACGGGGCTCGAACCCGCAACCCCTGGGACCACAACCCAGTGCGCTAGCCATTGCGCCACGCTCCCCATTTCATCTCGCACGCCCGGGAGGATTCGAACCTCCGACCAACGGCTTAGAAGGCCGTTGCTCTGTCCCCTGAGCTACGGGCGCAGGCTGCGCAGCAGCGCGGCGTCGTTGCCGGCGCAGCTAGGGAGTTTCGCCGGCTTGGCCGCTGCGAAACTCCAGGCAAACCTTCCCTCGCTCCGGCATCCTGCTTCGTGCACACGCAAGACGCCCGTCCATCTTCGGCCCGCTGGCGATGCTGCGGCATCGCTAGGGAGTTCTGCCGCCTGGTTCGCTGCAGAACTCCTGTTCCATCTCCCGTCGCTGGCGATGCTTCGGCATCGCTAGGGAGTTCGCTACGCGAACTCCTCTCTCATCTCCTGGCCCGCTCTGCATCGTCTCAGGTCAATCCGGGCTTCGGGAGCGAGAGACGGGGATCGAACCCGCATTACCGGCTTGGAAGGCCAGTGCTCTACCATTGAGCTACTCCCGCACCTACCGAATCGGAGAGGCCGGATTCGAACCGGCGGCCTCAGCGTCCCGAACGCTGCGCGCTAACCAGGCTGCGCTACTCTCCGTCTTCCCCGACCGCGTCCACGTCCAAAAAGACGCCGTCAGGGTCTCACCTCGCTACAGCGCCACGAAGCCCAAACGTCCGGCACGGAACACGGTGAGCGTGATCTGCCCATCCGTCCCGATCGAGGCGATGGCCGCGTTCCACGCGTCCACCGACTCGACGGCCTTCCGATTCACCCCGAGAACTACATCGCCGGGGGTGAGGCCGGCCCGTTCGGCACGACTGCCGCTGGCAATCTCCATTATCACTACGCCCTCCGTGGAGTTCAATCCCAGGTGAGTGGCCACAACCTCCGTGATCGGGCCTACCGTGATTCCGAACGGCGCCGCACTGGCAGCGTCCGTCGTCTTGCCTGTGTAGTCGGCCAGGTCGGCCTCGCTCGGCCGTTCGCCGAGGGTCGCCTCCACAACGAGGGTCTCCCCGTCGCGCACGAGCTCGATCTCGACCGTCCTGCCCACGGCGAGCCCCCCGACGGCGAGCGACACGTCTTCAGCCGACGCGACCGCGGTGTCGCCAATGCGGACAATGACGTCGGCAAGCTGGATCCCCGCCACATCGGCCGGGTCGCCGGGGAAGACTCGAGTGACAAGCGCTCCCTTCAGGTTCGGGTCGATGCCCGTCGCCTCGGCGCTCGCGGCCGTCACGTCGCCGATCCCGACTCCGAGCCAACCGCGCGTCACCTTCCCACTCTCAATCAACTGGCCGAGCACGCTCTTCACGCTATTGATGGGAATGGCGAAATTGATGCCCTCGATCGTGACTCCGCTCCCCGTAGAGCGAGTGATCATGGTGTTGATGCCGATGACCTCGCCGCGCGAGTTGACGAGCGGCCCGCCGCTGTTGCCAGGGTTGATGGCCGCGTCGGTCTGAATGAGGTTGTAGAACGTCCCGGCGCCGTCGGGCTTCCGCATGTCGCGGCCGATTGCGCTCACGATCCCGAGCGTGACGGTGTACGAAAGTCCGAGCGGGTTGCCGATGGCAATCGCCCAGTCTCCCATCTCCACGGTGTCGGAATCGCCGAGCGCCGCGCTCGACAGCGAGGAGGTGTCGCCCACCACGCGGAGGACGGCCACATCCACAACGTCATCGGCTCCGACGACCTCGGCATTCCACGTCGTGCCGGCGGGGTCAACGACCTTGATCGAGTCCGCGTCCGCGACGACGTGGGCGTTCGTCAGAACGTACTTGTCCACCCCGTACGAGATCACGAACCCGGACCCGACGGCCTGCATCTCGCGCTGGCCTTGATTCGGCGACGGCGTGCCGAAGAACTGCCGGAAGAGGGGATCATTCAGAAGATCGGAGACCGAACCGCTCGCGGCCAGCGTCACGTCAACGCGCACCACGGCCGGCCCGACCGCGGCAATGGCTTGCTTCACGGCATTCTGCCCGGAGTCCGTAATCGCCTGGTTTAGGTCGCCGCTCTGTGCGACGGCGGCAACGCCTGTCGCCCGCACGAACGAACCGGGCGAGCGCACCCAGGCGATTGTCAGTCCAGCGCCGACGAGGACAAGAACGAGCAGCCCTACGAGTGTGATTTTGCGCATGATAGGTCCTCCTCTTGTGTCCGTATTCTCTGATTGCGCTACCATCGTCGGCGAAGGATGTGAACCGGATGTGAAGAACTCCCAGCACGCGGATGAAACGACCCCCTCGCCCGGAGGGAAGAAGGCCATCGCCCTGTTCTCTGGCGGCCTGGACAGCATTCTGGCCGCGGTCCTCGTGCAGCGACTTGGCGTCGACGTCACGCTCCTCCACGTCCAGCACCTGTGGAGCGGCGGCGAGGGTGCACGCCGCAAGATCCGGGGGGCCGCCGCCCGAGTTGGCCTACCGCTTCGCATCGTGGACACCTCGGAGGAGCACCTCGACGTCGTCCGCCACCCGAAGCATGGGTACGGCTCGGCCGTCAACCCCTGCGTCGACTGTCACATCTTCATGCTTCGCGTTGGCAAGCGCGTTATGGAGGAGGAGGGCGCGGACTTCGTCGTCACCGGCGAGGTTCTCGGCCAACGGCCGAAGTCACAGCACTACGGCGCTCTTCGGGACGTTGCCGAGGAGAGTGGGCTCGGAGACCGGCTGGTGCGCCCGCTGTCGGCAAACCTCCTACCGGAAACGCTCCCCGTGCGAGAAGGTTGGCTGCGACACGAGGACCTCCTGTCGCTTCGCGGCCGCGGACGGGAAGCCCAACTCGCTCTCGCGGCCAAGTTCGGCATCCGGGACTTCCCGCAGCCGGCCGGCGGCTGCTTGCTCACGGAGAAGGCGTATGCGGCTCGCGTGTTCGACGCCTTCGCCCACCTTGGGAAGGACTCCGTGGGGAGGGACGAGTTCTCCATTCTCTGCATCGGACGCCACTTTCGCCTCTCCGAGCGCGTGAAGATCGTCGTCGGCCGAGACGAGGGGGAGAACGAGCTTCTGGCCGGCTTCGCGGCGGGCCGCATCCTCGTGATGCCGTCGCCCGAAGTGATGGGACCCTCGGCGCTTGTCGAAGGGGACCCGACGGAGGAGGAGCTGCACGTCGCGGCCTCTCTTGTGGCTCGCTACTGCGATCACGAGGGGGACGCGCCGATCGAGATGGAGACCGTCGTCGACGGCGCGCGACGTACGATGGCCGCCAAGCCGCTGGGAACGGCAGATCCGCGCTTCGCCGAGTGGCGCGTCGAGGATCGCGCGCTTCGCGCCCGGCGCGCTCCTACGCAATGAGGGCAAACGCTTCGGCGCGCGACGCTCGGCACGCCCCTACGCGATCAGCGCGAATGCCTCATGCGCTAGCGCGGGCTACGCAATGAGAGCGAAAGCTTCCGCCCGCGATGCCTCGTCCTTGTAGAAACGCCCGCGGATGGCAGACGTCACCATCGTCGCCCCCGGTTTCTTGACGCCGCGCAACGTCATGCACAGGTGTGACGCCTCGATGCGGACGAGCACGCCGTGAGGATCGAGCCGTTTGACGAGCGCATCAGCGATTTGGGACGTCAGCCTCTCCTGCAGCTGCGGCCGGCCGGCGGCCACGTCGACGACCCGTGCCAGCTTGCTCGCCCCGACGATGCGCCCTTCCTTCGGAACGTAGACGACATCGGCCTTGCCGACAAACGGAAGCAGATGGTGCTCGCAGATCGAGAAGAAGGGGATGTCCTTCATGACGATCATCTCCTCGTACGCCTCCTGGTAGACGACGGCGAGGGCGTCGGCCGGATCCTCCTCCATGGCTTCGAAGAACTCGGCGTACATTGCAGCCACGCGCCGGGGCGTGTTGGCGAGCACCTCCGCGTTGAGGCGTCCCTCGCCGATTCCGGCGAGAATCTCCCTCACGCCGCGTTCAATCCGCTTCTCGTCCATGATGCCTCCCTTCGCATAGGATGTCGCGCGTACCGCGCTCCATCCTCTTCTCGTCCATGATCTCTCACTTCACACTCGCCCTTGGTCTCTCACTCCGCGGCAGGATAGGCCGGGACGGGCGCTGCGGCAAAGCCGGCACGACCTCCGCGGCTTGAGGAGATCGGCCGACGCGCCTACACTCACGGCCCGTCGGATCGGCGTGCCTTGCGAGGAGGGTTCCATGGGTCTACCGGCAGGATTTCGAGTCATCGCGGAGATGGCGTACAAGGCTCAGCCGCTCGGCCGCGGCTACACGGGCCACACGCTGTACATCAACGTCGGGAGTGGGAAGATCGAGTCCCGTCCCGTGACGCAACAGATGAAGGACGTCTTCATCGGCGGGAAGGGATTCGGCCTGTGGCGCCTGTGGAACGCCGTCCAGCCGAAGACGCAGTGGGACGATCCCGAGAACGAGATCATCGTCTCCTCCGGCCCGATCGGCGGCACGACGGCCTACCCCGGCTCCGGGAAGTCGATCGTCGTCTCGCTGTCCCCTCTGACGGGCAACGTGATCGACTCGAACGTCGGCGGGTACTTCGGACCCTACCTCAAGTTCGCGGGATGGGACGCGCTCGAGGTGCAGGGCAAGGCGCACGAGGATGTCGTGGTCCTGATCGATGGAACCACGAACGTCGTGCAGCTTCTCTCCTGTCCGAAGGCGGACAAGAATACCCACGTCTTCTCCGAAGCCCTCATGCGCGCCTTCGCTTCGTCGGAGGAGGCACGGGACATCGCCGCCGTGTCCACAGTCACCGCGGGGGCGGGCGCCGAGCACGCGCGCTGGGGCTGTCTCAACTTCAGCTTCTTCGACCTCAAGCGCAAGGCGCCCCGCATCAAGCAGGCCGGCCGCGGCGGAATCGGCACGGTGTTTCGTGACAAGCACATCGCCGCCATCGTGGTGAAGAGCCCGGCGGTGCGTCCGGACTCGAACGCGCCCGCGGATCTTCAGAGGCTTCAGACCGCCGGAGCGCGCATCAATAAAGAGATCCACGAGCTGGATCCGAAGCAGTGCGACATGCGCCGCGTCGGAACCGCTCACCTGGTGGAGATCATGGACGAGTACGATCTTCTGCCAACGCACAACTACCGTTTCGGATCGCACCCGGATGCGTCGAAGATCGCTTCGACCGTGTGGCGCCAGCGGTTCGGCCAGAATATGCCCGACAGCTGCTGGATCGGGTGCACGATGTCGTGCTCCCACGCCGTCGACAACTTCCCCCTCCGCACCGGACCGTACAAAGGCGAGCGTGTGCTCGTCGACGGGCCGGAGTACGAGACCGCGGCCGGCAGCGCCAACCTTGGCGTGTTCGACCCGGATTTCGTCCTCGAGATGAACTTCTACTGTGACACGTACGGTATCGACACGATCTCGTTCACAACCGGACTCGCCTTCGTCATGGAGTGCTACGAGGCCGGCATCCTCGACGCCGCGAAGACCGGAGGGCTTGACCTCCGCTTCGGAAACGGCGACGCGGCGCTCGAGATCCTGCACCAGATGGCCCGCGGCCAGGGCTTCGGAGTCGTTGTCGGACAGGGCATCCGCCGCATGAAGGACCACTTCGTCCGCGAGTTTGGCGCCAGCCGCAGCTTCCTTGACGCGATCGGGATGGAGGCCAAGGGGCTCGAGTACTCGGAGTACGTCACGAAGGAGTCTCTGGCCATGCAGGGCGGCTACGGCCTCGCCCTGAAGGGAGCACAGCACGACGAGGCCTGGCTCATCTTCATGGACATGGTCAACAACCAGATCCCGACCTTCGAGGACAAGGCCGAAGCCCTGCACTACTTCCCCATGTGGCGCACGTGGTTCGGCCTCGTGGGCCACTGCAAGCTCCCGTGGAACGACATCGAGCCCGCGGGCAACGCGAAGACGGCGGAGCCGGCCAAAGTGCCTGAGCACGTCGCCAACTACTGCGACGTCTTTGCCGGCGTCACGGGCATCGAGGTCAAGCCCGCCGATCTGATCCGCCAATCCGAGCGCGTCTACACCTTCCAACGCGTCTTCGGAGTGCGAATGGGCTACGGCACGCGCAAGCACGACCGCATCCCGTACCGCTCCGCGGGACCGGTCACCGTGGCCGAGTACGAGTCCCGCAGCGACCGCTACGATGCGCAGCTCAAGGAGAAGCTCAGCCTTGAACCGTCCATGATGACGTCCGAGGAGAAGGTCGCGGCTCTGCGCGCTCACCGGGAGACGCAGTACGAGAAGCTGACCGACGCCGTCTACAAGCGGCGCGGCTGGACCCCAGACGGTGTCCCGACGCTTGCCAAGCTCAAAGAGCTCGGCATCGACTTCCCCGACGTGGTCGCAACCGTCAAGCCACACCAGTAGGTCACCGAGGCCCGTGTCGAGGGTTTGGACGCGCGACGCCCGGACCCTCTTCTCTTTGTCCGGCGGGCGCCTCGGGAGAGCGTTCGTTGGAATCCCATCGGCGTTTTGGTAGAATTCCATCGGGTGGTGACATGGCTGAGAAGCAGCAGGAGCCTCAGGCCTACGAGGCCGATCAGATCAGTGTTCTTGAGGGCCTTGAGCCAGTTCGCCTACGCCCTGGCATGTACATCGGGAGCACGGGGCAGTCCGGCCTCATGCACCTGATCGAGGAGATCGTCGATAACAGCATTGACGAGGCGCTCTCCGGGTTTTGCAATGAGATCAAGGTGACGATCCATGCCGACAATCGGGTCACGGTCACCGACAACGGGCGCGGAATGCCCGTGGGCATTCACCCCGAGACCGGCATCCCGGCCCTCGAGCTGGTGATGACGACGCTCCACTCCGGCGGCAAGTTCGACAACAAGAGCTACCACGTCTCCGGCGGATTGCACGGCGTCGGCGTCTCCGTGGTCAACGCGTTGTCCGAACGCATGGTCGTCGAGGTCCACCGAAACGAGAAGATCTATCGGCAGGAGTTCGCACGCGGCCTGAAAGTGACCGAACTCGAAGTCGTCGGGGAAACGGACCATACGGGGACCGTGACCACATTCCTTCCGGACCACGAGACCTTCGGTGAGATCCACTACAACTTCCCGCAGCTCTCGCACCGTCTGCGGGAGCTTTCGTACCTCAACGGCGGCCTGCGCATCGTCCTCGAAAACGAGGCGGCCGGAGTTACCCGGGAGTTCCAAAACGCCGGCGGGATCAAGTCGTTCGTCGCCGAGCTCGCCTCCAAGCGCGAGCCGTTGCATGCGACCCCAATCTACATTCGCGGCGCCGAGGCCGGGGTCGACATCGAGATCGCGATGCAGTTCACGAAGAGCTACGACGAGGCGATCTACGCGTTCGCCAACAACATCAACACCGTCGACGGCGGGACGCACTTGATCGGATTCAAGGCAACGCTCACCAAGTTCCTGAACGACTACGGCCGCGAGAAGAAGATCCTGACGAAGAGCGATCCCAACCTGCGCGGCGAGGACATCCGCGAGGGCATCGTCGCCATCATCAGCGTAAAGATCCCGACCCCGGAGTTCGAGGGCCAGACGAAGACGAAACTGGGAAACCCTGAGGTGCAGAGCATCACGGGCAACATCCTCGTCGAGCAGCTCAACCTGGCATTCCAGAAGGACGCCAAGGTCGCACGCCTGATCATCGAGAAATCCGTCCAGTCCGGCCGCGCACGCATGGCAGCATCCAAGGCCCGCACCATGGCGCGCCGAAAGGGGCCGCTCGCGTCCACGTCTCTGCCCGGCAAGCTGGCCGATTGCTCGAATCGAGATCCAGCGAAGTGCGAGCTATTCATCGTCGAGGGAGACTCGGCGGGTGGCAGCGCCAAGCAGGGGAGGAATCGGGAGTTCCAGGCAATTCTACCGTTGCGCGGCAAGGTGTTGAACGTGGAGAAGGCGCGGCTCGCCAAGCTTCTCGACAACACGGAGATCAAGTCGATGATCACGGCCATCGGCACGGGGATTCGAGACGAGTTCGCTCTGGACAGGCTGCGCTACGATCGGCTCATCATCATGGCGGACGCCGACGTGGATGGCGCCCACATCTGCACTCTCATCCTGACGTTCCTCTTCCGCTTCCTGCCGAAGCTCATCGAACAGGGGCACGTCTACATCGCCAAGCCGCCTCTCTACCAGCTCAAGAGCGGGAAGGCGACGCACTACATGCACACCGACGAGCAGCTCGCAGCGTTCCGCACGGAGAACGCCGGTAACTACTCCGTCAAGCGATTCAAGGGACTGGGAGAGATGAATCCGGTGGAATTGTGGGACACGACGATGAATCCGGATAACCGGATCCTGAAGAAGGTCGAGATCCGCGACGAGTTAGAGGCGGACGAGATCTTCTCCACCCTCATGGGGGACGACGTCGCGTTGCGTCGCGATTTCATCTGGGAGAATAGCGGCAAGATTACGACTCTCGACATCTAGGCTCCTAGAAGGGGGTGCCATGACGCGGGCGAAGTGCATCGCAGTCTCCCTGGCGATCCTCTCCATCGTGGGAGGCGTCGCCCGGGCCACAACCGTGGGATTCGCGGTAGGTCTCGATCCGACAGGCATCTTTCTCCTGAACGCACTGACCGAGTTGCCGGTTTCGCCCGATCTCGACGTGCGCGCCGAGATCGGCGTGGCCACGGGGGACATGGCCGGCCTCATGCTCATCACGGGGTCCGTCCTCTACCATCAGGTCTTCCCGCCGATCGATCCCTTCGTAGGTCTCGGAGTCGGCGTCGCCCTGACGCCACCGCCGTTCACGACCGGCCTCGTGATGGAGGGCGCCGCGGGCCTTCGGATCTTGCCTCTCGAGTCCGTCGTCCTGTTCGCCCAGGTTCGCTACCTTGTCCGCTGGTTTGGCGACGGCATCACGTCGGGACCGATCTACGAAGCGGGGCTCGAGGTGCGGTTCTAGTGACGGTCGTCGTCCTCCTCGCTATCCTCGCCGCCGTGAGCCTCTTGTGGCTCGGCTGGAACCTGACGTTCGACGCGCTGTGGCAACCCACGGACCGCGTCACGGTTCGCCGCATCCTTCTGCTTGGGGAAGTCGGGCCGAGCGACCATGTCGTCGACCTCGGCTGCGGAGACGGGCGCATCGTCGTATCCGCCGCGCGTGACTTCGGAGCGCGCGCCACGGGAGTGGAGGTCGACCCCTGCCGCGTTCTCTGGGCCCGCGCCTGGGTACTCCTCGCCGGCCTACGAAGGCGAGCCCGCATCGTGCGCGGCAACATGTACACGCACGACGTGTCGAACGCCAGCGTCGTCGTCCTCTTCTTGTCTGCCACCGCGAACTTCAAACTGCAGGAGCGAATCCGCAAGGAGCTCTCCCCCGGCGCCCGCGTCGTGTCGTACTACCACCCGATCTGGGGCTGGGAACCCGAACTCATCGGCGAGGCCAGGGACGGCTACCCGATCTACGTCTATCGCATGAAGGACGCCGCGTGACGCGCCGACTCGGCCACCTCGCGGACGCAGCCGGATTCCCGCCGCCCGATCGGGATGTCGAGATCACGAGCGTCACTGACGATTCCCGCCTCGTCGAGCGCGGGACCTTGTTCGTCGCGCACCGCGGCGTGCACGCCGACGGGCACGACTTCATCCAGGACGCAGTGTCCCGCGGCGCGGCGGCCGTCGTCTCCGAACGGCCGGTGTCCGTCGGCGTCCCGCTGTGGATCGTGCCCGACGGCCGGGCGGCGCTCGCGGCCTGGGCCGCAGCATTCTACGCGTACCCGACGCGTGACCTCGTCACGATCGGCGTGACGGGCACGAACGGAAAGACGAGCGTCTGCCACTTCGTCGCCCACCTGCTGGGAGACGAGGACACCGCCGTCCTCAGCACCGTCGCGAACTTCGCACGCGGCCTGCGCGCACTGACGACGCCGCCCAGTCCCATCGTCCAGCGATTCGCCCGCGAGGCGCTCGACGCGGGGTGTCGTACTCTGGTCATCGAAGCGTCCTCCGTCGGCCTCGATCAACGCCGCCTCGACGGGATCCACTTCCAGGTCGCCGTGTTCACCAACCTGACCCGCGATCACCTCGACCTTCACGGCACGATGGCCGCGTACGGCGAGGCCAAGGCGCTCCTGTTCCGGGCACTGGCTCCTTCCGGCTGCGGCGTCCTCAACGCCGATGACGCCTTCAGCGAGACGCTCCGCGCCGCCTGTCGTTCCCGGACGCTGACCTATGGTCTTCAGCCGAGCGCCGACCTCGCCGGCGAACTTCGCGCCGAAGACCGGTACGGGATCGCTCTTCGGCTGCGTTGGCGCGACGAACGCGCCGACGTCGCCCTCCCGCTCCACGGCAGGCACAGCGCGTCCAACGCGCTCGCCGCGTGCGGCGCCGCCCTCGCCGTAGGGCAGCCGTTCGCGGCCCTCGTGGATCGACTGGAGACCCTCCCCGCGGTGCCCGGACGCTGGCAAGCGTTTGCACGCGACGATGGCATCGACGCCGTCGTGGACTTCGCGCACACGCCCGACGGCCTCGAACAGGTCCTCGACTCTCTCCGTCGGCTGTATCCGACGGTCTCGGTCGTGTTTGGCTGCGCCGGCAGCAGCGATCGAGGGAAACGCGCCCAGATGGGCGAGATCGCCGGCCGCCACGCGGATCTCGTGATATTGACGACTGACAACCCAAAACAGGAAGACCCCGCCGACATCGCGGACGACATCGCGGCCGGCGTAGCGCGAACGCGAGCGCACAGTTTGCGCATCCTCGACCGGACCGAGGCGATCGGCGTCGCCGTCGCGAAAACGCCAGCCGGCGGCGCCGTCCTTCTCGCGGGGAAGGGCCACGAAACGTACCAGATTGTGCGCGGCGCCTTCGTCCCCCATTCCGACGTAGCGACGCTCGAGGCTCTCGGCTTCCGCCCCCTCGCCGCGCCCGCTCCAAGGCGAACCCCATGAACGTCGACCTCTGCCTTCGTGGCGGCCGCGTCTTGGATGTCTTCTCGGGGACATTCCGTCGCCTCGACGTGTCGATCACGGCGGGCCGCATCGTCTCGCTCACCCGGCGCGCTGCGAGGGAGACGATCGACGCACGCCGGCTGTGGATCGTTCCCGGCCTGGTGGACGCTCACGTCCACCTCGAGAGCTCGCACCTCTCGCCGGCGCAGTTTGCCCGCGCCGTCGTCTCCAGAGGAACGACGGCCGTGATCGCCGACCCGCACGAGGTGGCCAACGTGTGCGGCCTCGCCGGAGTTCGCGCTCTCCTCGCCGCAACGCGGGATCTCCCTCTGCGCGTCTTCATGATGGCTCCATCCTGCGTTCCCGCCGCGCCGTTCGGCACCGCGGCCGCACGACTCGGGCCGAGCGAGGTGGCCGAGATGCTCTCCTGGGAAGGTACCCTCGGCCTTGGCGAGATGATGAACGTCCCCGGCGTCCTCCAAGGCGATCCCGACGTTCTGGCCAAGCTGAGACTCGCCGCCGGACGACCGATCGACGGCCACGCGCCCGGCCTCCGCGGCGACGATCTTGCCGACTACCTCGTCGCCGGGCCGCGCACCGACCACGAGGCCACGACGTTCGCCGAGGCCGAAGAGAAGCTCTTCTCGGGCATGCACATCCTCATTCGGGAGGCCACGGCAGCGCGCAATCTCCGCGACCTCCTTCCCTTGCTCACCGACCAAAGCGCGCCCTTCGTCCACTTCTGCACGGACGACCGCAGCGCCGAGACGCTGGACAGCGACGGACACATGGACGCCATCGTGCGGGCCGCCGTCGATGCCGGAGCGCCACTCGAACGCGTGCTCGCAGCGGCCACAATCCATGCGGCGCGCGCCTACGGACTGCGCGACCTCGGAGCGATCGCGCCGGGATACAAAGCCGACGTCATCCTCCTCTCCGACCTCCGGGGCTTCCGCCCCCGCGAGGTCTACGTCGCGGGCCGCCTTGCCGCTCGCGAAGGCGAACTGGTCGCTCTCGCCCCGGAGGCCGGGCTCGACGAGTTGCGCGGCACGGTCCACGTGCGCCCTTTCGAGGCTCGCGACCTCCGCGTCCCACTCCCCAACTCACCTTGGAGCGCTCTTCGCGTCATCGGTGTGGTCGCCCATCAGATCCTGACCGAGAGCCGCGAGGCAACGCCCCGCATCGTGGACGGTGTAGCCTGCGCGGATGCAGAACGCGACCTGCTCAAAGCGGCCGTCGTGGAACGCCGAAGCGCATCGGGCAAGATCGGGCTTGGATTCGTTTCCGGCCTCGGGCTCCGCAGCGGGGCCATCGCCTCGACCGTCGCCCACGACGCTCACCCGCTCGTCGTGGTTGGAGCATCCGACGCCGACATGGTCCTCGCCGCACGCACTGTCATCGCCTCGGGCGGCGGACAGGCCGTCGTCGCGGACGGGCAGATCCTCGCCTCGCTTTCCCTTCCCCTCGCGGGGCTCATGTCGCCACAGTCCGTCCGCGAGGTGGCCGAGGCGGAGGCGGCGCTACGGGCCGCGGCGCAGAGCCTCGGGTCGGAGCTGCCCGACCCGTTCGCGACGCTCTCATTTCTCGCCCTGCCGGTTGTTCCCCACCTGCGGCTGACCGACGAGGGTCTCGTCGACGTCGACCGATTCGCTCTCGTGCCCCTCTACGCGGAGTAGGGTGCGAGGCGCAGGATGTCCTCCACGATCTCCTCCAGACGCATGCCGCGCGAGCCTTTGACGAGGATGACGGCGTTCGTCTCGCCCTCGAGGCACTCGACGAGGTCGGCGGCCACTCGCTCGCGTCCTACGATGCGGACACGAGGGTTCCCGAGCGCGCCGAAGGCCGCTCTAGCGCTCTCGCCGACCGGGTAGACAAGGTCGATCGGCAACCCGAGAGCGAGCCTGGCGACCTCCTCGTGCAGCGCGGCCGAACGCTCGCCGAGCTCAAGCATGTCCCCGAACACGACGGCACGCCTCGTCGACGCGTCCCCGAACGCGGCCAGCGTACGTAGGGCGAAGGACATCGAGCTCGGGTTCGCGTTGTAGACATCGTCCAGCAGGACCCCACACCGCACCGGACGCCGTTCCATGCGATGGGGAACCGGGCGGAAAGTCGCCGCGCGTTCCTCGAGGGTCGGGAGGGGAACGCCGAGTCGATGGGCGCACAGCGCGGCGAGGAGGAGATTCGTCGCGTTCTGTTCTCCCACAAGATCGGTCTCGAGCCGGAGAGGAGGGTCGTCGATCGCCACCGCAAGTCGCGGCACGGCCGTGAGAATCCGCGCACGCACCTCGCCGTGTGCGAGTCCCACCCCGAGGAGACCCGGACGCCGCTCGGCCGCGGCGAGGGCCGACAGCTCCGGAGAATCGGCGTTCACGAACGCTGCAGCTCCCGGCGGCAGGGCCCGCACGAGGTCCCACTTCTCGTTCGCGACGCGCTCCGCCGTTCCGAACGCCCCGAGATGGCTCTGCCCGATCGACGTCACGAGCCCCATCGTGGGACGCAGCACGCGAACGAGAAGCGCGATGTCTCCCGGCCGGTCGGCGCCCAGTTCGAACACACCGATCCCTGTCCCCGTCGGCATCGCGAGAAGCGCGAGGGGAAGTCCGATGTCCGTGTTGTAGTTCTCCTTGGCGGCATGCACCGCGAACGTCCCCCCGACAAGGTGGGCGACCAACGCCTTCGTGGTCGTCTTCCCGTTGCTTCCGGTGATCGCCACGATAGGAATCGAGAACCGCGCTCGCCAGGCCCGCGCCACATCGAGGAGAGCCTGTCGGACGTCGTCGACAACGAGCATGGGGCTCGACGAGGCCGGCGAGCGCGTTCGGTCCGATAGGACGGCACCGCAGGCGCCGCGTGCCAAGGCATCCTGGATGAACGCATGCCCGTCCACTCTCGCACCCGGGAGGGCAAGGAAGAGATCGCCCGGCGTCACGCGGCGCGAGTCGATGGCGAAGCCCGTTGGAACGAGGATCCCGTCGCCAACGATCTCTCCGCCTACGATGCGTGCGATTTCCTCAATCGAGAACAACGCCCTCGCCCGCTCCCTACCCCGGCGGCAGGCTGTCCGTCGAGGACGACAAGACTAGCGCCCGCGCTTCCCGCTCGTCGTAGACGACGTACCCCGGGTAGTCGTGCTTTACCTTGGCCACCCCGTAGAGCGCCTCTCCTCCGTCGGACAGGTAGGGATCGACGGCCAGGATCTCGACCGTCACTGTCTCGTAGGTCGGAATCGTCTCGATCAGCGCGATCACCTCCGCGAGGCTTTCGAGCGTCTGCGGCTCCTCGCCCCGTTCGAGCAGACGCGGCCCACCGTAGGCGCGGACGACGATCTCGTCGGCCATGAGATCCTCGGGAATCACGATCTCTCCGGTCCTGACGATCCTCTCCCCCTGGAACGTCTGCAGCACGAGCGAGAAACCGATCGTGTCTCCGGGCGAGTAGACGAACCCGTCGAGCACGAGGCTCTCGATGCGAATCGCGCGTAGCTCGCTCGTGATGCGCATCGAGGCCGAGATCTGCGTGATCTCGGGGTCAGCAAACTCGTTGTACTGGAGGTAGGCCACGATATCCGCAAGCTGCCACGGCGGATACAGAGCGATGTCGGTGGTGCTGAGGAACACGTCCTTCCGTTCGAGCGGAGACGGCATCCCATCGCCCGTGATCTGATACGTCACCTCGACGGTCCCCGCCCCGACGCGGTCGAGAACGGAGTCGATAGCCTCAAAGCCGGACGCGAGCAGGAGTTCGGGCAAGAGCCGCGGCTCGTCGACGACGTCTGCGTGGAGAGTCCGGTGCGTGCCATCGTCCAGGTTCTGGACGACAAGCTGTAGGCCAATGGTCGACGCCTTGCCGCCGATTCGCCCCCCGATCGCCGCCGTGCGGTCCTCGCTGATGACGCCGATCGGCTGTCCGAGCGTCCCCAATTTGAACGAGGCGTCGAACGCCTTCATCGTGTCGACGATCGAGGCCGTGGTCAGAGGGAACACCGACGCTCCGTTGGAGATAAACGGGTGCCCGAACCCGATGACAGCCGGGCCATCGACGTAGGTCACCGTGCCCAGCGCGCCGAGCGAGATGTCGCCCGTCACGAGCGCCACGCCAAGGGAGCCGCCGGCCACGAGGGTCGCGGCCGCAGAAGCACCGACTGCGGGCACTGCGAGTGCCGTGCCAGCGCTCGCTCCGGCCAAAGGCAGGAGGTCAAGGCCCAGCGCGGAAAGTCCAGACACCTCCGGCGCCATCGACTGAGGAGGCAGGAAGTCGACGAGCGTCCCGCTCGGACGTCGAATGGAGTCCTCTCCGCCCATCAGGATTGACGTCGAGCGGCCCGAGAGGCCCGCCGCAAGAAGCGGAGTCGACACCGGGTAGGAGAAGATGGCGTCCGGCGCCGCCGCGACCTCCGCAGCACTCGGCGCGAAGGCTCGTTCGATGAGCCGGACGCCCTCGATCACGGAGCCGTCGGCCGGCGCCATCGACAGCGTCCTCGCCGAATCGAGGACCGCGAGCATCGGCTCGATCGGCGTGACCAGGCCGATCGGCGTGATCTCCTTCGACCAGTTCGCCGCACGGCTGAGGGCGCCAATCAGCTTCCCGCCGATGGTGATCGGACTCCCGCTCATGCCCTGAGCGATTCCCCCGGATCGCCCGATCGCCTCGCCGCTCACCCGCACGACGATGAAGTCGGACAACGTGCCCGGTTGGTCGATCACGCCGAGAACCTCGACCGCGAACTCGCTCACCACATCGCCGGCAACGATCGTCTTCCCGATTCCCGTCATCCCGACCTTGATCTCGTCGAGGAACAGGAACTCCGACCGCTGGTACGCACCGGCGCCGAGGGAGGCTGAGACCAGGAGCAGGACACAAACCGTCGCGCAGAGCCGCATACCATCTCCTCCTTCGAAATCACGAGGACATCCAGAGTCCGAGTATAGCGGAAGCGGCGCGTTCCCCGCCTCCGGCGTGGAACGCGTTAGCGCATTCATCGGCGGGAATGCGCGATCCGGACACGCCTCGTCTTCGGTTCCGTTGCCGCGTGCAGGACCCACGGCTACAATGCCGACCCATGCGCGTTCGAGCTGTGCTCTTTCGAGTCCCGTGCGCGCTCGCCGGGTGCATCGCCGTGGCGAGCTTGAGTGCGTGTCTTGGGCCGCAACCGAACCGCAATCCCACGGCGACGTTCCTCGCCTCCCCCCAAGCCGGGTACGCCCCGCTCGCCGTGGAGCTCGACGCGCGGGCGTCGCGCGATCCTGACGGCGACCCCTTGACTTACGAGTGGGCGTTCGACAACGCCGAGTCGGCGTCCGGCGCCGTGATCGTGCGGACGTTCTACGCCGGCGCGCACACGGTCGAGCTACGCGTATCCGACGACCGGGGAGGCACCGACATCGAGACGGGATCCATCGCTGTGCAGGCCGTTCCGGAGGGCTACGTCGCGCGCTCGTTCGCCTGGATCGCCAAGGGTGTCCCTCAGACGTGCACGTTCCTCATCCCTTGGGATCTCTACCAGATGTACAAGGGCCGAATCCGCAACACGGCCGCCGAGAGCTACGCCTACGGAGACTACGTGGTCGATCCGCTCGACGATCCGACGATCAGAGACTACGCGGGCGTCTTCTGGGCCCGCACCGACAGCGTCGAGGCGTTCGTCGACTACGCTCTCGCTTTCGTCCAGGGTGCCATCCGCTATCGCCCCGACCCCACGCGTCAGGAGTGGCCGTGGTACCCGCTCGAAACCCTGGTTGCGGGCGAAGGGGACTGCGAGGACTCGGCCATCTTGTTCGTGAGCCTGTTGCGAGCGCGCGGGGTCTCGTCGAGCCTCGCGTTTGTCGACACGGACTCCGACCGCCTGCCCGATCACGTGCTAGTCCTCGTGCCGGTGTCCGAGCCGTGGGCGGCCCGTCTGACGTGCAGCGCGCCGCTCCTCTTGTTCGATGGCGTCCGATACGCCGTCGCCGAGACGGCGTCCGACGGACTCCCCATTCCCCTCGGGTGCGATCCGTGGGACCTGTCTCCCGAGGACGTCTTCCAGGTGTGGCCGTTCTAGATCTCTGGAACCCCTCTCGGGCCACGGGTATCATGCCCCCGGAGACCCGATGAAGAAGACTCTCGTCGATCCACGTCAGCTCTTGCGTTTCGACTTTGGAGAAGCTCACCCGTTCAAGGTCTACCGCCTTGGACTTCTCGTCGAGTTGCTCGCCGACTACGGACTTCTCGAACGGCCGGACGTCCAGCTCATCCCGCTGCGCGAGGCCACGGAAGCCGAGGCCCTTTCGTTCCACTCTCGGGGGTATCTCGAAGCGCTCCGACTCGCGAGCTCCGGCATGTGGGTGCCGAACCAGTTCGCTCACGGGCTCGGGACGACCGACAATCCGACCTTCCCGGACGTCTACGAGTGGGCCATGCTGATCGCCGGGGGATCGATCGACGCGGCCGATGCGCTCCTGCGCGGCGCCACGCGCGCCTTCAACCCCGCCGGCGGGCTCCATCATGCGATGCCGACGCGCGCATCCGGCTTCTGCCACGTGAACGACGGCGTCCTCGCGATCCAACGCCTGCGCCAAGCAGGCAAGCGCGTCGCCTACGTCGACATCGACGCCCACCACGGCGACGGCGTCCAGCAGGCGTTCTACGGCGAGCGCGACGTGCTCACGCTATCGATTCATCAGACAGGCTATACGATCTTCCCCGGCACCGGGTTCGAGGACGAGATCGGCGCCAGCGACGGCCGCGGGTTCTCGATCAACGTTCCCCTCTTGCCGGGTGCCGGCGACCGCGCCTACGACCAGGCGTTCGAGGAGCTGATCGTGCCCGCGATCGAACTCTTCGCCCCCGACGTTCTCGTCACGCAACTCGGAACCGACGCCTTGATCGGCGACCTTCTCGCCAACCTGCGCATGAGTCTCCACGGCTTTGAACGGGCCGCCGAACGATTCCGCGCGTTGGGGGTCCCGTGGCTGGCTCTCGGGGGCGGCGGCTACGACGTCGGAAACGTCGTCCGCGCGTGGACCCTCGCCTGGAGCGTCATGCTCGACGAGAAGCTGCCGGACGAGATCCCTTCGATCTTCCTCACCCAGGCCGTGGCGCATGGCGTGACCGCGTCGCAGCTGCGGGGACCGCGCGAGGTTCCGCCCACGTCGGACCGCGTGCTCGAGGCCCTCGCCGAGACGATCGGGAAAGTTCGCGAGGTGACGTTCCCCCTCTTGGCAGGCGGACACCAACGCACCTAGACTCCACCGTCCCGGGTCGCCAGGCTCGGCAGGGAGGCTGCTCATGTCAGAGGAGCGGGAGATCCGAGAAACCGGAGGACGCGCCGACGTTTATGTCACCTTGCCGGACGAACGCGTGCTTCGGGCGCCTCTCGGCGTGTCGGTCGCCGACGTCTTCCGCATCGCCTACCCCGACGAGGAAGACCCACCCGTAGCCGCGGTCATCGACGGTGAGCTGCGCGAACTGGCCTACCCGTTGAGCCGCGACGTCTCAGCCACTCCGGTCCGCATGTCGGATTCGGACGGCATGCGCATCTACAGCCGAAGCTTGTCGTTCCTCCTCGTCGTGGTGGCCGCCGAACTCTTTCCCGCCGTCCCGGTGCACATCGACTACTCCGTCCCGCACGGCGGCTACTTCTGTCGCGTCGAGGGGCGCGAGCCGTTCACGCCCGAAGAGCTCGCGCAGATCAAAACGCGCATGCTGCAACTCGTGCGCGAGGACCATGAGATCGTGCGCCAACGCCTCTCGCCGGCCGAGGTGCGCGCCCAGTTCGCCGCCCGCGGCGAAGAGTCGAAGGGGCGTCAACTCCTCGAACGCGAGGGGGACCACCTCCACGTCTACGTCCTCAACGGAGTCATCGACTACTTCTACGGCTACATGGTCCCGTCGACCGGCGTGCTCAAGACGTTCTCGCTCGAAACCTTCCCGAAGGGATTCATTCTCCGTTTCCCGCGACGCGAGACCCCGCGCCGGCTTTCGCCTCCTCAGCGCTTCACCGCCCTGCGCGAAGTATTCGACGAGTATGGAGAGTGGCTTTCGCTGCTCGGGATGCGCGACGTCGGCTCGCTCAACGAGGCCGTCCGCGACGGGCACATCGACCAAGTCATCCTCGTGTTCGAGGCCCTTCACGAGAAGAGGATTGCCGAGATCGCAGCAACCGTCTCCCACCGGCGAACCGAGGGAACGCGCCTCGTGTTCATCGCCGGACCCTCGGCATCCGGCAAGACGACGTTCTCGAAGCGCCTGGCGATCCAGCTCCTCGCGAACGGCGCCCATCCCTACCCCTTGGCGCTGGACGACTACTTCCTCCCGAGGGACGAGCTCCGCGTGCGTTTCGGCGAGAACCCCGACTACGATTCCCTCGATGCCCTCGACGTCGAAACCTTCCGGGGCGATCTCGGCCGCCTGATGCAGGGCGAGCCGGTGACGCTCCCGCGCTACGACTTCGCCACCGGAACGAGGCAGCGCGGCCCCTCCATCCAGCTCGACCGGGACCAGATTCTCCTCGTCGAGGGAATTCACGGGCTCAACCCGAACCTGTCCGTCGACCCCTCGGTGTCCAAGGCCTTCCGCATCTTCGTGAGCGCCCTCACCCAGTTGAATCTCGACATTCACAACCGGGTCTCCACCACCGATACGAGGCTCATCCGCCGCATCGTCCGCGACGCTCATTTCCGTGGCTACGACGCGACGGAGACCCTGTCTCTGTGGGAGAACGTTCGGCGGGGAGAAAAGGACAACATCTTCCCCTACCAGGAGGGGGCCGACATCATGTTCAACTCCGCCCTGGGGTACGAACTCGCCGTGCTCAAACCGCTCATCGAACCCCTGCTCCTGCAGGTGCGGTCGTCGGCAGGACGCATCGAGGCGGAGCGCCTCCTCGCGCTGTTGCGATGGTTCGACCCATGCCGCACGGAGACGATCCCCGGCAACTCCATCTTGCGCGAGTTCATCGGCGGATCGCTGTTCAAGGAGTTCACGCTCCTGTCGCGGACGGCCGCAGACACGCAACGGGGAACCCCATGAACACACGACGGCTGATGGAGATTGCCCTCGACCTGGCCGGACTGAGCGAGATCCCCGGCGACAGCGCCGTGCACCACGCCGGGCAAGGGATTCGCCGCCTCCTCGTCGGCATCGACCTTCGCGCCCCGGAACTTGCCCTGGCCAGGAGTCTCGGCGTCGACGCCGTGCTCACTCACCACCCGGTAGGCGTCGCCACCCTGGGTTTCCACACCGTGCTCCAGCGCCACGTCGACCAGATGATCGCCGCCGGCGTCCCCGAGGAGGCGGCTCGAGCGGCAATCGACGAAACCGCGGCGGCACGGCGGGTGCTCGATTCCATGACGAACTACGATCACGACCCGTCGATCGCGCGACTCCTCGACATGCCCTACCTCAACATCCACACGCCGCTCGACGAGATCGGGCGGCGGCGCCTGGCCGCGGCCGCAGAGTGCATGTCTCCTCGTGACGCGGTTGGCGACCTCGTGCGACGGTTCGTCGAGACGTTCGAGGAATTCCGCGCGGCCGCCACGCGCGTCGAGGTTCTCGTCGGGAAAGAGACGCACCGCCTCGGCCGCGTCGTCGTATCGCACGCCGCGGGGACGAACGGCGGGTACAGCGTGGGAAAGGCCTATTTCGAGAGCGGCGTGGACACGCTCGTCTACATCCACTGCCGCCCCGAGGACGCGCGACGCCTCGAGGCCGAGTTCGGCGAGACGAAGGCGCTCGTCGTCACCGGCCACATCGCCAGCGACTCCGTGGGCATCAACCCCTATGTCGACCGGCTTCGCGACGAGGGATTGGACGTAACGACGGCGAGCGGCGTTCTCCCCGACCGCGCGGGGACCCGATGACGCTCCGCGTCGCGACGTACAACGTGAACTCCGTGCGGGCGCGGCTGCCCGTGCTTCTCCCATGGCTCGAACGCGTCCACCCGCACATCGTCTGCCTTCAGGAGACGAAGGTGGAGGACCCATCTTTTCCCGTGCAGGCGTTCCGCGAGCTCGGCTACCACGCGGTCTTCCGCGGCGCCAAGGCGTACAACGGCGTGGCCATCCTCTCGACATCGAAGCCGACGCGCGTCGCCTTCGGCTTCGACGACGGGGGGCCGGCCGACGAGGCACGCCTCGCGGCCGCGTCGATTCGCGGCCTCCGCATCGTGAACACCTATGTCCCCCAAGGACGGTCCGTCGACGACCCGATGTTCCGCTACAAGCTCGAGTGGCTCGGACGCCTGCGCGCCCTCTTCGCTCGCACGTCCGCTCCGACCGATCCTATCCTGTGGGTGGGCGACTTCAACGTGGCTCCCGAGGCGATCGATGTCCACGATCCGAAGCGCCTCCTCGGCCACGTCTGCTTCCACCCCGAGGTACATCGAGCCCTGGCCGAGGTCCGCGCGTGGGGGTTCGACGACGTGTTCCGTCGGCACGTCCCGGGGCCCGATCAGTACACGTTCTTCGACTACCGCGTCCGGGACGCCGTCGCCCGCAGCGTCGGCTGGCGCGTGGATCACGTCTGGGCCACCGAGCCCCTGGCCGCGAGGTCGACGGCGGCGTGGATCGATCTTGAGCCACGAAAAACGGAGGGCTCGTCCGATCACGCCCCCCTGCTCGCAGAATTCGAAACATGAACCAGCAGACGTGCTCTGCCGAGTTCGAGACGTGAACGAGCAGGCGGTGGCCGAGTTTGCCGCGTAGGTCACCCACGGCGCGAGAAGGAGGTCTCCGTGCGACTCACGAGCGAGACGATCGAGGACGTTCTCGACCTCGTCCTTGTCCAAGCCGAGCGCTCGATCGACCTGCGCGACGTCGGTTCGATCGACGCCTACGCGCTTCTTCTCCTCGATCTCGTCGTACGCCACGCCCGCGAGTCGGGCGCGCCGCTCCGCGTGACGTGGCCCGAATCGCCATCCGTGCGCCGTTGGATGACGGCCATGCGATTCTTTGTGGATGTGAAGACTGGACTCGCCTCCCGCCCGGCAGAGCGGAACGCGGCTCAGGGCACGAGAGTCGAGAGTGGAGGCACCGCAAGCGCTAGCGAAAGAGTTGCAGGCTCTTTCGTCCTAGGTGCCGACGTGTCGGCACCCTCCGCCCTAGGCGCTTGCGACCTAGTCGCCAGCACGCTGGCGCCCATAGTCTCCATTGACCGCGAAGATGACGTATCGCGCCTCGTCGGCTCGTTTGACGACCGCCTATCCGATCGCTATCCAATGGACGAGTCGCCGCGCCGCCGCTTCCTGCGCATCCTCCTCGAACTCTTCCAGAACATCCCCCAGCACGCGAACGCCACGGGCGACGTGCTCGATCCCCACGGCATCGCGGCGATGCACGACGACGAGCACAGCGTTGTCCTCGCCATCGCCGACAAGGGCATCGGACTCGCCCGCAGCTTAGGGCTACGCAGTAGCCCCGGGCTGCGCCCCGACTCACCGGGACAGGCTGGCCTGGGACAAGCTGGCCTGCAGCATGCTGGCCTGTCCGACGCCGACGCGCTGCGCGCCGTCGTCTTCGACGGCCGCAGCCGGTTCCGCGATCCCGGCCGCGGGCACGAACTCGAACGCATCTTCCGCCTCGTGCGCTCGTGGGAGGGAACGGTGGTCGTCCGTAGCGGATCGGCTCTCCTCTTCCAATCCGAGACCGGCGGCGACGTGGTCGACGTCGCCCCTTTCCCCGGAGTCCAGATTGCGCTTTCCATCCCGCGTGCCGTCTTCGGCATCGGCGAGGCAGCGTTCGGCGAAGGAGGAGTTGAACCGCGCGGCGATCCGGGGTTCAATGAAGGCGATGAAGGCGACGACGTTTGAGATCTCGCAGTTCGGTCGCAGGCTGGGAACGCGCCTCGAAGGCGCTGCGGCGCGCTGCACCCTGCTCGCGGCGCTCGACGACCTCCCGCCCGACGGCCAGCTCGTCCTCTCGCTCCGCGGCATCGACGTCCTCTCCGGCTCGTTCGCCGACGAGGCGATCGGGAAGATCTGCCAACTCTTGTCTTCGGGCATCCACGGGGATCGCACCCTCGTCGTCGCCTCCCCGTCCGCCGATCTCGTCGAGGATCTGTCCGACAAGCTCGCGCAGCGCAAGCTCGCCCTCCTCTGCCGCGTCGGCGGGACAAAGGGGACCTGGCGCGTGCTCGGCTCCCTAGCTCGCCCGCTCGTTGACACTCTCGAACTCCTCAACGAACGGGGGAGCGCAACGACGAAGGAACTCGCGGAAACCCTCGCCATTTTGCCGAACGCGTGCCACAATCGTGTCCGTCGCCTCGTCCGCCTGCGGCTCGTCCGCGAAGAGAAGATCGACGTCGCGGCGCCCAACACGCAGTACCGTTTCCATGCGATTGTCGAGTGATTGACAGCGCGCGCCGGTTGACGGCGCGTGTTCATTCCGTACAATGAACACGGTGAACGGACATGATTCGCAAGGTAGGCCAATCGATTGATGCGCTCGTCGTCTATCGACGAGACCAGCCTCATCCCGAACTCCACGCCTTCCGCTGGGAAGGGCGCCGCTACGAAGTCTCCCAAACGAACTTCGTCCACACGGAGCGGGAGGGCGAGACGATCTACCTCTGCTACTCCGTGACCTCGGCCGGCGACCACTTCCACGTGCGCCTCAACACGCGCGCCAGTCGCTGGACGCTGGAAGAGATGGAAATGGAGCCGTAGGGCCCGTAGGAGCACGCATGAGCCGGTGGATCGTGCACCTCGACATGGATTCGTACTTCGCCTCCGTCGAGCAACAGGCGCAGCCGTCTCTGCGTGGAAAGCCGATCGGCGTCACGGGCAAGCCGACCGAACGCTCGATCGTCACCGCGTTTTCGCGCGAGGCGAAGCGTTATCCCGTCACCACTGCCATGCCCGTGTGGGAAGCCAAGAAACGTTGTCCGGATCTCCTCCTCGTCCCCGGCCATCCCGAACGCTACGTCGAGACGTCGCGGCGTTTCCTCGAGATCCTCAAGGAGTACACCGTCATGATCGAGGTGTACTCGATCGACGAGGTGTTCATGGACGTGTCCCAGGAAGCGGCCCGCCGCGGCGGACCGGTCGCCATAGCGCGCGACATCCAGCGCCGCTTCCGCGACGCGCTCGGACCCTGCATCACCGCCACGCTCGGCATCGCCCCCGCCGGCAAAGCCTTCGCCAAGCTCATCGGGAAGCGGAACAAGCCGAACGGCGTCGGCCTGCTCCGCGACGAGGAGCTTCCCGACCTCCTGCGAACCACGTCGGTCGGCGAGGTCTGCGGCATCGGCCCGCGCATCGAACGACGCCTCAACCAACTTGGCATCGCCACGCTCGCCGACCTCGGCACGACGTCGGACGCCCTGCTGCGTCGAGAGTTCGGCGTGTACGGACTCTTCCTGCGCCAGCTCGGCCTGGGGCGCGATCCGACGCCCGTGATCCCCTACACAGAGATCCCGCCGCCAAAATCGGTCGGCCACTCGAAGACGCTGCCGCCGGAGATGCGCGACGTCTCGCTCGCCCTGCTCGTCTTGCGCGAGCTCGCGGACAAGGTCGCCGCCCGCCTGCGACGGCTCGGCTACGTCAGTCGGACCATCCACTGCGGATTCCGCACCGGCATCCTCGGCCCGGGCTATGCGAAACAAGCGACGCTCGCCCTCCCGTCCGACGACGGCGAGACGATCTACCGCGCCTGCCGCTCGATCCTCGACGCCATCCCCGTCCACCCGGCCGAGATCGCCCTCGTGTCCGTGTCGGCGGCCAACCTCCTCGAGCGCGGCGCCCTCCCCGACGCCTTGTTCGAGGAGGATCGGCGCCGCGACCGTCTGAACGGCGCCGTGGACACGATCCGCACCCGCTACGGCGACGGCGCCATCCGCCTCGGCACCTCACTGCTGCTCAAGCCGCTGCCGCAGCACGTCGGCGGATTCATCCAGGAGACGTGGGAATTCGGACCGGCACGCGGAGTAGGATGACCCCATGACCGGCGAGGTGCGCATCGGAACCTCGGGCTACAGCTTCGCCGACTGGGTCGGCACGGTGTACCCGCGCGGCATGAAACCGAGTGCCTTTCTCTCGCACTATGCCAAGCTCTTCGACGCCGTCGAGATCAACGCCACCTACTACCGCACGCCGTCGCCGCAGACGTTCGCGCGCATGGTCGAGAGGACGCCCGACAACTTCACCTTCGTCGTGAAGGTCCCGCACGCCATAACCCACGAGCCGCCCGCGTTCGACCGCGAACTCGAGCCATTCCAGAAGGCGATCGAACCGCTCGTTCGCGCCGGCCGACTCGGCGGACTCCTGGCGCAATTCCCGTACGCGTTCGTCCCCGGTGAGGCGTCACGCCGCCACCTCGGGAAGTTGGCACAGTCACTCGGACGCGAGATTCCCCTTCACGTCGAGTTCCGCCACGACGCCTGGACGAGCGAAGCAGCCTTCGATCTCCTGCGAACACTCGGCCTCGGATTCGTCAACGTTGACCTGCCCGAGCTCCCGCACCTGCCGCGCCCGAGCGAGGTCGCCACGAACCGGATCGGCTACGTACGCCTGCACGGCCGCAACGACAAGACGTGGTGGAACCAGGAGAAGGGCGGCGATCGCTACGACTACCTCTACACCGCGAGCCAGCTGGAACCGTGGGCCGCAAGGATCGAACGCCTGGCCGCAGGGGCGGACATCACCTACGTCTTCGCCAACAACTGCCACCTCGGGCAGAGCGTCGTCAACGCCCTGCAACTAGGCCAACGCCTCGGATGCAGTCCGGCCGACGACGCGACCTCCCTCTTCGCGCGCTCGCTTGACGAGAAGATCCACGACATGCAGCAAGCGATCGCTCGCGCGCGGCGAGACCGGAGCGTGCCCCACACGCCCACCTAGAACCCCACGTCCACGCCGACCTCCCAGCGCAGCGTCCAGCGGCGCGCGCCGCCTTCGCCGACTCGATCCTCTCTCTCGGCCTCCGCCCCGAGATGGAAGTCGATCGTCTCGGCCGTAGCGTCGAGCTCGACGCGCACGCCCTCTTCCGTCTTCCGACCCGGCGCCGTCGATCGCCACCCTGACGTCCACGCAACCTCAAGCGTTCCCCCAACGAAGGCCACGTCCACCACAATCTCCCACGCCCCCGCGCGCTCGTCGCGGCCTGAATCGTTCGGGTACTCCACCTTCGACTCCGAGACGGACAGCGTCCCCTCCCACGGCGCCCCGGCGAAGGCGACGTCAAGCGACAGACCGGCGACGCGCTTGTCCTTGCGCGGGTCGAGCGCGTAGGACGTCGACGTCCACTCCGCCCCAATATCAACCTCCAGCGGATCGTCTCCATCGTCGGAAACTCCCACGGCGAGCTGCAACTGGCGATATCCCTTGACGGCGTCGTGCGCATAGTCGACGCGCCGCGATTCCGCGTCGATCGCCAGCGTCGCGTCCTCACGCTCGCGCTCCGCGCTCAGCGAGACGACACAGTCGGTCCGCTCGAGGAGGCTGTCGCCCGGCGCAGCCCGTCGCGCCCACTCGACGTCGATCACGCCACTCCAGTCCCCCAGCGCGCCGGAGACCGAGGCAGGCACGGTCCACGTGACCTCTTCTCGCCGCGGCTGGAGGGCGTCGGCCGCAGCGGCCAGGTCCGCGGCCGTGCCTTCCCCCAGCGCGCCGCCGAAGGCTTCCTTCCACACTTGATCGCGGAACTGGCCCAGCGCGGTCACAGCGTCCGCCGTTCGCCCTTCCTGCAGCGCGAGGTGAGCCCTGCTGAGAGGGGCCGCCAGGCGCCCTGCCACGGCACCCGGCAGGCCGAGGCGCGCCACCTCTGCAAGCAGATCGGAGACGCCGCGTTCTGCCGCCGCAACGTCTGACGCCGGGATCTCGCGATCGAACTGCAGCGCGTACCGCTGCCGCTCGACGCGGACGCCGATCGAGGCATCTGCCTCGGCCTCGGCATCGGCCCCGCCCACCGCGAACTCGGCCGTCACCTCGGCGGACGTGTCCCTCACGTCGCCGTCGCGGGCCGCGGCGTCATCGTGACCGACCGTTCGCGCCTCGACGACAGCCTCGATCTGCGCTTCCCCGACGTCCGTCTCGCCGGATGCGGTCCACGACATTTCGGTCGATCGCGACGTGGGGACCGTTCCCGCATCACGAGTCACCCGGGCCGCCCAATCGGTCGGAGCGTCAAACAAGCTCGCGGTGCCGAAGGCGCCGACGGTCACCTCCCCCTCCGTCCGCGGCCCGTCGCCGAGCAGCGAGTCGACCTTGGACACCGCTGTGTCGAGCCGCGAGCGCTGGAACGCCGTCGGACTCGTCTCGACAAGCGCCGCCCGCAGCTCAGTCAGGGCGGTCGATGCTCGGCTCATCTCCCCGTCGGATGCCGCCACGGCCGCACGCCAGAGGATCGCCGCGCACTCCGCGCGCAATGTCCCATGCCCGTAGAGCCTCACCCGGCTTGCCAAGTACCGCAGACCGTCGACGAAGTCGTCGCTCGCCTGGGTCAGGAGAACTGCAGTGAGGATCTCATCGGCATCCTGCGAGGCGGACGCCGCCCCGAGCGCCTCGGCAAGCGTCCCCTCGAGTTCGTCAAGCCGATCGACGAGAGCCGCGAGACGCTGTTCGAGTGTTTCGATCGGCGCACCCGCCGTCAGCAGTGCTGCGCGCGCCGCGAGAATTGCCTCCACCTGCGCATCGGCCGTCGCCCGATCGTCGCCAGATAGGGGCACACTCGCCACGAGTTGCGCGAGGTCGTCGAGCGCTTCCACAGCTCTCGACGACCTCCGCCCCGCGAACGCCGCGTCGAGGTGAAGACTTGTCCCGAAGAAGCTTTCGGACAGATCGACATCGTAGGCGACGTCCATCATCGCCTCCCGGGTCAGCACGGTTCTTCCGCACTGCGCGGTTGCCCACGTCGCCTCGCCATCCAACGCGCCGCACGCACGGTCTCCAAACACACTCACAGTGATCAAGGCAGCAAGAAGGCCGATCGAGCGGGAATGGGCCCCGCGGTTGACATACATACACCTAGTTTACGTTCTCTCGTCGCCTCTGACAATAGGTTACATACTCTCTTCTCGCCGGATGTTCAGCGGCGTCGCTGCCGAGGTCGTAGGCACAGGGGCCACACCCGTCAAGGACATGAAGGACGCCAAGCAGAGGAGTGGAGAATCCGGAGCCTGCTCTTCTCTCCGCCCTTTGCGCTCTTGGCGTGAGAGAGGCTGTCGAGGTTTCAATCGACCACATCACGCAGAGGGCGCCAAGAAGAGCTGGGTGTAGCGTCGGGAGCTTGGCTCCCGGCGTCTCGTTGGTGCCGGGAGCTAGGGCTTGCGGCGGTTCGGTGAGGTCGCAAGCTTGTCTCCGACGCCGTCCTCGACGCGCCGAATCCTGGCGGCCCAAGTCGGCTCAGCCAGAACTTGACACGCCTCGGCGGGTACATACCGTGTCATTCATTGTGAGCGCACTTGAAGGAGGCGCAGATGAGACGAACGCGATTTGCTGCCAAGGGCGTCGCAGCCACCCTCGTCGCAACGCTCGCCGTCGCCGTAGCGGCGGGCGCTGTTACGCTTGACCCAGAGCACTACTACTGCTTCCCCATCGGGGCATCCGCCATCCCCGTCCAAACGCTGAGCGCCGCGGCCGCCGAGCGCGACTTCACCGTCCTCAACACCTCGGACAACACCGTATCCATCCTCCACGGGATACAGACGCCGTCCGACAACGTGCAGGGAATGCTGGACTCGGCGAGTCGACTCCTCGTCCTCGACAGCGACCACTTCTACCTCCGTTCGGCAGGTCATCTCGTGACCTACGCCATCCGTCCCGCCGCCGCCGGCTACGAGCTCGTCGTGAGTCCCGCGACTTCCGTGGATCTGGAGGAGGCGCTGACGTCGGTTCTCATGGACGTACAAGATCTAGGAGTCCTAAGGATGGACATCGATCTCGACAGCGGGCGGTCCTTCGCCCGGAACGCGCTCAAGGGTCCGGCAGAGCCACTTGACCTTGCGGGCAAGCTCGACTACGTGCTCTACGGTCTGACCGTGAGTGAAGACTGGTTTGTCTACGCTCACGCCAAGGGGCTCGCGCTTCTGGGTCTCGACATCGAGGTCGTCGCCGAGAAGCTGCCCGGAGAGACTTCGCCCGCAGCATTCTCTGCGTACGTCGTCTCAGAATCGAGCCAGGCCGCAGAGCTCATCCTGCCCATCGAGCAACTGGTGGCGCTCGCCCAGTCGAACGCCGTCGGGTACGTGCGCTTGCCGTACGTCCCCGTCGCACCGTAGGAGGGGAAAAGCATGAAACGAATCGCGTTCGTCGCCCTGCTTGTTCTCGGGATTGTGGGAACCGCAGCGCTCGCCGCAGACACCTTCGTCGTCGGTGTCGAGCAGTCGACCAAGGACTCCTGGCAGTCGCTTGCGTCAAGCTTCCAGACAGCCACCGGAATCGCCGTCTCCATCCAACCGCTCTCGCAGAGTTCGATCGGGCAGCAGGTTGCTCTGCAGGCCTTCACGCGTTCCGGGCGTTTGCACTTCGCGATGATCGCGGAATCCTCGGGATCCAGTTTGGCGCGCTACCTCCAGGACCTCAGCACCGTATCCGAGACGCTTACAGCCAGAGGAGTCACGCCCGTTTCGATCAACGGTCGATCCGTCGGCGTCCCGATCTCCTTCGCGCCCGGGTGGTTCCTCGCCGTGCTGTCGTGGCCGCAGAACCAAAGCGGGGCGGTCGACCTCCTCGTCGCCGCAGCGCTGGGAATGTCGACCGGCTCCAGCTCATCGACGTCGACACCCACGCCCTTGTCGGTGGCGAAGACCTACACAACGGGCAAGTTGGCGGCTGCCCAACACAATCCGAAACTCGACGGCGCTCTGGAGAGCCTCATCGCCGCCGCTCAGTCCACCATCAACGCGTTGGGTGCGAAGAGCCTGAGCGGCCTGTCTTCGTCGGCGTTGGCCGCTCTCAGCACGGTGGCCGATGTCTTCGGCGTCCCGTTCTCTCCCACCGCAGGCACAGTGACGGTCATCATGGAAGCGAGTCCCGGACGATCGGGCGCATCGAACGCCGCGGCGCTGTCGGCTCTCGGCATCTCGGGATCGTCCGTCGAGGCGTCTTCGACCCTACTCAAGGTTACGGTGCCCGTCGGCCAATTGGCCGCACTCGTCTCGCAGCTGTCGGGCGTCGCGTTCGTGCGCCCTCCGTATGAACCGTACGCACTCGCTACGACCGGCCAAGGCGTCACCGCCATCGGCGCCGACGCCTTCCACTCCGCGGGGCTGACCGGGACAGGCACGCGGGTGGCCGTCATCGATCTTGGTTTCTACGGACTCACGCAGGCTCAATCGCGGGGGGACCTCCCCGCCGCGCTCACCCAGGTCGACCTCACCGGTACCGGCCTCACGAGCGGCATCTCGCACGGCACCGCCGTGGCCGAGGTCATCTACGATGTAGCCCCGAGCGCGGAACTGTACCTGATCAAGATCGCCGACGACGTGGACCTGGACCAAGCGGTGACGTACTGCCTGTCGAATGGGATCGACGTCATCAACCACTCCCTCGGGTGGTACAACACCAACAACTACGACGGAATGGGCACGATCGGCGACATCGCCCGCCGCGCCATCAGCGGCGGTATCCTCTGGGTAAACGCAGCAGGCAACGAGGCCCAATCCCACTGGCAGTCCGGATTCGCCGACGCCAACCTCGATGGGTGGCATGACGTGCCGGTCACGTTCTACGCAACGAGCGGCTCCCCGATCGTCGTCTACCTGACGTGGAACGAGTGGCCGCAGTCGTCGTCCGACTACGACCTCTACCTCTACGATCCTGCCGCCAATCTCGTCGCATCGTCGACGAAGTACCAAACGGGAACCGAAGAGCCGACGGAGTCGATCCAAACGACGGCGTTGCAGTCCGGGACCTACTCGATTCGCATCCATGGCGCCGGGTCGCGCACACTCAATCTGTATAACCTGTACCAGGGCGTAACGCCGGCCGTGGCGTCGAGCTCGCTGCTCGCTCCCGCCGATGTCGCTGAAGTCGTCGCGGTGGGCGCAGTCAACTACGCCAACTACACCTCGGGCCCTCAGGAACCCTACAGCTCCCAGGGACCGACGACCGACGGCCGTGCCAAGCCCGACCTCGTCTGCCCCGACAACGTCAGCACAGGGACCGCACCGTACACGAGCTTCGCGGGAACGTCGGGCGCGGCACCGCACGCCGCCGGCGCCGCCGCACTACTGCTCTCGGCGCAGCCGTCGTTGACCGGCTCGGCCCTGCGATCGCAACTCCTGGCGAGCACCGTGCCCATGGGAAGCGCCAACGTGTACGGCCGGGGACGCTTGGTGCTGCAGGCACCGGCCGCGCCAAACCAGCTGCCGACGGCCAGTTTCACCGTCTCCCCGTCGCCTGCGCTGGTCGGCCAGACCGTGACGTTCAACGGAACAGGATCCGTCGACCCGGACGGCACGATCGTCGCGTACACGTGGAGTTTCGGGGACGGCATGACCTCAAGCGGCTCGTCGGTCTCTCACGCGTATGCGGCCGTTGGGACCTACACGGCGACCCTCACGGTGCAAGACAACAGCGGGGCGACGGCCTCGACCACCCGTTCGGTGGTCGTCTCGGCGCCCTCGAACCAGCCGCCCGTCGCTTCGTTCACGCTCTCGCCGTCTACGACGCAGCCCGGGATCGCCGTGTCCATGAATGCAGCGGCGTCCTACGACCCAGATGGCGCCATCGTCTCCTATTCTTGGACGTTCGGAGACGGGACGAGCGGCGGCGGCGTCTCCACGAGCCACGCCTTCGGGCTCGCCGGCACGTACACCGTGACGCTGACCGTCCAAGACAACAATGGGGCGACGGCCTCGACCATCCGTTCGGTGGTCGTCTCGGCGCCCTCGAACCAGCCGCCCGTCGCTTCGTTCACCGTCTCGCCGTCTGCGACGCAGCCCGGGATCGCCGTGTCCATGAATGCATCGGCGTCCTACGACCCGGATGGCGGCATCGTCTCCTACTCCTGGGCATTCGGAGACGGGGCGAGCGGCAGCGGCGTCTCCACGAGCCACGCCTTCGGGTCCGCCGGCACGTACACCGTCACACTGACGGTGCAGGACAACGGCGGAGCGACGGGAGCCACCAGCCGCCAGATCCTGGTTCAAGCGCCGTTCCTGCCCGACCTGACGGTCCAGAGTCTGACCTACGTGCCGACTGGACCCACAGTAGGCCAGTCCGTCACGTTCACCGCGGTCATCGTGAACCAGGGAGCCGCTTCGTCTGGCGCGTTCCGAGTACGCCTCGACGGGTCGTCGCTGTCGACGACCGCAGCAAGCGCGTCCCTGGCGGCGGGAGCAGCCCGCAGCGTCTCGCTCGTTCTTCCGCTCACCCAGAGTTCGGAAACGTTCACAGTACACTTGGATGACCTCGGGCAGGTCGCGGAATCCAACGAGTCGAACAACGCGCAGAGCATTGCCGTCACCGCGACCACGCTGGCGCCGATCGCCGAAGCGGGAGGCCCGTACGCGGGCATCGTCGGCACGCCCATCACGTTCAACGGGACGGCGTCCAGCGGGTCCATCACGGCGTACCTGTGGTCGTTCGGTGACGGGTTCACGGGGCAAGGCTCGATGATCTCGCACGCCTATGCGGCTGCTGGCACCTATCCGGTCACGCTCACGGTGTCTGGCCCAGGCGGACAGTCGCTCGACACGGCGCAGGCCGTCGTCGGGTCACCGCAGCCAACGCTCGTCGCCGACGTCTCGCTGCCGAAGTCGGCCTACACGATCGGGGAGTCGATCACCATCACGCTCGCCGTCAACCGCTCGGCCTACGTGTATTTGGTCGAGATCACGGCCGACAACCGCGTCGTCCTTCTCTTCCCGAGCCTGTACGAGCCAAACAACGCGCTCGCCGCGGGTGCGCGCGTGCTGCCGGGCGGAGCCTACACGCTCCGCGCCTCGGAGCCCGCGGGCGCGGAGACGCTACGGCTGTTCGCGGCCACCGGCCCGATTGCCGGGTTCCCCACGTCGTTCGGGCTCGGCTTCCCGACGTTGAGTACGAACCCCATCGCCTTCGTCAACACCGTTCTCGCGACGATGCAGTCGACGTTCGCCGCCGGCGATCGGGCAGTGGATTCGGTTTCCCTCACCGTGCAGTCCGCTCCTCCAACCACGGGAACACTGCGCGTCCTCTCGACGCCGGCGGGTGCGTCCGTCCGGCTCGACGGCGTCTCCGTCGGTACGACAAACCTTGAACGCCCGAACGTCAGCCCTGGCACTCACATGGTCGAAATCTCCCGCTCGGGGTACCAGACGGAGACGCGACAGGCGACGATCACGGCGGGATCGACGACGACCGTGCAGGTGACGCTCACTCCGACTCCCGTGAATCAAGCCCCCATCGCGGCGTTCACGTACTCCCCAACCTCGCCTGGCGCCGGGACTCCAGTCCAGTTCGACGCGTCGTCGTCCGCGGACCCCGATGGCACCATCATCAGCTACGCCTGGAACTTCGGCGACACCGGAACCGCGACCGGCGCACTCGTCTCCCATGGCTACGCGGCGAACGGTTCCTACACCGTGCAACTCACGGTCACGGACAACGGTGGCAGAACCGCGCAGGTTTCCCAGCTTGTTGCCGTGTCGACGCCGACGGCGCTGGCTTTGTCCGCGTCGTTGTCGAAAAACCAGTATGAGCTCGGAGAGACTCTCGTCCTGACGATCGACGTGAACCGTGCGGCATACGTCTACATTTGCGACCTCAGTGCAGACGGACGTTTGCGACTCATCTTCCCGAATGTCTGGGAACCCAGCCCGGTGATGTCGGCGGGCACACGCCAAGTGCCCGCTCCTGATAGCGGGTACACACTGAGTGTCGCCGAGCCCGTGGGGAACGAGACGCTGTACTTCGTCGCCGCGTCCGGCCCGATCTCTATCTTCCCCACAGATCTCACCGGCCCCTTTCCCACCCTGAGCACCAACGCCGCGACCTTCTGGCAGAGCATCCTTGACTTCCTCGCCGCCCACTACGCGCCCGGCGACCGGACGACGGCCTCTCTCACCTTCGTCATCCAACCATCGTCGAATCTGCCGCCCGTCGCGAGGTTCGCTGAACCCTACCGCGTCATTCCCATCGGCAGGGGGCAGCTCTTCCGCCCCTCAGCATCCGGGTCGTACGATCCGGATGGACAGATCATCAGCTACGCCTGGGATTTCGGTGACGGCGAAACGGCTGGCGGAGCTCTACCCATTCACTCCTACCGGACCGCTGGGACGTTCACGCTCCGCCTTACGGTCACCGACAACGAGGGCGCCTCCACGACGATCCAAACGACCGTATGCACGTACGATCCTCTGGTCAGCGAGCCGCCCGCAACATGCCCATAGAAAGGAGAAGACGTCGCACGAGACACTGCTGGGAATGCAGGAAGGTTATGGGGCTGGCGGGGCCAGGTGTGGAAGCGCCCCTGCACCTTGGCGAGCATCGGTACCGCGCGCTATGATTTGGGTATTGTGTCTTCAGGAGGGTCATCGATGAAATCCGTTCTTGTCGCGATCGTTGTCCTGCTCTTTTCGTCTGTGCTTGGAGCGACCCAGTCCGCGAGCATTCGCGTCGTCCAGCTCGACGGCGCGAACCTACCTCCGTCGTTGGTTGCGGAATTGCCCGGGCTCCTTGCTCCCCTCAACGCACTGCTGGCAGACCCGACGCTCGGCCCTCAGCGGAAGCTGGGGCAAGATGGCTGGACCACCGCTCAGTTTGCCCGGTTCACGGCGGGCAGTCTCGCAGAGCGTGGGTATGACGTGCAACTCGCTACCACTACCAGTGGCGGCGCGTGGTGTGTGCTCGTCGGGATCCGCGCCAGTAATCGCACCGTCTGGGTACCCATCGAGCCCTCCCCAAGCGGCGACGCAGTCCAACTGACCCTCGGACGCATCCCGTTCGTGTCGCCCGGAAGCGCCTCGCTGTTGCTCGTGGAGCCCTACCTCTCCTTCACGTCCGCCACGACATTGCCTGCGAATGTGCCGCCGACCGCTCTTCCCCCGACGGCATCCGTCCCTGCCGTCAACCAGGGGGATATGTTTCAGCTCCTCGCAGGCTCGTCCCACGACACGGATGGCACGATCGCGCTATATCGATGGTGCATTGGCAACCAGCCCTGCGCATCCACGACGTCGTGGAGCTATACGGCGATCATCAACGACGCCGGCCAGGTCGTCGTGCGGTTGTCCGTCGTTGACAACGACGGCCGCAGCGCGTCGTCAGCGTTCATCATGACAGTCCTCGCGGCGCCTGGGAGACCCGCCCCTGTGACGCCGCCCCCGTGCGGATGCTGAGGCAGAGATCCGACAACCACCGCCCGTTGGAGAGGAGCGAGCACCAGCACAAGAGCCGCTGCGGGTGACGGCTTCTCGTTCGGATCCGGGGAAGTCCCGTGCGCGACGGAGTGTTGTAGATCCGTCGGCTCGGGGGCAATGCTCCAGGAACCGAAAGAGACCGTGAGGCGTATGACTCGCAGGCACGCGCGACGTGCGCGGCCGTGCTGCGCTCGCGTCAGCGACCGCCGAGGATTCGGAAAAGCGCGACGGCTTCTCGCGTCGAGGGCGAGGCCCCACAGACCCAGAGAGCGCGATTCGGCCTTTTCTCTCGCTCCTCCCGGCTCCGCAGGCGCCGGCGTCCACTCACACCGTGCGCTGAGCCACTCCCGCGCCGCAGGGCGCCCCCGCTTCCCGCATTGCGTTGGCCGAGCGGGGTCTCCCCACGCCAAACGCTCCCCTCTCTGAGCGGGTCGATCATCCGCGTCCGGATCTCACCGCCGCACGCTGCTCAACTGTCTTACGACAGCCGCGCGCTGAGTAGTAGGTCGAGGCGTAGGAAGCTCGCCGCCCGACCCGCGGGCCGTTCGCGTAGCGCGTAGGGATTGCCAGCCAACGCGGGCAATCCAGGGTAGGCCCGTCCCCACTTCAACCCCGACGCGGAGTTCGCCACCGACCGCGGATCGGCCCCGAAGCGCGGGCCACCGGGCCAGCAGCTCGCGAGACGCCACTCGTCCATCATCCCCCAACAGCCACGAAGCCCGGGGGGAGGAGGAAGGAGCCAAAGAGAGGCGGCCCCGAGGGGCCGCCTTGATATCACTCCGTTCGTGCTCACTCAGAGCACGAAGAAGGGAAGAAACTACCAGGAGAACTTGACGCCGAGGTCGAAGTAGTTCAGCCCGGTGTTGAGGAAACTCACGCCAAAGAACAGGTTGGTGTTCGCGCCAATGCCCACGTTGACCGACGCAAGCAGCTCCTGCCATGCGAAGATCGAAGTCGTGACACTGGTGTCGAAGAAGGCGTACACGCCGACCTTGAACGCGCCGCCGCAGCAGCTGTCGCCATCGATCTGGACGCCGAAGTATTCGTCGTAGGCCGAGTTGTAGATGCAGCTCCACGTAATGTCGCCGGTCTTCGAGAAGCCATACACGTGGGTTCCGCCGTTAAGGGCCCAGTAGTACCACTCGTTGGTGAAGATCTCGCCGGCCTTGAACGTGACGCCGTTGAACGAGTACGACAGGAGCAACGCGTTGAGGCTGATCCCGTCGATCACGGTCGCGCCTTTGCCGACAAGCGTGATGTACGGCTTCACGCAGACGAAGTCGCCGAAGCTGATGCCGAAGTAGTTCACGACCGTCTTCGTCGTGAGAGTGAAGGAGATGTCCAGTTCCTCAAGCGTCAGCCACGGAATGCCCGTCTCGATCCCGGTCAGATTGATGCCGAACCCGTCGAACCCCTTCGCGCACGAGAAGTCCACGAACGCGGTAGCGGTCAGGCAGGTAAACGGGAAGTCGACGTAGATCGAGGCACCACTCCAAGCAAGCGTGCAGCCCTTCGTCTGGACCTCCCAGGGGAGGGCGCTCGGCGTGCTCCAGCTGCCGAACGTCCCGCAGCTGCTCTGGTACGCGTCGCGGGCGACCATCCAGTCGTAGCCGTACGCCCAGTAGTAGTAGGTGTTGTTGGTCATGTTGAAGTACGCGGCGCCCGTGACCTTGATGTCGCCGGCCATCGCTTGTAGACCAATCGTGGCGCCACTCCCAATCAGCGGCGTCTCCGCGGTCCCCATGTTGTCAACCTGGAATAGAGCGAACGCGTCAACGCCGGCAAGCGACACACTCACACCGTTCGTCCACGTGTGGAACATCGGCGTGGTCGGCACGAAGTCAAGCATGGAGTGGAATGAGAACGCGCCCAGCGCGCCGTCGGCCTGGAAGAACAGGTTATCGAAATCCGACTCGCTGAAGACCGCCGTCGTCCCAAACGTCCACCCGCTCATCGTGTAGTCGATATCCACGATCGACTCGAGCTTGTTGATCGCGAGGACACCGCCGACGTCGTCAAATCGGATCGTGGTCGACCAGGACCCCGTCAGCGGGCTCGCAAGAGCGGCAACGCTGAATCCAAGAACCAAAAGACAAAGTACGAGAGCTCTCTTCATTACTGAACTACCTCCTTACGCAGTCTCCTTACAGACCTGTAGCTTGTGACTAGAAGCCTATGCTCCTCTCGGAGTTCTGTAGGGACGACCACCTCCTCGCTGGTTCGGTTTCGCCTCTCCACTAGATACTGGGGCCATCATAGTGCCACGCATGTCCAAGTGTCAAGTGACGCGCGTCACGTTCGGCCCCAATCGACGTGGATGGCATCATGATTTCGGAATTTGCCCGCGCGTCTCTCGCTTGGCCGCCGCATCATCAAGCGGTACGCAACGGCCTGTGGTCGACGAGGCAGCTCGCGGCATCTGGCCTGTGGGAAGTGCACGCGCGTTTGAGATCTACAGCGGGACGTGATGGACGAGTAGCCATCCGGCCTTCCCTAACCCGCCACGAGCTACGCGCCGCACGCCAAACTTATAGGCCCAACGTGGCGACCGCGAGCGCAGCGATGCCAACGAGCAACGCCGTGAGGGAGAGGATGAAGATTCCCTGCACTCGCTTCTCCAACGCGCTTGTGCCGGGTGTCCCGTCGATCTGATGCTGAGCGTTCAGCTTCGCGATGTCTTGCTCGGTCCTCGCGACTCGCGCCTCGAGGGACGAAAGGTTTGCCATCCCGCTTTGGGCCTGCAAGGTGGTCACGCTGTCCGACACCTGGAAGATGAGCGTCTTCAGTGTCTCGATGTCGGCCGGCGTCACGCTCTCGGGGTTGTTCTGCATGTACTTGATGGCCCGCGCGATGTACACGGCGGCGGAGTAGCGTGTCATCGCCGAGTCGCCGTCGAACTTCCCGCCGGGAAGTCCGGTGATGATCCCGCGCTGCGCCAGGAACTCGAGGTCGGCGTACGCCCAGTGATCCTTCGGCACATCGGTGAACAGCCCGCCGGTATTCACGGGCTCCGCAGTTCCATTCCCGGTCTGCGCCAGGGCGGCGAGCCCGAGAACCGCGCAAAGTAGAGCACTCGCAAGGACAATCGTTGCCGTTCGCTTCACGGAGAACCCCCTCCTGTTCTGCTATCGACTGCGGAAGAGTATAGCTCCGGGTCGCAAAGTGTCAACAGGATTGACTCTGCGCCTCCTCAGCAAAATGGAGGAAGGTCCGGCGATGGATGGGCGAGGGGCCGAGCCGGGAGATCGCCCGGCGATGCTCTTCCGTCCCATACCCCTTGTGACGCGACAACTCGAAGCCCGGGAACGCCGCATCGAGACGCTCCATGAGGTGGTCGCGCGTCACCTTGGCGACGATGGACGCAGCCGCCACGTGGAGGGAACGCATGTCTCCCTTCGTGAAGGCCACTCCGGGCGGGTGGCGACTCGGCGATCCCTGTTGCCGAGTCGCTTGGGAGTTCGGCCGG
>CAIOGO010000002.1 GCA_903857865.1 uncultured bacterium | reverse complement strand
TCGGGCGGCTAGCGAGTTCGCGTGCGCGAACTCCGACAGACTCTCACCGCAGAGAGTAGAAGCGGGATGGGCACGCCTGCCCATCCCGCTTCTACGCCCGACAGGATTCGAACCTGCGACCTTTGGCGCCGGAGGCCAACGCTCTGATCCACTGAGCTACGGGCGCTTGGCGATCCCTTCGGGATCGCGAGCGAGTTCTGCAAGGATCCAAGCCGGCAGAACTCCCTAGCTGAACCGCACTAGCAGTTCAGCCACTGGCGGAGAGGGCGGGATTTGAACCCGCGGAGGAGCGTGAACCCCTCGACGGTTTAGCAAACCGTTGTCTTTGACCGCTTGACTACCTCTCCGACGCCCGGATTCTACCGCGCCGTCGGAACCCCGGCAAACGGCGACTCCTGCGGAGTCGTTAGGGAGTTGCACGGACTGCGCCACTGTGCAACTCCTGGCTCTCCCATGGAGTCCTGCAACCAGCGGAGCAAGGGGGACTCCCCAGCGGCTCGACACCTTCGGGCTCGTGCGAGAGTTCTGCAACCACCTGAGACGGCGGAACTCCGAAGCTACTCGCCGCCCTGCGGCTCCATCCAGGAGTTCCGGGACAACGCGATGGAACTCCCAAGCGAGTCGCTGTGCTGTGGTCACGTTCAGGAGTTCCGTCGGCGTACGGCGGAACTCCCTAGCTGAGCGGCAGCGGCCGCTCAGCCACTGGCGGAGGGGGCAGGATTCGAACCCGCGAGGCTTGTGGCCTGCCGGTTTTCAAGACCGGTGGTTTCGTCCGCTCACCCACCCCTCCGGGGTGGAGAGTATACGTCCCGCGGGGCGGGGCTTGTCGAGGACTGGGAGATGATCCCGCCGCCGAGGAGTCGCTCGCCGTCGTAGAGGACGGCCAGCTGGCCGGGGGTCACGGCGCGCTGCGGCGTCTCGAACGTGAGTCGGAACTCTGACTCACGCGTGGCCGCGAAACGAGCGCTGCTCGCGGGGGAGCGATAGCGGATCTTCGCCTCGATGTTCGCTCCATCTGTCGGCGATTCGCTGCAGGCGTAGACGGCGTCGGTGGCGATCAGAGTGTCCCGCATGAGTTCGCTCTCGCCCCCGACGATGACGGCGTTGCGGCCGGGATCTAGGCCAATGACATAAAGGGGCTGGGGAGACGCGATGCCGAGCCCGCGGCGCTGACCGATCGTGTACCGCGGGAGCCCGCGGTGACGGCCGACCTCGTGTCCCTCGCGGTCGAGGATAGGGCCGGGCGCGTAGTCTCGGTCGTCAAAGAGGAACGATACGTCGTCCCCGACGGCGAAGCACAGGTCCTGGCTTTCTGGAAGCGTGGCCGCGGTCAGCTGCTCGCGCCGCGCGATGGCGAACACCTCTTCCTTTTCGAGTTCGCCGACCGGCAGAAGGAGGCGCGAGAGGACGTCCTGTTCAAGGCCGTACAAAAAGTACGTCTGATCCTTGCGAGGGTCCCGGCCGCGGAGGAGGGAGAAACGACCCTTCTCGTTGGAGGCGAGCCGCGCGTGATGGCCGGTGGCGATGTAGTCGAATCCGTGCTCGTTCGCGTACGCAACGGCAAGCCCGAATCGAACGAGTCGATTGCACCGCCCGCAGGGGTTGGGCGTCTCTCCGCCGCGGAGTCGAGCCACGAAGTCGTCAAGGACGAGACGTTGGAACGCGTCGCTGGCATCGACGACGTTGTGGGGAATGCCGAGCTCATGCGCCGCCAGCGAGGCCGAGTCGATCGAGCAGCACTTCGTCGTGCCATGGAACGCGGGGGCCCTCGGGAAGGACCAGAACCAGAACGTCAGCCCGACAACGTCGTATCCTTGCCTCTTGAGCAGCAAGGCGGCCACCGTGCTGTCGACGCCGCCACTCATGCAGACGAGGACGGACTTCGCCATCTACCCATCGTCTCCCGTGAGAGGGACGACGCAGAGGAACTCAAACGGCTCGTCACCTGTGTTCAGGAACTGGTGCCTATCCAGGGGGGGGACGAAGACGAAGTCGCCGGCCCCGACCTCCGCGGCCCCGTCGCTGAAGCGCACGCGGCCTTTGCCCGACAGGATGTAGAGCTCGTGCTCCCAAGGATGCGCGTGCTCGGGACTGTACCCGCGCGGCGCCAGAGTGAAGTGGCGCATGACGAACCGCGGCGCCCCCTGCTTGGGGCCGATGAGGACGCGCTTTTCGACGCCGCGCACGGCGGGGGCGTCGTCATAGATGCGGGGAAGGACTGTGCCTTTCTTGCCGACGGTCACCATGGTCTGTCCTTTCTCAGAGCGGACTCACAACGAGCGGGACGATCATCTCGTCCGCGGTGAGCCCGCCGTGCATGCCTTGGAGGAACGGAGCATCGGGATAGGGGTGGAGCAAGCCTTGCCGGCCCGTCGAGACCACGAGGAGGTCGCCGAGGCGGTGCCGCGTCTCGGGGTGGATCTGCCCCGAGCCGAAAAGGCCGAGCGAGAGAGCCTCGTCCGCGTCGACGAACAGGAGGTCCCCTTCGACAGCGGGCGATGGTGAAGCTATGGCCGACCCGGCGTCTGCGCGCAGGAAGAGGTACGAGGCGCGCGGCTCTCCGACAGGAAAGAGGAGACGTCGATCATGGAGCTTGGGGAAACGGGTCGTTGGAACGTAGTCCGAGGCAGTCATGGACGCAAAGCCGTGATCCGAAGATAAGAGGAGGAGCGTTCGACCGACGCGGCCGACCAACTCACGCCGAAGCGCGGCGGCGACGGACGCTGCCTCGGCGACGTACGCTTCGGATTGCGGACCTCGCGGGTGGGCGATGGAGTCGAGTCCCGGCCAGTAGACGGTGACGACGGTTCGCGATCGCGCCTGGTTCAGAATCTGGCGGGCGAGAGCCAGCATGTCGGACAGTCCGATGGCCGGGTGGATGTGGCTCGCGCCGCGATAAAGGAGCCGCGATAGGCCGCTTCCGACGATTCCGCGCGGAAGGAGAACGTGGGTGTCCACGCCGCAGTCGGCAAGACGCTCGTACACTGTCGGACAGGGTAGGAGGGCGTCGATCGCGAACGCCTCCGGCAGTGGAGCTTCACTGCGGCCGCCGACGACGGAGAGCTGAATCATGTTGACAACGGCCGAGACCTCGCGAAGGTACAGCCGGTAGCCGAGCATCCCGTGCGCCGCCGGCGTCAGTCCGGTGCTGTAGGTCGTCAACGCGGCCACGGTCGTGGACGGGAAGACGGTCGTCAGCGGGATGCACATCCCCGGGGCGGCGAGAGCGTCGAAGTCACTGCTCGCTCCCTCCGCAGCGAGCTCCGCGAGGCGGTGGTAGCCGAGGCCGTCGAGGATGACGAGGAGGACGCGGTCGACGCGAGGTGGAGACACGCGGTCGAGGAGCTCGCTCGGACGCGCGTTGAGGCCGAGGGCAGAGAAAGCCAGGTCCGGAACGCGCGCGATCGAGAGGCCGTCGTAGTCCGGAAGAACGACGTGGTCCGGGAACCCGAGAGGCTTGGGGCGAGAGGTCAACTGGTCGAGGAGCACGTCGGGGCGGTTCATGAATGGCGAGTATACGGGCCGAAGTCGAGCAACTCCCGGAGGCTAGTTGTCGGGTGCATTCTCGCCGTTTGCCGACTGACGTTCGAGTTCCGCAAGCAGCTTGGCCGGCCACTCTGGGTACGCGGTGCCAGCCGACGGACTCCATGGCCGGAGTTCGCCGGAGAGCTTGAATGTTCCGGCTCCGATCATCTGCATGGAAAGAGGATCGTCGGGAACCACGAAGTTGCCGGACGCGCTGCCGGTGGCGTCGCCCTCCACCGTCCAGCGGCCGCCGGCCGTCGTAATGAGGAAGTAGAAGCGGCCGTGCCCTTGGCCGGATGTCGACGTGGTTGCGGCGGCGTCGAGGCCATCCACGGAGATGCCTCCTTGGATCGTGAGAGGGGCCCCGGACTCTGTCTTGCCTTCCGCTGTGAACACGATCATCGCCTCGACCGCGAGGGTGTTGAGATTGCTTGTCCCCGACCCGGTTGCGCGACCCGTCACGGCGAACGGAGTGGCAACCCCGCCGAGGAGTAAGGTTCCTGAAAGGGCCACGTCAGCACGGACATCGGCCGTGACGTCCTGGCCGAGAAACCACAGGACGACTGTCCCCGTCGCGTTGGCATCGGCGCGGAACGTGTCGGCTGCCAGACCGCAGGACGATCCAAGCGCCAGAAGCAGGGTCGCCATCAACGCCTTTGTCATCTTGTACCTCCCTCCCAGTTCGTACGCTGATCCCAAGTCCGTCGGAGCATTGTACCCTCCGCAACCTCGGTCGGGACTCGCGCGGCCGCGCGCGCGGGGGTAAGCTCCAGACACAATGAAGAAGCGGAAAGGATGCGACGTCCTCATCGTTGGAGGGGGTCCCGCGGGGATGACGGCTGCGTTGCACGCCGCCAAGGCCGGAGCCGATGTGTGCGTCGTGGACTCTCGCCCCGTGCCGGGGGCGAAGATGCTTCTGTCGGGAGGCGGGCGCTGTAACATCCTGCCGCTGTCCGTGGACGCTCAACTCTATGCGACCTCCTCCTCGCCGAACACACTGCGCAAGATCCTGCAGTCGTGGCGGCTCGATGATGTGCGCGGCTTCCTAGAGAACACCATCGGACTCCGACTTGTCGAGCAGAAGAGGACGGGGAAGCTGTTCCCGGCAACCGGCGGTGGGGAGGACGTCCGCGACCGGTTTCTGGCCGCGTTGCGCCGCAGCAAGGTTCGCCTTCTAACCAACACGAAGGTCATCGACATCCTGCCCAACGAGCGCCGTCGCGTGGCCGTGGAGAGCGGGCCGGGGATCGTGGCGGCTCAGGTCGTCGTGGCTACGGGCGGGCTTTCCTACGCGCGGACGGGGAGCGATGGATTCGGATTCCGTGTGGCTACGTCCCTGGGGCATCACGTTGTCCCGCCGTACCCGGCGCTCGTGGCGCTGCGGAACGGACGATTCGAGCACACCGCGCTGGCCGGCATCGCGGTCCCCGTCCGCCTTGAGGTCGGGGACGGGCGAGCGAAGCGCGTCGCGGTGGGGGACTTCCTCTTCACGCACCGCGGCTACAGCGGTCCCGTAGTCCTCAACATGGCGCATCACGTCACTCGCGGCCTGGCCCTCGGGGAGCACCTGCCCGTTCGAGTCGCGTGGCTCGACCGCAGCGAGTCCGATTGGACAGAGGCGCTTGCCGGGTCTCGGGGCACGGTGCGCGGGACCCTCAAGGAGGCACTGCCCGATCGTCTCGTCGACCGTTTGCTCGAGGAACTCGGGTTGTGGGACGCGACGCTGTCGTCGCTTCGGCGGGAGGATCGGGCGCGTCTCCTGCAGGCTCTCGTCGCCTACGAGTTGCCGTGGGTCGACTGCGGCGGGTATCGGGAAGCGGAGGCCACCGGCGGCGGGGTTCCGCTCGGCGAGGTCGATCCAAAGACGCTCCGCAGCCGCATCGTGCCGTGCGTGCACTTCTGTGGGGAGGTGCTTGACGCGGTCGGGCCGAGCGGCGGTTACAACTTTCTCTGGGCATTCGTGACGGGCCGGCTGGCTGGGGAGGGGGCGGCCCTCGCGCGGGGCGGCTGACCCGGACGGACGGATGTCCCCGCGCGAGCGGACGTGTGGCCGCGACGAGTGGCGCGTTCTTGGGATTCTTGGTCTTGGTGATTCGCATCACACTCGCATGACGGTTCCGAACGGCGGGCCGAGGCAGAAGAGATGCGAGCACCGCGCAGCACCTCCTTGCCGGCGCAGCGGGAGGCCGGCCGGAACGCGTCGGGCCATCGGTGGCGACGTGCCCGACACAACCGGTCGGTCGACGCCCGCTGCGCCGTACGCTTACGTCTCCTCCCTTCGACTGCGAAACGGCATCCCCTTGCGGCGGGCGCACGCATCCCGGAGAATGGTGGGGCTTCGCAAGCTAGGTGGGATGGCCCTGTGCGGCAAGGAAGCGAGGAGAGAGGGTGGTGACGCGCACTCCACCATGAGTGAGGCGGGCAGGGCAGCATGGAGCACTTGGAGCAGTTTCGAAGAGAGTTTCCCGAGAAGTTCGTCGCTCCCGACGTGGCGTTTGCACGCATCCATCGAGGCGACCGAATCTTCATCGGCACCGGGTGCGGGCAACCTCAGTACCTTGTGGATGCCATGGTCGAGTTCGTCAAGACGAACCCGAAAGCATTCTTCGACGCGGAGGTTGTCCACGTCTGGACGTTGGGCCTGACTCCGTATCTCCGGGAAGAGGTGAAGAGGAACTTCCGCCTCGACTCGTTCTTCATTGGCGCTCCAACGCGCGAGGCGGTGAACCAGGGAGAGGCGGACTACACCGCCATTTTCCTGTCGCAGGTCCCACAGCTATTTCGCCGCGGAGTCGTTCCGATTGATGTCGCGCTGATCCAAACCTCGCCGCCCGACGAGCATGGGTTCCTCAGTCTCGGCGTGAGCGTCGACATCGTCCGCGCCGCGACCGACTGCGCTCGAACGGTGATCTGCCAAGTGAACCGATCGATGCCCCGGACGCACGGGGACAGCTTCGTGCATCTTCGCGATGTAGACTTCATCCTACCGCACGACGAGCCGCTTCTGGAGTACGAGACGACCGTGCCGGACGGGATTGCCGACCGCATCGGGGGCTACGTCGCGCGCCTCGTCCAGGATGGCGCCACGATCCAAGTTGGATACGGCCGAATCCCCGACGCGATCCTCTCCCATTTGTCGAACAAGGTTCACCTGGGAGTCCATACCGAACTCTTGAGCGATGGCATCGTCGAGCTGATGCAGGCCGGCGTCATCGACAACACGCGGAAATCGCTCGACCAGAACAAGACCGTGGCGGCGTTCTGCATGGGAAGTAGGGCGACGTACGAGTTCCTGAGCGACAACCCCTCGGTGTCGTTCCGGCCGGTCGACTACACGAACAACCCGTCGGTCATCGCGCGGATCCACAAGATGACGGCGATCAACACCGCGCTGGAGGTCGATCTCACCGGCCAAGCGACGGCCGAGTCGTTGGGGAGCGAATTCTACAGCGGAATTGGCGGCCAGGCGGACTTCATGCGGGGCGCGGTGCTGGCGCCGGAAGGGAAGTCGATCCTCGGCCTCGAGTCGACGGCGCGTCGTGGCGAAGTGTCGCGGATTGTTCCCTGCCTGAGCAATGGGGCCGGCGTGACGCTGACGCGCGGCGATCTCCACTACGTCGTCACGGAGTACGGGATCGCCTACCTGCACGGGAAGAACATGCGCGAGCGCGCGATGGAACTCATCCGCGTCGCGCACCCGAAGTTCCGCCCGTGGCTCCTTCGGGAGGCCAAGGCGCGCAACCTCGTCTATCGAGACCAGGCGTACGTCCCCGGGAAGCGGGGCGAGTACCCGGAGCATCTGGAAACGTACCGCACGACGAAGCTTGGGCAGGAAGTCCTGTTGCGACCTGTCCGCATCTGCGACGAGCCGCTGGTGAAGGACTTCTTCTACGCGCTCTCGGACCAATCCACGTACCAGCGATTCATCTCGTCGCGAAAAGACATGCCGCACGAGCGCCTTCAGGAGTTCGTGGTGATCGACTACACGTCGGAGATGGTGATCCTTGCCGTTGCGCCCACCGAGGAGCGTGAGGTTGTCGTGGGCATCGGGCAGTACGGGATCGATGCAGAGACGCACACTGCCGAAGTCGCCCTCGTCGTTCGCGACGACTATCAGAAACGGGGCGTTGGGACGGAGCTGCTCAACTACCTCACGCTTCTGGCAAGAAAGGAAGGGTTGTTGGGATTCAGTGCTGAGGTGCTGATTGAGAACCGAGCGATGATGCGGCTCTTCGAGCGTGCGGGATTCTCGATTGACAAGAAACGGGGGGCCGGCGTCTATGAACTCAAGATGTTGTTTGGGTGAGTCGGCGACTCGAGAGAGCATGGGCCGGCTGTTCAACCCGCGCAGTGTCGCCGTCGTGGGAGCATCCGCGAATCCAGGCAAGATCGGGTACCGGATCGTCGAGAACATGGTCAAGTCCGGATACATCGGCCAGATCTACCCGATCAACCCCAAGGGCGGAGAGATCCTGGGGTGGCCGGTCCTCCGCAGCCTTGCCGAGGTCAAGGGGGACGTCGACGTTGCCGTGCTCTCGGTTCCCGCCGACCACGTGCCGTCCGCCGTTGCCGACTGCGCCGCGAAGGGCGTCGGACACCTCGTCGTCGTGACCTCCGGCTTCTCGGAGATCGGGAACATCGCACAGGAGAAGGAGATGGTCTCGATCGCGCACGCCCACGGGATGCGCGTTCTGGGACCGAACATCTTCGGGATCTACTCCGCTTCGAGTCGGCTGGATGCCACGTTCGGCCCCGGGGGGATTCTTCCCGGTCACGTCGCCATCATCACGCAAAGCGGCGCGCTGGGCATTGCCATGATCGGCAAGACGGCCGCCGAGTCGCTCGGGCTGTCCGCTCTCATCTCGGTGGGGAACAAGTCGGACATCGACGAGGCGGACCTCCTGACGTACCTCGCCGAGGATCCCGAGACTCGCGTGGTCCTTCTGTACATCGAAGGGGTGAAGAACGGCGAGCGGCTCGTGAGAACGCTTCGGCAAGTCACGAGACGGAAGCACGTCGTGGTCATCAAGTCGGGGCGGTCGGCGCGCGGGGCGATGGCGGCAGCGTCCCACACCGGCTCTCTCGCGGGTGCGGATGATGTGTTTGACGACATCATGCGCCAGTGCGGGGTCTTGCGCGCCGAGAGCGTGCAGGAGGCATTCGACTGGGTGCGGTTCCTCGCCACGGCTCCGCTTCCCCCCGGCGAGGACGCCGTCATCGTCACGAACGGGGGGGGCATCGGCGTTCTCGCAACGGACGCCTGCGAGAAGCACGGCGTGCGGTTGTACGACAACCAGGTAGTGCTCGCGAGTGCGTTCGCCGAGGTGATGCCGGAGTTCGGCTCTTCGAAGAACCCGGTCGACCTCACGGGCCAGGCGACGGGCGAGGACTACGCACGCGCGCTCGATGCCGTGTTCGCCCGCGCGGACATGCACGCCGCCGTCGCCTTGTACTGTGAGACCGCCCTCTTCGACACGTCGCAGTTCGCCGAGCTCCTGCGATCTGTGTACCGGCAGTACGAGAGGACAAAGCCGATCGTGTTTGCTCTGTTCGGAGGAGCGCGAATGGAGGCGATGATTCGCGAGTTGCGATCGGAAGGGATCCCCGTCTTCGGGGACGTCTACGAAGCGATCTCGGTTCTCGGTGCGCTCTATCGCTCCGCGCGTCGCCTTGCAGAGGAAGATGACGAAGAACCGCCGGCGCACGACATCGATCTCGAACGCATCCGGCAAGTGCTCGGGCGTGCTGGTGCGGAGGGGCGAGGGTTCCTCCTGGCGCACGAAGCCGCCGAGGTCGCCCTGGCTCTCGGGCTTCGTATGCCGCGCTCCATCCTGAGTCGAGATCTGGACGAGGTTGTGCGCGCGGCGGAGACGATCGGGTATCCCGTGGTGATGAAGATCGTATCGAAGGACATCGTGCACAAGAGCGATGCGGGTGGCGTCGCTCTCGACCTCGAGGATCGGGACGAGGTGGTCGACGCGTACCAGGCCGTCATGCGAAGCTGCCTGCGCTACAAGCCCGACGCGGTCATTGAGGGCGTGGAGGTTGTGGAGATGGTCCGGCCCGGTGTCGAGACGATCGTTGGTGCGCGCCAGGACCCGTCCTTCGGACCTGTGGCGATGTTCGGCCTCGGTGGCATCTACGTCGAAGTGATGAAGGATGTCTCGTTCCGCGCGGCCCCGATCGGCGCGCACGTGGCGCGCGAAATGATCGGGAGCATCCGCTCGTATCCCCTGCTACTCGGCGTGCGGGGCGGACGAAGGAAGGACATCGGAGCGGCGGCCGACGTAGTGACGCGTCTCGGGCAACTGATCGCCGAGTGTCGCGAGATCACCGACATTGAGGTGAACCCGCTCATGGTCTATGACTACGGCGAGGGGGTCAAGGCCGTGGACGTGAGGATCCTGTTTGATACCCAAGGGGGTGACGCAGCGTGAAGTCGCTGATCGTGGCGTCGACGCGTGAGGGTGCGGGGAAGACGAGCATGCTGGTCGGCTTGGCGAGTGTCCTCGATCAGCGTTTCGGGTACATCAAGCCGCTTGGCGACAGGTTCCTCTACCGCAAGAAGAGACTATGGGACTACGATGCAGCCCTCTTCGCTCATCTGCTCGAATTGGGCCAAGAGCCGGAGACGATGAGCATCGGCTTTGACCACTCGAAACTGCGATTCATGTACGAGCGCGCCTCGATGTTCGAGGAGCTGCGGCGCATGCTGGGAGTCGTCGGCGCGGGGCGGGATGCGGTGTTCATTGAGTGCGGAAAGGACCTGTCGTACGGAGCATCCGTTTGCCTCGATCCGTTGACCATCTCCCAGGAAACTGGCAGCCCGGTCGTTGTCGTCGCCAGCGGTGCCGAGGACGAGATCGCCGATGACGTGGCGTTCATCCAGCGCTTCGTGAGCGCCGAAGAAGCCACTGTGGCGGGAATCATCGTCAACAAGGTCATTCATCTGGACGACTTCAAGGAGGTCCATCTTCCCGAGATCGCAGAACTCGGCGTGGAGGTCCTGGGCGTCGTTCCCTACGACAAGGAACTGACGACGATGACGGTCTCGTTGGTTGCGGACCGTCTCTTCGCGCGGGTCGTCGCGGGCGAGGAAGGACTGGGAAACCTCGTGCGCAACGTGGCGGTCGGAGCGATGTCCGTCGCCGCGGCGATGGCCGAAGAGAGGATGAGGGCTCCCGACAAGCTTGTCATCACCAGTGGGGATCGCAGTGACATGATTCTCGCTGCGATCGAGGCCGGAGGCACGTCGGCCGTCGTGCTCACCAACAACATTCTTCCGCCAGCGCAAGTCATGTCCAAGGCATCCGAGAAGAAGATCCCCCTCCTCCTCGTCCCTGGGGACACGTATAGCGTGGCGATGCAGGTCGAACGAATCGAGCCGCTGCTGACGGCGAGTGAGGCGAGGAAGACCGAAAGGATTCGGCAGCTTGTGGCGGAGCACGTCAACGTGCGCGCGCTGGGTGCGCTGCTCGAGATGTGAGGCAGAACCGGCTCAACAACAGAAAGAAAAGGACGAGGCGGGACGACAATGGCGCCGCGCCCGCCTCAGCTGAGTGAAACGATCTCGCTAGCTCTTGTTCTCTTCCCGCTCGAGGTACTGGAGGATGGCATCAACCACGAGATAGTTGATCGACCGATCGTGTTTCTCTCCCAGCTTGATCAGCCGCTCGACGGGTCGTTCCCCCATCTTCTTCTGAGGGATGTAGATGGACAACTTGTCGTAGATTTCCTTCTTCGGCACGAACCTCACCCCCTCTCCACAGCTCGCAAGTCGATCAGCGTCGTTTGCTTACGTTGTCGCAGAAGCTCAGAACTGCGCTAGGGTACCTCATTGCAGGGGGCTATCCATGCAGATAGGTGGGAATCAATATGGAAGAAAGATGGAAGGCGGGTTGCCGAAGGGCGCTGGATCGCGAATGATGGGCGCGCGAGGTTGGCGGAGGTCGCGTTCTTGGCTCGTCGGCGGATCGTGACGCAACGACGTCCGGGGTGAGGGATGGAAGCCGTTCTCTTGTTTGGCGGGCAGGTGTGGGGACATCCAGGCAGCGACGCGGTGGTCGTTGCGGAAGGGCGCGTGGTCGGAATTGGCTGCACGGAGGACCTCGCGGGGCTCGTGGCGACGCAGCGGGATGTGGGCGGCGGCGCGATCTTGCCTGGATTCATCGATGGTCACACGCACTTGGTCGAGTCCGGATTGGCGGAGATCGGCTGGCGACTCGACGTGGCGGGGTGCGGACGGGAGGAGGCGTTGGCGCGGATGGCTGCGGCCGGGCGCTTACGCACCAAGGGTGAGTGGTTGTTCGCGACCGGCTGGGATGAGAGTCGATGGATCCCGGACGCGCGTCTCCGACGCTCCGAGCTCGACCGCGCCGTGCCCGGGATTCCCGCGGTCGCCGTTCGCGTGGATGGCCACCTCGCAGTGGCGAACTCCGAGGCGCTCAACCTGACGCAGGACGTCGCAAAAGGGGCACCGCAGCTCGTCGATGTCGAGCTTGGCGAGATTCGCGAGGCGGCCGTCTTCGCCGTGCTCGCGCGCGTGCGCCCCGATGACGCGACGATTCGCGAGGCGTTGCGCGCGGCGGCAAGGTCATGCCATCGCCTTGGCATCACGACCGCCCACATCATGACGGGATCTGTGGATCCGCTCGTCATTCTCGATGCTGCACCCGGTCTCCGCTTGCGCGTTGTCATCCACCCGCCGGTTGATCGGTTGGAGGTCCTCGCGAGGGACGGGGTCCGGTCAGGACAAGGCAATGCGTGGGGACGGTGGGGTGGAGTGAAGCTGTTCGCGGATGGCTCGATCGGGGCGCGGAATGCGGCGGTCTCCCTGCCGTACGAGTCTGGAGGCCGCGGAGCGCTGAACTGTCCCACCGCGTGGCTGTCGGAGAGGATTGCCGCCGCAGAGCGAAGCGGATGGCAGACGATCACGCACGCCATCGGGGATCGAGCGATCGGGCAGGTCCTGGATGCCCATCGGGGCGCCGGCTCCGATCGGGGACTTCGGCACCGAGTCGAGCACTACGAGTTGCCGACGGTTGAGCAGATCCAGGACACCGCGCAGCTTGGCCTGGCGGTGTGCATGCAACCAAACTTCGTCGGCAACTGGTCGGGCGCCGGGGGGCTGTATGAGACGGCCCTTGGTGGGGAGCGCGATGCGGCCTGCAACCCGTTCTCTGCGGTCATCGCGGCCGGGATCCCGCTCGGCCTAGGGTCGGATGGGATGCCACTGTCGCCGCTCTATGGCATTGCCTCCGTGGTTCGAGCGCCGCACGAAGGACAACGCATCCCGTTGGAGGACGCAATTCGCGGCTACACCGAGGGGAGTGCCTTTCTCAGTGGAGGCGAGCCTGCGCAAGGGAGGCTCGCTCCCGGCGGAAGCGCCGATCTCCTCGTTCTCGACGGCCCGCTCGACGTGGAGAGCATCGGGCGACGTTCCGTCACGCTGACGCTGGTCGGCGGGGAGCTCGTGTACAACGGAATGGAGGATGCATGAGGATTGGCCTGTTCACGGACGCCTACCTGCCCGAGATTACGGGCGTGACAACGGTCGTGCGGACGTTGCGCGACGAGCTCGTGCGGCTGGGGCACGAAGCCTACGTCTACGCGCCGCGGTACGAGCACCCGAGCGACGACGAGCACCTTGTGTTCCGCTTCCGATCGGGGCCGGTCTTCTCGTACAAGACGGCACGCATGGCGTTGCCATACAACCGGGAAGCGGCGAGGAGCTTCGGCGACCTGGACGTCGTTCACAGCCACACCCCCTTTTCGCTTGCCTACGTCGCGCTCATCGCGGCGCACCGCTACAGACTGCCGCACATCCAGACCTACCATACGTATCTAAGCCACTACTTGCACTACATCCCGCGAGTGTTCCGGCCGTCCGTGCGAGCGGCAGAGAGCTACTCCGCCCTCCTGTGCAACCGCTGCTCCGTCGTGACAGCGCCGACCCGATCGATTCACGACGAACTCCGCAAGTTCGGCGTCCGCCGACCCATTCACGTCCTGCCCTTCGGTCCCGATCTGCGCGACTACGCTGGACCGGCTGTCTGGGATCCACGGCGCGCGTTGGCCATCGGCGACGGGGTCCCCTTGTTCCTCTACGCCGGCCGCATTGCTTCCGAGAAGAATCTGCTCTTCCTCCTCGAGAGCTTCGTGAAGATTCACAGTCAGCTGGATCAAGCCGTCATGGTGCTCGCGGGCGACGGGCCGCAGCGGCTGGAGCTTGAGCAGGAAGCGGCGCGCCTCGGCCTCGAGACCTCCGTCCGTTTCGCCGGGTTCCTCGACCGGAAGCGGCTGGTCGACCTCTACCGGGCGGCCGATGTCTTCATCTTCGCGTCGAAGACCGAAACCCAGGGACTGGTCATCGTGGAGGCGATGGCGGCCGGCACGCCGGCAGTCGCGGTGCGTGCGATGGGCGTCCGCGATGTCGTACGGGACGGAGAGAACGGGTTCCTCGTTCCCGAGGACGCCGATGCCTTGGCTGAACGGGCGGTGTGCGTGGCGGCGGATCGAGAGCTCACGGCTCGCCTCGCGGAGGGCGCGCTGGCGACGGCGGAGGAGACGTCGCTCCAGAATGGCGTGCTTCGGCTCGTTGAGGTCTACGAGGAGAGCTTGGCGGCCCGCCCGTGTAGTCGCTGGCCACGCCGTCCCCGTCACAGGGGCCGCCGCACACAGAACGGAGACTGAGACCTACTCAACCGTCACGGTCTTCGCCAAGTTCCGCGGCTGGTCGACGTCGGTGCCGAGAGAGACAGCCACGTAGTAGGCGAGAAGCTGGAGCGGGATCGTGAACAGGATCGGTGACGAGATCCCGCTTGAGGTCGGTACGGGGAGGATTTCGTCGGCCAGCCGCACGAGGTTCGGGTCTTCCGGCGCGTCGGACACCGCGATGACGAATCCCTTGCGGGCCTTGACCTCCTCCATATTGGAGAGCAGTTTGTCATACGCGGGTCCGCGCGACGCGAGCATGATGACGGGAGTCCCTTCGTCGATCAGAGCGATGGGGCCGTGTTTCATCTCGCCAGCAGGATAGCCCTCGGCGTGGATGTAGGAGATCTCTTTCAGTTTGAGAGCGCCTTCGAGAGCGATCGGGAAGAGGGCGCCCCGTGCGAGAAAGAGGACATCGGACGCGTGACGCAGACGCTCGGCGAGCGTCCGAACCTTGTCCTCTACGCGCAACGCCTCAACGATGCGTCCCGGGAGCAAGGCCAGCTCTCGCAGTTCACGCGATGACTCGGCCTCGGAGGCGGCACCCTTCACTCGGGAGAGCGCCAGGCCGATCAGCCCGAGAGCGGCGATCTGCGCCGTGAAGGTCTTGGTCGCCGCGACTCCGATCTCGATGCCGGCTCTCGTGTATACCGCGGCGTTGGATTCGCGCTCGATGGCCGACTGTTCTGCGTTGACGAGCGCAATGACGTGAGCTCCGCGGGAGCGGGCGCTGCGCACCGCCATGAGCGTATCGATGGTCTCCCCGGACTGGGACACGGCGATCACGAGCGTGCGCGGCGTGATGTGCGCGTTTCGGAGGCGGAACTCGGACGCAATGATGGCGTGCGCGGGGACAGGCAGCACACTCTCCCAGAGGTACTCCGCGACCTTCGCCGCGTGGTGGGCTGTGCCGCACGCGACGAAGTAGATGTGATCGAAGTCGGGGTCGACCTGTTCGAGTGCGGGCATGCCGAGCAGCCGGGTTCCCTGGTCCAGCTTCTCGCGGAGGGTCTCTCCGACGGAGCGTGCCTGCTCGTGGATCTCCTTCAGCATGAAGTGCTTGTAGCCACCCTTCTGGATCGCCACCGGATCGGCGGAAACGCGGTGTGGAGCACGATGCACAGGTCGGCCGTCGAGCGTCAGGATGCGATAGCCGTCGAGAGTGATCTCACCGAGTTCATCGTCGAGTAGGAATTGGACTTCGGATGCCTTCCCGAGAAGAGCCGGGACGTCCGAGCTGACGTAGGCGGCGCCCTCGCTGCGACCTACGACGAGGGGACTCCCACGTTTGGCGAAGACGATTCGATCGGGAGCATCCTGGGACAGGATGGCGACGGCGAATGCTCCCTGAGCCTGGCCGATCGCTTTGCGCACGGCGTCAAGAAGGTCGCCGTCGTAGAGGGACTCGACAAGATGAGCGAGCACTTCCGTGTCCGTCTCCGAGGAGAAAACGTGCCCGTCGTTCTCCAGGCGTTCTCTGAGGACCGCGTGGTTCTCGATGATGCCGTTGTGGATCACCGCGATGCGGCCGTGACAGTCAAGGTGCGGATGAGCGTTGCGGTCTGTAGGGACGCCATGCGTAGCCCATCGGGTGTGTCCGATACCGACTGTGGCGGAGTACGCCGCCCCATGGAGGTCATGCTCCAGATCCCGCACCTTGCCAGCGCGCCGGAAGCGGACGAGCTTGCCGTCCTCGATGAGCGCAATCCCGGCCGAATCGTAGCCGCGGTACTCTAGGCGCTTCAGGCTCTCCAGGAGAAACGGCGCTGCGAGCTCCGAGCCCACGTAGCCGACGATTCCGCACACTCGGACCACGCTCCTTCGACTCCAAAGCTCAAGTGTAGCGGACAGAAGACGGCTGTCCAATGGCAGCCGCTTTGTCCACCCAAGGTGAGGACTGTATACTCACAAGGAGCGAAGCAGCAAAGGAGTCTCGAGATGCGGGAAGTTGTGATTAAGGCTCTTCTGGTCGATCCATCCAACAACTCCCCGGTTGTGCTCCTCAAGGATCGCAAATCGCAGAAGGCCTTGCCGATATGGATTGGAGACGCTGAGGCGATCTCCATCGCTTTCGGGCTCCAGAGTGAGGACTTCCCGAGACCTCTGACTCACGCGCTGATGAAGGAAATCCTGGACGACCTCCATGCAACCGTGGACCGCGTCGTGATCAAAGAGGTCAAGGACGGGACGTACTTCGCGTCGATCTACGTTCAACCTGCCAGTGGCGATGTCATAGAATTCGACGCGCGTCCGTCGGACTCCCTCGCATTGTCTCTTCGCGTGGGGTGCCCGATCTTCATCGCCGACGCGGTCTTCGACGTGGCGTCCATCGAGTCGCCCTTCGCGGAGGAGGACGAGTTTCAGGAGTTCGTTGAGGATGGACTCGACCTTCGGGAGTTTCGGCGCCGCCGCGGGGCGACCGGGGATGCTGACGGAAACTAGATCGTAGTCCTACCCTCGAATCGTCGACGCTGCCCGAGGAAGGACGAGAATCTCGTCGGCTGTGAGGCCTTGATTCAGGAGCAGTTGCTCGACCTCGAGAGTCCGGACGCGGCGGTCGTCCTCAAAGAAGACGACTTTCCGGACAAGGAACGTCGCTCGGTCAACCCACAGGGTCCGCGTCAGTCGCCCCGACTCCGTGTCGCGTACCTCCACAATGTAGCTTCCGTAGAGCGGGTCGGAGAGGCTGATGGAGGGCGGCGATGCGAACCCGGGAAGGGCCAGGTCAAACGCGGGCGACGGAGTTGCGCTGAGCGTGGTGTCCTGATCGAGCGTCGTGGAAGCCAGTGTCCCGGCGAACGCGAAGGTGGCCGCGAGGGCATCAGAAGCGAGACTGGCCATGGTGTCGAGGATCTGCACGGTGACGGTGCCTTGCTGCCACTCGGTACGCAGGCGGGACACATCGAGCCCGGCGAGGCCTACGGCGGCGAGCGGGACTCCCGTCCAGCGCTTGACGACCAGCAGGTCAGCCTCGGGGAGGTAGTGCGACAAGAGATCATTCCCGATGGTTACGACCTGATCCCTCATGCTCTCGGGCTCCGTGTAGTGGACCGAGAGGGCCGGGACAGGGCCCACGAGGACGCGAACCACCATGCGAACGGTCTCCGGGTTGTTCCCGTATTCCGTGGACGCGAGGGAGATCTCGAGGTCTTCGGCTCGGCCGAGGGCATTCTCCACGCGCCACAGCAGGCCAGCGATCTCGGAAGGCGGGTGCTCGTCGAGGAGGTAGCGATCCACGGCAGCGACAGTGATGATAAGGGAAGAGAACAGACCTATCGCGAGGAGAACGAGGCTTTGCCCACTCATTGCGGGTCATTATAATGCCGTTCAGGAATACGTTCAATCGCGTTGGGCAAGAACAGGAGGAGGGGCCGTGGGTCGCGCGAAGACGATACGACGGATCCAGGATGCAGACGTTGCGGGGAAGGTGGTCCTCGTCCGCGTCGACTACAACGTTCCCCTCGAAGGATCGACAATCAAGGACGATTCCCGCATCCGGGCATCCCTGCCGACACTCGAACTGCTTCTGCATCGCGGAGCGACCGTCGTTCTCGTGACGCACCTCGGTCGCCCGGACGGCGTGGCCGTCCCGGGGTTGCGGCTGGATCCCGTAGGTACGCGCCTCTCAAAGCTCCTGCGCCGTCCTGTGCGTAAGCTTGGCGACTGCATTGGCGGGGAGGTCAACGACGCCGTTCGGTCGAGCGCGCCGGGCGATGTCCTCCTCTTGGAGAACGTTCGCTTCCATCGCGAGGAAGAAGAGAACGATGCGACGTTCGCCGATGCACTCGCCAAGGTCGCCGACGTCTACGTCGATGACGCGTTTGGGACAGCGCATCGCGCCCATGCGTCAACCGTCGGGGTCGCCGAGCGGCTTCCGTCGTACGCCGGTCTCCTCGTCCAGAAGGAGGTGGACGTCCTATCTCGTCTCGTCAACGATCCGGCTCGACCGTACTGGGCGATCGTGGGAGGGAAGAAGGCGAGCGACAAGCTTGGCGTCCTGCGCGATCTCATCCCGCGTGTCGACGGGATCCTCATCGGGGGTGGCGTGGCGTTCACTTTCCTTGCCGCCACCGGGGCGGACGTGGGTGACTCGCGCGTTGACAGCAATCTCCTGGACGATGTCCGTGGCATTGCCCGGCTGGCAGCGGAGAAGGGGACGAAGATCGTTCTGCCCGTCGACGCTGTGCTTGCGCCTTCCCTCAGCATGCCAGAGAAGTCGACCATCGGCGACGCGACCCGGATCCCGCGCGGTTTGAGCGGATTCGACATCGGACCGGAGACCGTCGAGATGTTCGCCCGGGAGATCGCACGCGCTCGCTCGATCGTCTGGGCGGGGCCGATGGGGGCATTCGAGACGGCGGCGTTCGCCGCGGGAACGCGGGGCGTTGCTGAGGCCGTGGCGACATCGGGGGCATTCAGCGTGATCGGCGGCGGGGAGACGGGCGAGGCGCTGCAAGAGATGGGGTACGCGGACCGCGTGAGCTTCGTGTCAACCGGCGGCGGTGCATGCCTGGCATACGTGCGCGGGAAGACCCTGCCCGCACTGGCTGCGCTCGAGGAGTAGGTTGGCCGGGACGCACCTGCAGGCTATAGTCGCCCGTGTTGCGGGCATAGCTCAGTTGGTAGAGCATCAGCTTCCCAAGCTGAAGCTTCCAAGCTGAGGGTCGCGGGTTCGAGTCCCGCTGCCCGCTGTGGAAGGCAAGTTCCGCCATTTCCTTGCTCTCAAAGACCGCCTAACTCCCCGCATTGAGTGCGTCAACATGGTTCGGCCGGACCCGCGAGGGCAAATCACGCTCGACGGGGTTGGCTCAGGCCGCAGCCCAACGGTGGGAGAGACAAGCTCCAATTGCTGTCGAGTGCACTTCCGTTGTCGCCGTTTCTCATCTGGCGTTCGCCTTGTACGAGAAGCTCATTCTCATAGCTTGCCACCGCTCGTCACTTCGGACCAGCGCAAAGAGCGTTCCCTTCTCCCCTTCTACGGCAGTGAGATAAGCGTCGATCTCAAGATCAAGACACAAGGGCCAGAACGCCCGCCAGAAACTCTCGAACGCGTCCTTCGATCGAGCCAACTCCCGCCGTTTCTCGTCACCGCCGTTCTCTCGCACCCAGATGCCCGCAAGCGATAGAGTATGGAATCGGAGCCTTCTGAGGAAGCGGTATTTCACATCCTTACGACCAAGGGTCACAGCCTCCTGGTCTGCCTTGGCATATATCACGTATGCCAGCAGGGCCTCCTCCAGAGTGTCGTCTGACCATGCCGACTCGAGTCTGCCATCTACGCCGAAAGCCTTCTCGTAGCTACCGCTGTCCTCATCTAGTGTCCAGAGCAAGCGAGGAGATGAGTGGACAAGAGTCGGCTCACAGAGGTAAGCGTAGCGAATCTTCGCCATCTCCTCTAGCCTTATGACATCTCCTGTTCCCGGCTTCTTTGGGGCTCTCTTCCGCTGGTAGCGGACCTTCGGTATCGGACCCCGGACTTTGCGCTCAGCGAGTGCCTTCTCCAGGTACAACTGGATTTCGTCATTGGCACGGAAGTCAGACACCTTGACTATGTTCTGAGTGTTGTTGCAGCGGATCATATCCTTGTTCATGCCTTTCTCGGTCTTGACGCTCTCTGTCTTGGTCAGCCGGAAGAGCACCTGGATGCGATCGTCCGCCGGGCACTTCTCGAGGGTTGTGACTGTCTGCGCGCCATTGATGATCTGGAAGTTGTCGACGATCAGCCGGTTTCCGGTCAGGACGTAGTCGGTGCAGATCGCTGCAACCCCATTGTTGAAGTAGAAGAAGGAGCCGGGGGTCTCTTTCGCTGTGTCACCTATGCTCTTGTTGATTCCACGGTTTCCCAAGTAGCCGCGGATGTTCCACGCGTACAGGGATTGTTTGTGCAGCTTGCCGAGGTTGCGCAGAGCATTCCCCTTAAGCACAGCCACAAGAGTCCGGTGCGGCTCATGGACCTCGAAGAACCTCCCTTCTGGAAGCTGGAGGGTAACTTCTGCCGGGATCCGCTCCCCAAGAGTCATAGAGCGGATGTAGTACTCCTTCAGGCCGGAGAGGTCCAGGAGTTCGCACGTGATTGGCAGGTTGTCATTCCTGTACTTCTCGTTGATCGTTCTTGCTGCCTCGTGGATACGCTTCGATGCGTCACCGTTGCTGACGAAGTAGTACTGAACGGACCCTCCATTGATGAATCGTTCCGCGTAGTCCTCGAGAGCGGCGACGGCGTCCGACGATCCATGCTCTCGGACCCACTCGGTCTTCATGTAGTGCTCGTGACGGGAGAAGAAGTCAATGACTTCAGTTTCGTCGACAGGCGATTTCTCCTTCACGTACTTGCACTGACATATCACGAGGTGGTTGGCAGTAGGGTCCTCGAAAACTAGGTCGGCCTTCAGATCCTTCGTCCGCAGCAGGGCCTCTTCTGGTTCGGGGTCGAGGGTCTCCTCTGCCTCGTGCACTACTCGAGCCACCCAGAGCGAGAACGCATTCCCTCTATCCGCAGCCTTGTCTGCGTTCCAGCCATTACGAGCCGCCTCTTTCTGGATACCTTCACGCATGACCTTGGAGAACTCCCTGACCGTCATTGACCCGCTGCTCGGATGCAGTGTGTTGTCCGACTCACGGTCCTGCATAGTCCCCCCCACTCCCCCTGACTCTTGCGGCTGGCCTGCCCAGCACTCAGTGGGCCAGCGCTGCCGCCTTCCGTTGGCAAGGTCGCCCTGGCCTGGCCCGCTCCCCGATGGACGGGCAAGTTTCCAGGCCAGTCTAACCCGCCTCCGCCAACGGCGTCCAACGCCTGAGGGGAATCTCTGAAAGCGCGCCGGTGTCAAGCGTGGAAGTCTCTAGTCGCCTCCTTGCCGAAGATGAGGCCCCGCGGTCCTGTAGCCCGCTGTGTCGGAGTCATCTCTTCGGTGTCCATGCAGCAGGTCCTACTCCAACAGTACTTTCATGTGATCTGTGGCTAGATCCAATCGCGACATCACGGTGTCAAGGTTCATGGTCCTTTCAAGCCCGCTGTGGAGCCACAGGGAGGGGAGAATACTCTCTTGGGTGCTTTGCGCGGCAATTGCAGCGTCGGGGCTTGTCTCGTTCACCGGGGGATGAGCTATAGCGCGTCCGTCCTGTACGTTGGGCCGGGCGTCCCAGCGAACCTGTACCTCGCCGAAAGAGTCTGAATCGGGAACTGGGCCTCGGATCATTCGGGGCCCCTGTGTTTCGCGATGATCGACAGCCGCCACTTCAGCTACGACGGCACCCGAGGTTTGCTCGCTGACTTGGGCCGCTACTCTCTGTGTGTGGTCGAGACGCCCGGGGTGATCCGTGGGCCACTCCGCTCGATCCGACTCAGTCCAGGACTATGTTACCGCTCAATACTCGCTCCGCATGTTAACGCGCCAGTACGCGCCGCGGTGCTTCAAGACGAGAACGTGCAATCGGTCTATGAATGATACTAGCGTGACCTCTGCGCCAGTCTCGGTACTCGGACTTCTGATGGGAGCAGAACAAGCAGAACAAGCAGAGCATGCACCTGGTGAGCTGGATTCAGAAACTGAACATGCTAGCTCTGAGATCTCCTTGTACCTAGCCACTACTCTGGGCTGACGCACTCCCTGCATTCCATGACTGAGATCTGACATAGCAGAAGCGCTCTGTCCGCTAAACACAATCAAGACCAGCGTAACCGCCGGTCTAGCCACTCAATCTATGACAGCTATGCCAGCTTTTCTGACAACCGGCACACTAGATCACGTAATGTACACTAGTCTCTCGGCACAAAGCGCAAATGTCGTAAGGGACAGCGTTCTCCCGCTTGACATGGGAACCCGTGACGCGAAAGGATACCAACACGAGGGAGGCATACTTGACCGAAGTACGCGTTCTCGCTAGCCTATGTATTGCGGATTCTTGCCTTACTAGCATATGGATGTGATATGTAAGGCGAGAGCCCGCGATGATAAGGGGTTACAAAAAGGGAGGTCCCGGCGCTATCCGCTAGATGTTGCCGGAACCACCCCGCGCAGACGAATCTGCGTCTATGCACCGCAAGAATAGTCTGCCTGGGGCGGGGAAGTCAAGAGGGGTAGCGCCTGGTCCTCCGAAGGGAGGAAACCATGGTTGTGTCTGCGCTTCGGCCGCTTATGGCGACAGTCTCGGTCACCTTCATTGGTCTTGCGGGGACGTGGGCGGTAAGTCGCGGCTGGATTTCGTACCCGATCTTCGTCCTCATTATGGGGGTTTGTGTGCCCGCGGTTTTCTTCGCCGTTGGGCGGCTCTAAACAGGAACGGGGCCTCGGATCATTCGAGGCCTCGCTGTTTATCGTGCTCCTCGACGCGCGACATCGTTCTAAATGCCCATAGCCTGTGCCAGGCTCGGTGGGACGACCGACGCCTACCGACTGACGCGCATGGCAGGCTTCTTCGGCCTCGTCGCCGTTCGCTGTGGCCGTTCGGGAGACGGGCGGCCTTCTTTCTCGATAGCGCGGGCACGGTCGAGGCGACTGGCGGGCCGCTACGCTCTTCGTTCTAGAAGAAAATGGTCCCTTCACCGGGCAGTTCGCGGCCGCTTATGGTGCGGAAGATGATCTTCACCGTTCCAGTCATCTGCGATGGCTGGGCATTGAACCGCGAGTAGAGGATGCGCCCAAGAGAGCAGATGAGCCGCTTGTGGGCAAACGCTCCCTGCCCAACTTCGGCTGTATGGAAGTCGCTCGCAGCAACGGGTGTCTCGAGTAGCGTCCACAGCCACCGGTCTTCCATCTTGTAGGTGTCCGTGTTCATTACCTTCTCGTACACCTGAAGCCTGACAGTGCCGTCCGCCCGCGTCTCCTCTCCGGCGGCAGTGGCAAGAACGAAATAGACGACCATGGCTCCAGTCCCTTCCTTGTACGCCACTACATCTTTGATGTAGGCCGGTTCCTTCTGTGTGACCGGCGTTGGAGTCGATGGGGATGGCGGCGCTTTGTCTTTGTTACTGACCACGCTCGCTATGACTATCAACCCTGCGAGTATCCCGAGGATGATCCAGACCCAGCCCCACTTCTTCGTCGGCTTTCCACTGCTCCCCCATGCTGTGCCTGTCTCCAAGTTCCCGCTCATCACATCTCCTCTTGATCGGCCTCAGGTCGCAACCACCTCCGGGTGCGCAATCGCGGCCTCGACGTCGCGAGCGCAGGCTAGTACGACGTCAACTCATGATTCGTGACGGAAACGGAAACAGCCTGCTTGCCCGCGACATTGATCAGCGTCCAATCGGTCAGGTATCCCCCCCGCGTTACGTTCAACCCGTTTGTCCAGTCTTGATAAGTGCTTCCATCGGCACAGCGGACCTCGATCCACACCTCGTAATAGTCGATATCCACGGTCCCAGTGTTTGTCACCTTGAAGTAGACATACACGTAGTCGGAGTACTCGCCGTGGTCGGAGTATTGATAGTATTCCTGCGTCCAGTTGGTGATTTCGAAGCGGGCTGTTGGCGTTGGATCGATTAGGTAGCAGCCAGAGAGGACAGCCACCAACGTCAGCGCCACCACAAGAACTGCGACCTCTCTCTCTCGTGTTCTCATTCGACCTACCTCCCTGCCAGTCTAAAGCCTTCCTGTCAGTATAGGCAAAACGGTGAGGTCGATGTTTCCGAGGCGATCCGCGAATGGCCTAGACTGTGTTATAGTGTGGAACAATTCTCTGCTTAGAGGAAGGAGAAGGAATATGCGTCGCGCGAAGTGGGTGCTCCTTGTTGTTTCGTGTCTCCTGGTAGCGGCGGTCTACCCCGCCACAGCGCAAACCCAGCAACTGACGGGGTATGTCGACGGGTTCGAAGCCGGCCGAGTAGACGCCAAGGCTGAGATCAAACCCTCTGCGTCGTTTGTCGCGGGGCTCTCCCTTGGGGTCTTCTATGTCGCATACTCGGCGCTTGCTGATGGCAAGTTACCGCCCCTTGGCAGAGTCAAGGCACTGGGGGCATCGGACGAGTACAAGCGGGGGTATCTAGAGGGTTACCAGAAGGAGTGGAAGAGCATACGAACTAGGAACGCGCTCGCCGGTTGGGGAGTGTGGGTTGCCACCGTGGTTGTGGTGTATGCGATCATGATCGGCTACTAGTCTAGCAGAATCCGGGGCTGACGCCGACTTGTCTCCCACCCGTTCGGCCCGCTTCTCGAGCTAGGTTTGGCGTGTCTCCGCGAACGGCAGCCAAAACCCCTGGCGCATGTGCCCGCGGGGGGACAAGAGGAAGAGCCTGCCGCGGGCGTTCAAGACGATCCGCGGGACTCTATGCTCGATCGGATTCGCGCCGAACACTCGTCTCGTCTCGCTGCACGGCCCGCGGAGTCACTCCGCGACCGTCTCCGGGCGGCGAGAAGGGCCTCATGGCTGCCGCTCTATCCTACTGCCGTCAGAGCGTGCTTGGGCCGATCGTTCCAACGTCGGTTCGCATCGTCATATTGATGGAATCATCGCTGATCTTCCTGAACTCCTAAGTCATGAACCCGTCGCTCTCCATCGGGACCGTGGAGGAATACAGGCTATCCGTGATCAGTTCGTCTACGTGCGTTCCCGCGCGCCGGTAGAGCTCCCCGACGTCAACGCTCACGTTCCCTATCCTCTGGATCATGGTGGTTGCCGTGAATTCGTAGTCCATATCGAGATCTTCCGGCCCCCACGTCCCGTGAATCCAGGTCGGAGGACTCATCACGGGGTGCACCGGCTGCAAACACCCGCCCAACGCAGCCACCAAGAACAACCCCGCCAGCAATCCAATAGAACGCATCCGCCCGCTGTTCATCACGCCTCCTCTTGATCGGACTCAGGCGGCGACCATCTCTCTCTTCAGCCTAGTTGCCGTGACGCGGATCGACCCTACGGGGAGCCGCCCACTTCGCGATAGGTCACCAGGAACTTGAACGTGTAGTACTTCAACTCCCCGTTGACCTCGACCGCCAGTGTGAACCAGAACGGTCCCCCGTCGAGTGCACCGGGTGGGATCGTCCACTCCTTGCTGATCTCACTGTAGTAGACCACCGAGGACGGGATCACCTCATCCGAGAGAACTCCGCCCTGAACAACCGTCGTGGGTATGGTCGGCTCGGAACGGGCGATGTACCGTTGGCCGGAGTGCATCACGTTCGTCGCTCCACCGGCTGGTAACTGCATCGAACAGCGGTCCCAGATGACAACTAGCGGGGCGCTCGTGAGGTTCGAGAGAGAGAAGGACAGGCGGCTCTCCACAACATCCCAGCCCGGGTAGCGCACACTCTTGATGACTGAGAAACCCACAGCGATCTTCCCATCGGTGTAGTAGGCCGTGGCACCAGTACTCACCGTGAGGGGTCGTTCGAGTATTTCGTTGACTGCGTCATCTATCTGCCGTTGGGTCGCCCCACCGTTTTGGGGCTCCAGGAGCTGGAGCAGCACGTCTCGATTGCGGAAGACAGTCTTCGGCGGTGCTGGAGTCGGGAGTACGGGCAGCACGGCAGGAAGCTGGGCGATTGACGCCGCGGACAGATCCCACAGCTGCACCATCCCCCCCACCCTACCGCCGGACGCCGAGGCGACGGTCGTCCCGTCCGAGCTGAATGCAACGGCTGTGACGCCACGGGGAACGCAGCTCAGCGTCGCGACGTTCCTACCTTGTCCAATACACCAAAGCCGGATCGTCTCGTCCTCTGACGCCGAGGCGAGGAGCTTGCCGTCGGGGGAAAAGGCGAGAGAGCGAACCCAACTCGTGTGGCCGTGCAGAGTACGCACCACATTCCAAGTTTGTGCATTCCAGAACGTGATGCTGTGGTCATTGAGTCCCGCAGCAAGGAGGGTACCATCCGGGGAGAAGGCCACGGAAGCGACGGAGTCGCCGCATACGAGGGTCTGGAGGACGGCTCCCTTGGCGATGTCCCACAGCTTCACCGTCCTATCCCACGACCCCGAGGCGAGAAGATTGCCGTCGGCGGAGAAAGCGACAGAGGAAACCCAACTCGCATGACCTGCGAGAGTACGTACAGGCTGCCCGGTCGCGACGTTCCATAGTCTGATCGTCGCGTCATTTGACGCTGACGCAAGGGTTCCGCCATCAGGGCTGAATGCCACATCAAACACGAAGCTTGTATGACCAGTCAGGGTGTGCAAGCACTGCCCGCTGGCTACATCCCAGAGCTTGACGGTCTTGTCCCCAGACCCAGAGGCAAGCATTGTCCCATCCAGGCTGAACGTCAGCGAGTTCACGATCGAGGAGTCATCCCCAGTGTTTTCCGCCAGAATCGACGTGCGGCGGCTGGTGGTGACGTCCCACAGACTGATCTCTCCCTCCACGAAACCCACCGCGAGCGTTTCCCCGTCCGGGCTGAACGCGAGCGAGTAGACCCCCGTCGTGTCACTGAACGCCCTTGCGGGTACCCGTGAGAGAGCGACGCATCCTGCGAGAGGGGGAGGCACGGGCATCGTGTGCGTGTTCGCAGGCGCGGCGGGAACCATAGGTTCTATTGATGAGGCGACGAGCGGAGGGACAGCGGCCGGCGGCCGAAGGTCGGTCGCGGCGCGATCCTCTGTGGTCGCAAGTCCAAATCGTTGCAGAACCGCAGGTGATGAAACCCATACGAGGAAGAGGAGTATGAAGGCTGCTAGTAAGAGGCCCTTCACTGCATCGAATGGCGCGGTCATCTAGTTCTCCTACGTGCCCGGGAAAGTCTTCGGTCTGAGCTTATCACGGCAGACGCTTCACGAGCCAACTCCCGGACAGTGTGCAACTAGCGGTGATGGGGCGATCTGCGGGCCCGCTCCGCTCGATCGACAAGGCGAGGCGGTCCACCATCATCAGTAGCGGCTGATCATGCGGAAGTTGTCGAGAATCACGATCTCTTCTGGGGGAGTGGAGAACCACCGCTCCGCCGTCCAGCAGGCGAGGGCGACAGATAGGACGAGGTCGTCGTGCTGGCCCTCTCGCCAGGCACCATAGGTCTCGTGTGCTGCCCAGGCGTCGGTCTTCACCTTGAAGTCGAACAACTCCTTCGCCAGTGGAAGGGCCTGCGCGATCTTCAACCGGCTTGACTGGAAAGCGACTGTGAGAACGCCCACGAGGTCGCGCTGAGGCACCCACAATCGGCGCCCCTCACCCTGCACCGCGTCGCCGCCGGTGATGCTGATGGCGACAGGCCGGAGGTCGGCCTGTTCGAACAGGTCCACGACGGGACGCCCGACCCCGGTGTGGTTCACAGCCAGCAGCCACTCGCCAGCCGGCAGCCTGTGCACGATCTCCTTTGTCCGCTCCACGGCCTGCGGGTAGAAGGTTCCAAGCGGCAGTCTCTCCAAGTAGCGCAGTTCGTAGCTCACTGGCCGATCGCAGTACGTCTCCTGCAACTCGCGCCGAACACGGTACTCTGGGTCAAGGTCAGACACCGTCCGCCTGTACTCGGTCGCCGTCGCTTCCACGACGCAGATCGCAGTGTAGTCCTGAGCTTGACCTAGATCGACGCCTACAACGAATAGACCCGAGCTCATAGCTCACCTCCAGTATGCATGGCACGCCCGCCGTCACGGCCAACTCACGCCGACTCATCGCGAGGTCGTCCCGGACCTTCGCTATTGGGTTTGCCGCCACTTGCACCACCTCCACCACCAGAGTACCATGGAAGAGGGACAGTAAACAATCGTTTAAGTGTCCCAAGATCGTCCCACGGGAGGATCACCTTGAGTAGGGCGCAGGTCGAACGGGAGGTCCTCGCGGAAAGATTTGAGTGGGGTGCAGCCCCATCTGGATACTGCCTCGCTAGTCCAGTGCTGGCACTGGGGCAGCATAGATGGGGCGACCACCACTCCACAGGTCCGATATGGCGACTGCCCATCAGGGGGCATCGACAAGCGGCAGCGGTGAAGGAATGGCCCCCATGGCTGGTTCCGACCCGCAGTGGCGAAAAGGGGTGCAGCTACAGTCCCCTGGTCAAGCAACCGCATCTGTACCGGGAGTTCGCCGAGGTGCCGCTCAGTGCTGACGGCATACTGCGCTTTGCGAAACAGTATGGTCTGCTCGGTTGTGACAGCGTCCTCCTATTCGATCCGGCACCCAAGGGAGGGCACTCGCCTCTCGTAGGTGAGTCTCTATTCGCCTGGTGGGCTGAGATCCAGACCATGAGGATGGCGGTCAAGGTCACGGACGCCCTTCAGGCGGCCAAGGAAAGCGGAAGCACGGAAGGGCTGGAGGAATTCCTTGTGTGGCACAGAGGCAGCCTTTGGTATCAGGCAACGGACGGAGAGAGCGCCCGCCTGACTGAGGCGATTGCATGTCTTGACGACCCGAAACCACGCGCGCATCTGGAGGCCGACTTCTTTCTCCAACCCAAAGCAAGGCCGATCGCTTTCCCGCGCCTCGGGGACCCCGACGCCGAGTGGAAGAGAACGCGTAACCTGATGGGGCCAGCGGAGAGGTTTGTCCTGTTCCTCATCAACGGGAACATCCGAGGGCGAGTCAGTCCTCAGCTGGAGCTGGCACGCAGCCCGCGCAGGGATACCGTAGTGCGCACGGAGCTTTCGCCCGACAGTCTTCTTGGCGCGTTGTGGCTCCAGCTATACCTGGACTTCTCTGGCAAGAGGCTGATTCGGGAGTGCTTGGTCTGCGCAAAGGGGTTCGATGCACTACAGCATCCGAGATCACTCTACTGCCGCACCAATGGGGATGGATGCCGGAAGAAAGCAGACCGGATCAGAGGTGACATTCGGAAGGGGTTGCCTGCGCCCGAAGCTGCAGAGAAGCACGGAATTGCCGTGGACAGGCTGGACATCCTCCTCAAACGAAGCGAGGAGAGAGCGCGCCGTCACTAGCGCTCGATGCGCCCCGAAGATGGCCATCCCCGGAATGGGGTGCGGGCTAGCATGGCCCGCGTTCCGTTCCGGCTGTATCGTGCGCGGCCCTCTCGCCGAGGCTACGCCTCGCTCGACAGCACCCGATCCACCGGACTCGCCTTCGCGTGTGCCTCTCTCAGTCCAACCCCGGCAAGGTTGACGTAAATCACTGTCGTCTTGATGTCGGAGTGGCCCAGAATGCGTTGCAGACTGAAGGGATCGCTGCCGTTGATGATGTAGTGCGTCGCGTAGGTGCGCCGGAGGCGGTGCGGACTGACTCGCCCTGCTGCGAGTCCCGCCTTGGCGGAAATCCGCTCCAAGATCCGTTGGACGTTTCGGCGATCAAGTCGCTCACCCCCACGCGTCATGAACAGCGGCCAGGATTCCTGTCCCGTGCCACGGGTGTCGAGCCACGTCCTGAGGGAGCGGAGAAGCGTGCGCCCAACGAAGACGTACCTTTCCCTTTCGCCCTTTCCATTGCGAACGCGGACCCTCGCCGCATGGAGGTCAAGATCACCAAGGTCGAGACCTATCAGCTCGCCAAGCCTCACTCCGGTATCCAGAAGCATCAGGAGCATGGTTCGGTTCCTCGTTCCGGTCCAGGTCCTCTGCCGGGTCACAGCCAAGATCGCCTTGATCTCAGCCTCCGTCAGGACCTCCGGGTACCTTGCCGGCAACCTTGGGATCTCGACGCTTGCCATGGGGCTTGTGCGATGATCTCCTCACGGGCGAGGAAGTTGAAGAAGCAGCGTACGGAACGAAGCCTGATGCTGATGGTGGTCCTGGCGAGCGAGCGGTCGAGGAGAGACGCGACGAACGCTCGGATGTCCTGGGGCAATGGAATGCCGTCCCCACAGTCTGACTGCGCGAGGAACGTTCCCAACTCGTCAATGGAAGCGAGATACGTCTCCAGAGTGCGAACAGACAGCCCCTTCGCCTTGCAGTAGAGAGCGAAGAGGTCCCTCGCTGCCCCGAAGTCCGGCTCCTGAACGACCGCCATACTTCCCCCTTTTGAGGCGTTCGGCGGCCCTTGGGCAAGGTGAACGTCCTACGGTGGACTCGCCATCGGATGGTCGTTATACTGCTTCCCGTGTTGCGGGCATAGCTCAGTTGGTAGAGCATCAGCTTCCCAAGCTGAGGGTCGCGGGTTCGAATCCCGCTGTCCGCTTTGTCCCTCGTTCGTGTAGCTGGCGCAGTGCGCTATCTGTGGGAGGCGGCGGTGGAACAACGCCCCAGTCCAGCAACGCTCCTGAGCCTTGAGTCGTTGTGTGCTCGCGTGAAGGGCTGCACAGCCTGTTCTCTCTCTGCCACGCGGACGAACGCCGTGTTCGGAGAGGGCGCCGTGCAGGCGCGGCTGATGATGGTTGGCGAGGGGCCGGGAGAGGTGGAGGACACGACGGGTCGGCCGTTCGTCGGGCCGGCTGGCCAGAAGCTCGATGAAGTGATGGACTCGGTCGGCCTTCGCCGGGAAGACGTCTACATCACCAACATCGTCAAGTGTCGCCCGCCGGGCAACCGCGTCCCGGCGCGCGGCGAGATGGAGACGTGCTCGCCGTACCTCGAGGCGCAGATTGCTCTCATCCAGCCGTCGCTGATCGTCGCGTTGGGGAACACGCCAACCCAGTGGTTCCTTCCGGACGCCCCCGGGATCACTCAGTCGCACGGGTCGTTCTTCGCCTGGCGGGGCGGGATCCTCGTGTTTCCGATGTTCCACCCGAGCTACCTGCTGCGGTATCCGTCGAAGGAGAAAGGGAGTCCGAAGTACCTCACGTGGATCGACGTCCAGAAGGTCAAGGCGTGGCTCGACGCGCAGGGTGCGGCGACGGAGTCCTAAGACCTCCGAGAACCGAGGCCCAGCGCAGCTCTAGGCACTAGGACCCCCGTTCAAGTGGAAGGGGGGAGCCTCGCGCTCGGGTGGGTCTTGCGTTTGACGGACCCGAACGCATCACGTATAGTCAGGACCGCGTTCACCATCTCCAGAACCGGAAAGGAAGGGCATTCTTGGCACGGAAGAGGATCTACGAGATCGCTCACGAAGTAGGTGTTTCGAGCAAGGACCTGATTGCCAAGCTCGAGGAGATGGGGATGGCCGGCAGGAAGGCGGCGAACTCCGTTGAAGAAGAGGAGTACGCGCTGATCGTCCGCCTGTACAAGGAGCCCGCGAAGCCGGCGGCACGCGCGGAGGCGCAAGTGCCTCCCGCGGCAGCGGCGTCCGCGCCGATCGTCGCTCCGGCGCCGGGGCCGAGGAAGCCGGCGGCGCACGGGCCGCGTCACGGGGTACCGCGGCCGCCGATCGTGTCGGTCCTTGGGCACATTGACCACGGCAAGACGACGCTACTCGACGCGATCCGGCACTCGCATCTCGCGGCCAAGGAGGCGGGTGGCATCACGCAGGGCGTCGCTGCCTACCAGGCCGATCTTGGCGGACGCAGGATCACGTTCATCGACACGCCGGGACACAAGGCGTTTACCGGAATGCGCGCGCGCGGCGCGAGTGCCACCGACATCGCGATTCTTGTCGTGGCGGCGGACGATGGCGTGATGACGCAGACCATCGAGGCCATCGATCACATCAAGGCCGCGGGGATTCCGATGATCGTGGCGATCAACAAGGTGGACAAGTCGAACGCTGACGTGAACAAGGTCATGGGGGATTTGGCCAAACAGGGGTTGACGCCAGAAGCATGGGGGGGCGACACGGTCACCGTGGAGATCTCCGCCCTGCAGGGCACGAACGTGGAAGAGCTGCTGGAGATGATCCTCCTCGTGGCGGAGATGGAGGATCTGCGAGCCGATCCGAAGGGCACTCTGGAAGCTGTCATCATCGAGAGCCACCTCTCCCCGGGTCGGGGCCCCGTCGCGACCGTGATCGTTCGCGATGGCACCCTCCGCGAGAAGGACTGGGCCGTTGCCGGGTCAACCTACGGACGTGTCAAGGCTCTGCTCGACGAAACGAGCCGGCGCGTCGCGGAAGCGAAGCCCGGGGACGCGGTCGAGGTGCTGGGGTTCGACGAGGTTCCGGCGGTCGGGACGAGGATCGTCGTGGCCAAAGACCAAGCGGCAGCGAAGCGAGCGGTGGAAGCAGCCAGAGAGGAGCAGAAGCCGAAGCGCGTGCGGCGCGTCATGACGTTCGACGAACTGCTGGAGGAGGCGGGAGAAAAGCTCCGCCTTCAGCTCATTCTGAAGGCCTCGTCTACCGGCGCGCTGGAGGCGGCCCGGCGAGAGCTGGAGTCCCTGAGCATTGAGGGCGTCGAGCTCTCCATTCTGCACGCCGGCGTCGGCACGATCTCCGAGAGCGACGTCCTGCTTGCCATGTCCGTCCAGAATGAGTCCTTCGTCGTAGGGTTCGGCGTGAAGTCCGACGGCAAGGCTGCGAAAGCGGCGGAAGAGCACGGAATCCTCGTCTTGACGTACGACATCATCTACGACCTCGTCGATGAGATTGAACGGGCCCTCAAGCGGAAGCTTGCCCCGGAGTTCGAGGAAGTGGTCGTGGGGGCCGTCGAAGTGCGAAATGTGTTCAAGATTCCTACGGGCAAAGTGGCCGGCTGTTTCGTTGCCGACGGGAAGGTGACCCGGAAGAGCCACGTGCGGGTATTGCGCGACGACCAAGAGGTGTTCGTGGGGGAGATTGCGTCGTTGCGACGGTTCGAAGACGATGTTCGCGAGGTCCTGACGGGGCGAGAGTGCGGCATTCGCTTCAAGGACTTCGACGACGTGCAGGTCGGCGATCGGCTTGTCGTGTTCGATCTCAAGGAAGTCGAGCGCTAGGGTGCGATGAGGGTCGGGCTGCTGACGCTCTCGTACCAGTTGTTCGGACTGCGGTCCATCAAAGAGAGGCGCGCGATCGTGAAGCATCTTGTCGCGCAAGTCCACGCGGAAGCAGCGGCGTTCGCTGTCTGCGAGATCGATCCCGACGGCGGCCTTCACCGCGCATCGATCCGCGTCGCTCATCTCTCGTCTGATTCGGCACGTACAGCGTCAGCGCTCGCGCGCCTGCACGAGAAGCTTGAGCGTGGCGATGGCTACGAGGTCACCGGCGCGGAAACGGAGATGCTTTGAGTGGACGGAAGAACGCGCGGCTGCGCGAGGACATTCAGCGCGAACTGTCAGGCATCCTGGAGTTCGAGAGCCGCGATCCGGTGGTCCGAGACGCATTCCCCACGCTGATGGACGTGCGGCTCACGGTGGATGGCCGCTACGCCAACGTCTACGTCGCAATCGCCGGCGACGTGAGCCGGGACGACGTGGCGAAGGCCCTCGCACACGACCGCGGCTTCTACCGGAGCATGCTTGCCGACCGTCTCTCCTTGCGCCATACGCCGGAGCTCCGATTCGTCATGGATGAGACCGTGGAGCGCTCGCTACGGCTGGAAGCGTTGCTCCGCGACGACGGCGCGGAGATCCGTCCCGCGGAGGAGAACGCGGGCCAGGATGGGGTGGATGAGGATGGAGCCTCATGAACCACGACCTGGACATCGCGCGATCCGTTACGCCGCGGCCGATCGTGGACGTTGCGGCTGACCTCGGACTCACGAGGGACGAACTCATCCTCTTTGGGGACATCAAGGCGAAGGTCCGGCTGTCTGCATACGTAGATCGGAGCGGGATGTCGAACGGGGTGTACGTCGACGTCACGGCCATCACCCCAACGCCGCTCGGAGAGGGGAAGACGACGACGACCGTCGGCCTCGTTCAGGGCCTCGCCCGAAGGGGAAAGCGGGCCGTGGCGTGCATTCGACAGCCTTCACAGGGACCGACATTCGGTATCAAGGGAGGGGCGGCGGGGGGAGGCCGCGCCCAGGTGGTTCCGATGGAGGACCTGAATCTCCATCTGACGGGCGACTTCCACGCCATCACCGCGGCCCACAACTTGATCGCCGCGGCGCTCGATGCGCGGCTGATGCACGAGCGGGACTTCAGCGATCAAGGCTGGGCGGCTCGCGGGCTCAAGCGACTGCGCATCGATCCGCACAGCGTGGTGTGGCACCGGGTCGTGGACACGTGCGATCGAGCCTTGCGTAACGTGGTGGTCGGCCTCGGAGCGAAGGGGGACGGCGTTCCGCGCCAGTCGGGGTTTGAGATCACTGCTGCGTCCGAACTCATGGCCTGTCTGGCGTTGGCCGACGATCTCGTCGATCTGCGGAGACGCATCGGGCGAATCGTCGTTGCCTACAGCATGGACGGGCAGCCGGTGACGACGGAGGACCTTGGCGTGGCTGGGGCGGCGACGGTGTTGATGAAGGACACGGTGAACCCCACGTTGCTGCAGACTCTTGAGGGGCAGGGCGTGTTCGTTCATGCCGGTCCGTTCGCCAACATCGCGCATGGCAACTCGTCGATCATCGCGGATCGCCTCGCCCTCAAGGTGGCCGACTTCGTGGTCACGGAGTCCGGATTCGGCGCGGATATCGGAATGGAGAAGTTCTTCGACATCAAGTGCCGAGCGAGCGGGCTTGTGCCCGACGCGGTCGTGCTTGTTGCCACGATTCGCGCGCTGAAGATGCATGGTGGAGGCCCCCGCGTGTCGCCCGGGAAGCCGCTTCCGGAGCCGTACGCGCGCGAGGACTTGGGGCTCCTCGAAGCGGGTCTTCCGAATCTGATCCGTCACCTTGAGATCGTCCGAAGGTTCGGCGTGCCTGTCGTCGTCGCGGTGAATCAGTTCCCGGAGGACACGCGTCGCGAGCTGGAGAGGCTGCGGCGAGCGGTGCACGAGGCAGGGGCCGTTGCCGCCGTGGCCGACCATTGGGCAAGGGGCGGCGAGGGGGCGCTCGAGCTCGCTGATGCGGTCATGGACGCGGCGGCGAGGCCGAAGACGTTCCGCTTCCTCTACCCTCTTGACGCTCCGCTCCGGCAGAAGATCGAGACCATTGCACGCGAGGTCTACGGTGCTGACGGCGTCGACTATAGCGAGGCCGCGCAGAGAGACATCGAGCGGTGCGAAGAGCTGGGCTATGGCCGACTTCCCGTGTGCATGGCCAAGACCCACCTCTCCTTGTCGCATGACCCCGCACTCAAGGGCGCGCCCACGGGCTTCACGCTTCCTGTTCGCGAGGTGCGCGTCAGCGCCGGCGCCGGATTCGTCTATCCGCTGTGCGGGGAGATGCAGACCATGCCCGGCCTTCCGGTGCATCCTGTGTTCATGGACATCGATATCGATGCCCAAGGTGAGGTCAGGGGCATCTCCTAGGTGTTCCCAGCGAGCGCCTGCTCGTGGTGCGGCCCACCAGCAGCGGCCCGTGTTGCTGCTGCGGCTCCCGAGGTGTATGGTCACAACGATGAATAGCCGAGAGCAGATCGACGTTCAAACGCTGTTCGCCCGCCACCCGTTCGCTAGGGTGATCCTCGACCGGCTTGGGGCGGCGGGCCATGAGGCGGTTCTCATTGGCGGCGTGGTGCGCGACGGCCTGCGGTTCCTCTGGGGAGACGACGTGCTGTACCCGCCTGCCGACGTTGACATCGCGACGTCGGCCGTGCCCGCGGAGATACGTAGCTTGTTCGTCGGACACCCGATGGTCGGCGTCGGCGAGGAGTTCGGCGTGATCGTCGTTGTCTCGCCCGACGGGCGCCCCTACGAAGTTGCGACCTATCGCGTCGAGGGCGAGTACGACGGACGGTGGCCGTCGCGGGTCGAACTCGTCCGCGATCTGGCTGGAGACGTGCGTCGGCGGGACCTGACGATGAACGGGTTGGCCGCGACGCTCGATGGGGACGTGATCGATCTCGTCGGGGGGATCGACGACCTGAAGGCGCGGCGCGTCCGCGCGATCGGTGACCCGAGCGTCCGCTTCGCGGAGGACTACCTTCGCATGTTGCGGGCCGTGCGCTTCGCGTGTCAGATCGACGCCGAGCTCGACGGTCCGACGGCGGAGGCCATCTCGGCCCATGCGGGGGGGCTGACGGCCATCTCCGGGGAGCGCATCCGCGACGAGCTCCTGCGCACTCTGGCAACCCCGCGGGGCTGCCGTGGCGTCGAGCTCCTCGACCGACTGGGACTCCTCGCGCACGTGCTCCCGGAACTGGGCGAGGGGAAGGGAGTGTCTCAGCCCGAAGCCTACCATCCGGAGGGGGACGTCTTCGAGCACACCCTGGCGGCGATGCGCGTTGCCGACACGTTCATCCGAGACCCCATGGTGAAGCTTGCCGTGCTCCTTCATGACATCGGGAAGCCGCAAGCCCTGGCAAGAAATGATGGGGTAAACATGGGCGGGCACTGCGCGCTTGGCGCTTGGCAAGCGAAGCGGATCGCGCACCGTCTTCGCCTCAGCCGAGCTGACACCGCGCGGCTCACGTTCCTCGTCAAGAATCACATGCGCATTGCCGACTTCCCCGAGATGGGGCGGGGAAAGCAGGTGCTCTTTCTTACGGAAGGGGAAGTGCCCGGCGTCGGTCCGCTCGGCGAGCGATATCCGCGGTTCTTTGAGCTCCTGCAAGTTCTCGTGGCGGATTGCGAAGCGAGCGCGCATCGGGCCGCGGGATGGGGGCCGATTCTGGACGAGACGCTGCGGGTAGTTCTCCACGTCGAGCGGGTCGGAAACCTGCGACGTGCTCGGGATCTCGTGGACGGCCACGATCTCAGCCAGCTTGGACTGCGCGACGGTCCGGAGATGGGACGAGTGCTCGGCATCCTGCACGATCGGATCCTCGCGGGCGAGATGGACTCGCGCGACCAGGCGCTCGAGGCCGCGCGGTCTCTCCTCCACGGCGACCACGGGACGTTCGGGGGGCACTGACGGGACAGTCGGCCTCCATGCGTTCTGATGGTTCCCGTACCGTGTTCCGTGCACCGCAGACGGTCGCCGACGAGGCCAATAAGCCGTCTGCTGGGCGAGGGGAGCCATGGGGACGCCGCTCTACATCAGCAGGGATCTCGAACTGGATCTGGAGAGTCTCATCGGGCAGTGCGTTGCGATCCTCGGCATTCGCGGATCGGGCAAGTCGAACACCGCTGGGGTCATCTTCGAAGAACTGCTCAACAACAACTACCCGATGTCCATCGTCGACATCGAGGGCGAGTACTTCGGGCTGAAGGAGAAGTACGAGGTCCTCGTCGTCGGGACCGGTGACGGCGTCGAGATCGAGATCGACGCAGGCTGCGCGGCCGAGATCGCCGAGGTCAGCATGGAGAAGAACGTGCCCGTCGTCCTCGATCTCAGCGGATTCCTCTCGGAAGAGAGGACCGAGGTGTTGATGGAGTACCTCTCCAGCCTGTGGAATCTGGCGGGGACGTTGCGCCGGCCGTACATCATCGGGATTGAGGAGGCGCACGAGTTCATTCCGCAGGGTGTCAAGACGGAACTCAAGGAGATGATCTCGCGCATCGCGCTGCGCGGCCGGAAGCGCGGCCTGGGTGCCATCGTCGTGTCGCAACGCAGCGCGAAAGTGGAGAAGGACGTCCTCAGCCAGGCTGGCATGCTGCTCCTGCATCGCGTGGTGCACGAAGTGGACATGCGCGTCTACAGCGAGCTGCTTCCGTGGCGCAAGAGCGAAGTGAAGGAAATCATCGGATCGCTGGAGACCGGCAACTGCATCTTCGTGAACGGCGAGACGGTCCGCCCAATCTACGTCCGAGAGCGCGCCACATTCCACGCGGGATTCACGCCCTCGCTGGAGGCCGTAGCGACGCCCGAGCTCAAGCAGGTCAGTGCCTCGATCATCGAGGCCATCGAGCGCGCACGAGAGGGTCGCGGACGCCGGACGCGGACGCAGGAGCTCGAGGAGCAGTTGGCGCGGCTGCAGGAGAAGCTGACCCAGAAAGAAGAGAAGATCGACGAGCTCGAGGAGACGGCGCGAACGCTGGGGTACATCAAGGTTGAGGTCCCCCAAGGCCCGCCGCCGGCCGTCGTCCAGCGGGACTGCGTTCCGCAGGAGGCCGTGAGCGTCGGATTCGCCCCGCACCTGATGGGCACAACGCGGTGCGACTCCGCCGAGGAGAGATCGACGGCGCGCGAGCGCGTCGCGTCGGAGACGGGGTGGGGGGTCATCGAGGTAGCGCCCACCGTCCCCGCGAGCTCCTCGTCCGCTCTTCCGCCGGCCGTTCGGCGGCACATCGACCGCCTCGTCGCGCGCGTCGAGCGTCGGAGCCTGTTGGAGCGGCGCGTATTGTCGTTCCTGTTCGAACATGCGCCCGGTTCGTACACGGCGTCGCAGATCGCGGCGTGGACTCACTGCGCGCGCGAAATGGTCGAGGACGAACTGCCTCGCGAACTGCTCGAGGTGGGCCTGATCGCTCGCGAGAGGAGAACGGACGGTCTCCGCTTCCAAAGCCGCTTGAAGACATTCGTCAGCGATGAGTTCGCAGTCTACTTGCCGGACATCGGCGAGAGCGGCCTTCATGCGGTCACGAGACAGCTCTCCGACCGCCTCATCGACGTTCCCTAAACCTGGACAGGAAGGAAGTTTCGCGCCTGTCTGACCAGACAGCCGTTGACCGATATCAGTTTTTCTGTCATAATCTCGTTGGAAGGGGGAGCCGATGAAGATCAAGATCGCTGAGCGGCACAGTCATGCAGAGTCGAGCGGAGCTTTGCGGGCGTACGTCATCGAGAAGACGGAGGCGCTCGAGCGGTTCTTCGACCGGATCATCAGCGTGGACGTCGTCCTGTCCGCGGAGAAGGAGCGGCAGACTGCCGATTTCCACGCGCACCTGACGAACAAGAAAGTCATCACGGCACGCGAAGAGTCCACGGACATGTACGCGTCGGTTGACAAGGCTGTGGATCGGCTTCGCCGCCAGTTGGTCAAGTTCAAAGACCAGCTTGGCGATGTCAAGGTGAGGGGTGGGGGAGCGGACGACCAAGGCGGCGAAGATGCCGAGCGAAAGACCGACAAGCAGATCATTCGCACCGAAACCCACTTCTTCAAACCGATGACGCCCGAGGAGGCCGCGCTGCAGCTGGAGGCGATCGAGAAGGGGTTTCTTGTCTTCGTGGACGCCGAGACGGACGCGGTCGCGATCATCTATCATCGGCGCGATGGCAACTACGGGCTGATCGAACCGCGACGGTAGTACGGAGAGCTGGGGGAGGAATCGGGGTAGGATTTGGCTAAGGTTCTCGTCCTGTTTTCGGGCAGCTTGGCGAGTCGGGTCGCGGCTACGCTTGCGCAGCGCCATCCGGATGTGAGTTCCGTCCAGCTGCTTCACTTCCGGTCTCCCTTCGCGGCAGAGACGGAGGAGCTGCGAGATCTCGTCCGCGAGGAGTGGTCGGGGACCGTCCTGCGGACCCAGTCTCTGAAGCGAGAGTATCGTAGGTTCGTCGAATCGGACGCAGAGGCGTTCTCGCTTCGTCAAGCGTGTATCCAGTGCCGTGCGCTTCTCGTTGCGCGCTCCGTTCGGTACATGGAGCGAGTTGGTGGCGACTTCTTGCTCACGGGAGAACGACTGGGACGGCACGGTTTGGGCCGCGAGGAGATGGGCTGGCTGGCAGACCGATGCGGCGTTCAGGGGCGGATTCTCAGGCCGCTCTGCTTCCGTCCCGGGCGAGGAAGCGCCGATCTGGAGACATGGACACGACTGGATGGCGCCGGGTCCCCCTACGCGATGGATGACGAGGACCTGGCGGGCCTCGCGGCGGATCTTCATCTCCGATCGGGAAACCGTATGGGTTCCTGTGGACGGTGCAAGTTGACCGTACCCGGGTTTGGGGAGCGCGTGGCGAATCTGTTCGCGGAAGAGGGTTTCACGCTGAATGGCCTCCGTCTCCTCGACTTCGCGCTCTACTACAAGATCGAGCCGGGGGCGAAGGTTGTTCTCGCCGTTCTGGAAGAGGAGAAGCGGGAACTGCAGAACCTCTTCCTTCCCGAGGACCTGCGAGTCTACCCCTCCACTCCTCACGGTCCGATGGCGCTTGTTCGGGCGAACTGGGAAGAGAGGACGAGCGCCGAGAGAGCGCGCATCATCGAGCTGGCCGCTTGCATCACGGCGACTCACACGAGCGGTGGGCGGTTCGCGTCCGTGCCGATCTACTATCGCCTGGAGAGCGACGACGAAACGCTCCTCGTGAACGCGAAGGCTCTTGGCTCGGCCGACGAGCTCCTGGAGATCGCGGGCGTGCAGGGGATGGCGCTTCTTGCGGAGGAACCGACGCCGGCTTGACAGACAGCGCGCGGAGGCTATACTCGCCCCATCAGTCGGACAGACAACAAGAGGTGCGCGGCTTCGGGAGAAGGCGTCTCGGTTTCCCCGTGATCGCAATCGATGAGAGCGAAGACAGCGGAGCTAGCCCTGCAGGACTAGGGCGGGGCAACTATGCCTTTTCACCGGTATGAGTGCGCGAGCTGCGAGAGCGAGTTCCGCGTCCTGCGTCGAAATGATGATGGGAGTTCTGTTTCTTGCCCGCATTGCGGCAGTCTTCGGACGAAGCGCCTCCTCCCGCGGATCGGCGTAATCTACAAGGGTAAAGGCTACTACTCCACGGACTATCGGAGGACCAAGGGCGGAAGTGCGCCGCGTTCGGGCTCCGCAGAGTCGACGTCCGTGGCTGATGACTAGGGTGGACAAGCAGCCGCGCTGCCTGGTTCTGCTCCTACAGTGACTAAGGAGAGGTGAGGCGAGTGATTGCCGGCGATGACATCCGTCGCATAAAGCTCCAACTGGCTCCTCCATCGGTGATTCTTGGCTGGTCGCACGGAGAGATCACGGAGTCCGAGACGATCAACTACCGGACGCATCGTGCGGAGCGAGGTGGCTTGTACGCCGAGGAGATCTTCGGACCCGCTAACGACTACGAGTGCGCGTGCGGCAAGTACAAGGGCAAGAAGTACGAGGGGATTACGTGCGAGAAGTGCCACGTCCTCGTGACGGATTCCTCGGTCCGGCGCATCAACATGGGCCACATCCAGCTCGCCAGTCCCGTGGTCCACTTCTGGTTCCTGAAGGGTGTCTCCAGCCTTCTCAGTCGCCTGTTGGGTCTGAAGCGGCGTGAATTGCAGCGAATCGCATACTACGAGACGGAGCCGCTTGAGCAGGCGCTGTACATCGTGACAACCTCCGAGAGCAAGGACGTGCGCCCGGGCGAATCGCTGTACACGTCCGAGCACGCCATCCTCTCCCAGGCGTTGAGCTTCGAAGTCGAGCCGGCGTACTACATCGACGAGGCGCCCCGCGTCCTCGCGGAAGAGGGCGGGCGAGTCACGATCGAGGAACGGCAGCTCACGAACGGCGAGCGCATCCGTTCGGTCATCATCGGGGGCCAGGAGTACCCGATGGTGGGGGACGCGGAGATCATGCTTGAGGACGGCGACGAGGTCGAAGCGGACACGGTGATCGCCGAGCGTCCGGTCGGCGAAATGTGCTCCAAGACGGCCTACGACATGCTCGTGGACCGATACGGCGCAGTGACGGGAGAGGCTCTGGATCGCGAGGTCCTTGACAGCCTTGCGTTCATCGTCACGCGCATCAAGGGCCGAGGCGTCTCCCTCTCCCTCGGGGATCGATTGACGTATCTGGAGAAACGGGCCTACGAACGCATCTACCCCGATGGCTTCACGGCCGAGACCGGCGCCGCCGGCATCAAGGGCATCCTTGAGTCGCTTGACATCGAGGAGCTCTACGCTTCCCTGACGGAAGAACTGCGTCAGGAGAAGGGCATCGGCAACCAGCGGCGCCTCATGAAACGGCTCGAGGTCGTCGACCAACTGCGCCGCTCCGGCAACAACCCGCAGGACATGATCCTGGAGGTCATCCCGGTGCTGCCGCCTGACCTGCGCCCGATGATCCAGCTTGAGGGCGGGAAGTTCGCCACAACCGACCTCAACGACCTCTATCGCCGCATCATCAACCGCAACAACCGGTTGAAGAAGCTTGTCGACATGGGCGCCCCGGAGGTCATCCTGCGGAACGAGCGGCGGATGCTGCAGGAGGCGGTCGATGCCCTGATCCACAACGAGAAGAAGGAGAGCCCGATTCGCGGCCGCGACAACCGCCCGCTGAAGTCGCTGTCCGAACGCATTCATGGCAAGCACGGACGCCTGCGCCGGAATCTGCTGGGTCGGCGCGTCGACTACTCCGGGCGCGCGGTGATCGTCGTTGATCCGAAGCTGAAGCTCGCCCAGTGCGGAATCCCCAAGAAGATGGCGCTCGAGCTGTTCAAGCCGTTTATCTTGCACTATCTTGAGACGACGACGTTCTCAGACTTCGACGAGATCAAGAACCGCGCTTTGATGGGGGAAATGCCTGAGGTGTGGGACATCCTCGACAAGCTGATCAAGAAGCACCCGGTGCTCCTCAACCGAGCGCCGACGCTGCACCGGCTGTCCATGCAGGCGTTCGAGCCGGTTCTTGTCGACGGAGAAGCCATCCACGTCCATCCCCTCGTGTGCCCGCCGTACAACGCGGACTTCGACGGCGACACGATGTCGGTTCACCTCCCTCTTTCGCCGGAAGCGATCCGCGAGGCGCGAGAGCTGATGGCCGCGCCGCGGAACATCCTTTCGCCCTCGAGCGGTGAGCCGATCACGCTGCCGACGCAGGATCCGATCTTCGCCTTCTACTTCCTGACGCTCGAAGAGCCGGAAGGGAAGGGAAAGGGCAAGGCGTTCCGGGACATCGACGAGGCTCGGAGGGCATTCGAGACGGGCGCGCTCGGGCTGCACAGCCAGGTCAAGATCCGCATGGACGGGAAGATCGTTGACACGACGCTCGGCCGCGCTGAAGTGAACCGAGTGCTTCCCGAGCCGATTCGGGACTATGGAGTGGTGATCGACCGTCGTGCCGTCAAGAAGATCGTCATGCGCTGCTTCCACGAGTACGGGTGGGAGAAGACGGCGGACGTCCTGGACGATCTGAAGGACCTGGGGTTCAAGTACGCCACGTACGCTGGGTTGACGATTTCGCTCAAGGACTGCCTCATCCCGGACGAGAAGGTGGGCATTGTGCGCGAGTCCCAGGCGGCGGTGCTCCGCATCGAGACGATGTTCAAGATGGGACTGTCCACCGAGGAAGAGCGGCGCGACGCGGTGATCCGCATCTGGCGCCGCACCGTCGACGACGTGGAAAAAGCGACGATGGACAACCTCCGCAGCCACCTTTTCAATCCGGTCTACGGGATGGTCATGTCGGGCGCGCGAGGAGGGCCGGACCAGGTCAAGCAACTGTGCGGCATGCGCGGCCCGATGGCGGGGCCCTCGGGAGAAATCATCGAGCGGCCGGTCATCTCGAACTTCCGCGAGGGCCTGGACATGATGGAGTACTTCATCTCGACCCACGGTGGGCGCAAGGGCGCGGCGGACACCGCGTTGAAGACGGCCGACTCCGGCTACTTGACGCGGCGGCTTGTCGACGCCTCATCGGACACGATCACTCGCGAGATCGATTGCGGCACGACGCAGGGTGTGGACATCGACCCGTTCCGGTTCAGCAAGTCGGAGATCATGGAAGCCATCGAAGAGCGCATCTACGGACGGGTCACGGCCTTGCCGGTCGTCGATCCGTCGAGTGGCGATGTCGTCGCGGATGCCAACCAGTGGATCACCCGAGAGATGGCGACGCTGATCGGCCAAATGGAGTGCGAGCTGTCGACCACGAGTGCGGCCGACCGCGAGCGCATCATGAACACGAAGAGCCTACAGGACGTCAGAGATCCGCGCTCGGGGCGTGTTCTCGTTAGGGTAGACGAGACGGTCACGGCGCGTCTCCTCGAGGCGCTGCGTGGGGCGAAGATCAAGAAGATCCGCGTGCGGCCCCGCATCGTCATCCGCTCGGCGATGACGTGCGAGTCGACGGGCGGCGTGTGCCAACTCTGCTATGGCTACGACATGAGCAACCACCAGCCAGTGGCTTTGGGTACAGCGGTGGGCGTGATCGCGGCGCAGTCCGTCGGCGAGCCGGGGACACAGCTGACGATGCGCACGTTCCACACAGGCGGAGTCGCTGGAGAGGACATCACGCAGGGACTTCCGCGCGCAGAGGAGCTGTTCGAGGCGCGGAAGACGACGAAAGAGAACGAAGCGGGGCTCTCGCCGCTCGACGGGTTCGTGACGAGCATTGCGTCTACGGAAGCGGGACACGATCAGGTCGAGATCGTGGGAGAGCCGCGCGAGGTCGTTCTTCCGGCGGCGATCCTGAACGTGGAGGAGGGTGACGAAGTCACGATCGAGGACCTCATCCGGACAAAGAGTCCGTGTAAGGGCGAGGTCCTCATCTTCCGCACCGACGATGAAAGCCAAGAGATGCTCCTCCTGGATACGGCAAGCGGCGATCGGTCCTATGCGATCCCGCAGGGCGCCACGGTGAAGGTCGAGACCGGCGACGTAGTCTCCGCGAAGGACGCGTTGACCGATCGATTCAACACCGAGGCGGTCGTCGCGATGCGCAAGGCGCGGCTTGAGTTGTCCGAGGAGAGCGACAGGGTGTTCCGACTCATCTCCGACGGGGGAGAGGTCGTCGAGTACGAGATTCCGTACGGCGGGCGGCTGCTCGTCGAGCCGGGGGAGACGGTCGAAGCGGGGAAGGCCGTCACGTCCCGCTCGAAACCGATCTTCGTCGCCGCCGATGGGGAGGGCACCGTCATTGTCTTGGAGGATCGCATTGTGGTCCATAACCCTGAAGGGGGCGGGTTGCGCATTCCTCTCACGAGGGACATCTCGGCGCTGAAGGGGCATGGGGAGACCGTGCGAGTCGGCGAGGCGATTGTCAGAATTGAGATCCCTCACGCGGATGGGGTCCGCGTGGAGTCGATCGAGGTGGACGGCGAGACGGCGCGGGTCCGAGTCGAGCCGAAGAGCGTGGTGACGACCGACAAGGCGGTCTCCGTCCGCGTGGGCGATAAGGTAGAAGAGGGGGACCTTCTCACCGCGGGCACCGTTGCGCCTCACACGGTGCTCGACACGGCGGGAGTACAGAAGGCGCGCCAGTACCTGATGACGGAGATCCACAGGGTGTATAGGCAACAGGGTGTCGACATCAATGATAAGCACCTGGAGGTCATCATCCGCCAGATCCTCAACAACGTGCGCATCACGGATCGGGGCGACTCCCGTTTCCTGCTCGGCGACCTCGTCACACTGGAGGAATTCCGCAAGGAGAATAGGGCGCTCGCCGCGTGGAATCAGGACGCGGACAAGACGCGTGCCGAGGCTCTCGGGCTCCCGTTAGCGGAGGACGTTGCCGACGCGGAGCGCGTGATGGCCCGTAGCGGCGAGCCGCTGACGGAGCCTATCCTCGCCGCAGCGCGGAAGGCCAAGGTGGATGTCGTCCGCGTGCTGCGCGACGAGGAGCCCGTGGAGATTGTCGTTGCGGAGAAGCGCCTTCCTAACGGCGTGCGCGAACTCCTGAGGATCTCGAAGGCGGCGCTGCAGACGAAGGGTTGGCTCTCTGCGGCGTCGTTCCAGCGGACGACGAAGGTCCTCGCGGAGGCGGCATTGCGTGGCGAGACCGACGAAATGGAAGGACTCAAACCGAGCATCATTGTCGGCAAGAGGATTCCCTCCGGGACTGGCTTCCGGCCCCTCGCGGTCGCCGGGGTGCCTGCCGGCGTCGCAGCGCACGTGGGGGAGCCAACGAGCGGCGACGAGTCGACACAACCTTGAAGGGACCTCGGAGCCAACCTATAATCACGGCCATCCTAGCTAGGGAGTGAAGATGCCAACGATCAATCAACTGATCCGACTCGGGCGGAAGCCCAAGACGAAGAAGAGCAAGGCTCCGCAGCTCAGCACGTGCCCGCAGAAGCGGGGGGTGTGCACGCGCGTCTATACGCGAACGCCGAAGAAGCCGAACTCGGCGTTGCGAAAGGTCGCCCGCGTGCGGATGAGCAACGGGAAGGAAGTTACCGCCTACATCGGGGGCGAGGGACACAACCTCCAGGAGCACTCGATGGTGTTGGTGCGAGGCGGGCGCGTCAAGGACTTGCCGGGGGTTCGGTACCACATCATTCGCGGCACCCTGGACTCGGAAGGCGTGACGGGACGGAATCAGAGCCGCTCGAAGTATGGTGCCAAGAAACAATGAGGAGACAAGCATGAACATCCCCGGTCGTGACGTCAAGCCCGACATCCGCCACAACAGCAAGCTCTTGGCCAAGCTCATCAACTACATCATGCAGGAGGGCAAGAAGCCCACGTCCGAGAGCATCGTCTACGGGGCGTTGGAGTTCGTCGAGGCAAGGAGCGGCTCTCCGGCTTTGGATGTCTTCAACGAGGCGATCACGAACTGCTGCCCGCGCCTGGAAGTGCGGACCCGCCGCGTCGGCGGCGCGAACTACCAGGTTCCCTACGAAGTGCCAGCCGATCGGCAGATCGCATTGGCGCTGCGGTGGCTAGTGGCGGCAGCGAGGGAGCGCGGCGAGCACACGATGGCCGAGCGTCTGGGTTCCGAGATCGTCGACGCGTCGCGCAAAGAGGGCAAGGCCTACACCAAACGGCTGGATGTCCATCGTATGGCCGAGTCGAACAAGGCCTTCGCGCACTACCGCTGGTAGGAGCTGCGCTCGGCGCTCGCCCGGAGTCTCGGGAAAGGAACGGATGGTGCCTGCGCGTGCGTCCGACCTCCGTAGGGTGCGCAACATCGGCATCATGGCACACATCGATGCTGGAAAGACCACGACGACGGAGCGCATCCTTTTCTACACCGGCCAGATCCACAAGATGGGCGAAGTCCATGAGGGTGACACCGAGATGGACTGGATGGCGCAGGAGCGGGAGCGCGGGATCACGATCACGTCCGCGGCGACGACCTGCCAGTGGCTCGAGCACCAGATCAACATCATCGACACACCGGGGCATGTCGACTTCACTGCCGAGGTGGAGCGAAGCCTGCGCGTGCTTGACGGCGCCGTAGTGCTGTTCTCGGGCGTGGAGATGGTCGAGTCTCAATCGGAGACCGTCTGGCGGCAGGCGGACCGCTACAAGACCCCGCGGATTGCGTTCGTCAACAAGCTTGATCGCGCGGAAGCAAGCTACACCGATACCCTCGCGATGATCGAGGCTCGGCTCGGCGTGCGCACGGTTCCGCTGAGCTTCCCCTACCGGGACGGCGATCGCCGCCTCATCGGAATCGTGGATCTCCTGGCCCGTGAGCTGGTCATCTGGGACGGCGAGAGCCAAGGCACCGCCATGACGCGTGGGCCGGTCCCGGAAGCTCTTCGTGACCAGGTGGAGTTGTACCGGGATCTGGCCATCGAGCGCGTCGCCGAATTCGACGACCGAGTGATGGAGGCCTTTCTCGATGGGCGAGATGTTCGTCCGGAGGACTTCCACGCTGGGCTCCGGTGCGCATGCATCGGCCACGGGGTTATCCCCGTCGTCGGGGGATCGGCCTTTCAGAAGATCGGCGTGCAGCCGCTGCTCGATGCCGTCGTCCGCTACCTCCCGTCGCCAGTTGACGTTCCTCCCGTCCAGAGCGCCGACGGCAAGGACGAACGGCCGGCCGATCCGAGCGCTCCGCTCGCCGCGCTTGCGTTCAAGGTTACCTCCGATGCGTATGCCGGCCGTCTGGTGTACCTCCGCATCTACTCCGGAACGATGAAGGCAGGCGGGCACGCCCTTAACAGCTCGACGGGGAAGGGACTGCGGATCACGAAGCTGTTTCGAATGCATGCGAACCGCCGGCTTGCCTTGGAAGAGGCGACGGCGGGAGACATCGTGGCCATTGTGGGCTCCCAGGATGTCTCGACCGGGGACACGCTCTGCGACAAAAGCGCGCCAATCCTCCTCGAGAAGATCGAATTCCCAGATCCGGTCGTGTTTGCGGCCGTGGAGCCTCGCACGGAAGCGGAACTGCCGGAACTCATGGACGGATTGACGAAGCTGGCGCAGGAAGACCCGACCTTCCATGTCCGGACCGACGAGACGACGGATCAGATCATCATCGGGGGTATGGGAGAGCTGCACTTGGACGTGCTCGTGCGCCGCCTTCGCGAGGATCTGCACGTCCACGTGAGCGTGGGTAAGCCGCAGGTGGCCTACCGCGAAACGCTCCGCGAGCCGGTGGTCGTTGAGGACCGCTTCGCGAGGCAAGCCGCCGGGCGGGGGCAGTTCGGGCACGTCATTCTGCGGCTTGAGCCGCTGCCGAGGGAGAGCGGGATCACATTCCGCTTTGACGCCAAGCCGGAGGAGATCCCAAGGGCGTACGAGGGGGCCATCGAAAGCGCGTTGCGCGGGACGTTGACAAACGGTCCACTCGCGGGATATCCTCTGGCCGACATCGGAGCCGCCGTTATCGGTGGATCTTTTCATCCGGTAGACTCGTCCGAGCTTGCGTTTCGTGCAGCCACATCTGCTGCGCTGCACAGAGCGTACGGCGCGGGTGTGTTTGAGCTTCTCGAGCCGATCATGGAGGGAGAAGTGATCACGCCTGCCGAGTACTTGGGTGAAGTGATGGAGGACCTGGCGCGCAGGCGTGGAGAGATCCACATGCTTCGGTCGCTGGAGACAGTGCAGATCCTCGTGGTTTGCATTCCGCTGGCCGAGACGTTTGGGTATGCAACGCGGTTGCGCTCCTTGACCCAGGGAAGGGCGACCTACTCGCTTCGAGTGGCTCGCTACGAGATGGTCCCGGAAGGGTTGCGAGAGAAGATCGTCAAGAGCAGAGGGTACTGACATGGCGAGAGAGAAGATCCGGATCAAGCTGCGAGGGTACGATCACGAGCTCGTCGACAGCTCGGTTCGGAAGATCGTGGAGTCGGCAAAAGAGACGCGGGCTAAGATTGCGGGACCGATTCCGCTTCCGACGGAGCGCCGTGTCTACACGGTGCTGCGGTCTCCGCACATCGACAAGCGGTCGATGGAGCACTTCGAGCGGCGGATCCACACGCGCCTCCTCGACATCAAGGAGCCAACCTCCGAGACGATCAACGCGCTGATGGACATCGAGCTTCCAACGGGCATCGATATCGAGATCAAACTCTAGGCACGGAGGTAGGCGACGCATGGCTCGGAGGCTTCTCGGAAAGAAGATAGGCATGGCGCAGGTGTTCGTCGATGACCGTGCGGTAGGCGCGACGGTCATTGAGACGCGTCCGTGCACCGTCGTCCAGATCAAGACGAAGGACAAGGACGGCTACGACGCACTGCAGCTAGGCTATGGCGAGGTGAAGGAGACGAAGGTCTCTCGGCCGCTGGCAGGTCATTTCAAGAAGGCCGGCGTTGCGCCGCATCGTCACCTGTTCGAAATCCGTGTCGACAACGTGGACGCCTACAAGATCGGTGACGCCATCGGGGTGGGAATCTTCGCGGAGGGCGAAGAGGTTGATGTGTCCGGACTGAGCCGCGGTCTTGGATTCCAAGGCGTCGTCAAGCGCTACAACTTCAGCGGCGGACCCGCCAGCCATGGATCGAAGTTTCACCGACGGCCCGGTTCGATCGGCTGCCACGTGGAGCCGGGACGGGTCATCAAGGGGAAGAAGATGCCGGGGCACATGGGCAACCGGCGCGTGACGGTGCGCGGACTCCGAGTACTGAAGGTCGATGCCGAGAGGAATCTACTCATCCTCAAGGGGTCGACGCCGGGCGCCCGCGGAAGTCTTCTGGAATTGGGGAAGCGCCATGGTTGAAGCGAAAGTCTACTCGTTTGTCGAGGGTTCTGGGCCGCAGACCGTGGCGCTCGATGAGCGCTTGTTCGGCGGGGAAGTCAACAAGGACCTCCTCTATCGCATGGTCCGAGTGCAGATGGCGAATCGCCGTCAGGGTACGAGTTCGACGAAGACGCGCGGAGAGGTACGCGGAGGGGGCCGTAAACCGTGGCGCCAGAAGGGGACCGGTCGCGCCCGTCACGGTTCGCGGCGCTCGCCTCTGTGGGTTGGAGGCGGCACGGTCTTCGGGCCGAAGCCTCGTTCCTATGCCATGAACCTGACGAAGAAGATGCGTGCCGGGGCGCTAGTCTCTGCCTTGTCCGATCGAGCTCAGGAGGGCCGAGTGGTCCTCGTCGACCGGATCGCGTTTGATGTGCCGAAGACCAAGGGCGCGCTCGCACTCCTTGGGCGACTGGGGGTCACGGGGAGCGCGCTCATCGTCGTCAGTTCCTCCGAATATGGGCGGACGGTCAAGAAGTCGTTCACGAATCTCCGCTACGTGAAGTGCATTTCCGGTTGCGGGATCAATGTGTATGACGTTCTCCGACACGACCACCTCGTCATGACGGCCGGGGCGGTCGACGAGCTGCGAGGGAGGTTCTAGCCATGGCGAAACTTCTTCATGCCGAGGACATCGTCCTTGCACCTCTCGTCACGGAGGACACCGTGCGCAAGGCGGAGGAGCGCAAGTACGCCTTCCGCGTCGCTCTGGGGGCCAACAAGATCGAGATCCGCAAGGCCATCGAGGAGCTGTTCAAGGTCAAGGTCGAGAAGGTGTGGACGGCCAATGTTCACGGGAAGCCTCGCCGAGAGCGCATGAGCCAACTTCATGGGCACACCTCGCGATGGCGCAAGGCCACCGTGCGACTTGCGCCCGGCGACCGCATCGAAATGATGGGAGGCTAGTCTACGATGGCGCTGAAACGAAGCAAGCCGATCACGCCCGGGCGACGCCATGCAGAGCTCCCGGATTACAGCGAGCTCTCCCAGGTCGCTCCCGAGAAGAGCCTGTTGCTTCCGAAGCCGAAGAAGGCTGGGCGCAACAGCCAGGGACACATCACGGCGCGATGGCGCGGTGGCGGACACAAGAGGCAGTACCGCATGATCGATTTCGCGCGTGAAAAGGATGGCATTCCGGCGCGCGTGGTTACGCGAGAGTACGACCCGAATCGGACGGCATGGATCACTCTCCTCTTCTATGCGGATGGAGAGAAACGCTACATCCTTGCGCCGGTCGAGTTGCCCATCGGAACGGTCGTCGAGGCTGGGGAGAACGCTGAGGTCTCGGTGGGGAACTCGCTGCCGCTGTCCAAAATTCCGCTCGGATCCACGATTCACAACCTCGAGTTTTATCCGCGTAGCGGGGGGGCCATTGCGCGATCGGCCGGCACGTCGGCCAAGTTGATCGGCAAGGAGGGAGACCGAGCTCACGTTCGGCTGCCGTCGGGCGAGGTGCGCATCTTCCGGACGGATTGCCGAGCGACGGTGGGTGAAGTGTCGAACCCCGACCATAAGAACGTGAAGCACGGTAGTGCCGGGAGAATGCGGCATCTTGGCTGGAAGCCGGAAGTGCGCGGCACGGCGATGAACCCCGTCGACCATCCGCACGGTGGCGGAGAAGGACGCGGGCATGTGGGAGGACCCAAGGTGTCGCCGACGGGAAAGACGGCCAAGGGTGGCCGCACCCGCAAACCGAAGAAGAAGAGCAACTCGCTGATCGTGCGCCGATCGGGCGAAGGTCGGCGGTAGGGGAGGCCCCGATGGGGAGATCAACGAAGAAGGGTCCCTACGTCTGCGCGAGCCTTCTCGAAAAGGTGCAGCGCGCGAAGCGGGGGGACTCGAGAGAGATCAAGACGTGGTCACGAACATCGATGGTCACGCCGGAGATGGTGGGCCTCATCATCAGGGTCCACAACGGGAAGCTTCACCTCCCGGTCTCGATTGTCGAGAACATGGTCGGGCACAAGCTGGGTGAGTTCGCGCCGACGCGGACCTTCCGCTCGCACGGTGGAATGAAGAAGAAGAAGGCCGCGGGCCTGACGTAGGGAGAGACTATGGAAGCACGGGCTATTGCGCGCCACATTCGCATGTCGCCGCGGAAAGCGCGACTCGTGATCGACGCGATTCGTGGCAAGGGCGTGAACGAGGCGCTCAGGATCGTCGGGCTCTCGAGCAAGAAAGCAGCGCTGCCGATCCGCAAGACTCTTGAGTCAGCGATTGCCAATGCTGAGAACCGCTATGACGTCGATGTCGACGGTCTGTTCGTCGTCCGAGCGACCGTCGACATGGGGAAGTCCCTACGGCGGATGCAGCCTCGTGCGTATGGGCGCGCCGATGTCGTGCGGCATCATACAAGTCACGTCACGATCGTCGTCGGCGATAGGGAGAGTGCGTAATGGGCCAGAAGATCCATCCGGTGGGGTTCCGGGTCGGAGTCACTCGGAAGTGGGTTTCCAATTGGTACAACCCAAAGCTGGCTCCCGAGTACATCGCCGAGGACAGGCGGATCCGCGACCTGATCCAGGATCGCTACCGGAGAGCGGCCGTGGCGGAGATCAACATCGAACGCTCGAAGGAAGACCGCGTCTCGATCATCATTCGTTCTGCGCGGCCCGGCATCATCATCGGCCGCGGCGGCAGCGAGATCGAGCTTCTTCAGCGGGCGCTGGAGGATCTCACCGGACGAAACGTGAAGGTGTCAATCCAGGAGATTGAGCGTCCCGACCTCGAGGCGCGATTGATTGCGCAGGACATTGCGCTCCAGATTGAGAATCGCACCGTCCCGGCGCGCACCATGAAAGAGGCGATCCGTCGAGTGATGGGCGCCGGAGCCGAAGGGGTCAAGATCAAGGTCAGTGGGCGCCTCGGGGGAACCGACATTGCCCGCTCGATCACGATGAAAGAGGGGAGAATCCCGCTTCAGACCCTTCGAGCCGACATCGACTACGGGCTCGTAGAGGCGCGAACCAAGTACGGCAACATCGGCGTCAAGGCATGGGTGTTCCGCGGCGAGCGCTCTCCTCGCGCCCACCGAGACGAGGTGAAGTAGCATGCCACTCCTTTTCCCCAAGCGAACGAAGTTCCGGAAGATGCATCGCGGGCGCAGGACCGGCAAGGCGACGCGCGGCAATCAGATTGCGTTCGGGGACTTCGGAATTCAGACGCTCGAAGCGTCGTGGATCACTCAGGCGCAGATTGAAGCTTGCCGAACGACAATCGCGCGCACGACGCAACGTGGCGCGCGCCTTTGGATCCGCATCTTCCCCGACAAACCCATCACCAAGCACCCAGCAGAAGCGCGCATGGGAAAGGGGAAGGGACCGGTCGACCACTGGGTTGCCGTGGTGCGGCCCGGGAGCGTGCTGTTTGAGATCTCCGGCGTGACCGAGGACCAGGCGAAGCGCGTCCACTATCTGGTGGGGAACAAGCTTCCTGTCCGCACGCGGCTGAAGCGGAGAACGGTTCTGGGAGGCGAAGTATGAAGTCCGACAAGCTGCGCGAGATGACGCTCGAAGAGCTTGGGCATCAGACGCGAGAGCTGAAGCGCAAGTTGTTCACCCTTCGCTTCCAGCGGGCGACCGGACAGCTCGCGGGCACGGCCGAGTTGGGCAAAGCTCGCCGCGCTGTCGCTCGGGTTCTGACGATGACGGTCGAGAAGATGCGGGAGGAAGGACGATGAAGAAGACGAAGACCGGTCGGGTGGTGAGCGACCGGATGGAGCAGACGATCGTTGTCAGAGTCGAAGAGCATCGTCTTCATCCGCAATACCGGAAGCATGTGACTTCGCACGTCAAGTTCCACGCGCACGATCCGCAGCAGGAGGCAGGGATGGGCGATCTGGTGCGGATCGAAGAGTGCCGCCCGCTGAGCCGCACGAAGCGGTGGCGGCTGCTGGAGATCGTCGAGAAGGCGGAGGGCTGACATGATTCAGATGCAGACGATGGTGAAGGTGGCGGACAACTCCGGCGCGAAGTTGGTTCGCTGCTTCAACATCCTTGGTCCGTCGAATCGACGCATTGGAGAGATCGGCGATATTGTGGTCGGATCGGTCCGAAAGCGCCTCCCGACGAGCGACATCGAGAAGGGACAGATCGTCCGTGGAGTGATCGTCCGAACGCGCAGCGCCTACCGGCGTGAGGACGGGACGTACATCCGTTTTGACGACAATGCGATCGTGTTGATCAATGCCCAAGGGGAGCCCATCGGGACGCGCGTGTTTGGACCCGTGGCTCGCGAGCTGCGCGACAAGAAGATGATGCGGATCATCTCGCTGGCGCCTGAAGTTCTCTAGGAGGATGCGATGAGGAGTGTGCGCAAGGGAGACCGCGTCCAGGTGCTGTCGGGCGACGACCGCGGCAAGATCGGTCGCGTCCTCGTGGTGATCCCCGAGAAGAACCGGATCGTCATCGAGAACGTCAACATGATCACGAAGCACCAGCGGGCCACCCAGAATCTGCGAGAGCCTGGGATTGTGAAGCGGGAAGGGACAGTTCACATCTCGAACGTGCTCCCGATATGCCCGGAGTGCGACGCGCCGTCCCGGGTCAGATTCGTGGATGTCGACAATAAGAAGCTCCGGAAGTGTAGTCGGTGTGGGGAGACCTTCTAGCGATGCTGCTACATGAGAGATACGTGAAAGAGATAGCCCCGCGACTGAGAGAGGAACTGGGCATCACGAACGTGATGCAGATTCCTCGAGTCGTCAAGGTCGTCGCCAACATGGGGGTTGGTGACAAGGACAACCCCAAGGTCTTGGAAGGGGCGGTCCAGAACCTCGCGAAGATGACGGGTCAGCGCCCCGTGGTTACGAAGGCGAAGAAGTCCATCTCCGACTTCAAGCTCGTCCTTGGCGACCCGATCGGGTGTCGTGTGACGCTGCGCGGCGAGCGGGCCTATGAGTTCCTCAACAAGCTCTTCAACGTCGTGTTGCCGGGAATCCGCGACTTCCGTGGGCTTTCGGCATCGGCGTTCGACGGGCGTGGGAACTACACCCTCGGGCTTGCCGAGCAACTGAGCTTCCCCGAGATCGAATACAACGAGATCGTGAAGACGCAGGGAATGGACATCACGATCGTGACGACCGCGCGTGACGACCGCGAGGGCTACGTGCTCCTCAAGGCGTTGGGATTCCCATTCAACGACTAGGGGGCGAGGATGGCGAGAAAAGCACTGGTCAACAAGGCGAAGATGACGCCCAAGTTCGCGGTCCGCAAGTACCATCGATGCAATCTCTGCGGGCGGCCTCGCGCCTTTATCCGTGACTTCGGGCTGTGTCGGCTCTGCTTCCGCAAGCTTGCCCATTTGGGGGAGATTCCGGGGATCAAGAAGGCGAGCTGGTAGGAGGACATGATGATTCCTTATCCGATTGGCGACATGCTGACGCGGATTCGCAACGCGAATTCGCGCCTCCACGACGGCGTGACGATGCCACACTCCCGGCTGAAGGAGGCGGTGGCGCAGATCCTGCTGTCGGAAGGGTACGTGGAAGCGTACGAGAGAATCGAAGGAACCCCCCAGCCTCAGCTCCGCATCCAGCTGAAGTATCGAGGCGAGCGGAATCGCGCACGGCGCGCGATCAGCGAGATTCACTTGGTCAGCAAGCCCAGCCGACGAGTGTACGTTGGTAGGGATGAGATCCCTCAGCCGCTCGGGGGAATGGGGATCTCCATTGTGTCCACCTCACAGGGAGTCTTGTCCGGCAAAGAGGCTCGCGAGCGGGGCCTCGGCGGCGAAGTCCTGTGCGAGGTCTGGTAGGGTGATGCTGCGATGTCGAAAGTAGGGAAAGTACCGGTAGCGGTTCCGAGTGGCGTCAAGGTCACGGTCGGCGCGGGGGCGTTTACCGTGGAAGGCAAGCACGGGCGGCTCTCGCAGTCGTATCGGCCGGACATGGTGGAAATCGCCGTTGCCGACGCCGTTGTCAACGTGTCTCGCCGCAAGGAAGGCAAAGAGTACCGCGCGTACCACGGCCTGTATCGGAGCCTGCTGGCGAACATGGTCAGGGGCGTTGCAGAGCGGTGGGAGAAGCGGCTGATCATCAAGGGGCTGGGCTACCGCGCGCGCCTTCAGGGGAACGCGATCATCCTTGACCTCGGGTACGCCGGCCCCAAGGAGTACGAGCTCCCCAAGGGCATTGAGGCCGAGTTGCCGAACCCGACGGAGATCATCATCCGCGGTGCCGACAAACGGGACGTGGGCCAGGTGGCGGCGGAGATCCGACGCCTGCGGAAACCCAACGTGTACGACGGAAAAGGGATCCGCTACAAGGATGAGGTCGTCGTGCTGAAGGCCGGGAAGCTCGGCGGTCAGGGCGCCGCATAGGGAGAGTGGACGATGGCGAGAATGGCGAACCGAGCTGCCGAGCGCGAGAAGCGACACAGCCGCATCCGACGACGAGTCATCGGATCGAGTGAGCGACCGCGCCTGTGCGTAACGAAGACCCTTGGCCACCTCTATGCGCAGGTCATCGACGACAGCGTCGGGGCGACGTTGGTGCAGGCATCGACGCTTGACCGCGAACTCCGCGGGGAGGTCGGCGGGCCGAACCGCAAGGCGGCGACCCAGGTCGCGGCGAAGCTGGTGGAGCGTGCGTCCCAGGCGGGGATCAAGCGGGTCGTGTTCGACCGCGGCGGGTACCCGTACCATGGCGTAGTTGCGGCCTTCGCTGAGGCCTGTCGGAAAGGGGGGTTGGAGTTTTGATCAGCCGTGACGAGTTTGAGAACGAGATCATCGACATCCGACGGGTCAGCAAGGTCACGAAGGGAGGACGCAACCTCCGCTTCCGGGTGACCATGGTTGTCGGGGACCGGAAGGGGCATGTCGGCGTGGGGGTCGGCAGCACGACCGAAATCCCGCGTGCCATCCAGCAGGCGATTCGCGACGCGAAGAAGAGCATGGTCACGGTGAACGCGGCCGGTGGGACGATTCCCCACGAAACGTGGGGCAAGTTCAAAGCAGGGTACGTGCTCCTGAAGCCGGCGCACCCCGGCACGGGACTCATCGCCGGCGTGACCGTAGGTGCCATCTGCCGACTGGCCGGGATCGAGGACATTCTGACGAAATCGATTGGAACGACGAATCCCCTCACGCTGTCACGTGCAGCTCTCGATGGGCTGTCCCGTCTGCGCAGCCAGCACGAAGTGGAGGAGTTGCGCGGCGTCAGGTTGGGCGAGGAGGCGGGGCATGCGGCTTGAGGATCTGCGACCCACAGCGGGGAGCAACCACCGGCGGAAGAGAATTGGCCGCGGGGGCGGATCGGGGCACGGTGGCCACACGGTCGGCCGCGGGATGAAAGGCCAGAACTCCCGCAGTGGCGGTGGGACGCGGCTGGGCTATGAGGGCGGCCAGACGCCGATTTGGATGCGCGTGCCAAAGCGTGGCTTCCACAACTTCTCGCGGGTCGTCTATGAATGTGTCAATGTGGACACGCTGGAAGAGCGATTCTCGGCGAACGATGTCGTGACGCCGGAGACGTTGACCGCGCTGCGGCTCGTCAACAAGCGCGACATGCCGGTCAAGGTTCTCGGGCGCGGGGAGATCTCGAAGCCCCTCACGGTGCGCGCGCACCGGTTTGGGGTCGAGGCGAAACGGAAGATTGAGGCGGCCGGCGGTCGGGCCGAGGTGATCTAACGATGTGGGAGAAATTCGCGAGCCTGTTCAAGGTTCCCGAGCTTCGGAAGAGAATCTTGTTCACCCTCGGAGCCATCATCGTGTTCCGATTGGGCGTGCACATCACGGTTCCCGGTGTGGACAAGACGCTTCTGCAGCAGGTGTTCAACCCCGGAAGCGGCGGGCTGTTTGACTTCATGAACATGTTTACCGGCGGCGCACTGCAGCAGTTCTCTCTCTTCGCGCTGGGCGTCACGCCGTACATCAACGCCTCGATCATCTTCAGCCTGTTGACGTCGGTGGTGCCGAAGCTGAAGGAGTTGCAGCAACAGGGGCGCGAGGGGCGGCGCAAGATCACGGCCTACACGCGCTGGGCCACGGTGGGGCTTGCCATCCTCCAGGGCGCGTTCATGACGACGCTCATTCGGAGCGCCACGACGCAAGGCGCGGGGATCCTGTTCTACGTGACGACGGTGATCGCGCTGACGACCGGCACGATCTTCCTCATGTGGCTCGGCGAGCGCATCACGGAGAACGGCATCGGGAACGGCATCAGCATGCTGATCATGGTGGGCATCCTGTCGCGATTCCCCTCGTCACTCAACTCGATGTGGACGAGCATCAGCACGGGCTCAGCGAGCCCGGTCTGGGGCATCGCTTTCATCGTTCTCCTCATCGTCGTCATCGCGGCGATGACGATGGTTCAACAGGGGCAGCGCAAGATCCAGATCCAGTACGCCAAGAGGACGATGGGTAGGCGGATTTATGGCGGTCACACGTCGCACCTTCCGCTTCGCGTGAACCAGGGCGGCGTCATTCCGATCATCTTCGCCTCGGCGCTTCTGAGTCTCCCGGTCACGCTGTTCGAGGCGGTTCCAGCCCTGAAGCAGTACCTCTACATCATCCAGTCTGGCGGGCCGGTGTACATGGGCCTCTATGTGATCCTGATCTTCTTCTTCACGTACTTCTACAGCTCGATCGTGTTCGATCCGGTGGAGATGGCGAAGAACATCCGCGAGGCCGGAGGGTTCGTTCCCGGAGTGCGGCCGGGGGCGCCGACGGCGGAGTACATCACCGCCATCATGGGCCGCATCCTTCTCGTCGGCGCCGTGTTCTTGTCCGCCATCGCGATCCTGCCCTACATTCTGTCCGCTGCGAGCGGGCTATCGACCATGTTCCTGATTGGCGGCACGTCGCTCTTGATCGTGGTCGGTGTCGGCATCGACACGATCATGCAGATCGAAGCCCATCTCGTCATGCGCCACTACGAGAGCTTGACGAAGTCGGGGCGACTCCTTGGAAGGAGAGGCTGATGCCGGGGAGACGAGTCGTCTTCCTCGGACCTCCCGGAGCCGGGAAGGGAACGCAGGCGAAGCGGGTCGTGGAGAGACTCGGGCTTCTCCATCTCTCCACCGGCGACCTCCTTCGTGATGAGGTGGCGCGCAAGACGACTCTCGGCGAGAAGGCCAAGGGCTACATGGACCGTGGCGAATTGGTCCCGGATCGGCTGATCATCGACATGATCAGTGGGCGCATCGGACAGGCGAAGAAGGGTTTCCTGCTTGATGGATTTCCCCGCACCGTGGCCCAGGCGGAAGCGCTGGCATCCAGTACCGATCTTGACGCCGTGGTGAGCATCGACCTTGCGCGTGAGGAAGTGGTTCGGCGGCTCACGTCGCGGAGGGTGTGCCGGGCGTGCGGAGCGATCTATAATCTCACCTTCAATCTCTCGTCCGAGACGGCGAGGTGCGACGCATGCGGCGGCGAGCTCTACCAGCGGGAGGATGACCGGCCCGCGGTGATCGAGAATCGATACGACGTCTACGAGAAGTCGACGGCTCCGCTCATCGCCTTCTATCGGCAACGCGGGCTTCTCCACTCCGTGAACGGGGAGCTCGGCAGTGACAAGGTCTTCGCGGAGATCATGCGGATTCTGGCGGCATGATCTCGCTTAAAACAGATGATGAGTTGGCTATCATGCAGGAGAACGGCCAGCTCCTCGCGGAGATTCTGGCGGAGCTGGTGGCCGAGGTGCGCCCGGATCGGACGACCGGCTTCTTCAACCGCCTGGCTGCGGATCGGATCGCCGCGAGTGGCGGGGAGTCGGCGTTCGATCGACTCGCGGGCTTCCCAGGAGTGATCAACGCGTCGCTCAACGACGAGGTCGTGCACGGGGTGCCGAGCGAAGAGCGACTGCTGCGGAAGGGTGACCTGTTCTCGATCGACATCGGCATGATCCGGAACGGGTTCTGTGTCGACATGGCGACGACGGTCGGCGTGGGGCCGATCGATGACGCTGCGCGACGGTTGCTCGAGGTGGGAGAGCGAAGCTTGTGGGAAGGGATCAAAGAAGTTAGAATCGCCAAACGGTTGTCTGACGTCTCCCACGCTATTGGCGCATACGTCGAGTCGCAAGGCTTCCACGTGGTGCGGGAGTACGTCGGACATGGGATTGGGAGGGATCTGCACGAAGACCCCCAAGTCCCGAACTACGGTCCGCCAGGGCGTGGCGTGCGTCTGCGGGCAGGGATGACTCTGGCCATCGAGCCGATGGTCAAGGTCGATGATCTGCCGACGTGCGTGCGCGACGATCAGTGGACTGTGGTCACCGCGACCGGAGGGCTGTCGGTGCACTTCGAGCACACGGTCGCAGTGACCAAGGATGGCGTGAACGTCCTAACCCTAAGGAGGTGACGAAAGGCGTGGTGGCGACAAACGAATCTCGCGGCAAGAAAGAGGATGCGATTCGACAGCGTGGTGAGGTCACCGAGAGCTTGCCCGGGTCGACGTTCCGTGTGCAGCTTGCGAACGGACACGTCATTCTCTGCCACATCTCTGGCCGGATTCGGAAACACTACATCAGAATCCTGACCGGCGACCGCGTGATTGTTGAGATGTCGCCGTACGATCTGACGAAGGGACGCATCGTCTATCGTGAGAGCTGATCCGCACTACGCCGACGAAACATGAAAGTTCGGGCATCGGTCAAGAAGATGTGCGCGAAGTGCAAGGTCCTCCGGCGGGAAGGGCGCGTGTTGGTGATCTGCCGGAACCCCAAGCACAAGCAGCGCCAAGGGTAGAGGGAGAGGGAGCATGGCGCGTATAGCCGGAGTCAACCTGCCGAGCAACAAACGCATCGAGATTGCGCTGACGTACGTGTACGGGATTGGACGTCCGCGTGCTGTCGACATCATCGCCAAGACGGGGATCTCGCCGGAAGTGCGGGTCAAAGACCTGACCGAGAACGAGGTCGCCAGTCTGCGACGAGAGGTCGAGCAGTTCGTGGTCGAAGGCGACCTGCGTCGGCGGGTCGCTTCGAGCATCCAACGGCTGAAGGACATCAACTCGTATCGCGGGCTCCGGCACAAGAAGCGACTACCGGTACGCGGACAGCGCACGCGGGCCAACGCGCGCACGTGGAAGGGACCGCGGCCCTCCAAGGCCGGAAAGAAGAGGTAGCGATGGCGACAAAGAACATCAAGCTAGAGCGTGCCCTGATCCACGTGCATTCGACGTTCAACAACACGATCATTACGGTCACGGATCCGAGTGGACACCCGGTAGCCTGGAAGAGTCCAGGAGTCGTGGGGTACAAGAACTCCAAGAAGGGGACACCGTACGCCGCCCAGATCGCCGCGGAGGCACTGGTGCGGGAGATCAAAGACTACGGCGTGCGGTCCGTCGCAATCCGTGTGAAGGGGACGGGCTCGGGGAGGCAGTCGGTCGTTCAGACGATCAAGGCGTCCGGCATTCGTATCGAGGAAGTGAAGAACGTAACGCCGGTGTCGCACAGCAGTTCGCATAGCCATAGCAAGGGGAAAGGGTAATGGGACGCGATACAGGCCCGAAGTGTAAACAGTGCCGCCGAGAAGGGGACAAGCTTTTCCTGAAAGGGGATCGCTGCTACTCGAGAAGCTGCGCGGTGTCGCGACGGGCGAGCCCGCCGGGCGAGGGGCCGAAGAAACGGAGGCCGCGAAAGAGCCAGTATCAGCTTCACCTGCGGGCTAAGCAGAAGGCGCGCCGCATCTACGGCGTCCGCGAGAGTCAGTTCAGGGTGTACGTCGCTCGGGCGAAGAGCGTGAAGGGTGCGACGGGCCAGGCGCTCCTCACGATGCTCGAGCAACGCTTCGACAACATGGTCTATCGAGCCGGCTTCGCCAGTTCCCGCCAGCAGGCTCGGCAGCTGATCGTGCACGGGCACTTCGCACTGAACGGACGCTCGTCGAACGTCCCGTCGATTCTCCTCCGCCAAGGCGACGTGATCTCCGCGAAACCGGAGCGGCGCGAGAAACTCAAGTCGATCGTTGGGGCGAATCAGGACCGGGAGGTTCCGGCATGGGTTGAGAGGAACGGCGACGCGATGAGATTCCAGATGCTGGGACTCCCGAACGTCGCGCAGATGGGCCTCGACATCTCTACGAACCTCATCGTCGAGTTCTACTCCCGCTAGGAGGTGGGCATGGACGAGTTGGTCTTCCCCAAGGAGATCAAGGTCGTTGAACTTACCGAGACGAGCGGGAGAGTCATCCTCGAGCCTCTCGAACCTGGGTTCGGCACGACACTGGGCAATGCGATCCGACGGACGCTGCTCTCCGCAATACCGGGAGCCGCCATCACTCGCGTTCGCTTTGCCGGCAAGTATCACGAGTACGACACGATTGAGGGAATCAAAGAGGATGTTCTCGAGATCATCCTCAACCTCAAGGGTGTGGCACTGCGCGTCCGAGAAGAGGGTAAGCAGCGTCTGACGCTAGAGAAAAAAGGGCCGGGCGAGATCAAGGCCGGGGACATCGACGTTCCGTCGGGCGTGGAGATCATCAATCCCGAGCACCCCATCGCGACGCTGAACGCAAAGGGCGTTCTGGACATCGAGATGGAGGTCGAAACGGGCCTCTCGTATCTTCCAGCCGAACGGAATCGCTCGGAGGATGCGCCCCTGTCCCAGATTCCGATCGATGCGGACTTCTCGCCGGTGCGGCGCGTGAACTTCACGGTCGAGGACACGCGGGTCGGGGGCAAGACGGGCTACGAGCGTCTCGTGCTTGAGCTCACGACGAACGGGAGCATTCGGCCCGAGGAAGCCTTGTCCGAGGCGAGTCGTCTCTTGCAGAGGCACTTCGAGCTGTTCCGGAGCTTCGCCGAGCACCCGTTTGGCGTCGCGATCGCCGAGTCCGTGACGGGCGCGGATGAAGAGCTGGCCATTTCTCTGACCGAGTTGGACATCGATCAGCGTGCCTGCAATCTTCTGCAGGAGGCGGACATCACGACGCTCGGAGGGCTTCTGGCGCGACCTCGGGAAGAGCTGCTCGACATTCATGGCTTCGGCGCCAAGACGCTGAGCAAGGTGGAGGACCGACTGGCCGAGCTCGGCTACGCACTGCGAAGCGAAGGGGAGATGCACCATGCGTCATAGAATGGGTGTCGACAAGATGGGCATGCTGCCGAGCCATCGGCGGAGCGTGCTTGCGAATCTGACCAACGCGCTCATCATGCACTCGAAGGTGGAGACGACGTTCATGCGGGCGAAGGCGAGCCAGCGGTTCGCCGAGCGCGTGATCACTCTGGCCCGGCGTGGGGATCTCCACGCGCGGCGCATCGTCTTCTCGCGCCTTCGAGACAAGGAAGCCGTGGACAAGCTGTTCACGGAGATCGGCCCGACGTTCAAGGACCGGGCTGGAGGATACACGCGAGTCGTCAAGATGGGCCCCCGCCGCGGAGACGGCGCGGAGGTAGCTCGACTGATGCTCGTGCAGTAGCTGGCTGTCTGCGAGAACGTGGAAGGCTGTCGAAGAAGGACTCCAACGGAGTCCTTCTCGTTTTCAGGATTGGCTTGTCGGGCCTTGTTCGCCTAGGCTGGGCCCTTAGGCCCACGGCCTACGGCTTGGGATCTAGGCTCTCTTGGCCGTGAGCCGGGGGCGGAGCCGCTGAATCATGTCCGCGGTCATCGACGACAGGTCGAATGACGGGCGCCAGTCCCAGTCAGCCCGAGCGTGTCGGTCGTCGAGCGACTGAGGCCAGGAGTCGGCGATCGCTTGGCGGAAGTCCGGCTCGTAGGTGCAGACGAAGCCTCGGATGTGCTTCGCAATCTCTCCGGCCAGCTGGGCGGCCGAGAAACTCAATCCGGCGATGTTGTAGTCGCAGTGCCGCGTCAAGCGGGACGTGTCGGCGTCCATCAGCGCGAGCGTGGCGCGGATGCAGTCCGGCATGTACATCATCGGAAGAACCGTGTCCTGGCGTACGAAACACGTGTACCGCCCAGTCTGGATCGCCTGGTAGAAGATGTCGACGGCGTAGTCCGTCGTGCCGCCGCCGGGCGGGGTCTCGCTCGAGATGATGCCGGGGTAGCGCAACCCGCGCACGTCGAGGCCGTAGCGTTGGACGTAGTAGTCGCCCAAGAGCTCTCCGGTGACCTTCGTCAGCCCGTAGATCGTCGAGGGGCGGAGCACGGTCAGTTGGGGCGCGGGATCGCGCGGCGTCTCCGGGCCGAAGACGGCGATCGAGCTAGGACAGAAGACGTGGCGCACGCCGCCTGCCCTTGCGATTTCGAGGACGTTGACGAGGCCGGCGATGTTGACGTCCCAAGCGAGCTGCGGATTCGCCTCCCCCGTGGCCGACAAGATGGCCGCCAGGTGGTAGATGGTGTCGATCCGGTGGTCGCTCACGATGTCCTGCAAGCGAGAGCGATCCCGAACATCGAGAGTCTCGAAGGGCCCCGATGAGAGGTGCGAGCCCGCCGCGGGTACGCGAAGGTCGCTCGCGAGGACGTTCGTGGAGCCGTGACGCTCGCGGAGTGCGGGCGTGAGTTCCGAACCGATCTGGCCTGCGGCGCCCGTGACGAGAATACGCTGCATTCTTCCTCCACCTCGGGTTGTCGTTGCGCGTGCGGCCGAAGTGTACGCAACGTTCGGGAAAACGGGTAGGCGATGGCGGATACAGGGCTGCGCTGCGCTTTGCGGCGACCTCCATTCCTTCCTATACTTGCGCCCCATGGCTCAGGTGATCGGCATCGACATCGGCGGGACCTTCGTCGACGTTGTGATCGCCAGCGAGGCCGGGGTCCGGATCGCCAAGGAGCCGTCCACGCCGGGAGAGCCAGCGCTCGGCGTGCTGCGGGCCCTCGATCGATTGATCGGCGCGGGCTCGATTGTCCCGCAAGAGGTGCGCGGGCTCGCGCATGGATGCACGGTCGCCACGAACGCGCTCTTGGAAGGAAAGTGGGCGCGCACGGCGCTCATCACGACGCGAGGCTTCCGGGACGTGCTCGAGATCGGGCGGCAGAATCGAGATTCGCTCTACGATCTCGGGGCTGTCCGGTCTCCAGTCATGGTGCCGCGTGACCTTCGCCTCGAGGTTACCGAGCGAGTCAACTCCGACGGGGAGGTCGAGACTCCGCTCGACGTCGCGGAACTCCGCAGGCTCGCGGAGGCTCTCCGAGGGGCCAACGTGGCGGCCGTGGCGGTGGTGTTCCTGTTCTCGTACTTGCGTCCGGAGCACGAGCGGGCGGCGCGCGATGTGCTCGCGGGGCTCCTGGGAGTCCCCGTCGTGCTGTCGAGCGACGTCCTGCCGGAGATCCGCGAATACGAGAGAACGTCTACCACGGTGATCTCCGCCGCGCTGCGCCCGGTCATCGGCGCGTACCTCGCGGCTCTCGAACAAGGGGGGGCGGAGCGTGGGTTGCCTCGAGCTTGGCGGATCATGCAGTCGAGCGGGGCGGTGACAACGCTGGCGCGGGCGCAGGAGCAGCCGGCCAGCCTCCTTCTCTCCGGACCCGCGGGGGGAGTTCAAGGGGCGCGGGCGGTTGGAGCTGCGATGGGGGAGCGGAACCTCATCACGATGGACATGGGGGGAACAAGCTGTGACGTCGCGCTGATCACCGACGGCGCGATTGAGAGGACGCGGAGCGGCGGCGTCGGCAGCTACCCCGTGGCCCTGCCCATGGTGTCCGTGCACACCATCGGAGCCGGGGGCGGGAGCGTGGCCTGGGTGGATCGGGGCGGTGCGCTGCGCGTGGGTCCGGAGAGCATGGGGGCGAGTCCCGGCCCCGCCTGTTACGGCCGCGGCGGACGTGCCACGGTCACAGACGCGCACCTCGTGCTGGGGCATCTCGTGGCGGATCAGGGGCTCGGAGGCCTGCCGCCGCTCGACGCGCTCGCCGCTCGGCGCGCGATCTCGGAGGATGTCGGCCAAAAGCTCGGCTTGTCCGTAGAGCGGACGTCGCTTGGGATCCTCGAGGTCGCGGATGCGGCCATGGAGCGCGCGATTCGCGTCGTCACGGTGGAGCGGGGGCGAGACCCCCGCGACTACGTCCTCCTCGCCTTCGGCGGGGCGGGCCCGCTGCACGGCGCGTCGATCGCCCGGCGACTTGGGATTCGCCGCGTCCTTGTGCCGCGGACGGCCGGCGTGCTGTCTGCCTTCGGCCTGGTCGTCGCAGAGACCGGCCACGACGTCAGCCAGAGCGTGGTCGCCCGGTTCGACGGGCTTGACGCCGTGAAGGTGGGACGAACCGTCGACGCCCTGCGCGCGAGGGGAGCCGCGACGCTGCGTGCCGAGGGCATTCGCGAGGACGAGATGCAGTTCCACGCGTCGGCCGACGTTCGCTACGTCGGCCAGGCGCACGAACTCACCGTGCCGCTCGAGACGCCGGGCGACGAGGTGGATCTGGCTGCGTTGCGCCGCGCGTTCGAGGAGGCCCACGTAGCCCGCTACGGCCACGGATCTCCGAGCGAGGAGGCCGAGTTGGTCACGCTGCGGCTGCGCGCGCAGGGTCCGCCCCTATTCCGGGCGGGGAAGGTCGGAGCGGCCTGTCAAGAGAAGGGCGACGCCCTGGATCGGCCGCACGACATTTGGTTCGACGCAGCCGGCCCGACGCGCGGTCGCGTCCAGAGCCGTAGCAGCACGGTTCGCGGAGAAAGCTTCCGTGGCCCGCTCGTCGTCGTGGGTGAGGACTCGACGATCCTCGTGCCGCCCGGCGCCCGCGGGCGTTGCGACGCGGATGGCCATATGATTCTCGAGGTGGGACGAGATGACCCAGGGACCGATTGACGCCATCACGCTCGAAGTGCTCCGGCATGCGCTCGCGGCCGTGGCCGACGAGATGAACGCCGATCTGATTCGCACGGCCTACAGTCCGAACATTAACGAAAGAAGAGACTGCTCGTCCGCTGTCTTTGACCCGGCGGGGAACATGGTCGCGCAGGCAGAGTCGATTCCCGTCCACCTCGGCGCGATGCCGTACTCCGTCGCCGCGGCGATCCAGGCGGCGGGCCAGTTCGCGCCTGGGGACATCGTTGTCGTCAACGATCCCTACGCGGGCGGGGCGCACCTGCCGGACATCACGTTCGTCGCGCCCGTGTTCTCCGACGGCGACCTCGTGGCGTTCGTCGCGGACCGGGCGCACCACGCGGACATCGGCGGGAAGGAGCCGGGCAGCCTCGCTGGGGACAGCGTCGAGATCTTCCAGGAAGGGCTGCGCATCCCGCCCGTGCGCCTGTGGCGCGGAGGCGAACTCGTGGACGACCTCCTCTCCTTGATCCTTCTCAACGTGCGAACTCCGAGAGAACGACTGGGCGATCTTCGGGCGCAGGCCGCGGGATGTCGCATGGGCGTGGCTCGCATGGAAGGCTTGGTGAGCCGGTATGGGCGCGAGATGCTGGCCGACGGCATGGACGCAGTGCTCGCCTACTCCGAGCGACGGATGCGCGCGGAGATCGAGCAGCTCCCTCGCGGCACCTTCCGGTTCGAGGATGCGCTCGACGGCGACGGGATCGTTCGCGGCGAGATCCCCATCCGCGTCGCGATCCGAGCGCAAGGGGATCGTCTGATCGTGGATTTCACCGGCAGCGCCCGTCAAGTGGCGGGTCCCGTGAACGCAGTCCTTGCCGTCACCGCGTCAGCGACGTACTTCGCGATTCGGGCCGCGACGGACCCGACGATCCCCGCGAATTCGGGCTGCTACCGCCCGATCGAGATCGTCGCCCCACTCGGAAGCGTGGTGAATGCAGTAGCGCCGGCGGCCGTGGTGGGTGGAAACCTAGAAACGGCGCAGCGGATCGTCGATGTCATCCTGGGAGCCCTGGGCATGGCCCTACCCGAGCGAGCGATCGGCGCGTGCCAGGGGACCATGAACAACGTGGCCGTCGGGGGCACGGACCCGCGCACGGGGGAGGCGTACACGTTGTACGAGACGATCGGAGGTGGGTACGGAGGCCGCGCGGAAGCAGATGGGATCGACGGGGTGCACTCGCACATGACGAACACCCTCAACACGCCCGTCGAGGCGCTGGAGACGGCGTACCCGCTCCAGGTGCGGCGCTACGAGCTGGTGCGCGGCAGCGGAGGCGCCGGCGAGCACCGCGGCGGCCTCGGAATCCGTCGCGAGATTCGGGCCGTCGGCCATGTGGCTCGCGTATCCCTGTTGACCGATCGAAGGAGTCGAGCGCCCTACGGCGTTCGCGGTGGGGGAACCGGGGCCGTGGGCCGGAATGTGCTCCTCCGCGCGAACGGGCAGGAGGAACCTGCGCCGAGCAAGGGGTCGGTCATTCTCTCGCCGGGCGAGGCGTTGAGCGTGGAGACGCCGGGCGGTGGAGGGTGGGGCGACCCGGCGCAGCGATCGCTCGAACTCATCGAGCGGGACCGCCGCGAAGAGCGAGTCTAGGTTGTTCCTCCAAAACTCACGATGCAGCGAATCCGTTGGCGGCCGGCTAGGACTTGGGGGCCGGCGGGACCACGAGGGTGGCCTGCCACGTGAAGGTGTACGGAGTGCCGTTCACCGTGTGCGTCCCGACCCCGGACATCGTCGTTGCCGTGGCCTCGCCGTCGAACGAGAACCGCACGGGGGTCTGTGGCGTCGTCTTGTCGTTGAAGCCGGACGCCTCGAGGACGACGGTATCGGCATGGGTCTCGCCGAGCGTGATGGGGATTTCGAACGTCTGCATGGCGCTGCTCGGGAAGGTGGCCGAGCCGGTGATGCTGCCCTCGTCGTCGAAGAGTTCCATGCTGAACGAGCTCGTCCACGAAGTCATGGGCCCGCTCGTATAGGAATACGTCCCGCTCCACCCGCCGGTCAGATTGAAGTGAGCCACGGGGGTGCACCCCACGGCGCACGCGAGAAGGATGAAGGCAAGACGGACGACAAACACGAGACGCTTCTTCTTCGACATCGGCACAGCGACCACCCGGCTTCGATTCTCGGGTGCGGCTGCGTCCCGCGCCGGGAATCGTGGGGTGGCGACGTGGGACACGCGTGACGCCAAGGAAGAGGACATCGGGTAGCAGGAAGGCCGCGAACGCTCCCGAAGCGAGGCGGGCGGGGCGCTCTCGCGGGCCGGTATACTACGCAGGCGAAGGGAGGGTCATGCCGGAGCTGCCGGAACTCGAGGTGATGAGGGAGGTCCTGGAGGCGCGCGTCGTGGGTCGAACGATCCGCGAGGCGCGCGCCTACCGCCCGGGGATTCTCAAAACCGTGGAGCCTCCGCTCGACGCTCTGGCGGGCGAATGCTCTCGGAGGGTGACTCGGCGCGGCAAGCACCTGATCCTCGCGTGCCGCGACGACCTCCATCTAGTCCTTCATCTCATGGTTGCCGGCCGGCTCGTGCTCACCGGGAGCGCGAACAAGGTCACCAAAGCGACGGGCTTCGTGATCTCGTTCGCCGACGGCGAGGACTTGCGGTTGGTTGAGAACGGCACGGCGAAGCTGGCCAAGGTGCACGTCGTTCGGGATCCGGAGGACGTGGAGTGGGTGGCGAGGGGCGGCATCGAGCCGCTGGGGTGTGACTTCGCGGTTGCCCATCTGGTGCGACTCTTCGCCGGGGAGCGGCGACAGCTGAAGAAGATGATCACCGACCAGGCGCTCATCGTAGGGATCGGCACGGCGTACGCCGACGAGATCCTGTTCGCGGCGAGGCTGTCGCCGATTCGATACGCGAACACCCTGGAACCCGACGAGGTCGAGCGCCTGGACGCGGCCATTCGATCGGTGCTAGGGGCCGCTGTCGAACGCACGCGACGAGAGTCCGGCGGCGCCCTCGTGGGGGAGCGGCGCGTCGAGGGCATGGCCGTCTACAAGCGGACGGGCGAAGCGTGCATCGAGTGTGGGCAGCCGATCGCGGAGATCCGGTTCGCCGAGACGCGGACGTTCTACTGCCCGCAGTGTCAGTCGAAGGGGAAGACGATCGCCGACCGTCGGGCGTGGCTCCGCCGCTAGCCGAGGCTAGCAGATGCGGGGCACGGGATCGCCGAGCGGCATGTCGAGGAAGCGCCGGCCACCAACTTCCGTCGCGAGCACCACGTGGCCTGGGTACTCCTCGCTGACCGTGCCGATGATGGCGGCCGAGGCGCCCAAGGGATGACGCTTGAGGATCCGCAGCGCGTCGTCGGCAGCGCGCGCGTCGACGACGACGATGGCCTTTCCCTCGTTGGCCACTTCGAGGGGGGAGATGCCGAGGAGCTCCGACAGGCCGAGCACTTCCGGCCGGATCGGGATGTCGGCCTCGATCACCTCGATGCACGTGCGCGACTTCCGCGCCATCTCGTTCAGCGCGGCCGCGAGCCCGCCGCGCGTTGGATCCTTCATGGCATGCATTGCGTCGCCGAGCTCGTCGAGCAGCGGCGCGAGCATGGGCCAGATGGGGGCCACGTCGCTACGCAAGAGTGTCGTCAAGTGGAACTCTCCTCGCGCGGCAAGGAGCGCCATCCCGTGATCGCCCAGCGTGCCCGTCACGAGGACGCGATCGCCGATGCGGAGCGCGGCGTCCGAGATCGCGCGCCGTGCGACGCCGATGCCGGACGTGGTGAGGAGGATGCCGTCGAGGTCGCCCGCGGGCATAACCTTGGTGTCGCCGCAGGCCACGGCGGCGCCGACGTCGTCGAGGGCGGCGGCGAACGAGTCGAGAAGGCGTTCAAGATCGGCGATGGGGAACCCTTCCTCGATGACCGCGGCGAGACTGATGGCGAACGGCCTCGCGCCCATGACGGCGAGATCGTTGAGCGTGCCGGACGCGGCGAGGCGGCCGATGTCGCCGCCGGGGAAGAAGATCGGCTTGACGACGTGGCTGTCGGTTGTGAAGACGAGTTCGCCGTCCCGCGGAAGGTCGAGCGTCGCGCCGTCGTCGCCCGCGGAGAGGGGAATGCGGCCCGAGGCTCTGCCAGCAAGGCGCGGGAAGACCAGCCGCGAGAGCAGCTGATCCATGACCTCGCCGCCGGCTCCGTGGAGTGAAGTGATTCTCGGTTCCCGGTCGTTCACAGGAGTCGCTCCCCGTCGTAACGAAACCAGATGGCGCAAGCGCCCTCCGCGCCGACCATGCAGGGCCCGACGGGCGAAAGGGGTGTGCAGCGGGTCCCGAAGAGGGGACAGTCGCTGGGAACGGCGCGCGCCGTGAGCACCTCCGGGCAACGACACCCGGCGTCGTCGGGGGAGTCGGGAATCTCACCGACGTCGAATCGTGCGCGAGCATCGAGAGACTCGAACGACGACCGGAAGCGATAGCCGGACATCGGGAGGACGCCGATGCCCCGCCACGCGACGGCGGACGGTTCGAACACCTCGTCGAGCAACCGCTGGGCGGCAAGGTTGCCGTTCTTCTCGACGGCGCGCGGGTACCCGTTCTCCACGGTGGGTCGGCGGTCGCGAATCTGTCGCAACAAGAGGGCGATGGCGTAGAGGATGTCCAGCGGTTCGAATCCGCCGACGACGACGGGCATCCGCCGCCCGCTCATCCACGGCTCGTAGGCGGCCGTGCCGATGATCGTCGAGACGTGGCCGGGCGCAAGGAAGCCGGAGATTCCGGTGTCCGGAAGGTCGAGAAGCGCGGCCATCGCGGGCGGGATCCGCTTGTGAGAAAGGAGGATGGAGAGGTTCGGGGGTACGCGTTCCAAAGTCACGGCCGCCGTCATCGGGGCCGTCGTTTCGAAACCGACGGCGAAGAACACCACCTCGCGTGACGTGGCCTGCGCGACGTGAACGGCCTCGTCGGCCGACAGGACGGTGCGGACATCGCAGCCGTCGGTGCGCGCGGCGTCAAGCGACCGGCCGAACCCGGGCACGCGGAGCATGTCGCCGAACGAGCAGACGATGGCGCCGTGTTCGCCCATTCGAATGGCCGTCTCGATGTCCGCGGCCGGGGTCACGCAGACCGGACAGCCGGGGCCTTCGAGAACTCGGACGGTCTCCGGCAGAAACCGGCGGAGGCCGTGGCGCGTGATCGCGATCTCGTGTGTCCCACAGACGTGGACGAGCTTCACGGGCTCCCGCGGCGCGAGGAGACGAATGGCGTCGCCGAGTTGGCGAGCGCGCCGGGGATCGGAGAAGCGGAACGGATGGCTCATGGGCCGGTGGGCGGGGAAGACAGAGAGGCCGCCAACTCGTCGAACAGCCGCAGCGTCGCCTCCCCGTCCTCGGCGGACATGCGCTGGATGGCGAACCCCGCGTGGACGAGGACGTAGTCGCCCGGGCTGAGCGGCTCGGACAGCGTCTCGAGACGAGCGTTCGTCTGGACGCCGTCGTAGTCGACGACGGCCGTCTGGCCAGAAACGGACACCACGCGCGCCGGAGCAGCAAGACACATGAGCGATCACCGCGCCAGAGTATAGCGAAGCGAGGCTGTGGCCTCCGTGCGCGCGAGTCACTCGCCGCCGGCCGACGCGAGGAGTAGACTGCGACGATCTCACGTCCGGCAGGGAGGAAGGGTCGATGATCGAGAGCCTCTACGAGCGGATCTACGCTGTCGTGCGGCAGGTTCCGACGGGAAGGGTGGCCACGTACGGATCGATCGCTCGCGCGGTCGGCATACCGCGCGGTGCGCGCCAAGTGGGGTACGCCATGGCGGCGCTCGGCCGAGGGGCGCCGAGGTCCGATGTTCCGTGGCACCGCATCGTGAACGCCAAGGGCGAGTCGAGCATTGGGGAGGAACAGGTCGTGCGGCTCCGCGCCGAAGGGGTCGCCTTCGGGCTCGATGGGCGCATCGACCTGCAAGAGTATGGGTGGGACGGGATCGATGACGTGGGGTTCGGGCAAGAGGGGCTGTTCGGGTGACGCCGGCGATCGTCGCGGGCCGCGCCGCGCTGGCGGTTCTTTGCGTCAGTCTTCTCGGTCTGCTCGTGGGCTGTCAACCTTCCGTCGTGAGGCCGGCCGCGGACTTCACCTGGTGTCCGGATGGCAGAGAGGGCGCGCTGGACTACGTCTTCGTCTCCACGTCCACAACGGTTCCCGGGAACGAGATCGTCCAGGCTGTATGGGAATTCGACGATGGGACACCGCCTGCCGAGACCGGGGGCGTCGCGTTTCACCGCTTCCTCGAGGCGGGGTCGTACTCGGTCGTCCTCACCGTCACGGACCGCCGCGGTGTGGCCGGGACGACGACGAAGGCGCTGATCGCAGAACCCGTCGCGTTCGTCGACCCCACATGGAGGCTGACGCTTGGCTACCCGCCAGCGGTCAGCGGCGTCGTGGGAAATCGCTCGGGCGTCCGCCTGGACGCGGTCACGGTGCGCGCGAAGTTCTACGACTTCGATGGGGTGAGGCTGAGCGACGGAACGTTCGACGTCTCTGATCTCGAACCCGGGGAGCGCGCACGCTTCGAGATCGACGCGACCGAGTTCCAATCCCGCGTCTTCTACGCGACGGTGGAGATCGAGTCGTTCCAGGCGGCCTGCAACGCGCCGGATCTCTCGGGCGGCTGATGCGCGCGATCGCCGACTTGCACACTCACTCCCGATTCAGTCGCGCGACGAGTCCGCGCATGGGCTTCGAGGGCCTCGCGCGAGCGGCTCGGCAGAAGGGCGTCGACCTTCTTGGAACGGGCGATGGTACCCACCCGGAGTGGCTCGCCGAAGCGAGTCGACAACTCCAACCCGCAGGGGACGGTGTGTACGCGGCCGGCGGGGTGCGCTTCCTCGTGACGGGCGAGGTGTCGGTCTCGTGGCGCGAAGAGGAGCGAGGTCGGCGCATTCACCTTCTTCTCCTCCTTCCGTCGATTCGGGCGGCGGAGGCGGTGTCGAAGAGCCTGAGCCGGATCGGTGCGGTGCGATCGGACGGCCGCCCGTCGCTCCGCGCGTCGGCGAAGGACGTCGTTGACGCGATCTGGACCGAAGCTCCGGAGACCGTGGTCATTCCGGCCCACGTCTGGACGCCGTGGTACTCCGTGTTCGGGGCGCGGTCGGGGTTCGACGCGCTCGATGCATGCTTCGGCCCGTACGCGGAACGCATCACGGCCATTGAAACCGGACTGTCGAGCGATCCTGCCATGTGTCGCCGGGTGTCTGCTTTGGACCGGCTGACGCTCGTCTCGTTCTCGGACGCCCATTCTCCTGAGCGCCTCGGGCGAGAGGCCACGATCCTCCGCCTGGACGAGATCTCGTTCCCCGCTGTGGCGTCGGCGCTGACGGGCGGCGCCGGCTGCGTGGGCACGATCGAGCTCTTCCCGGAGGAAGGCAAGTACTACCACGATGGGCATCGCGCGTGCGGCGTGTCTCTCTCGCCCGACCAGGCGCGAGGGCTCGCGGGCCGTTGTCCGGCGTGCGGCAAGCCCCTGACAATGGGTGTGCTCCATCGAGTGGAGCAGCTTGCCGATCAAGCCGTCGCAGTCGGCGTACCTCCGTTCGTGAGGGTGATGCCGCTTGACGAGATCGTGGGGCAGGCGTTGGGGTTGAGCGCAGGATCGAGAGCGGGGTCGTCGAGGGTTGCCGAGCTTGTGGCGGCGTTCGGCTCGGAGTTGTCAATCCTGATCGATCGGCCGATCGAGGAGCTCCGCCAGCGTGCGTCGGGCGCGGTGGCGGATGCGGTGGCTGCGGTTCGCGCGGGGCACGTTGGCCTGACTCCGGGATACGACGGGGTGTACGGGAAGGCGCGGATTGTCGTCTAGAGGCGCCGGTGCGAGAAGAAGGCGTCCACCCGCCCCTGCAGCTTCTCCTTCCTCTCTTCGGGCAGGAAGGCCGCCTGGACGCCATTCGTGAGCAGACTTTGAATCGACTCTCGCTTGAACTTGAACGCCTTGGCGACGACGTCGAACTCGTGCGACAGGTCGACCTGCGACATGAGGCGATTGTCGGTGTTGATCGTGACCGGGATTCCGAGCTCGATGTAGCGGCCGAGGGGATGGTCGGCGTAGGACGCCATGAATCCCGAGACCTGCAGATTGCTCGTGGGGCAGATCTCTAGAGGGATCCCGAGTTCGGCGACGCGGCTCTCCGTCTTGGGGGCCTGGAAAAGGTAGACGCCGTGCCCGATGCGCTCCGCTCCGAGATCGAGCGCCTCCTTGATCTGCTCGGGACAGCACCCCTCTCCCGCGTGGATCGTGACGTGAAGCCCGGCGTCGTGCGCGAACTCGAACGCCTTGCGGTGCTTGAGAGGAGGGAACTGCCGCTCCGGGCCGGCGAGGTCGACGCCGACGACGCCGTCCCGCCGGAACTGGGCGGCAAGCTGAACGGTTTCGATCGAGTGTTCCGTCGTCTCCTGTTTGAGGGCCGTGAGGATCAGCCCGGATTCGACTCCCAGCTTCTCCTCGGCGCGGTGCATGCCGGCGAGAACAGCGGCGACCACGTCGCGGGGCTTGAGGTCCAGCCGCGTGTGCAATAAGGGCGCGAATCGGACTTCCAGGTAGATGACGTTCTCCGCCGCGGCGTCGGCGCAGAGCTCGTAGGCCGCTCGTTCGAGGGCCGACGGGGTCTGGAGGAGGGGTACCGTGAACCCGAACGAGGCAAGGTAGTCCTCGAGAGACCGTTTCCCTTCAGGGACGACGGCCTGGCGCAGGTTGTCCGTCGGCGGGAGTCCGGCCTCGGGAGGGACGGTCCGGGCCAGCTCTTCGACCGTTTCCCAGCGCAAGGAGCCGTCGAGGTGAACGTGAAGCTCGACCTTCGGCATCCGTCGCATCCATTCCGTCATCGCACGTCCAATCTACGGTCCGTTGGGCTGTTGCGCAAACCGACAGCTCTTTGGGTTTCGCGTCGTCGGGCTCGCCGCTTATACTTCCACGCCTGATTGTAACGCGTGGGGGGAGCGGATGGTCGAGGTCCTGTTCACTACAGCCGGCGGGCTGGCGGTATTCCTGTTTGGGTTGCGGATTCTGAGCGACGCGCTCAAGCGTGCGGTCGGAGACCGCATGCGGGTGATCATCGAGCGACTCACGGGGAAGGTGTATCGCGGCGTCCTCGTGGGCATGGTGACGTCCGCAACGTTGCAGTCAAGCACGATGACGATGGTCCTGCTCATCGGACTCATCAATGCCGGCATCCTCACCCTGGCGCAGGGAATCGGCGTCATGCTGGGTGCGGAGATCGGCACGACGCTGACCGCGCAGATCATTGCGTTCAAGATCGGCTTCTACTTCATGCCGAGCATTGCCGTCGGGTACTTCCTCGGGGAGACCTTCCGCGGGAAGAAGATCGGCGACGTCGGCCGGATCATCCTCGGACTCGGTCTCGTGTTCCTCGGGATGAGCATCTTCACGGGCGGGCTGAAGGGATTGGCGGAGAGCCCGGCGATTCTCAGCGTCCTGCAGGCGTGTGGGAATAACGTCCTCTTGGGAGTCCTCGTCGGCGCCGGCGTCACGGCGGCCATCCACAGTTCCGCGGCGATGACGGCGCTGGTCATCGGGCTGGGCAGTTCCGGCCTCATCACTCTGCCGGCGGCGATCGCCATCGTGCTTGGCGCCAACATCGGAACAACGGTGACGGCGCAGATTGCGTCGATCGGGACGTCGCTGTCGGCTCGTCGCCTCGCGGTCACCCAACTCGTCGTCAACGTGCTTGGCGTGGCGGCGTTCGTGCCGTTCCTGCCGTGGTTTGCGCGCCTCGTGGAGATGACGTCGACTTCGCTGCCCCGCCAGATTGCGAACGCGCACTCGATCTTTAACGTCGCGGTCACCCTGGCGCTCATCCCGTGCGTCGGGCTGTTGGTTTGGCTTGCCCGACAGCTTGTTCGGGGGCGCGAGGAGTCGGCGCAGCGAAAGGCGCAGTTCCTCGGCGAGCAGTTCCTGGCGACGCCGGCGATCGCCGTGCGGCAGGCGGAGCGCGAGCTCCTGCGCATGGGCGAAATGACGACGGCGATGATCCGCGCGTGCAAGCAGGGGATCCTCCAACGCGATCCGACCGAGATCGCATCAGTCGCGGAGGTGGAGGAGGCGATCGACGGGCTCAAGGAGTCGGTCGATGCGTTCCTCGATCGAATCGACGGCAGCACGCTCGGTGGAAAGGACGAGCGCCGCTTGCACGTTCTTCGCCACATCGCGGCCGACATCGAACGTGTGGGCGATCAGGCGGTCAACATCACCGTGCGCGCGAGCAAGATCATGGAGAAGAAGCGTGGTCTTACGGGCGCTGCGTTGGAGGAGCTCGGCGACATGTTCGATCGGGCGATCGAGCTCTACCAGCAGGCGCTGGCGGCGCTCGAATCCGAGGATACCGAGAGCGCGAAGCGCGCTCTGGAATTGGAGAAGCATCTCGACGAGCTGGAGACGCGCTACAAGGCGAACCACGTGGAACGCCTCGAGTCCGAGAGCTGCGATCCCGAAGTCGGCATCCTGTTCATTGAGATCCTGCACAACCTGGAACGCATCGGCGACCACGCGACGAACATCGCCGGCGACGTCCTGATCATCCACCCGGTGGCCGCCGACTAGGATCGCGTCTCGGCCTCAGCCGACGCCCGCACGTCTTCTCCGTCGGCCTCGACGTTCGTCCCCATGGCGTGGAGCGTGAGGTCGGCCCGACGCGCCGAGAATCCGGCAGGCCTCGGCGGAGGTAGCGGCTGTCGGTTTCCCGTCGCCGATCGCCACGACGCCGCACTTGGAACGATGAGTCTCTCTACGGGCCGTAGCGAAGCGTCTCGCTCGGCTGGTCTCCCGTTCCGTCGATGGTGATCGTTCGCGCGACAGGGTCGAGGGTGATGACCGCCCAAGAGGGCGGCGAGTCCTGATCGACGAGCGCCTCGAACGTCACGTAGTGGATGCCGCCGACGACTTCGTGGTGGTAGGCGTGGTCGTGCCCCTGGAGGACGGCGATCACGTTGCCGGCCTCCTCGAGGACGCGCTGGACGTCCGGCTGGTTGGCGACCAGCGGACGTCCCCACTCCTCGATAAAGGCGTCGAGCATCTGATGGACGAAGACGATGGTCGGACGGTCGCGGTTCGCGGCAAGATCCCGGCGCAGCCACGCGAGTTCAGCGTCCGGAACGAAGCCGGCAACTCCCGAGAAGGTGTTCGCGAGGTCCGCACCGTCCTCCGCGAACTGGACGTCGAGGGTGACGAAGTGGAAAGGCCCTGCATCGAAGCTGTAGTAGGTGGAGTCCAATCCAAGGATGCTCCGGATCTCGGCCTTGTCGAGATTGAACAGGTCATGGTTTCCGAGCACGTGGTAGCGGGGGCCGGCGAACGCGCCGTACAGGGCGTCGGCCCACGCGAGAATCGACGGGATGCGTCCCGGGTCGCCGGGGTCGGCCCCGAGGATCACCCAGCCGTTGACGAAGTCGCCAAGTTGCACGACGAAGTCGACGGCGCGGGCGTTCATGCTCTCCGTGAACGCAGTCAGCCGTTCCTCCGTGTGCGTCATCCACTTTCCCTCAAGTGGCGAATCGCGGTCGTGGGCATGCAGGTCGGTGAAGAGGCCGAACGTGACGAGCGACGCCGTCTGCGGAAGGCCCGCTGCGCCGGGGAGTGCGAGCCAAACGACGAGGCAGAGAGAGAACAGCGCGGCGAGCGCGAAGGAACGCTTCCGTGGCACGGGAACCTCCTTTTGCCCAGGACGAACTCAGTAGGAGAACTCGATGTCTTCCTGCAGTCCGGCGCCGTCCACGCGCACGGTCCGCGCTTCCGGGTCGAGGGTGACCGTGGCCCACGTCGGCGGCACCGGCTCGTCGCGGTCGATCATCGCGGCGAGCGTGACGTAGTGGACCCCGTCGATCACCGCGTGGCGGCTCTCGTGGGAGTGCCCCTGGAAGACGGCGATCACGCGACCCGACCCAGAGAGGACATCACGCACGGCCTGGTTGTTGGAGATGGATGGGCCGCCGGCTTCGAGCTCGAAGGCCACATCGAGGGGTTGGTGGATGAAGACGATCGTCGGGCTAGTCGCCGCGGCGAGATCCTGCTTCAGCCATTCGAGTTCGACGCTCGGGATCGTGCCTTGAACCATCCACCCCACGTGAGCGACGTCGGCCCCCGCCTTCGTGTACTGCGCGTCGAGGAGCACGATGTGGTAGGCGCCGAGGTCGAAGCTCGAGAACGTTGACGAGGAGCCGACGCCGGCGAGGAACTCGGCCTTCGAGAGATCGTAGACGTCGTGGTTCCCCAGCACGAAGTGCCTGGGTCCGCGGAACGCGCCGAGCGCCTCCACGACTGCTGAGAGGATTCCGGGAATGCGGGCCGGGTCGCCGAGCGGTGCGCCCGTGACGAAGGCGCCGTTCACGAGGTCGCCGAGCTCGATGACCGCGTCCGCAGGCCAGTCGTTCATGGCTTGCACGAAGGCGCCGAGGCGCTCGGCGTAGTTGACCATCACCGCGTGCTGGTTCGGCGAGTTCGTGTCGTGGGCGTGAACGTCGGTCACGAGGCCGAGCCGAAGCGGAGCGGCTGCAGCGACCCCCGCTGCAACGATGAGGAGCGCGAGCGCTGTGCCAAGAAGACGACGGATGGACATGATCATCAACCTCCCAGAGTAGTGCATCGAGCCTATCGGACGCGTCGCCTTGCGACAAGGTCTCTAGGAGGCGCGGCGCGCGGCCTCGACCCCAAGGTGGAAGCCGCGCAGGTTTGTCTCGACGATGCGGGGGTCCTTCCCGGCGAAAACGGAACGGATGCCGGCCTCCAACGAGTCTTCGGCGAGCCCGAGGAACGGGGTCGCCGCGCCGAGCACGACGAGGTTGGCGCACTGAGGGGATCCGGCCTGTTCGGCCACGACCGCTGCATCGACGATGCGGTGACGCGGGAGGCGGCGGATCTCGCCGAGGATGCAGTCGAGATCGGGGTAGTCGGGGATGTTCTTGACCGGGACGGAGTTCGTGACGAGCGCCCCGTCGGGGCGAAGGAACGGCAGGTAGCGCAGGCTCTCCATCGGCTCGAGCGACAGAATGAGGTCTGCGGTGCCCTCGCGCACGAGGTCGGAGTAGAGGGGGACGTCGCTGTACCGGATGTGGCTCTGGACCACGCCGCCTCGCTGGGCCATACCGTGCACCTCGCACTGGCGAAGGTGCAGGCCGAGCCCGAGGGCGGCGTCGCCAAGGACGGCGGCGATCGAGAGCAAGCCCTGGCCTCCCACGCCGGCAAGGATGATGTCGCGTTTCATTTCCCTCCTCCTTTGTCGGCCGGGCGGCGCGAGCCCCGCTTCAGGGTCTGGATGCACTCGCGCCGTGCGATGATGACCGAAGGGCCGGCATGAGAGATCTCCTCCTCCAGTATCGCCACGTTCTCCGCGTGGCGTCCGGGAAGCGGCTCGATCACGCGGAGGTGCGCGGGCTGGACGCCGATGCCCTCGCAGATTGCGACGAGACGACGCTCGGCCGACGATGTCTGACCTCCCGTCATCGCCACGGTGGAGTTGTCGACAATCACGATGGTCACGTCGCTGTTCTCGTTCACGCAGTCGAGGAGGCCGGTCATGCCGGAGTGGGCGAACGTCGAGTCCCCGATCAGGGCGATGGCGGGACGCAGGCCGGCATCCGAGGCGCCCTTGGCCATCGTGATCGAGGCGCCCATCTCGATGCAGGTGTCGATGGCGCCGTAGGGCGGGAGCGCTCCAAGGGTGTAGCACCCGATGTCCGAGAAGACGCGGCCGGTCTCGCGGCGCGTCGCCAGCGCGTCGTTCAGGACCCGGCAGGTGTCAGCGTGCGGGCACCCCGGGCAGAGGGCCGGCGGCCGAGAGACCGGGGCGCCCGATGCCGGAAGGCCCTGTAGTTCCGGAAATCCAAGGGCGGACGCGACGCTTTGTGGCGAGAGCTCGCCGGTTCGCGGGACGTCGCCGGAGAGGCGCCCCCGAATCACAGGAGAGGGTCGGGGCGGGCTTCCGAGGAGTTTTGACTCCACGTAGGGATACCCCTCCTCGAGGACAAGGATCTCGGAACACTGGGCGAGAAGTCGTTCGACGGCGGCCAGAGGAAGTGGGTACTGACCCACCTTGAGGACCGGGAACCGTGGGGCACCGCCGGTGACCTCCAGGACGTAGTTGTACGCGATGCCGCAGGCAATCACGCCGAGAGACGTATCGGTTCCCTCGACGAGGCGGTTGAACGGACTGGCCTCGCTCTCGCGGAGGAAGTCGCGTTGTTGCCGGATGAGGCGATCGTAGCTGCGTCGGGCATTCGAGGGCAGAAGGATGAATCGCTCCCGATCCGTTGGTGCGGAGAGCTCGTTCTGCGGGCGCTTTGACCCCAATGTGACCGGGGCGCGCGAGTGGGCGAGCCGCGTCGTGAGGCGGACCAAGACGGGGATGCGGTGTCGCTCGGAGAAGTCAAACGCGTACGCCGGAACGTCGTAGGCCTCCTGCTGGTTCGCCGGCTCGATGCACGGCACGAGGGCGATCTCGGTGTAGAGGCGCGAGTCTTGTTCGTTCTGCGAGGAATGCATGGACGGGTCATCGGCGACGTTGATGAGGAGTCCGCCGTTCGTGCCGGAGATGGCGGCATTGATGAAGGGGTCGGCCGCGACGTTGAGTCCGACGTGCTTCATGCTTGCCATGGCCCGTTTCCCCGCATAGCACATCCCAAGCGCCGTCTCGACCGCCGTCTTCTCGTTCGCGGTCCAGTGGCTGCGGACGGCGCCGCTTCGGGCTTCGGGGCTTCTCTGGACGTACTCCGTGATCTCCGTCGACGGCGTGCCTGGATACCCGAACGCGCCGGACAGTCCGGCATCGATGGCGCCTTGGGCGAGTGCCTCATCGCCGAGCAGTAGGCGAGTCGACATGCAAACCTCCTAGAGAGAACCAGAGCCCTGCCACGCGCCCTGCAGGGTGCGCGGTCAGGATACGCTGATCCTGACTGCGTCGCAACCGGGGCGCGCGCGAATTCCGCCCCGCTTGTCAGGGGGGTCGGCGGGCCGACCAGGTCCCCGAATGGTCGAACCGGGGATCAGGTCCGCGCTTTGTTGCTATCGATTCGGGCCGTGGATATACTGCCGACGAATTCTTTCCATTCACCCAAGGGGGACTGACATGGGGCAAGCGCGGACTATCTGCCTGGCAGGGCATTCCGGCTGCGGCAAGACGACGCTCGCTTTGGCGCTGATGAAGCGGGCGGGCGTTAAGGATCAGATCTTGTTCGACGCGTCGCAGGAGGAGAAAGAGCGCGGCTGCACGATCGATATGGGGATCGGCGCGTTCCAGGTCGACGGAGTGTCGATCACGCTCCTCGATACGCCCGGCGGCGACGAGTTCCTTGAGGAGATGTACAAGGCGATCCCGGTCGCCGATCTGACCTTCCTTGTGGTGAGTGCGGAGAAGGCCGTCGAAGTGGGTACGGAACGGGTGTGGGAAGTGGCGAGCGGAGGCAAGTACCCGACGGCCATTCTCGTCAACCACATGGACAAGGAGAACGTCGACTTCGACGCCGCAGTCGATGCCTTGCGAAGTCACTTCGAGGCGAAACTGCTGCCCATCCAGATCCCGATCGGATCCGGCGCGACGTTCGCCGGCATCGTGGACCTCGTCGCGAATCGCCCCAGCTACTTCGGCGACAAGGGGAAGAAGGACGTTCCGGCGGACCTTGCCGAAGCCGCTGAGAGCTCGCGCGCGTCGCTCATCGAAGAGGTTGCGACCGTCGACGACGAGTTGATGATGAAGTTCCTCGACGAGAAACCGATCAGCGACGCCGAGCTTGCGGCCGCCTTGGCGAAGGGAGTCAGCGCCGGCCTAATCGTCCCCATTCTCTGTGCGTGCGCGACGCAGGAAAAGGGAGTCGATCAACTTCTGAAAGCCTTCACCACCCTCACGGCGCCGGCGGTCGGGAACCCTGGCGCGCCGAGCCGAGCCGTGGTGTTCAACTTGGCGAACGACCCGTACCTCGGACGGCTGGCGTTCGTCCGAGTGCTCGACGGGACCCTCCACGAAGGGAAGCCGCTCGTCGATACCGCAACGGGCGGGAAGGTCGACATTCGCGACCTGTATGCGCTCGAAGGCACGAAGCAGAAGCGAGTCTCCTCGGCGACTGCCGGCGAGGTGGTGGCGATCGCGAAGGCCGACGGCGCCGTCCTCTATGCGACGCTCGCGGTGAGCCAGGACGCGGTGCCGTTCAAGTTCCCGCAATTCCCGCGGCCCGCGTTCTCTCGGACGATCGTTCCGAAGACTCAGGCGGACGTCGAGAAGATGAGCGCAGCCCTGAAGGAGGTGGCCGCGACGAAGAAGACCGTCGTGGTCGAGCGCGACCCGGTGACCAAGGAGCTGACGCTGCGCGGCATGGGCGATGTCCACTTGCACGTGATCATCGAGCGACTGAAGAATCGCTACAACGTTGCGCTGGAGACGAGACAGCCGAGGGTCCCGTACAAGGAGACGGTTCGCAGAAAGGCGGAGGCGAAGTACCGCCACAAGAAGCAGACGGGAGGCCGTGGGCAGTTCGGAGAGGTCTATCTGAGGGTCGAGCCGTACAAGGGCGAGGGCGGCTTCAAGTTCGTCGACGAGATCAAGGGCGCCTCGATTCCCAACCAGTACGTGCCCGGGGTGGAGAAGGGCATTCTCGAGGCCCTGGAAGAGGGCAGCCTCGCCAAGTTTCCGGTCACGGATGTGCTCGTCGCGGTGTACGACGGAAGCTTCCACCCCGTCGACTCGTCCGAGTTGGCGTTCAAGCTTGCGGCGAGGGGTGCGTTCCGCGAGGCGTTCGACAACGCGGAGCCGTGCCTTCTTGAGCCGGTGATGAGCGTGTACGTCCGGGTGCCGGAGGAGTTCACCGGCGACATCATCAGCGACATGAACGGGCGGCGGGGTCGGATCATGGGAATGGACCCGGCGGGCAAAGTGACCGTCATCCATGCCGAGGCGCCGCTTGCCGAGATGCAAAGCTACGCGCTCGACCTGAAGTCGCGGACCCAAGGGCGGGCGACGTTCCACATGGAGTTCGCGCGGTACCAACCGGTTCCTGGTCATATCCAGGAGAAGATTGTCGCGCAGGCTCAGGCTGAAGAAGAATGAACGTTGGGCGCCACATGCAGCGGGACGCGGTGACCGCCCTGCCGTCGGCGACGGTGGGGACGATTCGGCGTGTCATGGAGGAGCACGGGTTCGGGCTCCTCTTGATCGCATCCGAGGACGGTTGCCTGCGAGGGTTCGTCACCCGCGCATCGCTGCGGGGCGTTGCGGACGACGAGGTGGCAGTCGAGACGGTGTCCCATCCCGTCCGATTCGCGGTGCAACCGACGGATACGCTCGAGAAGGCGGCTCTGATCATGCTCGACAACCGCTTGGTGTTGCTGCCCGTGGTTGAGGGGGATCGGTTAGTCGGCGTGATCACCCAGAGCGAAGTCCTTCGGGGTCTGGCCGATGGGTTGGGAATCGGACTCGTCGGGACGCGCATGGAGATCAAGCTACGGAAAGACTCCGACGACCTCTTCCGCGCGTTTGACGTGCTGCGCGAGCACGGAGTGCATGTCGTGAGCATGGCCAGCCGAAGAGAGAACGAGACGCACCGCGACGTAGTCCTCCGACTCCAGGGCATCGCCGACCCCGAAGCCCTGCGCTTGGCGCTCGAGGCTCGCCTTCGCGAAGACCCGGAACCGCCAGCGTAGCTCAACCGGAAGAGCAGGTGACCTGCGGTCAGTAGGTTGCCAGTTCGACTCTGGCCGCTCGTGCAGAACAGCGATTCCGCGTTCCTGCCCCTGTCAAAGACCGCCTGACTCCCAGTATCCAGATGACTAGCCTCCTCTACTGCCACTGTAGAGCGGAAGATGGCGGAGGCAAGTTGGGCAAAGAGAAAGGACCCGGCAACTTTGGTGGCAGAAAAGCCTCCTCCTTGTATCGGGTCCTTCTCACTGCTCGCTGTGACGGCACGCGGGCGCGTCGAACTGAAGCCGCTGGCGTGCGCTAGAGCCTAGTGCTGGAATGCAAGACCAGACCCTCGCGCCCCGTGTGGCGCTCCCGTCATCGTCCATCGGGCCAAGAGGATGCAAGAGTCCATTGCTGGAACGCAAGCCCCCGCGTCTCGCCGACTTGGCGTGACGGGTCTCCGAGACTATACTGCACAGATATGTCACTTCTTGTGCATCACGAGGTTCGAGATGCCTGTCGCGGGTGAAGCTCTCAGAGATGCCCTGCTTCTCCAGCGTCGCGAGGCCGAAGCGCTGCTCCAGTCGACGTACGTCGAACGCGACATGGCCGACCGCCGGCTCCCTCAGAGCCTGATCAAGGTCGTGCTCGGCCCTCGGCGCGCCGGCAAGTCATTCTTCGCGCTCCATCTAGTACGCGACCTCGGCAGCTTCGGCTACGTCAACTTCGACGACGAGCATCTTGCCAACCTCGACGACTACGACGCCCTTCTCTCGGCTCTCGACGCCCTCTACGACCGGCCGAAGCGCCTGCTCCTCGATGAAGTGCAGAACATTCCACGCTGGGAGCTCCTCGTGAACCGACTGCAGAGACAAGGTCGCGACCTCACGATCACGGGTAGCAACGCGCACCTCTTGAGTTCCGAACTCGCCACACACCTGACAGGTCGCCACCTGCCGATCGTCCTCTTCCCGTTCAGCTTCCGCGAGGCCGTCCGCGCACAGAGTCGAGATTTGACGAGCACGGAGAAGGCCGAAGCCCTCCGGGTGTATGCCGAGTCTGGCGGGTATCCCGAGCCCATGCTCAAGGCCATCTCTCACCGCGACTATCTCACGACCCTCGTACGATCGATCCTGTACAAGGACATCGTCGTCCGGCACCGCATCCGGGCGCCACAGAGCCTCGAGGACCTTGCCCACCACCTGATGGCCAACGTCGCGTCGCCGTACTCGTACCACAGCCTCATCCGCAGCACACGCCTCCAGAGCGTCCACACGGCAGAGAAGTACCTCCAACACCTGGAGGAAGCCTTCCTCTTCTTCTCGCTCCGGCGGTTCTCGTTCAAGGCTCGTGAGCGAGCGATCGGCGATCGGAAGATCTACGCGATCGACAACGGCCTCGTCACTGCGACCGGCTTCCGGTCGAGCCCCGACCGTGGGAAGCTGTACGAGAACCTCGTTGCCATCGACCTCCACCGCCGCGAGCTTGAAGGCGAACTCGAGTGCTACAGCTGGAAGGGCGCGCAAGGCGACGAAGTCGACTTCGTCATCAAGCGGGGCGTCCGCGTCACGCAGCTCATCCAGGTGTGCTACAGCCTCGAGAGCCCGAGGACGAAAGCGCGCGAGGTTCGCGCCCTACTCAAAGCATCGCACGAACTCGGCTGCGACAGTCTGCTCGTCCTGACCGACTCCGAGGAAGGCGAGGAACGCGCTTCGTGGTTTGGGATGGATGGAACCCTCCGCTTCATGCCCCTCTGGCGTTGGCTGCTTGAGGGTTCTGCGACGCCCGACGAGAGCACCACGAAGACGCCCTCGCGGAGGAAGCGCTAGCCAACGGAGCCACCCCATCGTGACTACCGCAATCCGCTAGAAGCTGGTGCTGGATTGCAAGACCAGACCCTCGCGCCCCTACTCTCCACGCTGCGCCTCCAGCATCTCCGCACTCCCCACGAGGATGATCTTGGGCTCGCGAAGGAGCGTCGCGACGAAGTGGTCGTCAGCGTCGCGCCGAGCGCTCCACTCAGCAGACGTGAACAACGTTGCGTTGACCTCTCTGCCCGTCTCCCGTTCGACCTCGGCCAGACACGCCGTCAGCC
>CAIOGO010000001.1 GCA_903857865.1 uncultured bacterium | reverse complement strand
GACAGCGCGGCTCGAATCCGCACCCCGGCGGCGCATCGCTCGGATCCGGAACGACTCCTTCGATCGGCACGAGTCGCTCCTTGCTCCGCGTGAGCGACGGAATGGAACGCATCAGCCCTTGCGTGTACGGGTGCTTCGGCGTATGGAAGATCTCGCGCACCGGCGCCGCCTCCACGATGCGCCCGAGGTACATCACGGCGACGTCGTCGGCCATGCCCGCGATCACGCCGAGATCGTGGGTGATGAACTGGATGGCCGCCCTGAACTCCCGGCGCAACGCGTTCATCAACTCAAGCACCTGTGCCTGGATCGTCACATCGAGCGCCGTCGTCGGCTCGTCGGCGAGCAACAACGACGGGTTACACGACAGCGCCATCGCGATCATCGCGCGCTGCCGCATCCCGCCGGACAGCTGGTGTGGATACTCGTCGACTCGCTGCTCGGGAAGCGGAATCCCGACCGCTCGCAGCATGTCGATCGCCTTCCGCCGCGCGTGCTTCTTCTTCAACCGCTGGTGGAGGATGATCGCCTCCATAATCTGGTTACCGATCGTGAACACCGGGTTGAGCGACGTCATCGGCTCCTGGAAGATCATCGCGATCTCGTCGCCGCGGATCGCGCGCATCGCGCGTCCCTTGGGCGGAAGCTTGACCAGATCGGTCGTCTTCTCCCCTTGGTGGTAGAGGATCTCCCCCTTCGCGATCCTCCCCGGCGATTGCACCAGTCCCATGATGGCGAGCGCCGTCACCGTCTTGCCGCAGCCGCTCTCTCCCACCACGCCGAGCGTCTTCTCCGCCTCGATGGTGTAGGTCACCCCGTCCACCGCACGGAGGACCCCGTCCTCCATCGCGAACTGCACCTCAAGGTCACGAATCTCGAGCAGCGCCGAGGACTTCATGCCGCCACCTCCTCAAGGCGCCGGGGTCCGGGGCGCACGCACAGCGCGCGAGATCCTGCCGTTCCTCGAGCGGACTTCGGAGGGCGTGTATGACGACGGTAGAACGCTGTCTGGGAATCTGTCATGGCGCGGCGGGGCACACGAAGCATGAAGTTCTACGTTCTCCTCTGAGGGACTGTGAACTTGCCAGCACCTCGAAGCTGGTGTCGCGGCGCCATTATAGCTCGACCGTCGTGTGGACGGCAAGCAGAGCAGCTCGGACCTTCTTCCCCCGAGCGAGCGTGGCGGGCGCCGCTCGAAGGGGAGCACTGCGTGCCGTCACCCAGACGATGGAGGCCATCGCGATCGACGGGGAGAGCCAGCGTCGTCGAGACATGGCGACCCAACGGATACGATACGGCCATGCCCACGTACGAGAAGACGTACCTCAAGGACATCGTGTCCCGGGAACTCTCTCTCGCGCAACGGAGCCTTGGCGACGTCGCAGGCACGTCGACCATCGAGATCCGTCCGAGCGAGCGGCCCGAATTCGGCGACTATTCGACCAACCTTGCCATGATCGAAGCGAAGGCATCCGGCAGGGTGCCGCGCAAGGTGGCCGAGGCGCTGACCGCGGCGCTCGCCAAGATACTGTCCGCCGCGGGAATCGCAAAGGCCGAGGTGGCGGGACCGGGATTCGTCAACCTGTTCCTGTCGCCCGCGTGCATCCGGTCCGCGTTGCGCAGCCTGCTCGCCGACGGGGACGAGTACGGCAGCTCGCAAAGAGGCGGAGGAGTTCGACTCCAGGTCGAGTTCGTCAGCTCCAATCCCACCGGCCCGCTGACCGTCGGACATGGACGACAGGCCGTTCTTGGCGACGTCCTCGCCGCGCTCTACGAGCGCCTCGGCTACGACGTCCAGCGCGAGTACTACTTCAACGACCAGGGGCGGCAGGTCGACCTCCTGGCGGAGTCCCTGTGGGTCCGCTACCGCGAGCTGTTCGGCGAGTCGCGCGAGATTCCAGAAGGCGGCTACCAGGGCGAGTACCTGAAGGACATGGCCGTCGAGGTGCGCCCGATCGTCGGCGCCGGGCACAAAGAGTTCAACGCCGACACGCTGATGATCTTCCGAGCGCAGGCGGTAACGCGAATCAGCGACGGCATCCGCAAGGATCTCGACGCGCTCGGAATCCGCTTCGACAGCTTCTTCAGCGAGGCGACGCTCCACCGGGACGGGAAGGTCGACGCCGCGCTCAAGGGGCTCCGCGCCCACAACGCCGTCTACGACGAGGAGGGCGCCGTGTGGCTGCGCGCCGAGGACTTCGGCGGCGCCAAGAATTCGGTCCTCATCCGCAGCGACGGCCGACCGACCTACGTGATGGTCGACATCGCTTACCACATGGACAAGCGGAGCCGCGGGTTCGAGCGAGTCATCGACGTCCAGGGCGCCGATCACCAAGTCGAACAGACGTGCGTCAAGGCGGCGCTCCGCGCGCTTGGGATTCCCGAAACCTTCCTCAGCTACGCCGTGCACCAGTTCGTCAGCCTGAAGCAGGGTGGCGCCGTGCAGCGCATGTCGACACGGGCGGGCCGGTTCGTCACGCTGCGTGACTTGCTCGGCGAGGTCGGCTCGGACGTCGTGCGCTACTTCATGATCTCGCGCAAGCCCGAGGCGCACCTGGATTTCGATCTCGACCTCGCCAAGAGCCAGTCGCTCGACAACCCCGCCACGTACATTCAGTACGCCCACACGCGCATTGCCTCCCTCTTTCGCAAGGCGGGCGTCGAGACGATCTCGCCCGACGTCGACCTGGCTCCGCTCGAGGCGCGGGAGGAGCTCGAGCTCATCAAGAAGCTCGACCTCTTCCCCGAAGTGCTCGAAACCGCGGCGATCTCGTTTGCGCCGCACCTCGTTGCCGAGTATGCGCTCGACGTCGCTCGATCTTTCCACGCCTACTACGACAGGTTCCGCGTCCTCGGCGAGGCGGAAAGAGTCATCGCGGCGCGCCTTGCACTCCTCCACGCGGTGCGCATCGTGCTCGCGCGGTCGCTGCGCGTTCTGGGCATGACGGCGCCAGAGGAGATGTGATGGCCTGGTTCGATCGCCTAAAATCCGGGTTGAAGCGGACGCGCGCCTCGCTGAGCGAATCGGTGTCGAGCGTCCTCCTCGGGCGGTCAAGTCTCGACGCGGCCCAGATCGAGGAGCTCGAGGAGTTGCTCATTGCCGGCGACGTCGGCGGGCGGCTCGCGGCGGATCTCGTGGCCGAGCTTGCGGAGACGTGTCGACGGGAGAAGACGGACGCCCTCGCGGCGTTGCGCCAAATCCTGCTCGTCCGATTCGCGGGCAGCGAGCGCGCCCTCGCCCTGCGAACCGACGGGTCGCCGACGGTCATCCTCGTCGCCGGGGTGAACGGCGCCGGCAAGACGACGACGATCGCCAAGGTCGCCGCCCACCTCCGCGAGGAGAACCCCCGCCTGCCGATCACGTTCGCCGCCGCGGATACGTTCCGCGCGGCCGCCGTCGAACAGCTGGCCGTCTGGGCCGATCGCATCGGGGCGGACCTCGTGCGCCAGCAACCTGGCGCCGATCCGGCAGCCGTCGTCTTCGACGCCCTTGACCACGCGGCGCGCACCGGCGGCGTCCTGTTCGTCGACACGGCCGGCCGGCTGCACACGAAACACAACCTGATGGAGGAGCTGAAGAAAATCGAGCGCACGGTGGCGAAGAAGCTCGGACGCGAACCGGACGAGCGACTCCTTGTGATCGACGCAACCACCGGGCAGAATGGCATTGCGCAGGCAGAGCGGTTTCACGACGCCATCGGGCTCACCGGGCTCATTCTGACGAAGCTCGACTCGACGGCAAAGGGCGGCGTCGTCCTCGCGATCCGCGAGACACTCAAGCTACCCATCTTGTTCGTCGGCGTCGGAGAAACCGCAGACGATCTGCATGCGTTCTCGGCGAGCGAATTCGTGGATGCGATGTTCCCCTGATCGAGGCTCGCCAAGCATGGAGGTGCACGTAGGGATGAAGAGCGTCTACTTCTTCAGCAAGGGAGAGACAGACGGCGACGCGACGATGAAGAACCTACTCGGTGGGAAGGGCGCCAACTTGGCCGACATGGCCAAGCTGGGAATTCCGGTTCCGCCCGGGTTCACGATCACGACCGAAGTCTGCGCAACCTACCAGGAGCACGACGGCGCCACGCCGCAAGGGCTCGAGGCCGAGGTCGAAGAGAACCTAAGGAAACTCGAGAAGAGCGCCGGGAAACAGTTCGGCGACGCGAAGAACCCCCTCCTGGTCTCGGTCCGATCCGGAGCCGCCGCGTCGATGCCGGGGATGATGGACACGATCCTCAACCTCGGGCTGACGGACGAGACGGTGCGCGGCCTCGCGACGGCCTCGGGGAACGAGCGGTTCGCCTACGACTCGTACCGCCGCCTGGTCCAAATGTACGGCGACGTCGTCATGGGCCTCAAGCCGGAGACCGACGCCGACCTCGATCCGTTCGAGGAGATCCTCGACGAGCTGAAGAAGGAGAAGAAGGCGAAGCTCGATACCGACCTTTCCGCCGAGGATCTCAAGACACTCGTCGAGCGATTCAAGGCCGCCATCCAGAAGAAGACGGGGAAGGCCTTCCCTCAAGATCCGAAAGAGCAGCTGTGGGGCGCGATCTTCGCTGTGTTCCGATCCTGGAATAACCCGCGCGCGGCCAAGTACCGCGAGCTCTACGACATCCGCGGCCTGCGCGGCACGGCCGTCACCGTGCAGGCGATGGTGTTCGGCAACATGGGCGACGCGTGCGGCACGGGGGTCGCGTTCACACGGAACCCCGCGACCGGCGAGAACGTCTTCTACGGCGAGTACCTCATGAACGCGCAGGGCGAGGACGTCGTGGCCGGAATCCGCACCCCGCACCCGATCTCGGAGCTCGAGAAGGACATGCCTGACTGCTATCGGGAACTCCTCGCCATCCGCCAGAAGCTTGAGCTGCACTACTCGGACATGCAGGACGTCGAGTTCACGATCGAGCGCGGCACGCTGTACATGCTCCAGACACGAAACGGGAAGCGCACCGCGGCGGCCGCCGTCCGCGTTGCCGTCGAGATGGCGAACGAAGGGATGATCGACAAGAAGCAGGCCCTCCGCCGCGTCACTCCGGATCAGATCGACCAGCTCCTCCACCCGACGTTCGATACGGCCGAAGAGAAGAAGGCCATGGTTCTCACGAGAGGTCTGCCGGCGAGTCCGGGCGCCGCAAGCGGCGCCGTCGTGTTCTCCGCCGAGGCCGCCGAAGCGGCGGCAGCGGCAGGCAAGCGGGTCGTCCTCGTCCGCATCGAGACCTCGCCAGAGGACATCGGCGGCATGGATGCCGCGCAGGGGATTCTCACGGCGCGGGGCGGCATGACGAGCCACGCTGCTGTTGTGGCACGGGGGATGGGCAAGTGCTGCGTCGCCGGGGCCGGCGACCTGTCCATCCACTACGCCAAGGGCTATCTGATGGTCGGCAAGCAGACGGTCAAGGCCGGCGAGTGGATCAGCCTGAACGGCACGACGGGCACCGTCTACAAGGGAGAGATCCCGACGGTCGCGGCCGAACTCTCGGGCACGTTCGGCACGCTGCTCGGCTGGGCCGACAAAGTGCGGCGGCTCGGCGTGCGCACGAACGCCGACACGCCGAACGACGCGGCGACCGCCGTACGCTTCGGCGCCGAAGGCATCGGCCTGTGCCGCACCGAGCACATGTTCTTCGAGGGAGATCGCATCATCGCCGTACGCGAGATGATCCTGGCGGAGGACGAGGCGGGGCGGCGCGCCGCGCTTGCCAAGCTCTTGCCCATGCAACGCAGTGACTTCGAGGGCATCTTCCGCGCCCTCGGGGGACGGCCGGCGACCATCCGCCTCCTCGATCCCCCGCTGCACGAGTTCCTGCCGCACGACGTCGCCGGCCAGGAAGAGGTCGCCGAGGTCATGCGCGTGCCGGTGGACGTCATCCGCCGCAAGGTCGACTCGCTGCACGAGTTCAATCCGATGCTCGGCCATCGCGGATGCCGCCTCGGCATCACGTATCCCGAGATCTCGGAGATGCAGGCCCAAGCCATTCTGGAGGCCGCGTGTGCCGTTCACCAGAGCGGCACCAAGGTCCGACCGGAGATTATGATCCCGCTCGTCGGCCACGTGAAGGAATTCAAGCTGCAGCGCGACCTCGTCGAGAAGGTCGCGGAAGCCGTTCTGAAGCGGACCGGATTATCCAAGAAGGAAATCCCGTACCTCATCGGAACGATGATCGAGGTTCCCCGCGCCGCGGTGACCGCCGACGAGATCGCGTCCGAGGCCGAATTCTTCAGCTTCGGGACGAACGACCTGACCCAGATGGGTTGCGGCTTCTCGCGCGACGATGCCGCCCGATTTCTCAAGGAGTACGTGGCCAAGGGCATTTACGAGAAGGATCCCTTCCAAACCCTCGATCAGGGTGGAGTCGGCAAGCTGGTCGCGATGGCGTGCGAGCTCGGCAGGAAGGCGCGACCGACGATCAAGCTGGGCATCTGCGGCGAGCACGGCGGAGACCCGGCGTCGATTCACTTCTGCCACAAGACGGGACTCAACTACGTGAGCTGCAGTCCTTATCGCGTTCCTGTGGCGCGCCTCGCCGCGGCGCAGGCTGCGCTCGACGACTAGTCCACATCCGTTCTCGATGGACGCGGGCCCCGGTCGACGGGGCCCGCGTCTTGTACGCTCGAGAAGAGCCAAGCTACAATCCATTGGCGTTCTGGGGAGAGACTATGTCGCAACGAAACGTTGTCCTTGGTGTCACGGGCTCGATCGCCGCCTACAAGGCGGCCGATCTCGCCAGCCGCCTCACGCAGGCCGGCGTCTCCGTGCACACGGTGATGACCGAGAGCGCCTCGAAACTCGTCACTCCGGCCACATTTCGCGCCCTCACCGGGCAACCGGTGGCCATCGAGATGTTCGACCTTTCCAGTCCATTCTCGATCGAGCACGTCTCACTGGCCGAGATCGCCGACACCCTCGTGATCGCGCCGGCCACCGCGAACGTCATCGCCAAACTGGCGCACGGAATCGCCGACGACCTCCTCACCTGTACTGCACTAGCCACTCGCGCCCCGATCCTCATCGCACCGGCGATGCACACCGCGATGTGGGAGAATCCCGCAACGCTTGCCAACGTCGAAACGTTGCGCGAACGCGGCGTCGCGTTCGCGGGTCCCGCCGTCGGTCGCCTCGCGTCCGGCGGCCACGGCGCCGGGCGCATGGCGCCGGTCGACGACATCCTCGACGAGATCGGCGCGCTGCTCGGTCGCCACGGAAGCCTTGCGGGTCGGCGCGTCGTCGTGACGGCCGGCGGCACACGCGAGGCCATCGACCCGGTCCGATTCCTCGGCAATCGCTCGTCAGGGAAGATGGGGTATGCGGTCGCCGCTGCGGCCCGCGACCGAGGCGCGTGCGTCACGCTCATCTCAGCGCCGGCGACGATTCATCGCCCGGCCGGCGTGCACGTGGTCGACGTGACGACGGCCGACGAGATGCTCGCCGCCGTCGAGCAGGCTCTTCCTGGAAGCGACGTCCTCATCATGGCTGCGGCCGTGGCCGACTTCGCGCCGGCCGAGGCACTGTCGACGAAAGCGAAGAAGGGGAACGCACCGCTCCGCATCGATCTTCGGCGCACGCCGGACATCCTGCAGGCCGTGCGCGACGTTCCCGTCAAAGTCAAGGTCGGCTTCGCGGCGGAAACGGAGAACCTGATTGCCAACGCGCGCGACAAGCTCGCAAGGAAGAACCTCGACCTCGTCGTCGCCAACGATGTCGGAGCAAGGAATTCTCCCTTCGGCTCGGACATGAACGAGGCCGTCCTCGTGAGCCGTACGGACACGACGCCGACTCCCCGCATGCCGAAGCGGGCGCTCGCCGACCTCATCCTCGACCGCGTCGTCGCACTGCTCGAAAACGCCTAGGAGAGTCATGGACCGATCGGGTCGGCCGCGGCTTGGCTTCATCGGAACGGGTGTCGTCGCGACCGCCCTCGCCCGCGGGTTGACCGACGCCGGTTACCCCATCGCCGCGGTCCACGGCCGCAATCGCCGTCGCGCTCAGGCTCTGGTCGCCGGGCTGCCAGGAGCGATCCTGGCGCCATCACGCCAAGACGTCGTCGACGCCGCCGACATCGTCGTTCTGGCCGTGTCGGACGACGCGGTGGCGCACGTCGCGGCCTCCGTACGATGGCGCCCTGGTTGCGCGGCCGTGCACTGCAACGGCGCGGCGTCGCTTGACCTTCTGCGCGCCGCGTCAGACGGCGGTGCCGAGGTCGGCGTCTTGCATCCACTTCAGTCGTTTGCCAACCCGGACCAGGCAGGACGGCTGATGCGCGGCAGCTGCTTCCGAGTCGAAGCATCGAGCGAGCGGCTGCGAGCCCTCCTCGAGGAGATGGCGTCCGCCGTCGGCGGCCGGCCGTTCGTCCTCGGCGCCGACCCGACGCTCTACCACGTGAGCGCGGTCCTCGCGTCGAACTACCTCGTGGCGTTACTTGATCTCGCCGCCAGCCTCTGGACGGAGTGGGGGGCAACGCCCGAGGACGGCCTTCGCGCCCTCCTTCCCCTCGTGCGCGGCACGATCGAGAATATTGATGCTCTCGGCATTCCGGCGGCACTGACGGGCCCCATCGCCCGCGGCGACGCGGGGACCGTCGAACGCCATCTCGCGGCGCTCCGAGCGCTTGCGCCCCACGTCATGCCGGTGTACAAGGAACTCGGTCTCCGGGCCGTTTCGGTGGCTTTGGCCAAAGGCACGATCGGTTCCGAGCAGGCGCGCCGTTTGGAAGAGGCGCTCGGCAGCCCGGACGCGCTCTCTGGCGAGAGCGAAGGAGGCGCGGGATGCGCGTGACAACGTCCGACATCCGGAAGATGAAGACGGAGGGCAAGCGCTTCGCCGCCCTCACCGCGTACGATGCCGTGACCGCCCGCATCCTCGACGAAGTCGGCGTCCCTCTCCTCCTCGTCGGCGACAGCCTGGGAATGGTCGTCCTCGGGTACGAGAACACCATCCCGGTCACCCTCGCCGACATCCTGTACCACACGCGCGCCGTCGTCCGCGGCAGCCGCCGCGCCCTCATCGTGGCCGACATGCCATTCATGACCTACCACCGTTCGATGGACCAGGCTCTGGAAAACGCCGGCCGCTGCATCCAGGAGGGCGGCGCCCAAGCGGTCAAGCTCGAGGGGGGGCGAGTCATGGGCGAGACCATCGAGCGGCTGGTCGCGGTCGGCATTCCGGTTCTGGGCCACATCGGGCTCACGCCGCAGTCGGTGCACCAACTCGGCGGGTTCAAGGTGCAGGGGAAGACCCTCGACGCGGCCCGCCGCCTCGTCGACGATGCGCACGCGGTCGAGAGCGCGGGGGCGTTCGCGGTCGTGCTCGAGTGCATCCCCGCGGAGGTCGCGCGCCTGATCGCGGAGCGCCTCTCGATCCCCACGATCGGCATCGGTGCCGGCCCGTTCTGCGACGCAGAGATCCAGGTCTCGAGCGACATCCTCGGCTGGCTGCCCGACTTCACGCCGAAGCACACACGGCCGTACGCGCAGCTCGCTCACGAAGCGGCCGCCGCGTTCCGCAGTTTCCAGGAGGACGTTGCCGCGCGGAGCTTCCCGACGGCGAAGGAAAGCTTCTCCGTTCCGGACGACGTCCTCGTCCAGCTGCGAAAGGAGTTGTCTCCTACGCGATGATCGTCACCCAGTACGTGTCCGAGCTTCGTCGATTGCGCTCCGAGCTTTCCCCGCCTGTCGGTCTCGTCCCGACGATGGGATTCCTCCACGAGGGACACCTCGCGCTCGTCCGCCAGTCACAGGAGGAGTGCGCAGCCACGGTCGTGAGCCTGTTCGTCAACCCAACCCAGTTTGCTCCTACGGAGGACCTGACGAACTATCCCCGCGATGCCGAGCGGGACATGCGCCTCCTCGAGGAAGCGGGAGTAGACCTCGTATTCGCGCCGCAGGCCGAGGAGATGTACGCGAATGACCACGAGACGTGGGTGATGGTGGACCGCCTGGCTCGCCGCCTCGAAGGGGCCACGCGTCCAACTCACTTCCAGGGCGTGGCGACGGTGGTCGCGGCGCTCTTCCACATCGTCGAGCCCCAGCGCGCCTACTTCGGACAGAAGGACGCTCAGCAGGTTCTGGTCATCGACCGCATGATTCGCGACCTTCACTTCCCGGTCGAACTCCGCGTCGCGGACACGGTGCGCGAGCCGGACGGCGTAGCGATGAGCAGCCGCAACACGTACCTTTCGCCCGATGAACGACAGGCAGCGCCCGTCCTGAGACGATCGCTCGACCTCGCCGAGCGGCTCTGGCAGGATGGAGGGCGCGACGCGGAGCAGATTCGGAAGGCGATGGTTGAAGCCATCGAAGCGGAGCCGCTGGCCCGGCTCGACTACGTGAGCATTACGGATGCGCGAACGCTCGACGAGATCCACATGATCGACCGCAAGGCCCTCGTCTCGCTCGCGGTTCGCATCGGGCGGACGCGCCTGATCGACAATGCCGTCCTGCCGCCGGGCGAACCGCTTCTCACAGGGGGTTCACCGTGCTCCTAGCGTACGACATCGGGAACACGAACATCGTCGTCGGCCTGTTGGACGGAGAACGGATCGTCGGACGCTGGCGGTTCACGACGCACCGGCAACGCACGGCGGACGAGATGCGCTTCGAGGCGCGCAGCGTCTTGGCCGAAGCGGGAGTCGACTCGGCCGACATCGACGGCATCGCCGCGGCATCCGTAGTGCCATCGCTCAATCCCACCCTCGCCGCCGGACTGCGTCCCCTGTTCGAGACGGACATCCTGTGGGTCGACGCGCGCACCTCGCCGATTCGACTGGACGTCGACGAACCGTGGTCGGTCGGCGCGGACAGAATCGCCAACTGCGTCGCCGGCCATGCTCTGTACGGAGGGCCGCTTCTCGTCATCGACTTCGGCACGGCCGTCACGTTCGACCTCCTCTCGAAGGACGGCGTCTTCCTCGGAGGCGCAATCGCTCCGGAAATGCGGCTGGCCGCGGACGCCCTCACGGATCGGGCCGCGCAGCTCTTCGCCGTCTCGCTCGACGTCCCGGACACCGTCATCGGACGGACGACGGCCAGCAATCTGCGCGCCGGACTCGTCCTCGGGTTCTTCGACCTCGTCGACGGACTCATCGCCCGCTTCCGTGCGGAGGTCGGCCCCGCTCTCCGCGTCGTGGCCACCGGAGGAAAGGGCGAGCTCTACTACCAGCACATCGACTCGATCGAGCTCTACGACCCTGATCTCACCCTGAAGGGCCTCCAGCTCTGCTGGCAGAGAGCACGCGCCTCGCGTTAGTCGTCGGGGCCGCCCGTCGGGAACCGTCCCCGCGCTTCGGTGTACGTTCGCTGAGACAACAGAGGAGGTCCTTCATGATGTGCCGGGTTCGGTCTCTCGCGTGGTGCGCGGTCGCTCTGGTCGCCCTCTTCTCGGCGCAGGCCGTAGGCGACGGCATCATCCTGCCCGACGATCCCGCACGTGGGCAGCTCAACATCGTCCATCACGACGTCGAGGTCACCGCCCACGACGGGCTGGTGACCACGCGCGTCGATCAAGTCTTCCGCAACCCGAACTCCTATGACGTCGAGGGCAGGTACCTCTTCCCAGTTCCCGCGGGCGCCGCGGTGTCGAGCTTCACGATGTGGGTCGACGGTCAGGCTCTCGAGGCACGCCTGCTCGATGCCGACGAGGCTCGCGACATCTACGAGGACTACGTGCGCCGAGCCGTCGACCCCGCGCTCCTCGAGTACATCGGCCGCGACACGCTGGCGGCGCGCATCTTCCCCATTCCCGCCGGCGGCGAACGCCGCATCGAGATCGTCTACAGCGAACTCCTCACGGCGGACAACGGCATGTACCGCTATCGCTACCCGCTCGATACCGAACGGTTCTCCGCGCGGCCGCTCGAACGAGTGCGCGTCGTCGTGGACCTCTCGACAAGCGAGCCCCTTACCGCCGTGTACTCCCCGACGCACGAGCTCGAGATCACCCGGTCAGAGACCAGAAGAGCCACCGTCACCTACGAGGAGCACGACATCCGCCCGTCGCAGGACTTCGTGCTCTACTACGCCGTGAGCCCGGCTACGATGGGAATGAGCCTCCTCTCCTACCGCGCCCCCGGAGACGACGGGTTCTTCCTCCTCGTCGTCACGCCGCCCGATCTCGGGGAAACCTCGACGATTGCCAAGGACCTCATTCTCGTCCTCGATCGATCGGGCAGCATGAACGGTGAGAAGATCGACCAGGCGAAGGCAGCTCTCCAGTACATCGTCGAGAACCTGAATCCCGACGACCGGTTCGCCGTCCTCTCCTTCAGCGATGTGACCTCGGCCCTCTACCCGACGCTCGTTCCCGTCACTCCCCTCGCCGTCGCCGAGACGACGGCCTGGATCTCGGACCTCAAGGCGTCCGGCGGAACGAACATCGACCTCGTCCTCTCGCAGGCGCTCGCCCTGTTCGAAGACGGCGACCGACCGCGCTTCCTCGTCTTCCTCACCGATGGCGAACCGACGGTGGGCGAGACCGACCCGGTGCGGATTGCGGCGCACGCGCTCGTCGCGAACGAGGCGGACGCCCGCCTGTTCGCGTTCGGCGTCGGCTACGACGTGAACACCGTCCTCCTCGACCAGCTCGCGCTCGAGAACCACGGCACGACGACCTACGTCGCGCCGGGCGAGGATCTCAACCTCGCGCTTTCCGCCTTCTACCGCAAGATCGCCTCGCCCGTCTTGTCCGACGTCTCCGTCGCCATCGACGGCGTAGCAACGTACGACGTCTTCCCGCGCGCGCTGCCCGACCTGTTCAGCGGCACGCAGCTCCTCATCCTGGGGCGCGCTCAGGGCCTAGGTGACGCCCAGATCACGGTCTCGGGACAGACAGCGCTCGGATTCACGTCCTACGTGTCGCTCGCCTCCTTCTCCGCGTCGATGACCGAGCCCACCCTGCCACGACTCTGGGCCGGGCGGAAGATCGCGTACACCCTCGACCGGATTCGCTTGTACGGAGAGAGCGACGAACTCGTGAACGAGGTCATCGCCTTGAGCCGCCAGTACGGGATCATCACGCCGTACACGTCGTTTCTCGTCGAAGAAGGCGACCTGAGCCCCGAGGCCGCCGCGGACGCCGTCTACCGCGCCGCTGCCCCCGCGTCGGGCGCGAGCGCCGTACAGGCATCGTCCAGCCTCAAGAGCCTGGCGGAGGATTCGGCAGCTCCCGGGGCGAGCGAGGCCGTGCGCGTCGTCGACGATCGCGCATATTTCCTCAAGGACGGCGTCTGGACGGACAGCCTCTACGCGGGAGAGACGACGATCGACATCGCTGCGTACAGCGCCGCGTACTTCGAACTCGTGGACGTCGTGCCGTGGATCGGACCGCATCTCGCGCTCGGCGACAAGGTCATCGTACGCCTCGGGTCCATCTTCGTTCGCATCGGCGCCGAAGGCGCGCAGACGCTTACGTTCGAGCTGCAGACGCTCCTCGCACCGTAGTTCTGCATCAGGTCGGTGCAGGCACTGTCGCCGAGCCGCTGCCCGGCTTGCGCTTGCCCGGCGCCTCGCCGTGGTCTAGTCTGGCCGAGAGAGACGGCTCGAAGGGGAGGCAAGATGAAGAGACTCAGTATGGTGGCTCTATCGCTCATCGGCACGCTGCTCGCCATAGGTCTAGCGGGTTGCGACCTCTTCGGCCCTGGCACCTCGGCCGTGATCGGCGTCAGCGCGACAGACGGCACCGTGCCGCTGACCGTCACGTTCGACGGGACAGGATCGACCGGGACGGACGGGATCAGCACGTATCACTGGACCTTCGGAACGGAGGACGAGTCCTACGAGACGTCGGGAACGTACACGTACCAGCGGGCCGGCACATTTACGCTCTCCCTCACGGTCCGCGCCGAGAACGGGAAGACGGCGACCGAGACGGTCGCAATCCGCGTCAACCCGGCCGTCTGGGTGACGGACGAAAGCCTCGACCGCGTCTATCGACTGTCGCTCGACGGCGCCACGCTCGGCTTCTTCGACCTTCCGGCCAAGGAGCCCCGCGGTGTCACCATCGCGACCGTGAACGGGCTCACCACGCTCGTCATTGCCTGCGCGAACGAGGGCTTCCAGAAGATCATCTACCTCGACCCCGTGACCGGCGCGCTACTGCAGGAGAAGCCGGCGCCGGCGCAGTCGCCGGAAGAGATCACCTACGGTGCGACCGGCCAGAAGATGCTGTGGCACGTCGATGGACAGTCGCGCATGATCTATCGCCTCAACCCCGACACGGCCCAGGTGTTCGATTCCTTCGGCCAAACGTACTTCAAGGCGACCTCGCTTCAGGTGCGAGACGTACCGTTCCTTTGGACACCGCAGGGCCTCGACTGGGTTCCCGTGACGAACGCGCCCGGCTTTCTCTGGTACCTCGAAGGCGAGACGCACGTCCTGTGGAAGATCCGAATCGTCCCCGGCTACGACCTCATGGCAAACACGCAGCTACAGGTCGACGGACAGGGCGTCGAGCTTCCCTCGGGCATCTTCCCCGTCACGGCCATCGACTCCTACGACGGGAAACTGTGGGCCGTCGACGTGGATCGCCATCGGATCGTCGAGATCGACCCGGTGACAGGAGTCCTGACCGGAAGAGAGATCTCGGGATTCCCCGGCGCGGCGCCGGCCGGACTCGAGATCCAGTTCTGAGGGCGGGGCAACATGACCGATACGAAACGCAAGACAGCGCAGGACGTCCATTCGAGCTGCCCCTGCCCGAAGGTGAAGTGCGAGCGTCACGGCAACTGCGAGGCATGCGCGACGCATCACACCGGCGGGAAGAGCGTCCCGTACTGCCAACGGAAGTAGGCGCTGGACGCCCGGCGACGACGGCGTGGCAACGACGCCCCGTCTTCGCGACAGATTTATTTGACCACGCGCCGCCCAGGGGACTTGACTCGGAGGCCTCCCGTTGTCGTAGACTGCGCCACGGATGCGCTGCCTGGGTCGAGGGATTGGGGCGGCGTTGTAGCGTGTAGCCACTCGGGAGGTGGGTTACGTGAGAAAGGCTCTTGCAGTCGCTTGTCTCGCAGTCTTGGTGGTCGGAGTCCTCGCAGCATCTCAGACCTCGCTCAACATTCCGCTCCGCACGTTCGTCACTCCAACCGGACCTGTCTATCTCGTGGACAACGCCACGGGGAAGCTGCAGACGATGATTGTCTTCTCGTTCAGCGCGGCGGTCAGCCTGACCCCGGCGGACATCGTCGTTCTCGGTGGCGGGGAGGTCACCGGCATCCACCCGTGGGGCAACGGGCTCCTCGTCGGGATCACCGTGAACGTCGTGCCTGGAGGAACCGTCCAGCTCTCGCTCGTCGGCGCGAACGCCAAGAAGACCGTAAAGACGGCCTGGTTCTCTCCAGCGCCGTAGAGCGGAGTCTAGCGACCGTTTGCCTGGATGCCCGAGCGGGGTCAGGAGACGCTCAGGCGTCTTCGTTGGCCCAAAGCCCCCTTGCGCAGCAACGCGCCTCCGGGACGGCAAGCCGGTGCCCGTGACTGTTGAACGCGTCCAGCCGCAAGCGCGACATATTTGAGTAAGAGCTTGAAGGGAGACCCCGAATGGGCATGAGTCGACAGCACTTGAGAAACCCGTCGCCGGAGGCGCTGGAATCGCACGAGAGCGACCAGCGCAAGGGCGTCACCCCGCCGCCACTCGAGAAACCGATCGAGGCCGGAGCCAAGGTGATCCCCCTCGTGCCTGCCGACAAGATCGCGCTTGGAGCGATGCCCCTCGTTGAGGCGATTCGGAAGCGCGAGAGCCGGCGGCAGTTCTCGGACGAGGCCCTCACGCTCGAGGAGCTGTCGTTCCTCCTCTGGGCGACGCAGGGGATTCGGCGCACTCATCCGAGGAGCGGCTGGGCGATGATGCGCACCGTGCCGTCCGGCGGCTGTCGACACCCATTCGAGACGTACCTCTGGATCCGCAACGTTGAGTCGGTACCGCGAGGCCTCTACCGCTACGGCGCGCTCGAACACCGGCTCGTCAAGGTCCGGGCGGGTCACGTCGAGGACGAATCCAGTCTGGCCGCAGTGTGCTGTGGGCAGCAGTTCGTGGATACGGCAGCCGTGACGTTCATCTGGGCCGCGATCCCCTACCGCACCGAGTGGCGCTACGGCCCCGATTCCCTCAAGGACATCCTTCTCAGCTGCGGCCACATCTGCCAAAACCTCTACCTCGCCTGCGAGGCCATCGGAGCCGGCACCTGCGCGATCGTTTCCTACAACCAGGACCTGCTCGACAAGTTCGTCGGCGTCAACGGTGTGGACGAAATCTCGCTCTACGTCGCGCCGGTCGGGAAGGTGCCGACCTAGCGTATCCAGTCTCGGAATGGTGTTGACACCTCGGGCCTTCACGCCCTTTGCGTGATGCGTGTTTATTGCGTGAACTTGCGCTTGACATCGCCGTCCCGATCGATCATGGTGTCGTATGACGCGTTGTCGATCGATCGGAGGAAAGCCGTGGAGAAGGTGCGGATCTCGCCGAAGTACCAGATCGTGATTCCGAAGTCGGTGCGCGCCGCGCTCGATCTCGTTCCGGGCCAGGACGTCGAGATGATCGCTCACGGCGATCGGATCGAGGTGATCCCCGTGAGGCCGCTTCGCGCGGTGCGCGGGTTCCTCAAGGGAATCGACACGACCGTGGAACGCGAGACCGACAGAGCATGAACTTGGTCGATTCGTCCGGCTGGCTCGAGTACTTCGCCGACGGCCCGAATGCCAAGGTCTTTGCCCGACCGCTTCGAGACCCCGAGGACCTCATCGTTCCCACCGTGTGCCTCTACGAGGTGTTCAAGGTCGTGCTGCGGCAGCGCGGCGCAGCGGCGGCGCTGCAGACCGTCGCGCTGATGCGTCAGGGCACGATCGTCGAGCTGAACGAGCGCATCGCCATCCTCGCTGCCGAACTCAGCCTCGAACACAAGCTCCCGATGGCCGACAGCGTCATCCTCGCCACCGCGCGGATCCACGCAGCTCACATCTGGACCCAGGACGCCGACTTCGAGGGACTCGAGGACGTGACGTTCGTGAACAAGGTCCGTTCCAGCGATTCCTAGTAGCGCCGTGTGGGCGTCAATACCAGCAGGCTGCTCACGAGGAAGCGCCTCGATGTGGCCTCAGATGCCGACGTCGAGCGGCACTCCGGCGAACATGCCGACGACGACGAGAACGAGTGCGATGAGAGTCACGACGCCCGAGATGAGGAAGTAGAGTCGCAGGCGATCCAGAGCCTCGACAAGCTCCGCTTCCTTCCCGGTCGAACACGCACTCGCCACTCGCGTTGCGGCCATGTAGAGCAAGACCGACGCCCAGATCGGAAGCCAAACGAAGAGCAGACTCCACAGCGACGCGAGGACCGAGAGGACCGCGCCGGCGATTGTCAGCGCGGCGAGGAACTTGATCCACCTGGCGGCCGCCGCCAGCGGCATGCTGACTCTCCGAACCTGCGACTCGAGAGCCTCCCTACGGCCTACGTCAAAGACGCCGTTGTCTGCCATTCTGACTCCTCCTCTGCCAATCTCGGCTGCTCCAGCTCTTGAGCAGCCTGCACTGCAGGCCCGTGACGTCTCCCGATGAGCCTGGCACAGGGTACCACGTGAGCGTAGCATGTACTCTGTGCACAGGCGCCTCATCTTTGAGCACGCGCTGCGACGCGGGACGGACGTCACGATAGGGGAATGGAACGCCAGCTGATCAACGCCGGCGGGCTCGCGAGGTCTGTTGGCGCACTCTTGACACCAAGAGTAAAGATCTGACCCCGCGTCTTAGCAGAACCAGGGACTTAGGTTAGGGCGCCGCTCTGTCCAGCGATGTCTCGAGCAGTCACGTCGGGATGGTGGTAGCGGTAGCCCGTGTTCGCGAGCGCGCCATGGATGGCGTTCGTGGGACACCAATTGAAGCACGCGAGGCAGTTCTCGCAGCGGCTCTGCCAGACGGGCTTTGCGTCCACGATCTCGATGTTGTCGACAAGGCAGACTCGGGCGCACGTCCCGCAGCCGTTGCAGTTCTCGTCCACCGCAAAGGATCTGTCGGCGAGTGGCATCAGTTGCTCGACGGTGAGACCGGACGGGGCGGGAGTGTTCGACGCCTTCTCCAGGTACAGGGCGGTCATGCGCCGGAGCCACCCTTGGAACGGCACCATCATGGCCTGAACGAGAACGTTCGAGTAGAAGAGCCCCGTGCGCCTTGCTTCGATGGATCGAGCGATGAAGTCGATCCTCTTCGGGGCCTGTCTGTAGGCGAGCGACTTCATCTCCCAGGGCTTGTGGAACGCGTTCTGCGGCATGTGCACGCCGAACCCTGCCGACAGTGTCTTCCCACGCGATCGGAGGATGCGGTCCACGGTCTTGAGCGAGTCGCCGGCGCCTCCTCCGTAGTTGCAGATCGCGAAGACGTACTTCCCCTCCACGTTCTCCAGCTTCTCCGCGAAGCGCCGGACGATGTTGGGAGTGTCGGCGTAGTAGACCGGGAACACGATCCCGATGACGTCCGCGGTCGACTCGATCGTCTCTCGATCGATCACCGAAGCGATCGGGATCAGACCTCCACCCAACCGTTCCGCGACGAGCTTCGCCAGGACGAGCGAGTTCCCCGTTCCGGAGAAGTAGTAGATCTCTGCTCTTGCCATGTGCGTCCTCCAGAGAACGTCGCTCTCGGTCGGCCGGAGATTCGCTCAGCTCCTTCTCCACCGGGCCAGAGTGCTCAGGACACAGTGGGCAATCTGGGACGAGCGGGCGTTTAGTCTTCTACTGTGCCCCGGGACCGGATGCGTGAACGCGGGATCCAACTCCGTCGCCCCAGACGGCGTGCGGGGCCTCGGCTTCTCCGTGGCCCCGCACTGCGCAAGGAGGTTGCCATGGTCCCATGCTTTCTCCCCCCATCTTGCTGCCCGGAGACCAAGGCTCTGCGCTACATGCTTCTCTCCACCATGGAGGGACGAATCTACAATACAAGGGAGTCCACGACCCTGGCAAGAAATGCAATCTGCTGCCGGTCGTCCACCGGCGAGGCGCACCGCGGCAAGGGGTACGCGACGCGCGTGTCCGCGTATGTGATCGACCAGTGCCTCGAGCGAGGCTTCTCGGTTGCCTGGAGCCGCGAGACCGACAACCCTGCTTCCGCAGCCATCGCCCGCAGGCTAGGGTTCCAGAAGGAAGGAACCGACCCGGCGCTCGTGTACCGCTCGACGAGGCCCCGGCCCAGCGAGACCGCGCAATAGGGCACCGGACGGTACGGCGTGGGCAGCAGCTTCGCTGGGTGAAGGTGGCGGCTCATGTCGTGATTGGAAGCAGGCATCGGCGGCGTGTTCGCGCAGTCCAGACATCATGAGCGAGACCGACCCCGCGCTTGAACCTGTCAATTAAAGATCTGAACATCCCTCTTGGATTGTCAAGCTACGCGACATCACCTCGTGGCTCGTAGTCGCGTCCGTCTCGCAGCATCGCCCAGATGACACGAACCATGTGGCGCCCGAGGGCACGTACAGCCTGGTTGTGGGTTTTGCCCTGT